>DAMCTP010000028.1:0-19339 GCA_032113595.1 Pseudogracilibacillus sp.
AAGCCATAACAGGTATATTATTAACTTTTTGAATTCCATCGTTGACTTTCTCACCCAAAACTTTTAATAATTTTAATTTTAATTCTCTTACTCTTGTAAAGGTATTATCTACATATAATTTTATAATGTAGGAATTTTTACTTTTTTGAATAAATTGATACTGTTTGTTCTCGGGAAATGACCATATATTATTAGTAACAACATGTGGCGATAATCTATTCCCATTACTATCATAAACTACTTTTACTCTTCTACCGCCAAAGTAATTTATAGCCTTTTTTTGAATTTATGTTTACCAATATCACCAGTGTCGTATCTAATCATTGGCATTGAATAATTATATAAAACAGTAATCACTATACGTCCAATTTCACTTTCTTGTATGAGTTTATCATCATCAGGCTTTAAAATCTTAACCATATAATTTGTACCATTAAGAATGAAGACATTATTAACACTATCTTCCTGTCCAATAATACTGTTTTCTTGATTCTTTTTTTCTTTTCCTTATTTTGATAACAAGTAAATGGGGTCCCAGTAGAACCACCCGTTGACATTTTAACTAAATTATTTATATTATAATCTTTCGACAAAAAGCTCTTCTTACCAGACCCCCATTTAGGAAATCTAAACTCCAAAAAGCCTTCCTCCTTAATACAGACATGAAATCCCTATACAATTAAATCTCCTTTCATAGTAATGGATAAAATACTAATTTGAAGTTTTTATTATTTTAATTTCACTAAATTTCATCATGTTTATGTTTTCTTCATATAAACCTATTACATCAGTATTTGCAATGTCATTAATATTGTTAATTAACATACGTGGAATATTTACCCCACATTCATGTGCATGCGGATATCCTCCACCAAACCGTGGATTTACTTCAGAAATGTAATACTCATTATTTACTTCAAATATATCCACATCAATAATGCCTTTAAATCCGGCTTTCTTAACAAAATTATGGATCAGATCAAATAACTTATTATCTTTTATAGATACAGACTTGTCTGTTTCTCCTGCCCGCATTTTAAGCTTTTTCTTAGTGAAAATGGCTACAGGTTCATTGGACAACATATCTATGTATACATCAGCACCAAATTCTTTTCCATCCATATATTCTTGTATCATTAAATTATCAAAACGATTAAATAATAATTCTAGTTCCTCCTTTGAAGTGACCTTATTGATATTAATACTTGCACTACCCTTAACTGGCTTTACAAATACCGGGAAATAAATTTTCTTTTCTTTTAAATCTTCATAAAACTTCTCTTTTTCAATATAACTTTTTATTGTCTTGAAGTTATTTTTAATTAAAAATTGATACATCTCATATTTATTAAAACTCATATCTATAACACTTTTATGAGATACAATTGGAACAGCTCCTATATCCAAAAACTTTTGTTTATTTTCTGCAAGTATGCCCAATTCCGGGTCTATTAAGGATAAAATACCTTTAACTTTATTTTCTTCACATATCGATAATATATTTTCCAAATAGGCTTTTTCATCTACTCTAGGTACTATATAATATTTATCTGCATCATAAAGGGCTGGAGCCAACTCACTAGAATCTGCTGCTATAATTTGCCCCTTTCCTTCAATCTCTTTTTTAAAATATTGAACTATTTTATTTCGTGATCCGCAACTCAGTATTAAAATATTAATATCCATTAAATAGCTCCTCCAAATGGTCAAAAAATAACGGTGTACCACCAGTATGAATAAATAGGATATTTTTATCGGAAATATTGTTAGTTTTTATGTATTCTTTCATGCCCCAATATCCCTTGCCGGTATATATTGGATCCAATGGAATACCATCATTCTTTAGCATATCAAAGATTACCGATATTATTTTTTTGTTATAAGACCCATAACCATCAAGAACGTAATCATCTACTAATACTATCTGCTCGGATGATATTGACTTTCTTAGCCTATTAACCAAATAACTATCAACACTTTCATAAATTACTTTTGTCCCTTGTGGGTTTTTACGAGCGTTGCTAATACCGATTATTTTTTTATCATCATCATTAATTAATTTTCCAACTATTAATCCTGATTGGGTAGTACCCGTACCACTTGTATGAAAGATATAGTCAAAATTTACACCAGATTTTCTCTCGTATTTCAATATTTCACTGTATGCATTTAGATAAGCCTGCGTACCTATATTGCCATGTCCACCACCTTGAATAAAATAAGGTGCATAACCTTGTGCTTTTAACTCACTTAGTTTTAGTTTTATTATTGATTTTACCTTTGAAACGGGACAATATTCAACGGATGCACCAAATAAATTAACCAACTTGCTATTAGTGGTAGTATGACTCGATTCAATAGGTGAGATAATATAACATGGCAACCTTTTGGATGCTGCAATATTTGCTATTATCCGACAGTGATTAGAACTACTGGCTCCATATGTTAATACACAATCGGCAGAGGTTTTTCTTATATCCTCAAAAAAAAGGGTTGCTTTTCTGGCTTTGTTACCACCAAATGAAACTTGAAATAGATCATCACGTTTCATATAAAATGTATTATTATTTAAATTCTCACTTAATATTTGAATAGGTGTATAGTCGAAATCCATCTTTAGCCTTCCTTGATTTAAGGTATAATATTTCCTGTAAAGCCTAGCAAATTACTGATTTAACTATTAATCCTTCAAACCGTAATTAACACGTAAGTAGATCTTATTGCCATCTATATATGTAAATGCAGGTTCATGATATGGTGAATCAAATGCTTTTACTATATTAAAATTATTTTCAATTTTCTTAAAATCAATTTCTTTTTTTGTTAATGTACTTTCTGTATAATAGGTCTTTGTTCTATGTCCTGACTTTATCAAATCATCCTGTGAAATTTTATTGTTAATTCCTTTAATTATATCACCAATATTTTCCTTTAATACTTCATAACATAGTTTCTCACTCTTTCGATACAAAGTAATCCCTGTGTCATCCTCGGAAATTTTCAACTTTTTAATTGCTACAATATCCCCAGTATCTATGCCCTCTGTGATATAGTGCAATGTGACTCCATACTCTTTTTCCTTATTAATAAGTGCATTAATATTACAATAAGAGCCCCTATATTCTGGCAAAATCCCCCCATGTGTGTTTAAAATTCCCAGTTTAAAAGAATTAATAACATCAATCGGTATTATTTTATCGTATCTAACAGAAAAACCAATATCAGGGGATATTGAGGAAAGTTCATTAAATGTTAGGATTGGTATATTATTTCTTAAACAATAAGTATAAACCGTTTCCTCTTCTCTCCATCCTGTTTCCAAAGGGCTACAACATACACCCACTAATTCAATATCTTGTTTCAATACTATTTCTTCCAAACATTTTCTGGCTAATCCTATTGAACCAAAAAAAACAACCTTTTTCATAATATCAACCCCTTGATATTTTTTTGTTTTCTGCTTCTATATAGATACCTTCACTTCTAAATAGCCTCTTCAGTGTCTTAAAAAGTATCACAATGTCTAACCAAATATTAAACTTTTCAATATACTTAACATCGAAAAGAATACGATCATCCCATGACACTGAATTTCTAACTGTTACTTGGGATAAACCTGTTATACCAGGCTTCATTACAAATCTTTTACGTTGAAAACCACTATAATCAATATATGTATATGGGTGATGAGGAACTGGGGGTCTAGGTCCCACTAAACTCATTTGTCCAGAAATTACATTCAAAAGTTGAGGTAATTCATCTAAACTTGTGGACCGTAATATTTTTCCAATCCTAGTTATCCGATTATCTTGCTCTGTTTTCACAAATAAGCCCGTTCCAATTTTTTCCGCATTTACTATCATGGTTCTAAACTTAATAATTCGAAATACCTTGCCATTTTTCCCAAGACGTTCTTGTCTAAAAAACACTGGACCTTTTGATGTTAACTTAATTAACAAAGTTATTATAATGAGAAGTGGAGAAATAATGATTAGACCTATTAAACTTCCAAAAAAATCTATCAACCTTTTAATTATTAGATTTAATTTTCTCATCATTCCACAATCCTTTAATAATCTTTATAACTTTCTCCAAGTCATCTAGAGTTATCTTCGTATCTGACGGCAAACATAATCCTTTTTCAAACAGACTATCTGCCACTTTTGTCCCAATAAAATCATATTTTTCATAAAAAGGTTGTAAATGCATCGGTTTCCAAATGGGTCTTGATTCGATGTTTTCTTTTTGTAATGCTTTTATAATATCAATTGGTTTTACCTTTCCACTTAACGTAATAGCACTTAACCAGTAATTAGGTGCATTCCATTCATTTTCAGGCATGAAGTTAATTTCTTTAATGTCAGATAATTTCACTTTATAATAATGATAGATTTCATTTTTCTTTTTGACCCTGTCATCCAATACTTTTAGTTGTCCTCTTCCAATGCCAGCAGAAATATTACTCATTCGGTAATTGTATCCAAGTTCACTATGTTGATAATGAATCGCGGGGTCTCGGGATTGTGTTGACCAAAACCTCACTTTATCTGCTTTTTCTTTAATATTTGTGACGAGCATGCCGCCTCCAGATGTCGTAATGATCTTATTCCCATTAAAAGAGAAGATACCATAATCACTGAATGTTCCTGTTTGTTTTCCCTTATATGTCGATCCTAGTGATTCAGCAGCATCTTCAATTAATACGACATTATTTTCCTTACATATCTTTACAATCTCATCCATTTCTGCAGACAAACCATATAAGTGGACTACAATGACGGCTTTTACTTCAGGATATTTTTCAAAAGCCATTTGTAGGGCTTTAGGGCACATATTCCATGTCTTTTCATCACTATCGATAAAAACGGGAGTTGCGTTTTGATAAATAATTGGATTAGCTGTCGCCGAAAAAGTTAAAGATTGACAAAAGACGATATCCCCTTCACCAACTTCTGCTGCTTTTAACGCCATATGAATAGCTGCTGTACCAGATGATAGAGCTACAGCATGTTCCGCACCTACTTTTTGGGCAAACTCTTCTTCAAATTTATTAATATTCTCCCCTTGCGGTGCAATCCAATTAGTTTTGAATGCCTCTTGAATGTATTCCATTTCATAACCTTCATCACTCATGTGAGGAGAAGATAAGTAAATTTTATCAGCCAATAGATTGTTCCTTCCTTAACTTAACTCATTCACTTTCAGGTTCTCAGTCATTTCCAGCAAATACTCCCACAACTCATCTTTCATCTCTTCATTCTGCAGTGCTAATTCTATCGTTGTTTTGACGAACCCGAGTTTTTCGCCGACGTCATAGCGTTTGCCTTCAAAGTCATAGGCATATACTTTTTGTTGTTCATTTAATGCTTGAATGGCATCAGTTAACTGAATTTCGCCACCTGCGCCTATTTCGTGTTTATCTAATTCTTTAAATATTTCTGGGGTTAATATGTAACGTCCCATAATCGCTAAGTTAGAAGGGGCTGTGCCAAGTAACGGTTTTTCGACGAAGTTTTTTACTTCGTAACGACGTCCTGCTTGACCATTCGGATCAACAATGCCGTATCGGTCTGTTTCACTTTCTGGTACTTGTTGGACACCGACAATTGAACTACCTGTTTCATTGTATTCATTAATTAATTGTTTCAAGCACGGTGTGCTAGCCTGAACGATATCATCTCCAAGCAAGACTGCAAAGGGTTCATCACCGATAAATTTTCTTGCCGACCAAACAGCATGACCGAGCCCTTTTGGTTCCCGTTGACGAATGTAATGAATGTCAACCTCCGCCCGTTTAACTTTTTCTAATAAATCTGTTTTCCCATTTGCTTGTAAATTTGCTTCTAGCTCAAAATTTTTATCGAAATGATCTTCAATTGCTCGTTTCGTTTTTCCCGTGACGATAATGATATCTTCAATCCCTGAAGCAATCGCCTCTTCAACGATATATTGAATCGTCGGTTTATCGACAATTGGCAACATTTCCTTCGGCATTGCTTTCGTTGCTGGAAGAAATCTTGTGCCAAGTCCAGCCGCAGGAATAATTGCTTTTTTAATTGGTTTAATCATGTCATTCATTTCCTTCTACATCATTTATTACTTATTAGTTGATGGCGTATTTTGTAAATACTCTCTTAAAAATACAATCCCGACTGATACCATTAATCCTAAAACAAATGCAATTGCTACATTCAGTTTTTTATTCGGTGAAATCGGGTTAGTTGTTACGAACGGTTCTGATAATACATTTGTACTTAAGTCCATGATGTTCATCGTACTAATGCTTTCAACATCCTCATATTTACTACTATAAAAGTTGTATAATTCCTTAATTTCATCAATTTTCCTATTTAATTGTTCGTATTTTACTTGATCGGCTTTATCTAATGCTTTTAATTGATCCAAAATCGCATCGTTTACTTCAACGACATACTGACTGTTTGATGCATTTTGTTGAAACAGAATAATCGTCGGTAAGTCATAATCACTAGCTAACTGATTAAATTGATCAACGGCTACCTCTAATTTCGTTTCTTCTTCTGCCATTTTATTGCTGTATTCGTTTTTTAATAAATCGAGACGGTTTTGAATATTTCCTTCAATTTGTTCCCGAGTAATCGTTAATAAACCGTCCATGATGCTTTTAATCATGTCACGGTCTGACGCTTCCATTGAAATATCAATATAAGGACCTGTTTCCTCAGTAGGTAACTCAATATTAATTTTATCCTTTAATAAATTAACCGACATATCTAAGTTTTCTTTCTGAATTAATTCCCCTATGGTACTTGGTGACTTAATCGCCTGACCAAATACATCAGGACTTGTCATTTCGTCTATGTATGGTTGGACTGATTCGGGTACAGAAGCAACATTATGGACAGTCACTTGTGCTTCCCCTCTATAAATTGGTGAAGCGATAAAGAAGCTATAAATGACACCCGCTAAAACTACAATTGCAGTAATGACACCTATAAGTAGCTTCCCTTTCCATAACGTATCAATAATTTCCCGTAAACTTATTTCTTCTTCCATCTCGTTCTCCTTTATTGTCTCGTTTAAATTAGTAGTTTACTAGCCTGATTGTAACACGGATTCTTTTGCTTTTGTTGGCTTTTCATTCGCTACTTTGATCAACCATTGTTTTAATTCTTCATTCGTTAATTCATCAAAGCTGTTGATGATCTTTTCTACCTCTTCTATATTAACATATTTTGTCTTACCAATGTATATTTTATCGAAAACTTGCTTATGATGGACCTCATCTTCATTGAGAAGTTCCTCATACAGCTTTTCACCCGGTCGGATTCCTGTCACTTGAATGTCAATTTCATCTTCCGTATACCCAGATAAACGAATTAAGTTTTTTGCTAAATCAATAATTTTTACTGGTTCTCCCATATCGAGGACGAAAATCTCCCCTCCACGGGCTAGCGTACCAGCTTGGACAACGAGACGGGATGCTTCTGGGATTGTCATAAAATACCGTGTCATTTCTGGGTCTGTAATCGTAATCGGTCCACCTGTGGCTATTTGTTCCCTAAATAGGGGAATAACACTTCCCCGACTGCCGAGGACATTTCCAAATCTGACGGCGACAAATTTTGTTTTACTCGTTTTTGCCATATGTTGGATGACCATTTCTGCCATTCGTTTCGTCGAACCCATGACATTCGGTGGGTTGACTGCTTTATCTGTCGATACGAGTACAAATGTATCCACTCCATACTTGCCAGCCGCCTCAGCGACATTTTTTGTCCCAATGATGTTGTTTTTTACCGCTTCACGCGCATTGTCTTCCATTAAAGGGACATGTTTATGGGCGGCTGCATGATAGATTTTTTTCGGTTTGTACGTTTGAATAATATCATTCATTCTTGTTTTGTCACGGACATCACCAATAATTGGAATAATTTCAACATCCTTTTGGGTATGATGTTGGCGTAATTCTTTTTCAATTAAATAAATGCTATGTTCCCCATGACCAACGAGTAATAATTGTTTTGGTGAGAAGCGAATAAGTTGACGGCACAGTTCTGAACCGATTGAGCCGCCTGCCCCTGTAACAAGGATAACTTGTCCTGTCACAGAATCACTGATGGCTTCAATATCTAAGACGACTGGTTCACGGCCAAGCAAATCTTCGACTTCAACATTTTTCAAATTACTGACAGACACTTTTCCTGTCATTAAATCTTCAATTCTCGGTATCATTTTAACCGTTGCATCAGTTTCATTACATTGGTCGATAATCTTTTTCAATTGCCCATTTTTTAACGATGGAATGGCAATAACGATATGTTTAATTTGCAATTGTTTGACGACTCTTGGAATGTCAGCTACTTTCCCGACGACGGATATATTAAATAACTGTAACTGTTGTTTTTCTTCATTATCATCGACGAAAGCGACTGGCCACAATTCTGACGTGTTATGCTCGGTATTGAGCTGTCTGGCAATCATCGCTCCAGCATTGCCTGCCCCGACAATTAGGGTTCGTTTTTTATGCTTGGCGGCTTTTATGTAACGATCACGGAACACCCGCCATGTGAAACGACTCGCTCCTAGCAAAATAATGTAGATCATCCATGAAACGACTAACATCCGTTTGTAAATGATAAAGTCATTCATGAATAATTGCATCAAGGCTGACGTGATGACTGTAAATGTGACGACCTTCACAATCGTAAGCAATTCTCCAACACTAGCATACTCCCATACTTTATAATACAGGCGAAAAATCATCGCATAGACGTGATGGAATATAATGTAGAAGAAAGTTGTCATAAGAATAATCTTTGGTATGTATGGTACGACAAATGAGTGTGAATGCATAATCCAATAGCTGAAGGCGATTGATGCGACAATGATTATCGTATCAAGCGACATAAGTAATGGGATTCGTTTTTTTCTTGACATTGTCGACACCTCCATCTGTTCTAATTCCCAAATATTTATTATAGCATAATTGTAGTCTATTGATTGTATTTTAATGCTAATGTAAACAATTGTAAAGGTGATATGGAATAAAATGGAAATATTCTTTTAGAATGACACTTTTTTGTAAACTTGCCGATGATTCGTGTTGTGTTTATGGTTTAAATTAGATTGTTGCCTATTTTAGCGTCGGAAAAACCAGCTTCTTTTTGTGAGAATCTGGCTTGGTTCCAGACGATTAACGTGCATGTTATCAATAATTAGATGACTGTTTTCCATGAACATCCTATACGTGTCAATGCCATATTTCTGTTTTAAACTATCCATTGCCTGTCTTAATTGAAATGGTCTTGCTTGTGAATGATGAGCATCAGAGGCAATCACATGGGTTAGGTTAGCCTCAATTAACTGATGCGTAAATTTTTCTACTTCTTTACCGAACTTGCCTAGCAAACTGGCAGCGGTAATTTGCGTAATGGCGCCTTTACGAACTAGATTGTACATCCTCCGATGATTTTCTCGTAATTCAGCATTACGTTCAGGATGCGCGATGACGGGAACGTATCCCGCCATTTGAATATCGTAAATCAGTTTTTCCGTATAATAGGGTATTTCTTTATAGGGAAATTCAATGAGCAAAAACTTCGAATCATTCACTGTGGCTAAGTCATTGTTTTGAAGTTCTTTTACTAGATTCCCATTGATACGAACCTCTTGCCCGACTAGAACGTTTAATGGAATGTTGTACGTTTGGAAAAGTTCATTTAAAATAGCGACATGTTTGACGATGTCGGCTTTTTTGTTTTGATAAGAATGTTCGTTATGGTGTGGTGTGGCAACAACCGTATTGATCCCTTGTTCAAGGGCATTCATCGCCAGCTTGATGCTTTCTTCCTCTGTCTTTGGACCATCATCAAGTGCTGGTAATATATGGTTGTGAATGTCAATCATCGTGCCTCACCTTGCTTTCTAGTAAACTACCCTAAAGGTTCCCTGAAATGAAGGGTTACTTTCAGATGTACGCATACTTCCGTTGATAATCGTTGTAGTTGTCGGATGTTTTCGATTGTGCAACTGTATATGACTATACCGAATATTGGCAACTAGTTTTTTTGACCTGAATCTATTTTACCATAAGAAGTATAAAGTGAAATGAATTATTCAAAATACTTATTTTTATGATACTTTTGTTTGGTTTTTCCGAGTGTTGTGGTTGCTTTTTCTTAGGGTTATGATTTTTCAGATTAATTTTTTTGTGAAAAATTACGTTCCATAATAGTAATAATAATTTGTTGACACTTTTTTACGGTCGTTCAAAATCGTGCCGAGAACTTTCCCGTTTGCTCCTTTAAACTGCTCCACCATCGTTTCCATTTCCTCTTTCTTTGTCTGCCCACTTCTGACAACAATAAGAATGCCATCAACAATATTGGATAAAATTTTTGCATCTGTCACTGCAAGGGCTGGTGGTGTATCAAAAATAATAAAATCATATCTCGTTTTTAATTCCTCAATGAGATGGAGCATCCGTCTAGACCCTAGCAATTCAGAAGGGTTGGGTGGAATTGGCCCACTCGTAATGGCATCTAAATTATGAACATCGGTATCATTGATCACTTCATCAAGTGTAGATTCGCGAATTAATAAGTTGCTTAATCCCTTCATATTGCTGAGCCGGTACGTATAATGAACCGTTGGTTTACGTAAATCTGCATCAATAAGTAATGTTCTCATCCCTTGTTGCGCATAAACAACCGCCAAATTCGCCGCCGTTATTGACTTCCCAGCGCCTGGTCCGGCTGATGTTATCGTAATTGTTTTTAATGGTGTATCAACTACAGAAAACTGTAGATTTGTCCGTAATGTTCGATATTGCTCAGAAATAGGTGATTTCGGATTGATTTTCGTAATCAATTGGCGCATTTTTGTGGAAATCAATTTTTCCTTCCTTTTAAACACGTTCATTCACGCTCCAGTATGTGAGTTTGCTAAATATCTTTTTTGTTGGGATAAAATGGTGAACCAACACGGCCTTACTTATAAGTTTTTCCGATTGGGTTCAATTTATTTATGAAAGTTAAAATTTCCGCTTTTGGCGAATATCTTCTTGATTTATTGTTGTAATGACAGCAAGAATTGGTAGATTCGAATGTTTTACCAATTCCTCTTCCGTCGTAATCGTCGTATTTAAATATTCACGTAAAAATGCTATCCCGACACTAACCATTAATCCGAGGACTGTAGCAATCGCCATATTTAATTTAATATTCGGCTCGATTGGACGTGGATTTTCTGACGTCATTGCCTCGGTTAATATACTAACATTGTCGACATTTAAAATTTCCGGTATTTTTTGTTGGAAAGTTGTTACAACCGTGTTAGCAATTATCGTCGCTGTATTAGGATCTGGATCCTTTACTTCCACTGTCACCACCTGGGAATTTTGTTCACTGGACACGTGAATATTTTTCGCAAGCTCGCTTGGACTATATGATAAGTCAAGCTCCTCGATAACATCATTTAAAATCGCCCTGCTCGTAATAATAACGTTATATGTATTAATCAGCTCCACATTCGTTCTAATAGTCCCGGAATCGATTTGCTGTGACGAATCCTGATATTTGAGCCCCTCGTTAACGATAAACTGTGAACTAGAACGATAGATTGGCGTTAAAATAAAACTACTAACAATATATGCAATAAGGGCAGCACCTAACGTGATAAGAATGATAGATAGTACCCGTTTTTTCAATATGTCATATATTTCTTTTAAGGAAATTGTTTCTTCCATAGGAAGGCCTCCGATGTCTGTGTCATTTGTAGAATCAGTCGTAGAGTGAAATTGTGTGCTAAATGTAGTGGTTGAATGAGTGTTGATGATGGATTTTGATTCAATTGCTACTGTGAATTTGTAATGATTTTGTTCCGTTACGCCCCCTTAGAAATAGTGTATAAGTTAGGTGACATTTCCACTCGAAAGTTATTGTGTTTAGGTAAATATACATGGTATAATTTACCTATATATGCCTGTTGTTGTTTAATTTAATAGGGAAATAGAGCTACGTAAATTCTACAATACGTTTACAAAATTGACAAATATTATGAATAATCACCGAGATTTCAAGCATTTCTATACTATTATTCTACTTTATATGACAAGAATTTACAAAATTTATATTTACCTATGTATCATACTATTAATACAAAAAATTGTAAAAGATAGAAGTGTTGTAGAGAAAATATATAGAAATGGTGGAGGTGTTTAAGGGGGTGGAAGGTTGGAGGGGGTTTCTTTATGAATGGAAACTGATTTAGTTTTGATTGTTTGTGGATGAACTTGGGGATTGCTCCAGTAAAACTAAATAAATTGCATTTTACGTTACCCTATCAATTGATTTTTTCAGGGAACACTAGGGACCCCGCAAATTTTATGAGCGGTAAATCCACCCTTAAGTGCGATAAATTCAAGTTTATGAGCGATGAAATGACAACAAAATGCATCCGAAATCCTAGGGTAGTTTTTACTTACGTAAAAACTGATTCAGATTGGATTGTTTGCAAATGACGTTGCCCGGCCAATTGATTTTTTCCGGGAACAATAGAGACCCCGCAAATTTTATGAGCGGTAAATCCACCCTTAAGTGCGATAAAATCCGGTTTATGTGCGGTCCGTGGCCTTTAAGAGCGGTGTAACAACGTTTATGTGTGATAAATCTGGTTTTCAAGTTTATGTGCGATGAAATTAAAGGAATTCCCTTAGGGGTAGTTTTTACTTACGTAAAAACTGTTTTAGATTGGATTTTTTGCGGATGACGATGCCCCATCAATTGTTTTTTTCCAAACAATAAATATTTTAAGAGCGGTAAAACCACATTTAAGTGCGATAAATATGGTTTATGAGTGACCCGAGGCATTTAAGAGCGGTGTAACAACGTTTATTTGTGATAAATCCGATTTTCAAGTTTATGTGCGATGAAATGACAATCAGAGGATCCCAAAACATATCTAACGGAATTAGTAAATTTTCCTATTGTTTTTCTGGGGTTGCATCTTGTGGAAACTCGTCTAGAATCGGGCTTTTATACATGGTCGTTTTTTTATTACCGTAATGGTCTAATTTCATTGTTTTTAACATTCTGTAGGCGACAAATCTGTTTGGTAAATTTAGTATTTTTCTGCATTGGGCATTTGATAGGGTTGTATCGTATAGGAGAAAATAATCTAGTATGACTCTTTCGTGAATTTTCCGGTCGTTTTTACCACATTCTGTGCAAATCCAGTTTTTCTGATCTCTATGTAAAGGGGATTTTTCACAATATGCACAGGCAATCCCGTAAATGAAATGGTCTTGTGGTATTCCGTGGAATTTTATTAGGTCTCTTCTTAGTGGAATATCTCCTTTTATCATTTTTTTGGCTAGGATAGCCATGTCATAATTGTTTAAAATCTTTTTCCCATATGAATGATATATTTCTTTAATTCGAAATGTTAAATTTTCTAAAGTCAAAAATCGATTGTTAAATTCTTTGTTGTTGTCGATGTTTTTAATAACTGTAGAGGGATTTGTAGAGACGACAAGTGGCTCGATTGGTATTGAGTAATTAAAATTGCGAATCCATTCTGTTAAATGGTTTAGTTGAATTTTTGCTTGCAATAATGGGTCGGCATAACTTGTTTGTCCCTTGTCAGATAGTTGTACAAGTTGTCGTTGGGATGCATAATATTCTAAAATTCCCTGCAAGTTTTTAGCCTCAATGATGAAGATAACTTTTGGTGTGATGATGACTGAATCCATTTGGAAAAACTTTTGGTTATTTTTTAGTCGAACATCAGGTAAGTGGGAAAATTCGCTTTCGCTCAATAACGATAGTTTATAATCCATTTGGGTTTCCCCATAAAATCCCGCCTTGTATTTTTGATATTCAGATTGGATTTTCGGATGATTACGGAAGTGCGGTTTTAACCTTCTGATTAAAGCCTCATATGCTAACAATACGTGGGGTTTATTTCTTTTTTTCAATTGGTTCAATCTTGAACACCCCTCTCATTCATCTCCATTTTAAAGATGTTGAAGAAATTTGTAAAAGGAGCAAAATTGTATTTTCGCAATATATTCATTGTTAAATTTTCAATTTTTGCTCAGGGAAAGAATGAATTTTATCGATTGGCACGTGATTGTTTTTTCAATTATAGGCATTTTCTAAAAATATTTTCTGATGTTATACTCCCTGTAAATAAACGAAAACAGGGGGAATCTTAATGTGGAAAATATAAATAATCCGCACGATAAGCTTTTCAAGGAAACATTTAGTGACATTAATGTGACAAAATCTTTTCTTAACCACTATTTACTTGAGGAAATTTTGGGTATAATAGATATAGAAACATTAACTCCATTGAAGGATAGCTTTATTACGGACGATTTGGTGGAGTCATATTCAGATCTCTTGTTCCAAGTGAAAATTAACGGTCGTCCAGGATATGTCACTTTTTTATTTGAGCATAAAAGCTACCAGACGAACCACATTTCCATCCAGCTTTTGAAATACATGACTGAAGTATGGGATGCGAAATTAACGAAGGAAAAGGAGCAGGATATTTCTATTATCATTCCAATCGTCATCTATCATGGCATTAACAATTGGAAAAAAGAAAAGAGAATTAGTAGTCTTATTGCAGGATTTAAGGACCTTCCAAAATCAGTCCAAAATTATGTACCTGATTTTGACTTTTTTCTCTTTGATTTATCTACTGTTAAAGATGATTTAAAAGGTTCAATTAAATTACGGGTTTTTCTTGATGTTTTTGCACATATATTTACTAAAAGTGACTCGGAGTTTGAAGTTATTATTGGGGAACATGTACAAACATTACTTGAAATTAAGAATGAGCAACCAGACATAGTGGCATATTTCAAAACATATATTATGTACGTATTAAGCGCAAGGGAAAGTATCACACTTAACAAGCTCCATCATATTGTGGAGAATATATCTACCGAGGGAGGGATGATTGTGGCGACTGCTGCTGATAAGTTGAGAAGGGAAGGTTTGTTGCGAGGGAGAGTTGAAGGTGAAAAGAAAGGGAGAAGGGAAGGCATAGCTGAAGGTGAAAAGAAAGGGAGAAGGGAAGGCATAGCTGAAGGAATTGCTGAAGGTGAAAAGAAAGGGAAAATGGAGGAAAAGATTGAAGTTGCTCGGAAATTGCTATTGAAAGATTCGGACATTAAAACGATTATGGAAATAACGAATTTGTCCAAAGAAGAAATTCAGAAGATAAAAGGAAATTTAGAATAATAGTTCAGGCGTGTCATTTTTATTTATTTACTCTGGGTAATCATCGCGTTTAGCCAATACGTTAAATGCTTGTTCTATACTATGAACGATTAAATTTATGGAGAATTAGCTCCAGTCTGGAGGAAATTATCATGCCAACTGCTGCTGATGAATTGAGAAGGGAAGGTTTGTTGCAAGGGAAAATGGAAGTTGCTCGGAAATTGCTATTGAAAGGTTCAGATATTAAAACGATTATGGAAATAACGAATTTGTCCAAAGAAGAAATTCAGAAGATAAAAGGAAATTTAGAATAATAGTTCAGGCGTGTCATTTTTATTTATTTACTCTGGGTAATCATCGTGTTTAGCCAATACGTTAAATGCTTGTTCTATACTATGAACAATTAAATTATGGAGAATTAGAGCTCCAGTGGGGGAGAATCTGATGCCAACTGCTGCTGATAAGTTGAGAAGGGAAGGTTTGTTGCAAGGGAGAGTTGAAGGAATTGCTGAAGGTGAAATTCAAGGCAGATACCTAGCAAAGATTGAAATAGCCAGGAAAATGCTACGAGCCAACTATGATGAAAGTGAAATTATGGAATATACCAATTTATCCAAGGAGGAAATACAGACAATTAGGGAACTTTAGCATGTGTCCATTTAAAATAAATCAACTTTATTCTTAATTTTTACGGATGTAAAGTTGCGTGTTAAATATAATGAAAAGTGAAGGTTATGTGTCATGAAAAAGGTTCGATTGCTTGTGCAGACGATGTATCGTGGGGACTTACTCCGAGCTGGTAAAGTGTATGAAGTTAGTGAGGAAACGGCGGAGAAATGGATTATTAGTCGGTTAGCTGAGGAAGTTGGGGATTCTGATTGAGTGATGGTTTGCCATTTATCCACGATATTAAAAATCCTAACGATAAATAGTGTTGGTGATGGAAATTTCACGGGCACTATTTTTTATTGTGAAAAATTATGTTGTTCTGAAAATCATAATATAGAATCCACCACTGACATAAAAAGCCCAAAAATTAGTCCCTTCCATTTTTGAAAGGGACTTTTATTTTACCGATCTGCATAAAATTTTTCTGCTTTTTCTAGGTAAATTTCGTCTTCTGGTCGTAGGTCGTACTCTTCTACGATGGCATCGACTGGACATACAGCGACACATGCACCACAGTCTATACATATGTCTGGATCTATATAAAATTGGTCAGGGCCTTCTTCGATACAGTCGACCGGGCAGACTGTCACGCATTCGCCTGACTTCTCAGTTTGGCAAGGTTCTAAAATTACAAAAGCCACTTAATGTTTACCCCCTTTGAATCTGAAAGTTGCTTTATGTATATTTTACATGAAATGGGCTGCTCTCGTAAACTATTTAGCTGTGAACAATGAATACTCAGCCTTTCTTCGTACTTTATTCTAAAAAAACCCATTAGTCTTTCGTTAGTTTTCTACTATATGTTGTTTTCCTAACACACTTCCCTTCACGGTGACATAACATAAAAGGGAATTGAGTCAGTTTAACAGTCACTACATCTAAAGGGTCGGATTGACATGATTTATTATTATATGAAGCTCCTGTCGATAGTCATTGCGGTTAGTTTGGATGGTTTTGGTGTTGGGATGACATATGGGATGCGAAAAATTAAGGTAACGATTTTTTCTTTGTTCATTATTATGTGTTGTTCTGGAGTGCTGGTACTTGTTGCGATGACCATTGGAGATTTTGTTTCTGGTTATATTTCGCCGGATGTGACAAAAGTGATCGGGAGTATGATTTTGATTTTTTTAGGTGTTTTTATGCTTGTTTCGATGTTTTCCAATGTAGAAAATGCGATATCGAAAAAAATCTTTGCCCATAATTCAATTTTAACAGCACCGGAAAATGTTGATAAGGATCGTTCAGGTACGATTCAATTTGGTGAGGCAATCGTTCTTGGTAGTGCCCTGGCAATGGACGCTTTTGGCGCAGGATTTGGAGCGGCGATGTTAGGCTACAAGGCAATTTTGACGGCTATTTTAATTGCCGTGATGAGTGGAGGATTTTTATTTACTGGGATGAAGGTTGGTTTTATTTTATCTCGGGTGAAAATTTTATCGAAATTAACTTTTTTGCCTCCGATTATTTTGATTAGCATCGGCTTGTACCACTTATTTTAATTTATATGGAATGGCATGAAAAAACCAAATGGCGTTTGTCATTTGGTTCATTTTTTCTATGTAGTTATTGGATTGCGAACATTATTTCCGCTTCACAGGCGACTTCACCATCAACTGTTGCAATGCCTTTTCCTTTGCCGATTGGTCCCTTCATTCGAATAATTTCTACTTCTAACTTAAGTTGATCCCCGGGTTTTACTTGACGTTTGAAACGGCATTTGTCAATTCCGGCTAGAAAGCCAATTTTACCTTTGTTCTTCTCCATGTTTAGTACGGAGATGGCCCCAACCTGGGCAAGTGCCTCTAGGACCAATACACCAGGCATGACTGGATATTCCGGGAAATGTCCTTGGAAAAACGGTTCGTTTGCCGTAACGTTTTTTAAACCGACAACCCGTTTTCCTTCCTCCATTTCTAGCACTTTATCGACGAGTAGAAATGGATATCGGTGGGGGATGATTTCCTTAATTTTTTCTACGTCTAACATTTGAAACCCTCTTTTCAAAAAAAAGAAATTTTAATCTAACTTGATAATATCAATAATATGCTGCCAGACTGATTTATCCAACACTTCTTTTGCTTCTTCCTGGCCAAGAATGCCGTAACCAAACATTAATCCTAAAACTAAGCTCCCCGCAAATAACAATAAAATGACGATGATTCGTAATATAATAGGGAATTTCCGCTTACGATATTTTATTTTCTTTTTTGATTTTGACGATGATTTTTCCTTTGATTCCGGTTCCTCTGGGCTAGTGTTAAATTTACTTCTTCTTTTCGACTGTCGATTTTCACTAGTGTCATCGGAATGAGTAGATCGTCGTCTTCTGGAGGGTGATTTTTTAGTCACCATCGTTTCAGTTGTATCATCAAATGAACTTCCAACCATTTCGTTTCACCTTAATTCTAAACTGCAAAAATTATTAGGATTACTTTCTCAAATTACGTTTTTACAGCTTTTTTTGTTCGAAAAATGTAATTTCAATTACTTTTTATTGATTTATATGATAAATAGTTCTGCCTATTTATTTATCGGCTATCTAATATTATTAATTAAACTTTGCATTTGATCGGCAGTTGAAATTGATCGAGCATTAAATTGATAAGCCCGTTGTGCCATCATCATTTGGGTCATTTGTTCCTCAATTTTCACATTGGACATTTCCAATACACCACTTTGCATAAGATTTTGACCTTGTGGTAACTGTACAATATCTGCCTGATTCAAACCTAATTCGGCTAAATTAGGAATACGTAAAAAATTGTCACCAACGGCTTCTAAAATTCTTGGTTGCGTAATTTCCGACACAGCAATCGTACCGACAATTTCCCGTTGACCATTACGGCTAACTATAACCGCCCCATTATCATTGATTTGTATATCCTCAATTTGCTCGCTTGCAAACTGAATCAGCCCATTAGCTCCATTAACAGGATGACCGTCCTTCGTAACGAGCATCAACACATTGTCACCAATAGGATTTAAATAAAATGAGCCATCTCGGGTTAATAAAATCTCCTCATCGTTGCCGTCTTGGACAATCACTTGGAAAAATTGCCGTTCATTTGTTAGCATAACATCCAATGAACGATCAGTACGTTGAGCAGAACCCATTTGAAAATTGTAATTGATCGATCCAAGCCTGCCACCAATGCCAACCCTAATTCCATCGGGCGTCAAACGATTTTCTAAATTCTCATTTGCAGTTAAATTATTAATATGCTGAGAAAGTAACGACGAAAATTCAGCATTCCTAGTCTTATAGCCAGGCGTTTGTAAATTGGACAAATTATGGCCAATTTGATCCAACTGCTGTTGTAAATGATACATCGATGTTGAAGCTTGTCCGAAAATTCGAAGTGACATCGGATTACCCTCCCTATTTATGGAAATAACTTAAATTTAACGCTCTTAAACCTGGGATAAGCACACATAAACCGGAATTTATCGCACAT
>DAMCTP010000028.1:19439-39373 GCA_032113595.1 Pseudogracilibacillus sp.
AAACTGCAAATGACCGCACATAAACCGGAATTTATCGCTCTTAAATTGGAATTTACCGCACATAAACTGCAAATGACCGCACATAAACCGGAATTTATCGCTCTTAAATTGGAATTTAACGCACATAAACCGGAATTTACCGCTCTTAAATTGGAATTTACCGCACATAAACCGGAAACCATCGCTCATAAACGTTGTTGGATCGCACATAAACGTTGCGGGTTCGCTCATAAATATTGTTGGATCGCACTTAAACCGGAATTTACCGCTCTTAAACCAAATTCACCGTACATAAATCGGAAACCATCGCTCATAAAGATTGCAGAACCGCACATAAACCGCAAATAACCGCACTTGAACCGGAATTTACCGCTCTTAAACAAAGTTTACCGCACATAAACCGGCAGTCCACAACTTTCTTTTACCCTAATCTTCCGATTTCATTTACTGCTCTGCCGAGGCTTTCGTCATAAATTTTTAATACTTGTTGATTTTGTTCGAAGGCTCGGTATGCTTGCATCATTTGTGTCATGGTTAATTGTGGGTCAACGTTTGATTGTTCGAGAAATCTCTGATGCACACTGAATGTTGCGTCTGCTATGTCTGGTGCTTCTGGTTGTGAGTCACCCTCGGGAATAAAGTAATTGTCTTCTCCTTTTACTAAATCGTTGCTGTTTGCGAAATAGACGATGCCTAACATGGTGTTCACGTTGTCGCCGATGATTTGTCCGTCTCTTGCAACGGTGAATTGATAGTTATTCGGCTGAATTGGGTTTCCGTTATTGTCTAGTACGTAGTATCCCTCGTTTGTTGTGAGAAATCCTTCGCCATCAAGTGTGAAGTTTCCGTTTCTTGTATACAGAATGTCGCCATTTTCATCTTCGACGGAAAACAATAGTGTTCCTGTTTCTTCTGGGAGGCTTCCGTCTGATATGGCAAGGTCGGTTGTCATGGATGTTTCTCGTAAAAATCCTTGGATAAAGTTAGGAATCGTTTCTTGTACATATACCCCTGTTGTTAAACTGCCTACCTGTCGATTTCCTAGTTTTTTTAACCCACGAATGGTTGGTATGGTTCGTGAATCAAGTTGGTGAATTAGCATTTCCGGAAACGATTTTACTGTAGTTTTGTCTGCCTTATAACCGGGTGTTGTCAAGTTTGCTAGGTTGTTCGATAGGGCTTCTTGTTGCCTTTGTTGTGCAATCATACCACTCGTTGCCGTGTATAAACCTCTTAACAATGTGATTCCCTCCTTGTGACGTTCCCCACTTTGATATCGGCAAAATTTTTCGATAATTAGCCTATTTTAACACTGCTCATTTTGTCAATGTCCTCAAGCATCATGCCTGTTCCTTTTGCTACTGCGTTCATTGGCTCATCGGCAATGAAAACAGGTACTCGTAGTTCATCGGCTAATAGTGTGTCAATTCCGTGAATCATAGCCCCTCCACCTGTTAAAATGACGCCTCGATCGATGATGTCAGCGGATAGTTCTGGTGGGGTTCTTTCAAGTACTGATTTTGCAGCTTGGACAATTAAATTGACTGTTTCCCGTAGTGCTTCTTCAATTTCATCAGATTCAATCGTAATAGTTTCCGGTAGTCCTGTCACGATATTACGGCCACGAATGTCCATTGTTTCGTTTCGTGAACCTTTAAACACTGTTCCTACTTCAATTTTTATATCTTCTGAAGTCCTGTCCCCAATGAGGAGTTTGTATTTTTGTTTAATGTATTGGAGAATGTCTTGATCAAAAGTGTCCCCAGCAAATTTAATTGATTCTGCTGTAACAATATCGCCCATTGATAGAACAGCAACGTCAGTCGTTCCGCCACCAATGTCGATGATCATGTTCCCGCTTGGTTGGAAAATATCCATTCCTGCACCAATAGCGGCCACTTTTGGTTCTTCCTCTAAATATACTTTTCTTCCGCCGGATTTTTCAGCGGCCTCTTTAATTGCTTTTTGTTCTACTTTAGTAATATTTGTCGGGCAGCAAATAAGCATTTTTGGTTTTGACAAAAATCCTCTTGCCTTAATTTTATTAATAAAATGTTTTAGCATTGCTTCCGTGACGTCAAAGTCAGCAATTACTCCATCTTTTAACGGCCGTATTGCTTCGATGTTACCTGGAGTCCGTCCCACCATACGATAGGCTTCATCACCAACAGCTAATACTCGGTCATTCACACGATCCATCGCAACAACTGCCGGCTCGTTTAGGACAATTCCTTTACCTTTAATATGAATCAGCACATTGGCTGTTCCTAAGTCAATTCCTATCTCTCTTGCAAACATGAAACTACAGTCCTCCCCATATGATCGAAAACATTTTTACGACCGTCTAAATAATATTCTTCTAACTTTACATTCTACCACAAAACGTTCCAATAAACTTCAAATTTATATGTTTTTTGTAAAATATCTATATTTTTTCACGATAAAAGTACATTGTGCTTATTGTAATTCAACATAATGGTCTATTTTTATTATAGAATATATTTTCACCTTGCAACGATATATCCATATCTTTTCAAAAGTTATCCTTTTAATTCATAAAAATAACCACCAAAATAGGTATTTGGTCCTTTGACAAGCTTTAGTTTTATGAATATAGTAAAAATACCTATTTACAAAAACAAGAATGATATTTGTAATTTATTAAGAATATATCATTCCTAAAATTTTAAGGAGAAAAAAATGAATAAAAACAAATTTTTTATGATTGGTGTGGGGCTTTTACTACTATTTTTGTTGGCTAGTTGCCTTGCTAAAGAGGCAGACAAGTCTGACGACCCCGATAAATCAGAGGTAGTAAATAGCGATTCTACTGATGACACCGACACCTTGGAGGTTGAAAAAGTAATTGTCGGGACAATGGAAAACGTGAAAGGCGATGTCCTAGTACTGGATGGGAATGGTAGTGGTATTGACGGGGCCGATGGCATGGAAATTGCCCAAGGTTGGGCTGTCAAAACGGGAAAAGATTCATCAGCATCAATAGAGTTTTCGTCAGATATGGTGGCATATGTTGGGGAAAATGCACATATAACTGTTGAGGAAACGGATGACAGCACTCAAATTTTGCTTACTCAGCATGCTGGGTTTATTTATCATGCCGGTCATCATGACAATTACCTTGTACAAACGGATTCTGCTGAAGTATCACCTGTGGGAACGCATTTCATGGTAGGGATAGACCCTCAAACTGGGGAAACTGCTATATTTGTTACGGCGGGAATTGTTTCCGCAAGAAATAACGAATCATCAGGTCAATCAGATGACCATGAAGGCCGTTTTGATATTTACCCTAACCAGTCGGCAAACACTTTTCCACCTAATGATGAGGATGACCCAACTAACGGGCCACCAATAAGTGTTATTGATTTAGAACAGTTAGTAAATGATATGGATGCCTCAATCATTGAGGCCTTACTCAGAAATAAAAATAAAATAGAAACGGAAAACGAGGCACTAATACAATCTATTCGAAATCAACTCGCTGAAGGAAATCCCCCACCCGGATTATCTGACATGTCTGAGAATGATCTCAATAATTTAAGAAATAATTTGGAGACCATCATTGCTGACATTGTCAATCAAGCTATTCAGCGCTCAATTATGTCAGAGGAAGAAGTTAGACAAATAATAGAGCAAATCAACCAATCCTCACCGGAAAGGCGTGACCTAGATGATTTTTTAGCTGACCTAGATGCAAGACAAGGGAGAGGTGCGTTGGAAGAGCAAAGAAGATTAGAACAACTAAGGGCTGAGCAACAAAGAAGAGCAGAACAAGCCCAGAACCAGCGGGATCGTCAAGCAGAATTGTCGGCGCAAATAGAACAACAAAAAGCGGAACGGCAAAGAGCGGAACAGCAAAGGGCGGCAAGGGAACGAGCGGATGCCATTGAAAGGCAACGTCAACTTGAGGCACAAAGACAATTGCTAGCACATAGGGGAGCAGGTCCGAGTGATGTGATCCTAAATAAGTTAAGTTACATGGGAAATAAAATTAGTGGAAATATCGATATTGGTAGAGCAAAAGACGAGAAATATATGTCGGAATATATTTTATACTGGGTTAATGATCAAAAAGACAAATTGAAAAAACTCGGTACTGTTAATAAGGAAAAAAGGGATTTAACATATTCCCTAGGGGTGGATGCTAACATACCAAAAGGGGCAACTGGAATTTTAGCGTTGGCTGCTAATAAAGAGAATGAATCGAAAGAAACAGCCTATCAACAACTATCTAAAATAAGTGGCAATATTTCCTTTTCAAAGCCAAGTGTCGGTGATGATTTAAAGTTTGTCATAAGAGTGACGCCAAAAGGTAATTCAGATAAACCTTTTGTTAAATTAATTGACTTGGTGGAAGGTAAGAAAACGTATGATTATGAAATATTAGCCAGCCCAGGAAAATATGATTTAGAATATGGATTTGTGCACGGGTCCATGACCGGTGGAGATGAAGGGGAAATTTATTTTAGTAAGAATAAACAAATTACTGTTGATAGAAACAAAAAGTTTGATATCGGGTATGAAGTGGTAAATATGAGGACCATGGGAAATGAGGAAATCCCTACCTATATTGATATTATGGGGGATGACTTTCACAATTTCAATGATGATGAAGATGGTCAAATTTGTACATTTGGATTAGGACCAGAATGGAAAAATCCATTTAACTGCGTTGCAAATAAGAACTTTTTTGAGCAGTGGTTCGAAACTTTTCATGCAAATATATCTGATGATCATAAATACTACGTCTTCTATCGTTTATCTGATAAAGATGCGTTTGATGGAAAAATAGTCTTCCTTACTTTCGAGGATATCCCTAATCCAGAATAAACACCAAAACCGTGGTTGACTTTCTTTAAAGTTTTCCACGGTTTTTCAATAAAATTCCACATTCATTTTCATTTTATTATTGGAAAAATCAATTGAAAGAGCAACATCAATCGCAATCAATCCAACCCGTATTAGTTCCCACTGGTAAAAACGAGTGAGTATGGAAATAATAACCACATACAATCGAAACTAAATCGGTTTTTACGTACGTAAAAACTACCCTATAAGAATTTATTTAATTACGCAAAATATGGTTTAGATGCTTTAATAATTGACATTTCACCGCTCATAAACTGGATTTAAACATCCCACGGCTTACAAGACCACTTCCTCTCCCGTGTTCAATGATTCCTCAATCGCCTCCAAAATCTCCATCGTGTAGATGACATCATCCAGCGGAATAATCGTATTTTCTTTCCGACCTCTGATACAATCCACAAAATAGGCTAATTCATTAGCAAAGGCATCACCATCATTGACTTGAACCACTTCAGCCCCCGCTTCATCATAATATACAAATTTTGTCTGACCATCATCGACACTTTCTATATTTTCCCCTGCTTCAACCCGAAAATCAACCGTCCCACGTTCCCCTAGCAACCTTAATGACATCGTAAACGGGAACGAGACAGGCATTCGGTGGGATGCTTCCACAAATGCTGTTGCCCCATTTTCAAAGCGCAATGTTGTCATGACATGCTCCCAGGCCCCATCGTTATTTTTGTGGCCGACGGCATAGACGGTGGCAACTTCCCCTTGTAAATAGGTCATAAAATCAATATCATGAATATGTAAGTCAAACAATGCCCCACCACTTTTGTGCGGATCCTGAAACCATTCACTCCATGTCGGCTTTTGCCCTAAACGTACGGCATGGACAATTTTCACATTGCTGTGTCCCATGACTTCTTTTATTTTCACATACTCGGGCCAAAAACGTAATACATGGCCAACATACAATTGAACGCCAGATTCCATCACTTCAGCCATCATTCGCCTGGCTGATTCCACTGATAACGATAACGGTTTTTCACAAAAAATATGTTTGCCTGCCCGAGCGGCATCTATGACAAATTTTTCATGTAAGTAGGTTGGAAGACAAATGTCGATGACATCGATTTCTTCATCATGTAATAACTTTTCATATGTTTCCACAAACGTGATATCATGCTCCCGGGCAAATTCCTGAACATCCTCATCCACTCGACTAACATCCCGCACATAAATAGATTTCACCCGACAGCCTTCAATTTGCCTGTACGCTTTTAGATGAGTTTTTCCAATAAATCCTAACCCGACTAAGCCAACAGTGACCATTCTCAAATCACCACCAAATTTTATTCCCAAACGGAACTTTTCAGCTGACTATCCCGTTCATGTCGTTCGATGGCAAGCTCGATTAACTGGGTGATTAACTCCGTATATTCGAGCCCACTCACTTCCCACAACTTAGGATACATGCTTATTTTCGTAAATCCGGGAAGGGTGTTGATTTCATTGACATACAACTTACCTTCATCGGTTAGGAAAAAATCTACACGTGCCAATCCTTCACATTGTAATGTTTTAAATGCTTCAATTGCTGTTTGTTGCACAAGGTTAATTTCATCATCTGTTAAATCTGCTGGCACCGCCAAATCAGCACCTTTTTCATCAATATATTTTGATTCATACGAATAAAAAGCCGTATTCGGTAAAACTTCCCCCGGGAGAGATGCCCGTGGATTTTCATTACCTAAAACGGAACATTCGATTTCACGCCCGTTGATACATTCTTCGATGACTATTTTTTGATCATATTGAAAAGCATCATCAACGGCAGCGGTAAATTCCGCTTCTGTCTCGACCTTATTGACGCCAACAGAGGAACCTTGATTCGCTGGTTTTATAAACAGTGGTGTACCAAGTTCTTGCTCAATGGTTACAAAATCTATTTCAGCACGATGTCGTTTTGAAAATACAACCCCTTTTGCGACGTTAATGCCAGCAATTTTCAGTAGTTTTTTTGCAATATCTTTATCCATACAAATCGCACTACTAAGTACACTTGGACCAACAAATGGCAAGTCGGTTAAACGCAACATTCCTTGGAGGCTCCCATCTTCGCCCAATGTGCCATGAACGATGGGAAAAATGACATCGAGTTGATCTAGGTTTTCCGCTGAATTAGCATGGATCACCGGTGTTTCTTTTGCCCCCGGAACGACTGCAATTGGGTCAATTGATTGATTTAATTTTATTAATTTTGGATTATCAGCATTGACTAAATAATTTGATTGCTCATTTAATTGCCAACGGCCTTCTTTGTTAATAGCGATTAAGACGGGGGAAAATTTCTCCTTGTCCATCGCTTCAATAATATTTTTTGCTGACTGCAAGGACACTTCGTGTTCAGCAGATTTCCCTCCAAATATGATACCGACTTTTAATTTCTCCATTTGGGTTCCTCCTAATACTTTGTAAAAAATTTGTTTTAATTTCATTCCAAATTAGAAATAGTATTAATCCTATAATGCTGTAATCATTTAGTGAAAATGACAAAATGGATAATTTCATTCAGTTTTTATCGTATGAAAGTTAATTCAATGGTTTCCTACTACCAGTTAATGTCGCCACTAAGGGTACAGACATCACGAAAGATTTTCCTACTACCAGTTAATGCCGCACTAAGAATGTTATCATCAGGCAAGATTTCCCCACCAAAAGCCACCCTTTAGTATTTTAATTGGAATTTTACCTATTCATAGTTTATCATATCGACGTAAAAACGACTATTCACATTTAAATTAATTCACTAAAAATTCCCTCCGTGCGAAACGAAGGGGGACTAATTCTTTATTCGATCCTATCACACTTCCCTACAAACGAAGGGGTGGAATTCTATTAATCGTCACCATCTGAATCATCTGATAAACAAGATTCCCTACAAATAACCATTCAATACTACTACGCTTCCCCACGCTAAAAGGGGTCAGATTTTCTGAATCGAATCAACTCTATTTATTTTGTCGTTCTAGTTTGTACTTCTGGCGTGTCGCTTCCCCCCCTCGTAAATGACGAATCGATTTGTGATAGTCAAGAATTTCTTTTACTTCTTTCGCAAGCGTTGCGTTTATCTCTGGTAAACGCTCAGTTAAATCTTTATGAACTGTGCTTTTTGAGACACCAAAATCTTTCGCTATCATGCGGACGGTTTTTCTCGTACTAACGACATAGTTTCCGATCCTGATAGTCCTTTCTTTGATGTAATCATGCACATCGTTCGCCTCCCCTTAAGTTGATTTCCGAGGTGATAAGTGGGACAGGGTGTGGCGTTCTCATATTCCGAAATGTTTGTCTTTTTATGATCATGCTTTTCGTTTTAGTATAAAATCTATCATGTATCCCTCATCTACTTGTCAACAAGTTTCGTTTGCTAGTATCTATCTAGATGATCCTCTGGAAAATTTTCGTTGGCTATAGCAACAACTTAAATTGTATAAGCAAAATTCACATTTCGCGATTATTAAATTTTAAAAAAGATTCCTACGATAAAATGATCCAGCTTTAGACAAATGTAATGAATTAAAATTTTTCCTCCAATTTCTAAGCACCTCAGATGTGATTCAATTACCCATTCATCTAAGTTTATTATTTGCACCATTAAATTATGAATATTTTGTCATTTAAATCATCCAGGCTTAATTATGAGCAAAAAAATAGCCCCTTTCAAGGGCTAATAAACCGTATTAATTTTTGCATAGAGCTATAAATCAGTCTTCCTCATTTCCATCCTTTTCATCGAATGGATTCGGATTTGGGACTGGTTTATCCTGCTTCGGCTTGTCTGATTCCCCGTCTTCATCTTCATCGTCAGCTGATTTTTTGTCATCATCTGAGTCTGAATCTTCACCTTCATCTGGTTCAGATGGGACAGTTTCACCATCAAACTGCTCTAGCATAGCAACTGATTTGTTGAAGAAATCCTCTGGATTTACTTCTGTGTCGCCTTTACGCATTTCAAAATGGACGTGAATACCATTTTCCTGGCCAAACAGGCTCTTCCCAGCTGTTCCTATTTTGGCACCTTGTTTTAATTTTGTTCCGACGGTTACATCGACATCATCTAGACTAGCATAATACGTCGTAATGTCTTTGCCATGCTCCATGACAACTACATTTCCATTTAATGGGTCTGGCTTCACTTCCTTAACCGTACCACTTAATGATGCAACAACATCGAACGTTTCACCATCCACTGTTGCAATATCGATCCCTTTACTTTGATAATAGCGATCATTGTAAAGGATGAGTCCGTCCTCTTTGTCTGCCTCGTCTGCATCGTAATCGAAAAATTTAGTGACTATTTCTGTTTGCACGTTATCTGCTACAGGCATTTTAATTGTTTCTTTTTGCTGAATGACGGCTTCAATTTCATCTTCAAATGGATCATCTTGCAAATTATCTGCTTGATTGAACTCTTCCATTCCTTCTGATAGTTTACGTTCTATACTTTGATACCATAAAACTGCTGTAAGAAGAAAAGCGGCTAACATAATATATAATGCTGGGAAAATCCACTTCTTCCTAAAAATTCGAGTCCATCTGTTTTTGGATTCGTTTGGAAAGTTTCCTTTCATTTGTTCATCACCTCATTTGCCATTGTGAACAAACAATTGGAAAAATATACATGTTAGTAGCGTTTTATCTTAATTTACGCCGTGGAATCCGCTTTTTCACAATTTTTCCCCTTAAATGGTCGAAGAAATCTTGACCTTGCACCAATAAAATTTAATCACCTTTTTCCAAATAGGCATTCATAGACTTTGCTTGTAATGTATAAAATAAGTAGGCACCTAACCAAAAAATCGCATAGACGACCGTAAACAATAAGACGCCAAGTCCTATATACAATGGAGTAAACGGAATCCATCCTACCGGAATGGCAATACAGTAGTAAATCAATAGGGATAGACAATAATGGATCAGCGTTTTTTTCAATGGACTCCAAAGATGACTTTCTAAAATAAATGATGAGAGGCCAAAGTAAACACCGATGATGAGGCTCCCAAGCATATTCGTCCATATTTCATTGACAGTTGCTTCAACAGTTAACAGTTTCATAATGGTTAGTGCGATAAAAGTGGCTATTCCACTAAAGGCGATGCCAATCATGCTCCTTTTCAAAATTTCACCCATCATTGCTTTGACCTCCTATTTGTAAAAGTTCCTTCACTTTTTTCACAAAATTTCTTGTAATGTATTCCTTGTTGCCTGAGTGGAAGTACACACAAAGGTTGCCGTTAAAAGATAACTCAAATCGCTGAATATTGGTTAAATTCCCAATGACTGATTTAGAAAATCTCGTAAACCGATATGGGGATAATATTTCTTCAATTTCGTATAGTTTCATTTTTACTTCTATTTTCCTTTGATTAACGGCTGCATAGGTTTTTCTATTTTCCGCGAACACATAATCAATATCCTTTGGTTCTAACAAGATGGTTTGATCTTCATCCACACCAAATATACGGGCAACCTCACGTTTTTTGATGAATTGAACAATCTCTTCCAATTGCTCTGTCCATTCCCCAGTTTTAATGGTAATGGAAGTTTCCTTAATTTGATCATCGATTGAAATAGTTACTTTCAACGGCGTCCCCCCTCTGTTAAATCACCATTAGCCTTTTGCCCTCTGTAAAAACTTTGGATAATAGAGTAACGAAATAATAAAGGCCACTGAGCCAAATATAAACAAAATTAAACAAGCCATTAAAAAATCCTCTATCATTAGTGTACCATTCATCGCTTCACGAAAACCTAAATGACCCCAATATTGTGGAAAAAACTTTGCTATTGATTGTAGGAAATTTGGCATCATGTCAAGTGGGACCCATAATCCTCCTATGAACGCTCCCCCTAGGGCAATGATTTGGGTCAATGCAATTCCCATGTTTTCTGTTTTAACGATTAAGGCGATTAATAAACCAATACCTGTTGTCGAAAAGGATAACATAATCGATAGACTGGCAATCAATATCGGTTGCTCAAACGGAATTTGGTAGACAATTTTTCCAAAAGATAATAGCACGATAATTTGGATTAAAACGATGATCATATAGGGAATCCATTTCCCCAAAAGGTAACTCCGTGTCCGCAAGGGTGTACTGGCAAGTCTAGCGATCATTCCAGAATCACTATCTTTTAAAAAACTAGTGACTATGGAAATAATGATAAAGAAAACAAACATCACAGTATACCCCGGAACAATCGATATCGTTATTTCTCGTTTTGTTGCTCCATCTACACCCGATGTAAAGACAGCAATAAATAGTACCGTAAAAATGATCGGCAAAAAGATCATCCAAAATAATAACCCTTTATCTTGGACGTTTTTCTTTAGTTCTAATCGTAACATCGCCTTCATACACTTTTTCCTCCTAATCGTTGATTTGGATGATCTCGCAATTCACTGCCAGTTAATTTAAAAAAGATATCTTCCAAACTAGGCTGTAATAACTCTAGTCGCTTCATTTGCCATGCATTTTCTTCACACATTCCGATGATTGCCTTCATCATATGAAGGGGATTGTCTCCTGACATGAGGTATCCTTGTTGATGTGATGATAAATTACCTATTTCCCCTAATTGAGATGGCGGTACATCATCTCCTTGGATAAATACAGCGGATTCCCCGTGTTTTTTCAGTAATGTATCGACCTTCCCATCCTCAATCAATTCCCCATTATCGAAAAAAGCAATACTGTCACATAGTTGTTCCACTTCTTCCATATAGTGACTCGCATATAAAATCGTACAAGACTTTTCTCTTAACTGATGAATTAAATGAAAGATAAACTGTCTTGATTGTGGGTCAATCCCAACTGTCGGTTCATCTAAAATAAGTAATGTAGGTTGATTAATTAAGGCACAACCTATATTAAGACGTCGCTTCATCCCACCCGAGAAGTTCTTCACTTTATCTTTGCCTCGATTCGTTAGCCCGATATCTTCCAATACTTCTTTCATTCTTTCGTGAAGCTCACTCCCTTTTAATCCATACAATTCACCAAAAAATTGCAAATTGCTGATCGCTGATAAAGAGGGTTCCAAACAAATTTCTTGAGGAACATAACCTATCGTTACTTTTTCCTCAAACGTTACTTCTCCTGAATAGTCAGGCAAAATCGAAGCAACGATTTTCAGAAAGGTTGTTTTACCTGCCCCGTTAGGACCAACAATCCCATAACAACTTCCTTTCGGGATTGTTAATGAAATATTGTTAACAGCCTTTCGTTTCCCATAATTTTTTTCTACGTTTTTTATGGATAACATTTCTATCACCACCTGTATAAGATGATGCCATATGATGGAGGGATATTGTTTCATCATGGCATAACATGCACCATTGCCAACATAAGATGCTGGGAAAATTGCCTGAAAATCCCTCTGCTTCAATTGGAATTTTGACAACATGAAAAATCCCTACTTAACTTGCAAGGTAGGGATCCTTTTCTAAAACCTTTATTTCGCCATGACTGTTTGTGTTAGCTCTCCAATGTTTTCCAACGTCACTCCTTGATAATAGTATAATAAAATATCTTCATACGTTTTTCCTTCTTTCGCCATGCCATCTGCACCATGCTGGCTCATCCCAACCCCATGACCATACCCTTTCGTTGTAAAAATAAAATGATCATTTTGTTGTTCTACCGTGAAATCATTCGAACGTAACCCGAGCTTTTCCCGGACCTCCCGTCCAGTCAATGTCGTGTCATTTATTTTCAATTTACGGACTCGATTGCTTTCTGTCCTTTCAATCCCCATGGAAGCCTCTACCCCAGAAGATACGGAAACATTTAATTTATTAGCCACTTCGTCTGTCGCAAAAATTTTCTGTTCGATAAAACCCGGCACTTCCTCATCCCACTTACTTTCGACACTTTTTAGATACGGTAATTCACTTCCCCAGTAATCTTCCGCATTTTCTGTAAAGCCATTACTCATCGAGAAAAAAGTCGGGGTAATTGGGGTTTTCTCATACGTAATAATCTTGTTCGCTGTTTCAGTGACTGCCTGTTGAATTTTTTCTTTTTTCCATTGATAATCTTTCCCCCAAATACTCTTTAACTCATCATCATTTTTATACACTTGATGTTTTGTCGAATCTGTGATGACGGTGTTTTCATCCCCCTGTTGAATTAAGTGTTGTACGACATATGTCCGGGCGGCAACAGCCTGTGCTTTCAAAGCTTCTAATTCAAATGAGGCGGGCATTTCTGAAGCGACGACAGAGTAGACATACTTTTCTAAAGGAATTTTTTCTATTTCGTTCGTTTCCGATCGTTTGACAGATACTTCGATTGTAGCGAAATTTTGCTCTGCTTCCGTTGTCGATGCTGATTGGAATGCTTCTTCTGTCTCCATTTCTAAGTTACCGGATTCACTTTTTTTGGGGAGCATGACGATCAATGTCGGGATACAAATCATCAAAAAAAGTAAACAAACGGCACTCCAAATGACTATTTTCCAGTTAACTAAACTTGGTGGCTTACGTGTGTGTCGGCTTTTTAATATTTTCTTTCTATATTTACTATAGTTAATCGCTCTCCCTCCTTTTTCTATCTATCATAATATATACATGAACGTTAATTGATAGAACCAAAATCTATTAACAATATTTTATTTTATTCCGGGTTCAATAATGAGTTGTCGATGTTTTGTCGATAATTTAGCGTGGGCTCCAATGGGGATGGCGAAGTTTGGAAATGTATGACCAATTTTGAAACCCGATACGACAGGAATGTGTAGGTCTTGAAAGTAGTGTAAAAAAACGTTTTGGAGGTCCGTGTCACGTTGTTGATTTGCTTTAGCATCTGACGGTTGTTCATCTTTTTCGTTGCTGTCGTTTTTCTCATAGACGCCTTCATGATGGCGATAATCCTTTGGCACTTGATCATGGAAATGTCCAATGACAACACCAGTTAACTCCTTTAATTTATTCGTTTGCTTTAATTGATTTAACATCCGATCAATTTTATAAACCTCTTCATCAATATCTTCTATTAATAAAATTTTTCCCGCTAAATCAATTTCATATGGTGTGCCAATCGAGCTCATGATGACCGTTAAATTCCCACCGACAATTCTTCCTGTTGCCTCACCCTCTAGGAGTACGTTTAACGGGGCAATCGATTCATCGTACGTTCTTAGTGCAGGGTCAAAAAGTTGGTTAAATTGTTGTTTTGTAAGGTTATCGTTTTGATGGTCATGTATACTCGACATCATCGGTCCATGAAAGACAATTAACTGAGCCTGTTGAAAAATCGTGTTCAGTAAAAATGTCGTATCACTGAACCCCCAAATGATTTTAGGATGCTGACGAATTAGGTCAATCTTTAATAGAGGAGTAATTCTCGCAGTCCCATAACCACCTCTAGCAAAAAATATTGCTTTTACCTTTTCATCTTTTATTAATGTATGGAAATCTTCGATTCTCTGTTCGTCTGTCCCAGCTAAGTAATCATTTTTTTCATATACATTTTTTGCCAAAATGACTTGAAGGCCGATGCTTTGTAAAAATTCAATTGGTTTTTCCAGCAATTTTTTATTTACTGGACTAGCAGGGGCACAAATGGCGACGACATCGTTTTCTCGGAGCATGTTCGGATAAAGCATTAAATCATCACCTCTTTTATATGTTAGAAAATTTTTCCCAAATAAAAAACAGATAGAACGTTATTCATTCCATCTGTCTATCATTCAGTATATGTTAAAATTGTTCAATGTATGACTTTCCAATCGATTACTGTCTTTTACTTTAGGATTAATCGTTTTATTTTTGCAACGGCATTGCATCTGGTTCACATTTCAAATTTCTGCAACAGCTTTTGCTTTAAAGTCAATCGGGATGACTTTATCATGATTGATGTTCTCTGCTTTTTCTAGCTCTTCTTGCTCTTCCTTCGTTTTAACACGTTCAATATTGGCACCTAATGTTTGTAATTTTTCAGTGAAGTTGACGTAGCCACGGTCTAGATGATACACTGACGACATTTCCGTCGTTCCTTCTGCACAAAGGGCTGCTAAAATTAAGGCTGCTGAAGCGCGTAAATCTGTCGCTTGAACTTGTGCGCCTTTCAATTGTGAATTTCCTTCCACAAAAACACTCTGCCCTTCAATTTTTATATTCGCATTCATCCGCAAAAATTCCGCAACATGCATGAAACGATTTTCAAAAACTGTTTCGGTAATGACACTCGTACCTTCAGCTAACAACATTGCAACCATCATTTGTGCTTGCATATCTGTTGGAAACCCTGGATGTGGCAAGGTTTTTATGTCGGTTGATTTTAAAGGCTCAGGGGCTGTCACTTGAACACCATTATCATACTCATCAATTTTAACGCCCATTTCCCTTAGCTTGGCGATGACCGGTCGTAAATGTTCCGTTAAAACATTTTCAACAAAAACGTCTCCACCTGTCACTGCTGCTGCTACCATAAAGGTGCCTGCTTCAATTCGATCGGGAATAATTGTATGTTCAACACCGTGCAATTTTTCAACACCTTGAATGCGGATCGTCTCTGTCCCTGCACCGACGATATCTGCTCCCATTTTATTTAAGTAATTAGCAAGATCGACAATTTCTGGCTCTTTGGCACAGTTTTCAATCACTGTTTTGCCTTCTGCCAAGGCTGCCGCCATCATAATATTTTCCGTCGCACCAACACTTGCCATATCTAAATAAATCGTGCTACCTTGTAAACGATTGGCTACTTTTGCTTCTACATATCCGTTTCCTGTGACAATTTCGGCGCCCATCGCCTCTAGTCCTTTTAAATGAAGATCAATTGGTCGCGTCCCGATGGCACATCCACCTGGAAGGGCGACTTTTGCATAACCGAAACGGGCTAACAATGGACCTAACACTAAAATCGACGCACGCATTTTCCGAACATATTCAAATGGTGCCTCTGTCGCCAATTGGTTTGTCGCATCAATAGTGACTTGATTGTTTACGAATTGGACATCAGCATGTAAGTTTCGTAACACTTCATTAATTGTTATAACATCATCTAAAGCCGGAACATCTAAGATAACACTTTTTCCTTCACTAGCCATTAAACTAGCTGCTAAAACAGGAAGTACGGCATTTTTTGCGCCTTCCACTTTAACTCTTCCAGATAACCTTTCTCCACCTTGAATGACTATTTTTTCCATCTGCTTAAATTCTCCTTCAAATACTGTTCCATATATTCATATTCATTTGCTTAGTATGTCGTTACTCGAATGATTTGTCCAAATTTTAGAAAAATGTTGTGTTTAATTTTATGTAATCGTATAAAATATGAATTTATTTGGTTTTGGTATATTTTATCGTTAAAATTAGGTTTTACTTGAGGTATTTTTTTAAATTATCCTTTTTATTATATCACTATTAATAGAAGACATTCAAGTGTATATTTTATATCGTTTTTATGGTGTTTTTTTATGTTCAAATATCGTCGTTTTATATGGGGGTTTTTACCACATTGTTAAAACAAATAGATTAAATCTTGTGACCATTGAATGATATCTAGCACAAAATTACTTACTGTCGTTCCAATGGCGATCGTTAAAATAATTAATAATAGCCTAGCCTCGTTTACTTTATTTTTACGAATGAAAAAATCAAGATTAATACTTTGAATAGCAATCCATGTCACGTAAATGAAAAAAATGTGTGACACTAAACTTATGATTGCAGTATAGCCAATCGTCATCATTTTATCACCTAATTTTTTAACAGTCTTACTGTTAAGATGACATGAAAATGACCCTTTGTCAATGAATGTTATCTAATGAAACGGTAAAGACTTTCCAATGGTTAAATTGGCTTTTATTTTAAATTATTTACTTGGATTTCCAAATGCTTAGGGGATGGTTTTGGTTTTTTTTGAGTCTAAATTGAAAAATTCAATTGATGGAGGGATTCACATTTGGATTTGGATAGAGAAGAATCAAAACTTAAATTATCTAAAGATTTTCGTCATGGTAATTCAATTTATCAAGGGTTGTTCTATATATATAATGCTATTGGAGAAAATTTTACTTACCTCTTTAATGGTAATTAAATTTAACTAACGTTTCCTTCTTTTAAATAAAAGACTGTTGAAATTCCCTGTGGAATTAAAACTCACCCATCTGTCTAATACTGATGATATTAAAAAATAACTAGATATACAAAATGTAAATATTTCTTTTGGGGAAAACTCTGTCTCCGAAGAACACGAGAGAATAAAGTGTACTTTCAGATGTTATATTGACTTATAAAACAACTCATTGTGTCAAATGTAGAATTCTAAATAAGGATCATATAGTGATTAAAAATGGCATGCAAACATCACGTATCACATTACCTTCAGTAGGTTTATATTCTGTATATTTACACAACGATTCCTTTGTCATTCCTTTGAATCTAGCTTTATAGTCCTGACAATACTTGTGAAAAAGAATTGTTTTAACACTATAAATGTCAAGATAAGAATGTACACATTTGATTGTTTAAAAATGTACGGTTTTATTATATGGAATGACGGTCGTCATTCCATAAAGATTTAGTTTAAGTTTCTGACTTTTCCTCCATTTGAAAATGATTCTTCAATCGATATGATTTCCCTACAATATTTAGGTGTAGTATTCTATCTAAATTAGCATTAACTAACTCAAATCTCTAAAAAATTTTTCCTCATAATTTAAAACCTGCGTTTGTTGTAAATATCGTGCTTTTTTTTCATAACGCATATCAATTAACTGAAAATACATCTTTGCATCTTCTTCTTCAATCCGTAGAAAACCAATCCCATAGATGATAAGTAATTTAAATTTACATGTTTCGACCTAGCATCTGAACGGTTTTCTAACTTCGCCTTCCTAGATTTAATAATTAATCATAACACTTGTTAAAATAAGAACTTGTTCACCTCTAGACTGCTACAATACCAATGGATGTAGTTAGATGAGGGGTCCCAACTCCACTTGTTCACTAAAAGGAAAACACTTTCCTTACTCTCTTAAAAAATGTAGTGTTGTAAAATCAAGAAGCTATTCCTGGTTTATTAATGGTTGAAAATTAAAATCAAATTCCTTCATTTCTTTTAAATAAGTAAATGTGGCAACCGAATGATGTCAACAGAGTTTTCATGACTTAGTACCAACGGGATGTTAGATTATGCTTTCCTTCTGAACGTTTTTTCCAATAAAAAGCCTTCATGACGGAATCACTACGGGAGGCAACCAGGGCTACTAGAAACAGCGCTTTCCTAAGAAAATGTGAGCCACGTTTAATCATCACATTATGGGTTGCATCAAATTAACCAGATTGTGATACTAAGGCATCAATACTTGCATATGCGACTAAATTTTCGGGGATAAAAAAGTTATGAATATCACCGCCCAATATCGTCCTACCAGTAACCGGTCCAATACCTTGAATTGTTTCAATAACAGAATTAATAGGTTTTTTATTGGTTTATTTGTTTAGTTTAATCGGGTTGTCTAAGGTTATAGAAGTTTTAGTAATTAATAATTATAAAAACAGAATATTATCCCATTTCAAGTTCGAGTGAGCTAATATAAATATGAAAACAAAAGATAAATAACGTACTAAGATAGCTAGGCTACTTTAGTACGTTATATTAACATAAAATTAAAAGTTGACTAAAATTCTCTAACCAAATTTATTTGGTAAAGGGCCGAATTATTTAACCTATTAAGGAATAAACATTCCTAAAATTTTATTACTTTTTTATTATATTATTTAAAATCCCAATTTTGAATATCATATATCATGCCTAATGATCTAGGTTCAACATTGACTAAATCTTTAGATACAGCAAACATTTGATAATTGGAGTATATTGGGATAAGTGGTAAATCTTCATGCCATATCTCTTGTAATTCATTATAAATTTTTATTCTTTTCTCAGAATCAAATTCTCTCTTTCCCAGTTCTAATAATTCCTCGGATCTGGGATTATTATAATTCATCCAATTGTATGTTCCATCAATACTGTAAATAGCTGAATAATCCGGATCCAAAGTACGATTCCAATCCATTAACATTAAATCATACTCACCATCATTTGCGACTTGCATCGTTGTTGGGAAATCATATTTTTCTATTTCAACCTTAAGTCCAATTGCCTTTAAATTTTCTGAAATTATATTAGCTGATTCTTCCCTAATACTATCACCAGTAGGTACAGTTAAATTTATTTTACGATTATAATCCCAATCGGCCACATCTAGTAGTTTTTGAGCTTTTTCCGGGTCGTAATTATAATTTTCCAAATCTGTATTCTGAAAAGGATTAATAGATGTGTATGGACCTTCAATTACTTCACCATTACCCTGTAGTAAACTCTCAATAATTAGTTCCCTATCCAAAGAGTACATAATTGCTTGCCTTACCATTGGGTCTATTATATTCTCCGTATTAATAAGCATAGTTTTTATAGTAATTACCTCTAAAAAGTCTGTTTCAACATTGTCTAAATTTTGGATTGTTTCAAAATCATTTACTGGTATGGAACTTGGACCTTCAAGGGTATTCATATGGATTTCACCCGTCTGCAATTGGGCTGCTAGGTTAGATGCGGGTAAAATTTTAATAAATACTTCTGATATTTTAGGGGCTCCTCTGTAATATTCTTCATTGGCTTCTAAATGAATATATTGGTCTTTTTTATAGTCAACAAATTTATAAGCACCACTGGAAATACTAGGATTTTGCATAAACTCATTTTTATCAAATTCATTAATAGGAATATCTTCAAGTGCATGTTTTGGTAAAATCCTCAATTGAACACCCATTTGCTCCCTTAACATATTTGGGTCAACCGGCACCTTGGTTTTAAATGAGAGTTCCTTATCGTTTATTTTTTTCAGTGAGGAAATTTCCGTTTCCCCTTCAGGTAATTTCCCATTTTCCTCAACCCCTTCTATAGAAACGATATAACCTCCTACCTCTGTTGCAATATCCGGGTTTGCTATTAAATTAAATGTAAAAATAACATCATCTGATGTAACGGGGTTACCGTCTGTCCACATTGCATCCTTGT
>DAMCTP010000029.1:0-17970 GCA_032113595.1 Pseudogracilibacillus sp.
AATCATTATTATTTTTAAAATCCAAAGGTACTTTTTCAATAAATTACACCATTAAGGATGTAAAATGAAAATAACCCAAAATTTTGAACGCCATCTTCTTTTATTATAAATAAGATGGCGATTTTTTATTTTTTACTTAATTTGAACAACGTCTAAGTTCTATGTTGTTAGATTTAAGAATTATTTAAGAAATTACTAAGGGGGAGTTTATAATTACCCTGTATTATGCACTTATGAATTCGAATTTAAATATAGGAGGTGAATAATCTGGGAGTAAATAATACTAAAATTCGTGTTGGGAGAATCATTTTTGTCATATTGGCATTCCTTTTTACTCTATGCATATTGATCCAATTTTATCTGGCTGGTATAGCAATCTTTGAGTATCCAGTAGATTGGTCAAAGCATACGAAGTTTGTCCACTTGTTTGGATTTAATTTACCAGTTTTAATGTTTATTTTCGCCATTATAGGTTCATTCCCACGTTGGGCTTATTGGCAGTTATTTGGAATCCTGCTCACAGTTTATTTCATGTACTTCACTGCAAACTTTAGGGCTGTGTTACCGTGGGTAGGATCAATTCATCCAGTAGTTGCCATTCTGTTGTTTGCCTTATCATTATTGTTGATTTCAAAATCATGGAAATTAACTTTTCCAAGAATACATGAAAGGAAGACAGGTAAATGAGATTATTATTGTCTATATTTGTGGGAATATTTGGCGGTTTTATTCTCGGTATTATCTTATCTGAGTTTATTGGTATTTTAGGAATGATTATATTCCAGAAACCAATAGGTATCAAATATTTACCATTTTATACTGCTGTCATATTTACGTTAATTGCACTAATTTATAATAAAAAATAAGGAGTAGAGTATATATGTTTTTAGCATTTAAAGAGATAAAGCAATCAAAATTACGATACACATTAATTAGTATCATCACAATAGCAGTTTTGTTTTTGGTGTTTTTTGTTACAGGATTAGCTAATGGATTAGGCTTCAGTGATAGTTCTGCCATTAGAAATATTCAAGCAGACTATATTGTGCTAAATAAAGAGGCTGACGGTGCTATGATAAAATCTAATTTAAACTTAAAAGATTTGGAGAATATAAGTGATCATCTTGAACAAAACGCTACACCACTGGCCATTAACATGTCCACATTAGAAAGAGAAAAGGAAAAAGATGTTGATGTTGTTTACTTTTCAGTGGATGCTGATCAATATTCTGATTTAGAGATAGTAGAAGGAAAAAACTTTGATGAATTAGATGAAAATGAAGTAATAGCTGATGCAAGTATTCAAATTTTTGGAGTCGAATTAAATGATGAGATTACAGACAAAAATACGGGAAAAAAAATAGTTATTGCTGGCTTCACGAAAAATCATACGTACTCTATGATGCCTGTTGTTTATGCAGACTTTGAATTAGGTATGAACACTTTATATCAAGATAAACTTTCTTATAATGCGGTTGTTTATTCGGGTGATAAGGCTTCTATTACTGGATATGAAACAATGACACCTGAGGAAGCAGTAAAAACTATACCTGGGTATAAAGAAACCCAAGGCTCATTAACAATGATTGTAGTCTTTTTATTTATCATTTCTGCTTTTGTTTCAACAGTTTTCTTTTATGTCATTACACTACAAAAAACAAATCAATTTGGGATTTTAAAGGCAATTGGAGCAAAGACGTCTTATATTGCAAAGGGGATTATTATTCAGGTTACCTTGATTACAATGATCGGTGTCGTGTTTAGTAGTTTATTAGTTTACGGTATGACACAGGTTATCCCAGAAGGTGTACCTTTTAGAACTTCGCCCACTTTAGTATTGGGTACGGCAGCGTTATTTTTAATTTTGAATTTATTAGGTTCGTTATTATCCGTTTATAAAGTTGCAAAAGTAGATGCTTTAGAAGCAATTGGGAGGGTTGAATAATGACAAAAGAAATATTGAGAATTGAGCATGTTCAAAAAAACTATGGTGACGGAGATTCATCTATAACTATATTGAGAGATAATTCCTTAGCATTAAAAACAGGAGAATTTATTGCAATTGTTGGACCATCTGGCTCTGGAAAAAGTACACTTTTATCCATCATTGGTGCATTGTTATCACCCAGTAGTGGAAAAGTGATACTAGATCAAGAAAATATAGCAACGTATAAATCATCTAAACTAACATCCATTAGGAAGGAAAAGATAGGGTTTATATTCCAGTCTTCCAACTTAATTCCTTACTTAACAGTTAAGGATCAATTAATGTTAATAAATGATATTTCTAAAACGGACAAGAAGGATAATGAAAAAAGGGCGACAAATTTAATCAATCAGTTGGGGTTAAGTCATAGAATAAAGAATTATCCCGCAAAGTTATCGGGTGGCGAAAAGCAAAGAGTTGCTATTGCAAGAGCATTTATGAATGACCCTGATATTGTATTAGCTGATGAGCCAACAGCTAGTTTAGATTCCGAGCGTGGAAAACAGGTTGTTGAAATGATATCTCATGAGGTGAAGACAAGAAACAAAGCAGCTATTATGGTGACACATGATGAAAGAATATTACATCTTTGTGATCGGGTATTGCATATAGAAGATGGACAAATATTCGAGAGATAAAAAGTTGAATATGGATGAGCTATTGTTATAACAGCCCCATTTGTTTCATTATACTACTCATTATGTCATTATAATAAATATATAAGAATTTGAAAAAGGATGAGTGGTATTGTCGATTAAGAGACGATTGATTTTATCTAATATAGGAATGATAATTATTCCAATTATTGGATTTCTGGTTGTGGAAATAGTCTTAGGGTATTTACTGTTCCATGTTTTTAAAGATAATTTTCAAGGTTCACGAATGAACTTCTTCTTAAGCTATAGGTTTATTGCCATGGTTCTTATTATTGTTACAACAAATGGATTACTTACGTATTCAGTTTCAAAAAGCATCATTTCCCCAATTAAAAAACTATCTGTTGCTGCAAAAAAAATTAGTGAAGGAAATCTGGAGTATAGTATAAGTTCGAGCAAGAAGGATGAATTAGGTGAACTTACAAATACATTTGAAGCGATGAGAATAAAGCTGAAAGAAGCTGAAGCAGCTAAACAACAATTTGAACAGAATCGTCAAGAACTGATTGCAAGTATTTCACATGATTTAAAAACACCATTGACCTCTATAAAAGGTTATGTAAAAGGCATTCAGGATGGAGTGGCTAACACGCCTGAAAAATTAGAGCGATATACAAATACGATTTATAAGACGGCTAATAATATGGATGGACTAATTGATGAATTATTTTTGTACTCAAGGCTAGATTTAAAACAAGTCTCATTTAATTTTGAAAATGTAGATTTATATGCCTTTTTTGATGATTTCGTTAAGGAATTAGAATTTAATATAGGAAAAGAACAAAGTACTGTAACTCTTGTCGCAAATAAAGAAAATTCCTATTTGGTAAAGGCAGATAGGGATAAATTAAGAAGAGTTGTAACAAATATCACTCAAAATAGTTTGAAATATATGGATAAAAGTCATAAAGAAATTCAAGTTTCATTATCATGTAATTTTGATAAAGACGTGATTGTAGAACTAAGAGATAACGGTAATGGCATAAGGAAAAAAGACATAGCCCGTATATTTGATAGTTTTTATCGAACGGATAGTTCAAGAAATTCTTCTACTGGTGGGAGTGGTCTTGGATTATCGATAGTAAAAGAAATTATTAATGAACATGGAGGAAGTGTTTGGGCCGATAGTAAATTAGGTGAAGGAACAAGTATTTTTTTTACACTGAAAAAGGTGATATAAATGCAAAAAATTTTGATTATTGAAGATGAAATGGATATTGCAGAATTGGAGAGAGACTATTTAGAAGTAAACGGATTTGCTTCTGATATTGCAACAACAGGAGAAGAGGGACTTAATAAAGTAAAATCGAATACTTATGACCTAATTCTTTTAGATTTAATGTTACCAGGAATAGATGGTTTTGATTTATGTAAAAAATTGCGTGCGATTTTAGACATTCCAATCATAATGGTGACAGCCAGAAAAGAAGATATCGACAAAATTCGAGGATTTGACCGAGGGGCAGATGACTATATCATAAAACCATTTAATCCAAATGAGTTGATAGCACGTGTCAAAGCCCATATGTCTAGATATGAAAGATTAACAAACCGTGATCATAAAGCACAATCGATTCAAATAAGAGGTTTAAGCATTCAGCGTGAAGAACGAAAAGTTCTTCTTAATGAAGAAGAGAAGTCTTTCACGGCTAAGGAATTTGATTTACTCACATTTTTAGCAACACATCCAAACATTGTATTTACTAAAGAACATCTATTTGAGAGAATTTGGGGATATGATTCTATTGGTGATACAACAACTGTTACAGTCCATATAAGAAAAATTAGAGAAAAAATAGAAGAAGATCCATCTAATCCCAAGTTTATTGAAACAATTTGGGGTGTAGGCTATCGGTTCAAAATTGATAAGTAAATTATCGAAATTGATAATGAGGATTTTATATTTTTTTTCATACCTGTGTTTTGGTTATAGTGCTGGTGGTTGTATTGTTCACTAGCACTATTTTTTATGATTGGGGAAACGAAAAATAACTACGGTATGAGAAAATTAACTGCATTAGGATATTCTATTAGTATTGGGCTAATTTTAATTAGTGTTTTCGTTAGGTGTAATAACTTCCCCACATTCCTTAGCATTATTCATCGCTATTGTATTAATTCAATATAACTGGCGATAATAATAAAAAATTTAGGAGGAGCCACATGTTACATTTGGAAACAGATTTAGAAGGGAAAAGAATGGAGTTTGGTTATGCCAAAAAATTGCTTAAAGGCCATGGCTTTGATATGGGGGGGAATTGGGAATATCATAGCGGTTTTTTTGATGGTATCATGCATCGGGAGAGAGAAAATGGTGAAACGATTTATGCACGATTGCCTTTTCGCGTATTAGAAGGAGAGTTGGATCACAGTGATGCGTTAATTGAATTCCAAAAGCCATTTGTTATCAAACATGTTGTGAATATAGGTTTGGATACTGACGGGAGCTCCTTACTTGATGCAACAGGGTTTAGTCAGTTTCAAAAACCACTTGATAAAGATGGTTATATTCATGACAAAAGTAAATGGCAGGAATTTGGTGAGGAAGCCATAGGGGATATTTTAAATAAATTAAATAAATAAATTGATTTATTGATTAGAAACCGAAATTTAACCCTCAAACTCATTGTTAATACTATCGTTGGAATATCTGAATAAATGGCCCCCGACTTGGCTGTAGTACCGTTTTGCGTTGTACTTGTTCAGTTTCAGTTTGTTTTTACTATATCATTAGTTGTTTTATCACAAAACTTTATGGAAATTGGTGTACATCTAGTCTTCCAAATTACGTCGTAAAAAAGGAGTAAATATAATTTATCCCCGATAATGCCTGTATTTTAAAAATGTCTGTCGAATCCAGATACGCCCGATTTCAGAAGACTTCAAAATTAATTCTTCTACACTTCCGCTTTTTTTCACGTTATTTTTCATTTATAGAATCCTCCTTATCGCAACGAATATAACTTGATAAAAGAAGTTGTTTTGAAGAGGTATTTTATATTTTATATAGGATAAAAAGTTTTTTGAATATGATAGCAATTAGCCAACGATAGAGTGAGAAAAGTCACTATACAAAAAAATATTTCATGTAAAATAGAAATAGTAAAATGTGCCCTTAAGCATAATGTAGGTAGAAGATTGACAAAGGAACAAGTTTGTAAAAGGGATATACCGATGAAATTATTCTAGTATCGGTTAATCAAATAGTTTTACATTTATTAGTTTATATTATAATTAATTTGACATGTTTCAGCGAATATTGCTAAGTATCATTCTCAATACATATTATTTGTAAAATATACATGACTATATTACCATTACCTTAGTACTATTAAAACTATTAAAATAATGCTAAAGGAATGATTTCTTGGGTGAGTGAACTTAATAAAGAAAAGAACAACCTAGTTACCAATCTATTAAATGCAACTTTATCCTCCATTAAAACAATTATTTCAATAGAGCTTGAATTGGAAAAACCACGGTTATTAAAACAAAATTTCTATTTAAATTATGGGGTTTTAATTGGGATTGTGGGGGATTTAAGGGGAAAGTTAGTATTTAGCGGAGATAGTTCCGTTTTTTCAACTATTGGTGAAATGATGTATGATATGCCTTTAGAGGGAGAAATGCTGCAATCTTTTAGTGGAGAAATGGGGAATATGATTGCTGGAGGTATTTCTACCAACCTAGCAAGGGTACAAACAGATATAAGTATTACACCACCAACTATTTTGCAGGGGGATACAATGTTATCCGGATATGAAAAGGGGATAGAGTTATCTGTTGCATTTAAAGAAATAGGCACTATTTATATATATTTATTAATCGATAATTAAGACATACATAAAAAAGGGTGATACATATTTGGCTAAAATTTTGATTACGGATGATGCAGCCTTTATGAGGATGCACTTAAAAGATATATTAACAAAATTAGGACATGAAGTAATAGGAGAAGCGGCAAATGGGATAGAAGCAATTGACAAATCGGAAAAATTAAATCCCGATTTAATCACAATGGATATTACGATGCCTGAAATGAATGGCATTGAAGCGGTTAGGGAAATTAGAAAGGTAAATTCGGATGTAAAAATTATTATGTGTTCTGCAATGGGGCAGAAGGACATGGTTATTGAGGCTATGCGAGAAGGAGCATCAGATTTTGTCGTTAAACCATTTACTGTAGATAGGATTCAGGAATCCCTTAAAAATATACTATAAAATCAATACAGCATACATAGGAAAATAGTTTTAAGGTGAAAAACAAGATTTAAATGAACACAATTCCAAATATTTAAAAAACTTGCGATGAATTATATTGGGATTATCGTAAATTATCTCATTATCCAAAGAAATAGTTGATAGAACATAAAAACATCTATCATATACGGCTTCAAACGAAAGATATGAATGTACAGGAAAATCCATTGAAAGATATCCTGTGAAGGAAAGGTAGTAATGAAGGTTGAAATAATTCAGGAGATGGTGGTGGATAAAAATAATGAACTTATTCAAGTTTAAAAGTATACGGTTAAAAATGCTATTTGGATTTTCCTTAGTTTTAGTGTTAGTAATATTATCGGGTATATATAACTATTTTTCGGTTAATAAAGTTAATGAAGATACAGAGAATATGGCAAACGAACAAATTCCCCTGTTAGTGGCTAGCGAAAAGTTAGCCTTTAATACGGCACAACGTTTAGCTACGGTACGGGGTTATATCATTTTTGGTGAACAGGAATATATCGATTTATTTAATGGATATACAGAAGAAAGTAAAGAGTATCAAGATAAAATCTTAGAATTAACAGATTCAGAAACGGTAGAGGAATTAGTTGACAAAAGTGTCGAATGGAGGGTATTCATAAACGACAAAGTAATAGAGGAATATAAAAACGGAAACTAAGAAATAGCATTTAAAAACTTAAATGAAGTTAAGGCACTTTCCCGTGAAATTATGAATGGTTTTAATGATTTCGCAATTGAAAGGGAAGTCCATTTTAATAAAACAGCAGAGAATATTGTTAAAAGTGGTGAAACAACTTTATTTATAAGCTTGGGAGTGTCAATACTTGTGGTTATCATGGGGCTGGTTGTAGCAATCGTTACCTCTAATTCTATAACCAATCCTATTAGGGTTGTTATGAAACGAATGAATATCATTTCAAGTGGCGATCTTAGTCATGAACCTTTAAAAACAACATTAAAGGATGAAATAGGACAGCTTGTAGAAGCAACAAATAATATGAATCGAAATATGAGAAATCTATTGTATCAAGTAAGTGGAGTTTCTGAAACAGTAAGCAGTCAAAGTGAAGAATTGACACAAGCGTCAAACGAAGTAAGTACTGGTGCCGAACAAATAGCCTCAACGATGCAAGAGTTGGCCTCTGGTTCTGAAAAGGAGGCAAACCATGCAAGCGATCTATCTAGTACAATGGCTTTATTTAAATCTCAAATTGAAACAGCAAATGAAAATGGTCTCACTATTCAACAGTCCTCCAATGAAGTATTAGAGATGACAGATGAGGGTTATCAATTAATGGAACAGTCAACCTCACAAATGAATTCCATTAATGACATTGTGCAAGGTGCTGTAGATGAAGTAAAGGTGTTAGAAGATGAATCCCAAAAAATTTCAGAATTAGTTTCTGTCATACAAGATATTGCAGATCAAACTAATTTATTGGCATTAAATGCTGCTATTGAGGCAGCTAGGGCTGGTGAACATGGGAAGGGTTTTGCAGTTGTGGCTGATGAAGTGAGAAAGTTAGCTGAGGGTGTGTCGGGTTCAGTTACGGATATCACGGTGATTGTCACGGCTATTCAAGAAGAGACAAGGCATGTCACAGAATCTCTAAGAAATGGATACAAGGTAGTAGAGCATGGAACGAATCAAATAATAGACACAGGAAAAACTTTTAACAGAATTTCATCAGCCGTTAAGGAAATGGTAAATAACATTCATATTATCACGAATAATTTGACTGATATATCAGCAGAAAGTCAACAAATGAGCAGTGCTGTTCAGGAAATAGCCGCAATATCTGAAGAATCAGCGGCCGGGATAGAACAAACATCGGCCTCATCCCAGCAGACAAGTAGTGCGATGGAAGAAGTGACAGCTAGCTCCAACGAACTGGCACAACTTGCAGAGGAATTAAATAGATTAGTACAACAATTTAAACTTTAACTTAAATTTTGTTCAATAGAACTTTGAAAGAAATTGGTGAGAAAAATGTGTCATATACTTAATCTAACAGATATTCAAAAGATCGTTAATGCAGTCATTAAAGAAACTGAAATCAATGAAGAATTTAGATCCTTAGTTTTAACCGATATGGAGTTTGCCATAAAGACGATAATAGAACGTGACTTCCCTAAAGAGATTCAGGAGAAATATATTCAAACCCTTAAATTTGATGAAGAAAGATTTTAAGATTCAATTTTCCTATATTAAGATCCTCGACAATTCCAAAAGGCATGAATAAACTATATCGTGTCTTTTGGCACCATATAATGCTGTACAATAAAATATAGATAAAGTGGGATGACTGGATTAGATCATAGATTGTCATAACTTTTTTGCTGAGGAACTGCAAAAAGAAGGGTGTAACATTGGTTCTCAAGATTAGAAATAAATAATCGGGAAATGATTGATACAATTATGCAATGCCTATGGGAAAGTTTGGGCTGACCAACTTAGTAAAGTGACTCGTTTAACAATTTAGCTGAGGGTCAAGCCCACTCAATACAGGTGATTTTTAACAAAATTAATGGGGACAATAGAGAACAGTGATTAATTATGGTAATGGGTTTATAGAATGGGCTAAAAACTCCTAATTCTCATCCGTTTCTTCTAACAAATAGTGATGTAACTTCCCGTCTAAAGGATTTTCCATATCCATGTTCATTGTCACGACTGCAATATCTTTTCCGTGTTTATCTTTCATCGTCGTTTGTCGTACGGTTTCTTTGATTGGAGCAACTTCCCCTAAATAATAAAAGCCACTACCTTCATCATCATCTTTTTTAATAAATAAATGAAGATCAATGTTATTTTCCTTCGCTTGGATAATCGTTTGAACTTCTTTTGACTTTAACGTTCGATTACTTCTTGTATACCATTTAAAAATTTCTGCACTTAAAAATTCATCCCCATAATCGACGCTTGATTCCACTTCTTCATGTTTATGATACGTCACAAAAATAGGGCATGTATGGTATTTTGTTTTGTAGCCATATAGAGTGGAGCTTTCATCATCTTTCCAATTTAATAATCGGCAGGCATCTTTTCGTGTATATTTTTCATGCAAAGTAAATGTTTCACCGGGATGGTATTTTTCACTTCTTTTCATCGCTGTTTGGACGACATCCTCCATCATATGTTTAAAAAAGGTGTTTTTTTCAATCAATGATTGTATGGCGTCATTAAATTTGAAAACACTCTTTTCATTCATGGTCACGATTGGTTGATGGCCGTATTTTTTTCGATCGTTTTCTTTAAAAAAAGATAAATCGAACATCCGAAGAACCGAATTTAATGTTGAGTCTGATAAGATACAGCCTGCCTCTTTTAATAATGTTTTATATTGTGCTAAAGTGACGGAGCCATGTTGTAGCAATTGATCGACGAGGATAATTTCATGACGTCTTTTTCCATCTAGTATCTCTAATGAAAGCATCGACAGGACGGCTTGTCCATTAGCAGGTAATAGTGGTAAATCTTTTTTCATTTTTATAAGAAAGTAATAATAATTATGATACTTTTCTACAATGACTAATGGATCAACAGAATGATGATCAATAAAGTCTGCTAAATATGGGGTTCTGCCAATTCGGTTTTCTAATTGAATAAAGGCATCTCGTAAAATTTTTAACGTCGTTAAATTACCAGCATTAATTGATTTGAAAATTTGCTTTTTAGCAATTTCTTCAAAATTGACGGTCGATACTCCCCTAATGTAACTTGTTTCCACTGTACGACGTCTAATATTATCTTTATTTTGAGATTGGTCTCCTGAAAGGGCAATTGGTATTAAATAATTATTTTTGTAATTTCCGATAAAATCAATGATAGTGACAAAGTCTTTAGAATCATGTTTTCTTAAGCCTCGACCAAGTTGCTGGATAAAAATAATACTTGATTCAGTTTGGCGCAACATGACCACTTGATTCACTTTAGGGATATCGACACCTTCATTAAAAATATCGACTGTGATGATGTAGTCCAAAGCTCCGTTTTCTAGTCGTTTTACTTGCTCAATTCTCTCTTCTTGAGAATGATCTCCTGTTAATGCAACTGTTTTTAAGCCCTTTTCATTTAAGGCTGTTGACAGTTGAGTTGCCTCTGCTTTACGACTACAAAACATTAATCCAGTCACTGCATCACCAGAATGGCCATAGAAATTAATTTTTTCTAAAATATGATTGATTCTTTCTTCCGTAACTAAATGGGATAAAATTGTCGTATCATCAATTAATTCTCCGTTATATTCTAAATCAGTAACACCAAAATAATGGAAAGGACAAAGCATATCTTCTTCCAATGCTTCTTGTAAACGAATCTCATAGGCAATATGATAATCAAATAATTCATAAATATTGAACCCATCGGTCCTTTCGGGTGTGGCTGTCATTCCTAACATAAACTTCGGGCGAAAATAATCGATGACTTTTAAATACGAATTGGCCCCAGCTTTATGAACCTCATCAATTAAAATATAATCAAATGCATCTTTTTGAAATTGCTGAAGGACATGATCCTGTGATAATGTTTGAATGGTTGTAAATAAATATGTGGCGCCAAATTCTTTTGTTGTTCCCGATAAAATACCAAAATCTGCTGGAATACCACCTAAAACTTTTTGGAAATCCGCTTTTGCCTTCTGCAAAATTTGTTCCCGATGGACGATGAATAACATTCGTTTCGGTTGAAATTTGCGTACATCAAAAGCAGATAAATATGTTTTACCTGTCCCTGTTGCGGAAATGACAAGACCTTTTTCGTGTCCGTTATCCCGAACTGCTTGTATTTCTTGTAAAGCAACCGTTTGCATTTTATTTGGCTTTATTTCGATAGCATCTCTTGCGGGATTAGTGTCGTAGCCTACCGGAAATTCAATTATTTTCTGGGCTTGAGCAAATTCTTCTGGTGTATAAACTGTTTCATAATGGTCAATCCAGGCTTCTGTTAATGGCTTAGCTTCGTTCCAAACTTTTTCAAACTGTTCGTAAAAATGTTCAATGACTTCGCCATTTTCATGGGAGGTTAGTTGAATGTTCCATTCATAATTTGTTTTCAATGCTTGTGATGTCAAGTTAGAGCTGCCAATAATGAATGAACTGTGTTGTTCATGATTGAAAATATATCCTTTTGAATGGAATCCTTCTGTTTCTGTTAACCGTACTTCGATATTTACTAATTTTAATAGCTCTTTAAACACTTTAGGCTGGTTAAAATGTAAATATGTAGAAGTTAAAATTTTCCCCTGAATTCCTTTTTGTTGTAAATCAAATAAGGTTGTTTTTAATGTAGCTAATCCACTCTCCGTAATAAAAGCAACTGAAAAAATGAATGACTGACAATGGCGGATTTCTTCTATTAAAGCGGATAATACGCTTTCATTTTTATGTTGGTCATTTAACAGTAATTGGGCTTTATATTTTTCCGAACCGACAACCATTTTGTCGAGGAAACTTTGCTGTAATGATTGTTCCAATTGTTTAGAAAAATCATCCATTGGTTTCCCTCATTTCTTTTTGAATGATGTCAATCGCGGGTATGTCTGCGGGTGCCCAATCGTATGTATGTAGGTTTTCTGGCGATACCCATTCAATAGCCTCATGTTCTAAAAGAGAGGGAGTCCCACTAATAAGACGACAATAAAATGTCGTTAATTGTACCGTTCCAAATGGATAACGATAAGTGGTTGTCGTTATTTTTTCGCCTACTTTTATTTGGCATGTCATTTCTTCATTAATTTCACGAATCAAGGCATCTTTGGCCGATTCATTTACTTCAATTTTTCCCCCGGGGAATTCCCATAAGTAGGGTAATGTCCCATGGCGATTCCTTTGGGCACACAATATTTGGTCATTTTTTACTATTACTGCTCCAACAACACGAATTATTTTCCCAGTCATGTACTTAAGTCCCCCTTGTAGTCCCTTATTCCTCTTTCGTATATTATAGCTGCTCATCGTTGGATAGATCAAAATAAATGATATTTATATTGGAATATAGCGTGAAAAAGGTGTTTTTGGGGTTTTATTATAAATGTCAAAATATTTAATTAAAAGTGATTAAAACAGACCGAGGTTATGTTCGGTTTTTTTCGTGGAACAATAGAAATGTTTGTTGAAAAATTTCAAGGAAAATTAAACAGTGGAAACAAGTTCATTAGGGGGGTATCGACAAAAGAAAAAAGCAACAACTAATGGACGATTGGAATGAAAAAAACGAAAGATCATATTTCATGGACCTCCCGACCAAATGCATGAACTAGTGAAAGTCCAATTTTTTTAACTTTGATAAAACTTCCTCATTGTGATCTACTAGTGGGAGGCTAGATGAAGATTGCGATGAAATTCCAACGAGAGAGCAGCCTTGCGTCGGGTTTTGAAGAAGATGGCGATGAAATTCCAACGTGAGAGTAGTCTTGCGTCGGGTTTTGAAGAAGATGGCGATGAAATTCCAACGTGAGAGCAGTCTTGCGTCGGTATTTAGGATAAAGAAGTAGTAAAATCCAACGCTAGACAATTTTTTCGTCGGGAATTGTAATAAAGGTGTAGTAAATGCCGGTGTAAGAATTTTATGATAATTTCACCAACAATTATTGTCTTAACTTCATTAACCTTTAACAATTTAGTAATAATTGCATCTGCCTGAATCATAGCATTAAATTTAATTATGGGTACTTTTTTAGGCATAACACTTTTATAATAATTAGAGTAATTTCGTCAGTTTTTGTCATTATTTTTCATCAATAACAAGTTGTCCTGACCTAAACTTAATAAAGTAAAAAAGGGTTGGACAAACTTTTTTCCGCTTATAGGAGGAATGAGTAGCCATCTTACGATTAAATGGACATTTTGTGATACGATGGGTCTAAGAGTTATGTTCATTAAAGTTGGTGAAAAATTCACATGGAAGAAATGCTAATCCTTATATTTATAGTATTCATTGCATCTCTTTTACAAACGAGTACGGGCTATGGTTTTTCCATTATTGGAACACCTTTTTTGTTGCTTATTTATCCTGTTCATACAGCGATTCAAATGAATATTATTTTATCGATTATTTTGTCGGCATTGATGATTTTTAACATTAAAAAGGAAGTAAATAAGACACTACTTATTCGAATGATCAAAGGCAGTTTTCTTGGATTAATCTCCGGTATATTTGTCTATCTTTTTTTAGATGTTCGATTATTAAAACTAACGGTTGGTGCCTTAATCTTACTTTTAACTATTTTGCTCATTTTGAAATTATCGATTAATCGAACAAGAAATAGAGATTTTCTAGCCGGTGGTTTGTCTGGTTTATTAACGACAAGTATTGGTGTCCCAGGACCACCATTGTTGTTATATTTTGCTGGGGTAAATATAGATAAAACTACTCTTAGGAGTACTACGTTGGCTTTTTATTTATATGTTTATTCTGCTAGCTTAGCCATGCAAATTTCATTAGGAGGAACGACTAAAGAAACATGGATTTCTTCTTTCTTAGCCGTTCCATCACTAGTCGGAGGGGTTTTGTTAGGACAATGGATTTTTAATTGGATCAGTCAGAGAACTTTTAGAATAATTACCCTTTTCATTTTGATGTTTACGGGTATTTATTTATTAGTATCGAGCCTGTAAACGGATGTGACCTCGATTATATTGCTTGTTCTCCCTGCCTTCAATTAGAGCGATTCTTGTAAAATACGTCTTAATTGTTCAGCATCTGACTGTGATTTAGGGTCATTCATAATTTCATTAGGTTTGTTCGCATTTCCAATCATATACCCTGCAAAAGGAATCCCAAGGAAATCAAAAATATGATGGAACTGTTGGATCATTGGCAACCCTTTTGTATAGGGGCTATCTCCACCAACAGCGATGACAAATGCCTTCTTTTGTCCCAATTGTTCCTTGAAATGGGGATAGTTTTTATCCCTCATCGTTTGTGAAAATCGATCGATAAATCCTTTCATTGTTGCTGTCATACTATACCAGTAAATTGGCGTCGAAAATAGCAGAATATCTTGTTTCAATATTTCATCAATAATTGCATTATAATCATCATCCACTTCATCAAAGCCATTTTCATCATGTCGTTGATCAAAAATTGGTTTAATAACATACTCCTTCAAATATATATTTTTTACATCTAAATCTTTCGTAATCATTTTTGTGATTGTTTCAGTATTGCCGTTCGGTCTTCCCCCGCCATGTAATACTGCGATTGTCATGTGTATTCCTCCAATGTCTCGATTTATTGATGATTCTCCATTAATTATATATTACACATATAAAATAATAAAATGAATAATTAAATTGATTCACTCAGCTTATTCAATCTTCTATTTATACGCAAATTACCTGAAATAAGGACAGGGAAATGATGTCTTCTTCATGGGAATTCCCCGAAATAACTCGGGGAATTTTAAAAATGAATAAGGCGGCATTCTATTCTGTATAAAAAACCGTATGAAATTTCTCTTCATACGGTAATTTGGAAGGAAAGCAACTAGGTCTTCAAAATTTAATTTAACTTTTAATATTCGCCCTTTTGAATGTGTCAAATATTCCCCATCCAGTAGATACGATAAAAATAACGATTGTCCCCCAAATTAGTATGTTCTCGATTATTGGTGGGGATGTTGTAAATAACTTCCCTATTTTGTTTAGGAATTCCTGATTAAAGAGATTTTCACGGGTTAAAATAACGACTAAAATAATTAGAGACACTGCCTGGTTGATGGCGAAAAATGTTGCTAATTGTCGTGTCCATTGTTTTTTAACGAGTTTAAAAATAGTCAGTGCCACTTCTAGCCCAATAATTAATACAATGAATGGCCAAAAGGAAAGTAGCATTTCTTGATTAAATGCTGGTGTGACCATTCGTAGGCCATTATGACCATTTTCATAGATTCCAAGCAGATGATCAGCATAAAAATAAGCTGTTCCCCAAATTGCTGTCCATATTAACCCACAAGATAATTCGAAATTCTTGATCATTTTATATTTAGGAATGTAAGTAATATGCTTTAAATTGTTAGGTGTCCATGATTTTAGTTGTGTTGGTAGGGAAGCATCATTTTTGGCAACATCTGCACGTTCAACAATGATAAAAACAATCGTAATCCAAAAAAATGTTTGAATGAGGACACTAACTACATTCCATATACCTATGCCTAGAAGATGAATCATTGTTTCTAATACAGCGCCTTCTTCTACGGGACCTAGCAAATTAACAAAAATAATCGTAATAAATGAAATTGTGGCAGCGATTGGCATGATCAATTTTAATAAGGTAACATAGCCATGATAATACCTTGGACCAATAAAATGCATCGGTTTTTCATTATATTTACCCGCAAGAATGGCGGGGTCACCTAATGTTTCGAGTGCTTGATAAACATCTTCATCCGAGTGGTCTTCTGGTAACATGTCATATATCGTTGATTCTAACTCCAAGGCGATGTCATCCCTAGTTTTATCAGGCAGTCTTCTGGTGACCTCCTGAATGTATAGCTTAATTAAATTCATGTTCATCCTCCTCCTCAACAAGGACTGCATATAACTTTTTAGTGTTTTCCATCCATTGACTTTTAATTTGCTGAAACACGCGATTGCCTTTTTCACTTAATTCATAATATTTTCGAGGTCTTGTGCCAGTTGTATCCCAATAACTAGTCACTAATTTTTGTTTTTCCAATCGTCTCAATAGTGGATATAAAGTACTTTGCTCGATTTCTACCCCAAGTTTTTCTAGCAATTGAACGAGGGAATAGCCGTATTGGGGTGTACGAAGCTGACTCAACACTGCTAGTGACAAATTTCCCCTTCTTAATTCCGTTAAAAATGAATCGATCAATCGTTCCATTGAATCGCTCCTTTAATACTGTACGACATACATTATTAATTACACTGTATATCATACACTATTATGAAAAATAAAGTCAAGGGTTAAATTTATCAAAAATCTATATTGAAAACAATTACATTTCGTTTGACATACAAATTTTTGTTTTTCGCTTAGGGAAAGTGTTTTTTTGACTTAATTTCATAGCCAAAATTGAATTTTGCCAAATTGACTATTTAATCATAGTAAAATACTATATAAACAATATGAATCTAAACCAAAATACTTGATGGATGTGATAAAATAAATGGTAACACCAATGATACGGGATAGGCATGTTCACTATGGAAATTATCCAGATTATGATGGACTTTGGAAAAAAGTAATCGAAGATTTATTTGAGGAATTCATGTTATTTTTTGCTCCAGATTTATTTCGGGAAATTGATTTTAATCATGTACCGGAATTCTTGCAACAAGAATTATTTAAGGAAGTGATTGAGGGGAAAAAGGGGAAAAACATTGCTGATCAAATTGTTAAAGTAAGATTAACTAGTGGTGGGGACCAATGGATTCTCATTCACATTGAAGTACAAGATCAGGATAGTAGTGATTTTGCAGAACGGATGTTTCGGTATTTTTACAAAATTTATGATAAGTTTGAAAAAAGGGTATATGCCATTGCACTAATGACAAATGATCAAACATCTAAATACTATGATTTCTTTCAATATGACTTTTTTGGCACATCTGTTAGGTACACATACAATGTTTATAAGTTTAATGATCATACAATAGAAGAGTTAGAACAATCTAATAATCCATTTGCGACTGCAGTCATTGCGGGAAAATATGCTAATATGTATAAAAAAGACACGGAACAGCGATATTATTTTAAGCTCCAGTTGATGAAACGAATTTTAAGGAAATTTAAGGGCCCACGGAAAGAAGCACGGACATATGTGGAAACATTAATTTACTTTATTGATTATTTATTGAAAATTCCAGATGATGATGAAAAGAAAATTAGAAAGGAATTATTGGGATATATTCAAAAGAAAGGAGGACAAAAAATGAAATCGGATGAAAAAATTCTGTCCCCGACACTTGCCTACATCATTGACATGTTGACTAAGGAAGAAATTGAAAAATCGGTGCTAAAATGGAAGCAGGAGGGAAGAGATGAAGGGAGAAAAGAAGGAAGGGATGAAGGGAGAAAAGAAGGAAGTGTACAAGCGAAGATAGGCATTGCAA
>DAMCTP010000029.1:18070-38765 GCA_032113595.1 Pseudogracilibacillus sp.
AAAAGAAAGGAGGACAAAAAATGAAATCGGATGAAAAAATTCTGTCCCCGACACTTGCCTACATCATTGACATGTTGACTAAGGAAGAAATTGAAAAATCGGTGCTAAAATGGAAGCAGGAGGGAAGGGATGAAGGGAGAAAAGAAGGAAGTGTACAAGCGAAGATAGGCATTGCAATCGAATTAATAAAAGAAGGTTTCAGTGATGAAAAGATTGCTAAGTTGACAAAATTTACTTTAGAAGAAGTCGAAAAAATAAGAAAATCACTAGAATAAATTCTACCCAGATAAAGAGGAACTATCATATCACTCAAAATTACTATGAATATATTTCAATCAGATTTCCATATCACAATATTTCCTCTTTATTAATGTAGGTTAATTTTTAGAATAGAAAAACTTCATATATTTAGATTTCAAAAATGGATTGTTTGGAACAAAATAATTCAATAAAGGGGCAACCCATGAATCATCAGCGAAAAGTAATTTTATTTATTGCTACAAGCTTAGATGGATACATAGCAACAAAGGATGAATCCCTTGAATGGTTATTTAAAGTTGAAGGTGAAGGAGATAATGGGTTTTCTACATTTTATGATACAGTTGACACAATTATCATGGGGAAGAAAACTTATGATTGGATAATAAGACAGGACTTAAAGGAATTCCCTTATAAAAATAAAGATTGTTTTGTTTTTACATCTTCCATTTTAGAAGACACAGAAGATGTAAAATTTATTAATTCACCAGTTAGCCATCTAATTGAAAAATTGAAAAGGGAGTCGGGAAGTAATATTTGGCTTGTTGGTGGTGGGGGACTATTACATACTTTCATAAAAGAGAAATTGCTGGATGAAATGTACTTAACAATTGCTCCTACAATACTTGGTGAGGGAATTCCACTTTTTATTGAAGGTGATGATCACTTAGATCTCATATTAAAAGGACAAAAACGCTATAATCAATTTGTGGAACTAACATATCAGGTCAAAAAATGACGCTATTATTATGGATGGAAATTAATAAAATTTAAGATATTTTTAAATATAAAAAATAATCTTTAAAAGCACTTGACATGACACCTGAAGGTGTCGTATTATTTAAGTAATTACGACACCTTCAGGTGTCATATTAAAATATTAGGAGAAACTTAATTGAATCATCAAAACGAAAGAAAAGATGTCTATGAAGCAATTTCTGATGAAAATAGAAGAAAACTTCTTCGTATTTTAGCTGAAGCAGACGAATTACCACTTTACCGTCTGACCGTTCATTTTGAAATTGGCCGGACAGCAGTATCCAAGCATCTAGCAATTTTAAGGGAAGCAGACCTTGTAACGAGCAGAAAAGTAGGGAGGGAAACAAGATATCGTTTAAATGCTGAACCGTTGCAAGAGGTACAGAATTGGGTAAGTTTTTATGAAGACTTTTGGCGTGAAAGAATGAATAAATTAAGTATTATATTGGAGGAAAAAAGAATGAAACCAGATGTATCTTTAGATTTTAAATTTAACAGTTCGATTGAAGAAGTATGGAAGGCTCTAACGGATTCAGAAATGCTTTCTAAGTGGATTTGGGAAAATAACTTTAAAGCCGATGTTGGGTATACTTTCCAATTTAAATCAGAACCAAATAAATGGTGGGATGGAATCGTAAATGGTGAAGTGCTAGAGGTAGATAAGCCATTTAAATTGGTTTACACGTGGGATAGCGCTGGAGAAAAAACGACGATTACTTGGACTTTAAACGAGAGTGCTAATGGGACTGAACTCCATTTTGAACAAACAGGATTCAGTGAACAAACAAAGGCAACTAAAGGGGCAATAGAGGGTGCAACATATAGCTGGATGAAATTTGGAGAAAAACTAGAAAGACTATTGCAAAAATAAGATATTTATCTTATCAAAAGATTTTTATTAAAAACACGACTTTGAATTATTTTGATCTTAGTGGATTAAAGCATCCAGGGGAAGGAGGATTGTATGGGTTTTGTTATGGATTCCTTAGGAATATTTAAAAAAAGAAATTTAAATTTTATAGAAAGCTATAAAGAATTGGATCATATTTATACATTTGAGTTTGAAAAAGACAACAATATCACATGGAAGGCGGGACAACATGGATTATTTCAATTAGATGATAAAAAGATTAAAAATCCTATTCGGCCATTTACGATTGCAGCCGCTCCGTCAGAAGAAAATATTAAAATTACCACTTGGATAGATGATGAAACTAGTGAATTTAAACAGGGTTTACGTAATTTAAAAAAAGGGATGAAAATTAAAATGAGTGGTCCGGTTGGATCCTTTTATTTAAAGGACTATCGCCCAACAATTTTGATTGCCGGAGGCATAGGTATCACACCTTTTCGGGCTATATTAAAACAGCTTGATATTGAGGGGAGTGGGGATGGACATCACATTACCCTATTTTATTTGAACAGCAAAGGAACACACTTATTTAAAAATGAACTAGATGAAATTGCCCAACATTGTTCAATCAATATTTCATACTTCCATACAAGGGAAGAGTTAAACAATGAAGTTGACCAATTCAGCAAAACATTTAATAACAAGGCAAATTACTTTATTGCCGGACCGAAGTCAATGATAGATTCAACTTTTAGTAATTTAAGAAAAATCATATTGCAAAAAAATATATTAAAAAAGATTCATTCTTTGGTTATCAATGACAATTAAATTGAATCTTTATGTTGCAGCGACTATTAATTATCTCTTATAAAAATCAAAAAACACGTTTTTCATAAGGGGAAATATTATTTTAGGTGGATGAAAATGAAGATATATGAAGAATACCTTAGCCAGATAGATATTTTGGAAAATCGAGAAATAATGAGGAAAGTGTTAAATTGGGTACTTGAAAACTTTCCGGATTTAATTCCTGAAATAAAGTGGAATCAACCAATGTTTACTTATCGTGGTACGTATATAATAGGTTTTAGTGCGGCAAAAAAACATTTATCCGTAGCACCTGAAATGGCGGGAATAAAGCATTTCGCTGATGAAATTGTCAAATCTGGTTATGATAATACGAAGGAATTGATGAGAATTCCTTGGAATAAGGAAGTTAATTATACTTTGCTGAAGGAAATGATTAAATATAACATAACAGATAAGGAAGACTGCACAACATTCTGGAGATAATGAAATTATCACACAGGAGAACTTAAGAGGGACCACCTAAAGCGACCTTGAATGATGTTACATTAAAATTCGCCTTGGAAATTTCAAACATTTGAAAAGATTAAATTATCAATCTTTTATTTTGTAAAGGAAGACAACTTATTTTGTCTTTCTTTTTTTTTATAAAACATTACTTATTGATAAACCCGCCATTGTTATGTCCCAAATGGTTAAAAAAACTAAATTTACAATGTTAGGTAACTACCGTATCAATATGTCATAGAAATTAGCTGAAAATGATTTATTGTGGTAAAATTCATATAAAATGTACTTGTTTTAAAGTGTGAAAAAATAATTATAATGATAGTCACTGAAGGTGATAGTTTTGATTTAAATCATATTTTCCTAGGCGATTTAAGGGACTCTAGAAAGTAGATGAGCAGATGAGTAGATGGTATAAAATAGATAATGCCGGGAAAATATTTCATGCAGTATCAAAAGTGTCAAATTCATCGGTATATCGTGTTTCGTTGACAATGAAGGAAACAATTAATACTAACCAATTACAAAAGGCCCTAGATATCGTTATTCGACGGTTCCCAACATTGGCCGTTAAAGTGCGTAAAGGATTGTTTTGGGACTTTTTGGAGGATAATAAAGAGAATTTAGTTATTCAAGAAGAAACGACGTATCCTTGCCATCCCATTAATCCGAAGGAGAATAATGGCTATTTACTTAGGGTTTTATATTATAAACGGAAAATATCTGTCGAAATATTTCATTCCCTAACAGATGGGGTAGGGGCAATAGAGTTTATCAAAACATTAATCTACCAATATTTAATTTTACAAGGAGAAAAGATTTCGGTTAATGGAGATTTACTCATACCGAGTGAATCACCTAATATTCGGGAAATGGAAGATAGTTTTGACAAATACTTTCAGGAAAAAAGCCGTTTTCCCTTTTACGAAAAGGTTCCACGCTCCGTTCAAGTAAAGGGCACACCTTTTAAATACCCGGGAGTAAATGTCGTTCATGGAGTGATTTGTGCCTCTGATTTAAATAGCTATGCGAAGGGGCTTGGGGCATCGATGACTGAATTTATTAGTTCCTTATTAATTTACTCGATTTATTCCGAAACTAAAAAGGATGAATTAAATAAAGGAAATATTACGATCGCATTGCCTGTTAACTTACGTCGACTTTTCCCCTCGATTACACTTAGGAATTTTTTTAAAGTTGTAAATGTAGGGATATCGGCAAATGATGATGTGACCTTGGAAAAAATTATTGCAGAAATTTCTACACAGTTAAGAAATAAAACTGATAAAAGTATTGTCCAAGAAGATATTAATCGTTATGTATATTTGCAAAGAAATATTGTAACTAGAATGATTCCTCTATTTTTTAAATATTATGCTATGCGGTACGGTTTTCAACAATTTGGTGAGATGGCAAAAACAGCAACGATTTCGAATATGGGAAATGTTATATTGCCTGCTTCTATGAATCGGCACATTGAAAGAATGGAAGCCATCATATATCCAACAAGTAATAGTCCAATTAACTGTGGAATTTGCACTATAAATAATCAAATGACCATTACCTTTGCAAGATCGATTGAGGAAACGGACATTATAAAATCATTTTTTAGCCAACTTTCTCATTTAACTGGGTTAAAAGTGGAAGTTTACTCAAATAATTGGGGGGTTGACAAGTGAACCAATGTACAAATTGTAACGTATGGATAGAGGATGGTACATGCCCTTTATGCTTACAATATATGCCTGAGGAAATGTTGGATCGGAAGGTGAATAGATATCCTATTTATCAACCTACAAATCAAAGGGTAAGAAATGCTTTTTTCTTGAGATTAATGATATTTATATCTGTGGTCATTTTAAGTGCAAGTTTATTGATTAATATTTTTTTAACACCGCAATTTTTCTGGGTATATTATGTCGCGGCAGCGATATTTTATCTTTTAGTGGCAATTAATCATACGATTATTTCATCGGCACATATGGGGGCAAAGATTGTTTATCAAGTGATTAGCCTAACTGGTTTAGTCATCGTAATTGATATTTTGTCAGGATTTTGGCGTTGGTCGGTCAATTTTATCGTCCCTTTCCTGATTATTACTGCCACTCTTGTCACAACGATCATCATTGTGAAGAAAAGAATGCATTGGAATGAATATGTTGGTTTTATATTAACCTTGATATTATTAGGATTTCTTCCAATTGGCATCTTCTTCACGGGGGTTTCCACGATATTTTGGCCATCCATCATCACAAGTGTGTATGCATCTCTTACTTTTCTTGGTTTTTGGCTGTTTTCTTATAAAATTTTTAAAGAAGAATTGATTCGACGGTTTCATTTTTAAAAAAAGTGATTATGAAGAAATTAAAGATACAAAGATCCTATTCAAAGGGTAGAGGGAGTTTTTCTCTATCAACTGAATAGGATTTTTTTGTTGAATAAATTCCGGACTGGTTTGGTCGTTGTAGGAAGCTGTTTAGGAAGCAAACAACAAATGTAACTAGAAAGAAATGCAGATTTTTTAAGGAATGGTAGTAATGGAAAATTGTTGCATAAATATTCCTTATTCTGGTCATGATAGTTTTAGCTACGATTACCAATTTTGGGAAAACGATTATGAAAAATTTATTCAGAAATTAAAGAATATTCGTAGTCGGAATGAGCGTAAAGTAAATAAAAATACGAATCTTTTAAAGAAATTAGAAATGAAATAAAACAATGAGAACAGTTATATAACAAAACATGAAGGGGAGGAGTTTTTAATGTCTGGACCCGGTTTGAAACACATTGATAGTCATTCTGCCATCCATGAGGCAGCATTAATGGAAGCAATTGAATTAAACGGGCTATTAGAAGGGCTTTTGAAAAATAATGAGTTAGAAAAGGCTTTAGAAGTTGCTTTTATAGTGGTAGAGCATTGGGAAACACGAACACTTCAACATGCTGCTGCTGAAGAAAGGGGTTTATATAAAGAGTTAGTGAAAGAATCCCCGTTGTTAAACGACACCATTATTGGGCTTATACGTGACCATGATATACTGCGTATTCTGATAAATGAAATTAAGGAAATACTTGATGAAGGGGATATCAATGATGACGTTTTGCAGCGATTTCAGTCCCTTGTCTTGGTAGATAGGATACATAATCGTGATGAGGAACGTATTCTGCCGCATCATTAATGGTGGGGGGTCTTTTTAATGGTGAATAAAATCGATGAAAACATGACAAAATCACTTCGTATTGTCGATCCAAAACTTTATCATTACATCGTAAATAAGTTGAATGACACGTATAACATCCACTCCTACGATGTAGAAATAGTCGCTATGACTGGAATAACTGGACTAAAAATTAAGATTCGATATGGAGAAGACTATAAACAATCGAAAGAAGCCTTTTTTTCATTTACATCACTACAAAATCATGAAGATGATTTTACAATCTTTATTGATGAAGTAGCCAAAGTGTGTAAAAAGGCAATGGTTGCTGATTATTTTAAAATGATGAAGCCATAAATGTCATAAATTGCAGGAGGAAATCACATGTTTTCAATGGAAGAGGAAGCCCAATTCGTTCATGATAGGGAAGATTTAATTTACATCATACGAATGCGTTTTGGTGATATATCACCAAAAATGATAGAAGAAATTTATAATATCAGTGACTTGGACAGATTAGATCGTTTGATTTTAGTTGCATCAAATGCACCGAATTATCTTGTTTTTCAAGAGGAATTTAAAGAGAAAGAGGGGAGCTTTCGTCTTGTCGGTGAGCGTTTTAATCCAATAGACACGATGGATCAAGGAGATGACTAAATGTGAGAAAAACGAATAAATTAATTGAAACACTAAAGCATCTAAAGGAAGGGAAACGGTTAAACGACGGATGGACGGAAGAGAGTACACGCCCAAGGGATTCTGAAGATATTTATCGTCGAAGATGGCAATATGATAAAGTTGTTCGTTCCACACATGGTGTTAATTGCACGGGATCATGTAGTTGGAAAATTTACGTGAAAGACGGAATTATCACATCGGAAATACAACAAACCGATTACCCATCCACAGGCGATGACTTTCCGGAATATGAACCACGTGGTTGCCCGCGTGGGGCTAGTTTTTCTTGGTATACATATAGCCCAGTTCGCGTGAAATATCCGTATATTCGTGGTGATTTATATGAGCTGTGGCAGGCGGAACGGGACCGAGGACTTGACCCTGTAGAAGCTTGGGAGATTATTGTCACAGATCCTAAAAAAAGGGCACAATATGTCAATGCAAGGGGTAAAGGTGGATTCGTCCGTGCTCATTGGCAGGAAGTGCAAGAAATTATTGCTGCTTCCTCCATTTATACGATAAAAAAATACGGCCCTGATCGGGTTGTTGGCTTTAGCCCAATCCCAGCCATGTCGATGGTCAGCTATGCTGCTGGGACACGTTTTTTGTCTTTAATCGGCGGAACGATTTTGAGTTTTTATGATTGGTATGCCGATCTGCCTCCAGCATCGCCACAGGTATGGGGAGAGCAAACAGACGTCCCAGAAAGTGCTGATTGGTATAATGCGAAATATTTTATCATTTGGGGTACAAACTTACCGCAAACAAGGACACCTGATGCCCATTTTATGGTTGAAGCTAGATACAATGGGACAAAAGTAGTCGGTGTCAGCCCAGACTATGCTGAATATGAAAAATTTGCCGATATTTGGCTGCCAGCGAAAGCAGGAACAGATGCAGCCCTTGCGATGGCAATGACACATGTGATATTGCAAGAATTTTACGTCAATAAAGAGGTTCCCTATTTTATCGATTATGTCAAAAAATTTACGGATCTACCTTTTCTCGTCATCCTCAATGAAAATGAAACAGATTGCCGTTCCGGGCGTTTTTTACGTTCATCTGATATCCATGACAATGAGGCACTTGGTGAATGGAAAACGGTGTTGATTGATGAGCCAACTGGTCAGCTTGAAATACCAAATGGTACGCAAGGACATCGTTGGGATGAGAACAACAATTGGAATTTGGAATTAACACGGTCAGATGGATCAAAGATAGACCCGAAATTAACCTTTATTCATGATGCTGATGAGATTGCCATGGTCACCTTCCCTTATTTTTCCGAAGAAACCGGCGGTACACTCAAACGTGGTGTGCCAGTAAAGTACATTAAAAATAAACATGGCGATCAGCTTAAAGTGACAACGGTGTTTGATTTAATGCTCGCCCATACGGGAATTTCTCGGGGACTTTCGGGGGATTATCCGGCCGACTATGATGATCCAAAAGGATATACTCCAGCTTGGCAGGAAAGTATCACAGGTGTACATAAAAATCATGTCATTCAAGTTGCCAGGGAATTTGCTGATAATGCTGCACGAACTCATGGGAAATCAATGATTGCCATGGGGGGCGGCACAAACCATTGGTTCCACAGTGATCAAATATATCGATCCATTCTAAATCTTGTGTTATTAACAGGTTCTCAAGGTGTCAATGGTGGTGGCTGGGCACATTATGTTGGGCAAGAAAAAGTACGACCACTTGAAGGCTGGCAGCAAGTTGCTTTTGCTGGGGACTGGATTAAACCACCTCGTCTGCAAAATGGAACATCTTATTTTTATTTTGCTACTGATCAATTTCGTTATGAATCGAATATCGATTTAAATAAACAAACTGCTTGGGACGGTAAATACAACAAAATGCATCCTGCTGATGTGAATGCCCTGTCAGCTAGATTAGGATGGCTCCCATCGTTTCCACAGTTTTCACAAAATTCTATTGATCTTGTGAAGCAAGCTAGAGCAAAGGGAGCTACAACTGAAAAGGAAGTTATTGATGATGTTGTATCCCAGATTAAAGAAGAAAAAATTGACTGGGCAATTGAAAATCCCGATGATCCAAAAAACTTTCCAAGGGTATTTTTTAACTGGCGTTCCAACCTGCTTGGTGATAGTGGAAAAGGTCATGAGTATTTTGCAAGGCACCTTATCGGTGGGGAAGACCAAATTTTATCTGATACCGAGAATTCTTGGCAGCCGGAAACTGTCAATGTTACGGAGGAAGCACCTAAAGGAAAGGTAGATTTACTCGTCAGCATTGACTTTAGAATGACAAGTTCCGGACTTTTCTCTGATATCGTACTTCCTGCGGCAACTTGGTATGAAAAGTATGATATTAGCAGTACAGACATGCACCCATTTGTCCATCCATTTAACGCTGCGATCTCGCCGCCATGGCAAGCAAAGAGTGATTGGGACACATTTCGAGAAATTTCAAAAACTTTTTCCGAACTTGCTGAAAAGCATTTACCCGAGAGTGAGGATTTAATGATGACTCCGCTTGGACACGATTCCAAGGGAGAAATTTCCCAGCCGTTGGGTGAAATAAAAGATTGGCGCAAAGAAGATATAGAGGCAATTCCGGGGAAAACAATGCCGAATTTTCAAATTGTTAAAAGGGATTTCCCTAAAGTCTATGACAAAATGATCACGGTCGGTCCTGAACTTAAAAATGGTTATGGGGCAAAGGGTGTCCAAATCAATGGGGAACCAGTTTATAAAGAACTCGAAAAAAGACTAGGGTTATCAAAACGTGAGGGCATCGGTAAAGGGATGCCCGATTTATATACGGATAAAAAGGCAATTGATGCCATCCTGCTTATGTCTGGAGCGACAAACGGGAAACGGGCTGTTGAAGGCTGGAGGTCATTAGCGAAAAATACTGGGCAGGACTTAAGTGACATTGCTAAAGGGCGTGAAGAAGAAGATTATACGTTGGAAGATTTGACAGCACAGCCAAAACATGCCATCTCAACTCCCGTATGGAGTGGTTTGGAAAAAGACAATCGCCGCTACTCCCCTTTTACGGTCAATACGGAATACAACATTCCTTGGAGAACGTTAACGGGCAGACAAAGTTTTTATCTTGACCATGAAATGATGCTTGATTACGGGGAAAGTCTGCCATTGTACTTACCGCCGTTATATCGTGATCCTTTTTTACCCGGGGAAAAAGGGGTAAAAGAAAATGGGCCTTCCATCACAGTAAGGTATTTAACCCCTCACCAAAAGTGGGGGATTCATACGATGTTCACGGACACAACCGCCATGTCGCAATTGTTTAGAGGTTGGCAAGTCGTTTGGATGAACGAAAAAGATGGTGCCTCTATTGGTCTAAAAGACAACGATTGGATTGAAGTGTATAACCGAAATGGTGTCATTTCAGCCCGAGTTGTTCTCACCTACAGGATTCCTAAGGGACTGGCTTACATGTATCATGCCCAAGACCGAACATTAGGTGTTCCCGGAACCGTGATTAATAAACAGCGGGGAGGCACCCACAACAGTGTGACACGAATAACCGTGAAACCAACCCATATGATTGGTGGTTATTCCCAGCTTAGCTATGGTTTTAATTATTATGGGCCAACTGGTCAACAGAGAGATACTGTTGCAGTCATTAGAAAATTGAAGGAGGTTGATTGGCTTGAGAATTAAAGCCCAAGTTGCGATGGTGATGCATTTAGATAAATGTATTGGATGTCATACCTGTTCAGTGACATGTAAAAATATGTGGACGAATCGGGTTGGTACGGAATATATGTGGTTTAATAATGTAGAAACAAGACCTGGCCCTGGATACCCTAAATCATGGGAGGATAGGGATAGATATAAAGGTGGTTGGGAATTAAAAAAAGGCAAACTGAAATTAAAAGCAGGCGGTCCGATTTCCAAGTTAGCGAATATTTTTTATAATCCGAATATGGCTAATATGGATGACTATTATGAGCCATGGACGTATGATTATGACAATTTAATTCACAGTGAAAAGTCGAAAAACTTACCAGTGGCTCAACCAAAGTCGCAAATTACCGGAAAGTTTATTGATAAACCAGAATGGGGGTCAAATTGGGATGACGATCTTGCTGGTGGCAGTGAAATCGTCCCAATGGACCCGAATGTGCAAAAATTACAGGAACATATTTCGATGGAATATGAAAAAACATTCATGATGTATTTACCGCGTATTTGTGAACATTGCTTAAATCCGTCTTGTGTAGCTTCTTGTCCAACCGGTGCCTTATATAAAAGGGAAGAAGACGGTATTGTGCTTGTCGATCAGGAGGCTTGTCGTGGTTGGCGATTTTGTATGAGTGGTTGTCCCTATCATAAAGTGTATTACAATTGGAACACACATAAGGCAGAAAAATGTAATTTCTGTTATCCAAGAACAGAGGCAGGTCTGCCAACCATTTGTTCGGAAACATGTGTTGGTCGAATTCGGTATATCGGTGTCATTTTGTATGATGCAGATAAAGTGAAGGCAGCAGCTTCTGTTGAAGATCCACAAGATTTATATGAGGTTCAGCTCAGTTGTTTTCTTGATCCATTTGACCCCGGTATTCAGGAAAAGGCACGGGAAGCTGGAATAACAGATCCTTGGTTAGAGGCGGCACAAGAATCTCCCGTATACAAAATGGCCATTAAATGGAAAATTGCCCTACCACTGCATCCGGAATATCGGACAATGCCTATGGTTTGGTACGTGCCCCCGCTCAGCCCAATTATGAACCATATTACAAATGAGGATGAATTAAGTACGGATGGCTATATTCCAGCTGTTGACCAAATGCGGATTCCGATGGAATATTTAGCGAGTTTACTAACTGCTGGTGATACAAAAGTTATCCGCAATGTCTTGTTGAAATTAACGGCAATGCGTGTTTATATGCGTGGAAAAACAGTTGGAGGTATTGACGAATTCAGACAAAGTGAACTTGTTAAAGAAGCGGGAACAAGTCCAGAAGAGGTGGAAGAAATGGCCCGATTATTAGGCGTTGCCAAGTATAAGGAACGTTTTGTTATCCCAACAGGGCGTAGGGAAATGGATGGGGAAGATGAATTATATTTTGAACAAGGGGCGTGTAGTTTGGAAGAAATTGCTCCCCGTGAAGGTGCCGCTGCTACATTCGCTTATGAAAGGGGTTGGAAGTGATGTTGGAAAACAGCGAATCAATCATGAGCGAAGGTGAACACACTTTGATTTCACGACAAGTGCAAGCAATACTACTTATTGCTTGTCGTTTACTCAGTTATCCCCAAGATTCAATTAGTAAGCTTAAAATTGATATCAATGAGTGTATTGAAACAGAAATAGACTTACCATCGGTAAAAAATGACCTTAAGCAAGCATGTAAATTAATATTTGGCTGTTCCTTAAGGGAATTGAGAGAATTATATGTTTCGACATTTGATTTAAAATCAAAGTTTGGTCTTTATTTAACAGCCCATGAATTTGGTGATAGTCCCAAACGAGGGGCGGCACTAATTAAATTGCAGAAAACAATTAATCAAGCTGGATATAATCGGGTTGATGGTGAATTGGCAGATTTTATCCCAATGCTGATAGAATTTTTAGCCGTTGCTCCAAAACCTGCTGAACGAATACGTTTATTTAAACGTCTGGCAATTGTCATCCACATGATGTTTGATCATATTGATAGGGAAAATCCATACAAAGGTATTCTAGAAATACTTGTCATACATGTATTTCCAAAGCCGACAAAAAAGGAAGTTGCCGATTTGGAAAATAATCGAGAAGAAGCCGACTTAGAGGAACTCCCTTTCCCGATCATGTACCAATAATAATTTAACAGCTACGTAAGGGGTTCTGTTATCCACTGTTTGAAAGTTATCAAATGCAATCCCAATAATTGGGAAGGGGGCCTTGTTACCGGTCATCTGTCATTAATTAAAAGTCGAATGGGAAGCCTCTGATAAGGTACCAATAATTAAATGGTTCAGGAGTGATCACAATGGTTGATATTTTTTGGTGGATTATTTTTCCGTACATAACAGGATTAATAATGATTGTAGGTTTATTGTATCGATTTGCATATGGCCAATTAAGCTGGGTCGCGCCCTCTACAGAGTTTTTTGAAAAGAAATGGCTTCGTATTGGGTCTCCGTTATTTCATTGGGGAATTTTGTTAGCGTTTGTGGGCCATGTGATGGGAATGGTTATACCAATGGGCTTTTATCAATGGCTCGGAATATCTGATGATATGTACCATTTTGGGGCTATTGCTGGTGGAGGTATTGCGGGATTAATGGTCGTCGCGGGACTCATCATTTTACTAATTCGTAAAATGACAATTGATCCTGTTCGCATTCGTGCATCATTTGCTGATTATTTTTCGGTCATTGCACTGTTGATTGTTGCTGGGACGGGGACTTATATGTCAATTGTTTACAATTTAACGGTTGTTTCATATGAATATCGAGCAACAATTGGCCCGTGGTTCCGAAGTTTATTTATCTTTCAGCCTAGGTATGACTTAATGAGTACCGTTCCATTTCTTTTTAAGTTACACGTTATATTTGCCTTTGGTCTGTTTGCCTCTATTCCATTTACCCACCTGGTACACTTTTACAGTTTGCCGTTGAATTTTCCCGCAAGGGCACCGCTGCAATACCGAGCTAGAAATAGATATCGCAATAAGGATAAAAAGGTTTTTTAATTTTGCTGAATTGCATGATAAAACACTTTATTTATTTTCTAATCAGAATAATGGTGGCTCCTGGAAAAATCTATCACAATGGACGGGCAGTCCCTTTATAACGGGAGGACAGCTTTTTTTCACGGTGATGTACGTGGAAAAACTTTTCATTGTCGATGCATGTACATCTCACGTCAGGATTTTTTCGCCATCATCATCAAAACCCGACGCAAGGGGAGTCTAGCGTTGGAATTTCAACGGAATCTTCATCAAAACCCAACGCAAGAATCTCTCACGTTGGAATTTTGTCGCCATTATCAGCAAAACCCGACGCAAGGGGGGTCTTGCGTTGGAATTTTGTCGCCATCATCATCAAACCCCAACGCAAGGGGTCTTTCACGTTGGAATTTTGTCGCTATCATCGGCAAAACCCGACGCAAGGGGGGGCTTGCGTTGGAATTTCAACGGAATCTTCATCAAAACCCGACGCAAGGGGGGCCTTACGTTGGTATTTCACCGCTATCATCAGCAAAACCCGACGCAAGGTGTCTCTCACGTTGGAATTTCATCGCTATCATCATCAAAACCCAACGCAAGAGGGGCCTTTCCCCGGTAATCAGCCCAAATTCCACTCCATCGTCGTGTCAAGGATATCCCCTAGTAATCAGTACAAATTCCACTCCATCGTCGTGTCAGGAAGATCCTTTCCCTAGTAATCAGTACAAAATCCATTCCATCGTTATGACGGGAACATCCTTGTTTTGATAAAAATTTCCCCTTGCATCTTACGTTAACGTAAATGATATATTGATATTAACAAATATGCGTGTATCATTATAAAAAGAGGTGTCGTAATGGGTAGTTGGATGACTATGCCACCGTAAAATTTTATTAAAGGTGATGAAAATGAAAACGATTGCAGAGGTTTGTCGAATGTTTTATCTTACACCAAGAACTTTACGTTATTATGAAGAAATTGGGTTGTTAAGTCCTGCAAGAAATGAAGCAAATCATCGTTTGTATAGCAAAAAAGAGCTGGCAAAAATAAAGTTAATCGTCCGGGGCAAACGGTACAATTTTAATTTGGATGAAATAAAAGAAATGATCTTACTATTTGATACAGATCGGACGGGAAAAGCCCAATTGGAACGGACGATAGAATATGGGAAGGAAAAAGTGACAGAAATTGATGCAAGAATCCTAGAATTAGAACAAATTAAAAAGGAAATTTTAGCACTGGATAAGATTTTTAATGATAAATTAAAAAAATTGAGGAGTGAGAATGAATGAATATCCCTTACTATTTGGAAATGTATAGTCGTAAATTTGCGGATAAAATTGCATTGAAAACGGAAGATAATACCTTTACGTATCAACAGTTAAATGATTTAGCCAATCGTTTGGCAACCTCATTTGAACAGGAAAATATTTCGAAAAACGATAAGGTCATCTTATTTTTACCGAATGGGTTTAATTTTGTCGTTAGTTATTTAGCTGTTTTAAAAATTGGGGCAATCGTCGTTCCGATTAACACAAAATTGACGGCAGCGGAAGTTGATATGATTCATAAGGATTCAGGTGCAAAAGTAATCATTGCTGATGATGAATTGACAGGAGAAGTCGATAAAACAGACTTCCAAGGAATAAAAATAGCGACGAATGAAACTGTGGGTAACTGGTTATCACTGTCGACTCTGATAGAAAGTGGAAAACAAAAAGAGTATGTCAGCAACATGAATGAAGAAACTATTTCGACAATTTTATATACGTCAGGAACGACGGGGAAACCAAAAGGAGTCGTATTAAACAATCGTAACATTTTAGCAGTGGGACAAATGATTTGTATCGAAATGAAAATGACGGAACATACTGTGTCATTACTCATGATGCCGATGAGTCATTCCGCACCATTACATTTGTTTTTCGTTTCAACATTAATGGTTGGTGGTACAGTTGTTACACGGAAAGATTTCCATCCCCTAGAATTTTTAAAAACTGTTGAAGCGGAAAAAACAACTCATTTCTTCGGGGCACCAGTTGCCTATTTATTTGCTGCTAAGTTATTAGAACAACACTCATTTGACTTATCCTCGATGGAGTGGTGGGTATATGGCGGGGCACCAATCGATACAAAGGAAATTCAATACATTCAAAAACAATTTAAAACAAACCGACTAACAGGGGTGTATGGATTGACTGAAGCCGGACCGAGTGGTTCCCTGCTATTCCCAGAAGAACACGATGAAAAGGCCGGCAGTATCGGTAAAAGAGCAAGCCTTTTTACGGAACTAAAAATTGTGAATGATGCTGGAGAAGAAGTTGCAGCAAATGAAGTCGGGGAAATCTTAATCAAAGGGTTAGGTGTGATGGTAGAATATTACAACATGCCAGAAACGACAGCTGAAATATTAAAAGATGGCTGGATTCATACAGGTGATTTAGGGAAATATGATGAGGATGGCTATTATTGGGTTGTCGATAGGAAAAAGGATATGATTATTACTGGTGGGATTAATGTCTACCCATTTGAAATAGAAAAGAAAATGTTAGGGTTCCCAGGGGTCTCTGAAGTAGCGATTGTTGGTGTCCCACATAGAGAATGGGGAGAAACGGTTAAAGCATATTATGTGAGTGAAGCAGAGATTGATGAAGAAGCATTGAAGCAATTTTTATCGGAGGAACTTGCGGAACATAAAGTCCCGAGAATCTATGAAAAAATCGATGTTTTACCAAGGAATCCAACCGGAAAAGTGCTGAAACACAAATTAAGAGAAAAGGCTGATTAAGATGGCAAACTTGAAAAAGGATTTCTTTCCGATTCATCCACCCGTTGCGGAAAATAGTAAACAACGTGGAAGGAAAGAAAGTTTTTACAAAAATGATGAAACTTTGCAGAAAATATTAAAAGAACATTTATCAGAAAATTTTTTCGCATATGCTGAGAATCGTTTAAGTAAATTCGGTGAGCAATGTGCGAATGAAATTGACGAACGTGCCCGCCATACAGACCGAGAAGGCGAGCCCCAACTTAATAAGTATAATGCTTACGGGGAAGATATTTCAGAAATTTGGGTCAATGAAGGATATAAAAAAACGGTAGAAGAAACTTACAATGAAGGAATCGTTGGGTATGTTCATAAAAATATTCCTGAATTAAACCATAAAGGAAACTATACGTACAGCTTTGCCCAAGGATATATTTTATCTCAGGCAGAACCGGGATTTTATTGTCCAGTGACATTAACGTTAGCGACTGCCTTTTTGCTTGATCATTACGGAGATGAAACGGTAAAAGAAAGATTTTTACCTAACGTTTGTGCAACGGGAGAGAGGATGTTATTTGAGGGAGCAACCTTTTTAACGGAGCGGCAAGGTGGCTCTGATGTTGGGGCAAATGAAACAGTCGCGATTAAAAACGGCGACACTTACGAGATTTATGGAGAAAAATACTTTGCTTCTAATGCCGGCATGGCAGGTGTTGCGATGGTGTTAGCGCGGATGGAAGGTAGTGAAGCAGGTTCAAAAGGGCTGTCCCTTTTTGCAGTACCATGGCGAAATGAAGATGATAGTTTAAATCAAATCAAAATCCGCCGACTAAAAGATAAACTGGGTGTAAAAGCTGTACCATCAGGAGAAGTTGAATTTCACGGGGCCAAGGCTTACCTTGTAGGGGATGCGAAAAAAGGCTTTTATTATATGATGGAAGCATTAAACTTATCTAGAGTAAGTAATGCGATTGCATCTGTCGGTATTATGAAGCGGGCTTATGATGAGGCTTTTGATTATGCGACTCGCCGTAATGCCTTTGGTGAAAAATTAACCAGCTACCCGATGGTGCAGGACACTCTCATGCGTCTGAAGGCAAAGCTACACGTGGAAACAGCGACCATTTTTGACATGATTCAATTATATGAAAAAGTCACTTCATCAGAAGCGACAGATGAGGAAGTCATTTTAAACCGATTGAACATCGCAATGATTAAAAAGGAAACGGCAGACCAAGCGATACATTTTGCCCATGAAGCCATTGAAATGCATGGTGGTAATGGATATATTGAAGATTTTGTGACACCACGTTTATTAAGGGATGCTCAAGTATTGTCAGTATGGGAAGGAACAGCGAATATATTAGGGCTTGAGGTCGTTCGATTAATCAGTAAATTTCGGGCAGATCAATTATATATCCGGGAATTAAACGAACGTTTGAACAACATCCAATCGTCTAAATTTTACGAACAAGCAGTGGATATTTTCACAAATTTAAAAAGTCAAATGGCAACATTTACGCCATTATCACATGACAAACAAACCTATTATGCAAAACAGTTATCTAAGGATATGAATGCTTTTTATGAAACGATAGTTGCGATTGAATGGGCAGAAAAATATGGAGATAAGTATGTCGCATTAGCCGAAATTTTTATTGAAAATGAATGGAATTTACGAAAAATTGGTGATGAAATGATAACGGTAAAATATTTTGAACAATTAACAAAATAAAACAAAACAACCTTTAACCCTAAAAGAAAATGATCGACCTTTAAAAGTGATGCGCCTCCTTACATTTTTTAATCGGACTTAGGAGGCACATCATTATGATTATGAGAAAAACCTTATGTCCTATTCCAAAATCGCTGGGTAGCGATGGCCTCAACGAATTCCTTGCCAAACTGGGAATTTTCTTTAGCAAAAACGACTCCCAACGGATTATCCCCAATAAGTGCCTCAATATATGCCTGTCCTCCTGTTGCAACGCCAATCGGTTTATAGTTTTGGTAAGCAACATTGGTGAAATACGTTATATCTTGATTAAATTTCTGGCTATTTTTAGCCTCCCCACCAACGACATACAGTGAATCGAGCAAATATGGACTTGTTGTCAGAAAAGTTTTATCGACTTTCAGTTTAGTTCCCTCAGCACCTGTCAGAGCAGCAAGGGACTCACTAATAATCTCAACAAAAATGCTATGTTGTTTCATTTGGTTCAATACGTTTGTTAATTCTTTATCATTAAATCCATTACCAATAAGCACGCCCACTTTTAGTGTTTCGGCGTTAAACGTCGTATTCATAATGCTTAGGGAGGGGTAACTTGTATCAACATCAACATGATTCCCACTCGGACGTTGAACCCCGACATTATCGGCAACAGTACTTGCCAAGACCTTATCAACGTTAACAAGTAGATCAACGGCTTGCTGACGTACTGACTTATGGACACAACTGCCAATCTGATAGCTCAATGTTTCAATTAAATGTTCCTTTTCAACAGGGGACATACTATTCCAAAATATCCTTGGTTGGGAAAAATTATCTTGGAAAGATTCACTTCTGCCACGTATGATGTGTCCTTCAACTTTCTGTGGACAATGTTCATATCCTCCTTTTTCGACAGGGGTAGTACTTGGAGTGTTTTCAGCTAATGAATTTTTATGGTACCATACTTGGCCAACATCAATTCTAATTTTTCCACCGCCTCTTCTCTGATTATTATGAAAAGGGCATACAGGTTGATTGATTGGTAACTCCTGAAAATTTGGACCAAGCCTGTGATAATGTGCCGGTAAATAGGCTGCCAACCTCCCCTGAAGAACAGGGTCATTGGAAAAATCTATGCCTGGTACGACATTTCCAGGGCTAAATGCTACTTGCTCCGTCTCGGCAAAATAATTATCAACATTTTTATTTAAGGTCAATTTACCGATTATTTCCACAGGAATTAGTTCCTCTGGCCAAAATTTTGTCGGATCAAGCACATCAAAATCATATTTAAATTCATCCTCCATTGGGATTAATTGGACGCCAAGCTCATATTCGGGGTAAAAACCAGAATTGATAGCATCCCTAAGATCTTTTCGATGAAAATCTGGATCAATCCCACCAATTTTTTGTGCCTCATCCATTAGCATTGCATGGTCTCCAAGGACAGGCTTCCAAACAAATCTTACAAACGTTGCCTCTTTTTTATCGTTAATAAAAAGATATGAATTAATCGACCATGCCGACATCATTCGGTAACTTCTGATGATGCCATAATCAGACATAATCCACAGAACTTGGTGAATTGATTCAGGATTATTAGCCACATAATCCCAAAAGGTATCATGAGCACCGGTAGCTGTTGGTATATCATCTTGAATATTGTTGAAATATGCGTGCATGGCATCCGGAAATTTCATGGCATCATTATTAATTAGCACTGGATTGTTAATCGTTGTCAGATCATAATTTCCTTCTTCCGTATAAAATTTTGCCCCCCAACAGCGCATATCCCGTGCCGTGTCTTTTGATCCACTTCTACCTTGTACAGTGGAAAAACGGTTAAATACCGGGGTCTTTTTTCCAGCCTTTTGTAAAAAACCGGCTTTAGTCACATGTTTCATTGATTGGTAACATTCAAATTCACCGTGGGCCCCATACCCCCGTGGATGAACAACCCTTTGAGGGATTTCCTCCTTCACAAAGTGGGTCATTTTTTCAAAATATTGATGATCACCATGGATTGAAGGGCCACGGATACCGGCTTTTAACTGGTCTGTATCATTCGATATTTTTCTACCATCATTCGTTGTCATTGGCTTATTGGCATTTGACATCCGGTATTGATCTAATTGACTCTGTTTTGCATTTTTACCTGTAGGATTTGGCATGCCCGATGATTTTTCTCCCATGTATTTACCATTCCAATCTCTTGATATTTTGTTCCAATATAGTATGTACATTATCAATAAAATTATTGGTTTTATTTAGTAAAAATATAGGATGGAAACATATTGGTAGTCTGTCTAACGGGGAATCTATCTTATCATTGTATTCCTTAAGTGAACGAGGGGGGATAAAGAACAGGGTAAAATACAAAACCACTATAGGGGTTAGGGGTTAATCGTGCCCTTCTCCATACGAAATTGCAATAGAAGGTAAGGAATAGAGGTTAATTGTTCCCTTCTCCATACAAAATCGCAATAGAAGGTAAGGATTAGAGGTTAATCGTTCCCTTCTCCATACGAAATC
>DAMCTP010000030.1:0-37675 GCA_032113595.1 Pseudogracilibacillus sp.
TTTTCAAGGAGCAAATAATAACGCCGCTTCGGAAAACAGCGACTTTATTAATATATCACTTGGAGTTTTTAATGTCAAGCCCCAAGCGAGGAATTTCATTATAGCACGTCCATTGTGTTTCTGTCAATAAGACGGATTATGTTAAAATTTCCAAATTTATATTACTTTAAATTAACGAATCCGTTACCTTTAAATCGCCGTGTATAACGATTGTCATTTTTACATATTATAACCTTAACTTACATCGGAGGAGAACTATGAAAAAATTTGTATTATATATTATTATGACCAGTTTCATATTTATATGCACTTTTCAATCAGCAAATGCAGCTGAAAATAAAAAACAAAGCCAAAATTATATAAATTCAATGGAAGAAGATGTTACCGGAGATGGTATAAGGGAGTACATAAAACTCCATGGGTATTTACTTTCCGACCAAAGCAACTATTATACAGATGTTTGGATTGACATTGACAGTTTATTTACACAACATTGGAAAATCTCCTTACATGGTGGCTACTCACCAAAACTAGAACTATATGATTTAACTCATAATAACACCATGGATCTATTTTATGAAAGCAAAATTGATGAAAAAAAGGAGAGATACCAATATCAGTTGTATTCTTTGGAAAATGGTAAAATTCAACAAATAAATCTACCAAAGATCACTTATTTTAATGGCGAATTCCAAAATGACTTTCAAATAAAACTTAAATTAAACCCTAACGAAAAAGCAGTGATTGAAAACTTATCAAATAAAAAGTCATTTTATATGAAACACCAATTATTTGACAAGAAAGGTAATTTATTAAAAAAACAATCACTAAAACTTTTACGTCCTATTAAAATGGAACCCAAATTAATTAGTCGCTCAAAAGGATATGGTTTAACAACAACGCAACAAGTAAGAGGAATCAACGAACATGATATTATTGGTCATATAGAAACATTATGGTATTACCGTCAAAACAATTGGATTAAGCTGAAATCAAAATGGATATTATCAGAATGAGTTTAAAGCGTTTAGCCCAAAGACTAAACGCTTTTTATACCATTAATTAGCGACAATGTTTACTAGTTTTCCAGGTACGACAATCACCTTACGTACTGTTTTATCTTTTATCCATTCCTTCACTCGCTCATCCTTTAGCGCAATTGCTTCCAACTCTTCCTTAGGGATATCTTTTGCAACTGTCATTTTAGAACGGACTTTACCCATTACCTGGATGACAATTTCAACTTCTTCCTCCACTAACTTTGTTTCATCATATGATGGCCAAGCTTCATAAGTGATTGTCTTATTATGTCCAAGACGATTCCATAGTTCCTCACCAAGATGTGGGGCTACAGGGTATAATAATTTTACAAATCCTTCAATATAATCAATAAAAACATGATCCGTTTTATATGCTTCATTAACAAATACCATCAACTGTGAAATAGCTGTATTAAAATGAAGATTCGCATAATCTTTCGACACCTTTTTAACTGTTTCATGATAAATTCTTTCTAAAGAAGGATTAGGATCATGAACAATTTTAGATGAAATATCCCCATCTTCATTCACAATTAACCTCCATGCCCGATCCAAAAATCTCCGAGCACCATCTAAACCTGTCGTTGACCAAGCCACGTCCGCATCTAAAGGACCCATAAACATTTCATATAAACGTAGGGTGTCGGCACCGTGAGAATGAACGATGTCATCGGGATTAACCACATTTCCTTTTGACTTACTCATTTTCTCGTTATTACCACCGAGAATCATTCCTTGGTTAAAAAGTTTTTGAAAAGGCTCCTTCGTATGAACAACACCTATATCATATAAAAACTTATGCCAAAACCTTGCATACAATAAATGCAACACGGCATGTTCCGCCCCACCAATATATAAATCAACTGGTAACCATTTTTTTAAAAGTTCTGGATCAGCTAATTGCTCTTCATTATGTGGATCGATATAGCGTAAGTAATACCAACAGCTACCTGCCCACTGTGGCATTGTATTTGTTTCCCTACGACCCTTCATTCCAGTTTCAGGATTCACAACATTGATCCATTCTTCACTGTTAGCAAGTGGTGATTCACCAGTTCCTGAAGGCTTTATTTCTTTTAATTTTGGTAATTCAAGTGGTAATTCCTCCTCAGGAACAGTAGTCATTGTTCCATCTTCCCAATGGATGATTGGGATTGGTTCACCCCAATAGCGTTGTCTAGCAAACAACCAATCACGAAGGCGATATGTTATTTCCCTTTTTCCTTTACCTTCTTTCACTAACCAATCTATCATCGTAGTAATAGCTGTTTCTTTATCCATACCATCTAGAAAACCTGAATTCACATGTGGTCCATCATCAATATATGGTTCTTTGGAAATATCACCGCCGGATACAACTTCAACAATAGGTAAGTTAAATGTTGTTGCAAAATCATAGTCACGTTCATCGTGCGCAGGAACAGCCATAATCGCTCCAGTCCCATATGAAACTAACACATAGTCAGCAATCCAAATCGGGATTTTCTCCCCATTTGCTGGATTAATTGCAAAGGCACCAGTAAAGACCCCAGTTTTTTCCTTTGCTAAATCAGTTCTTTCTAGATCCGTTTTTGATTGAACTTTTTTTAAATAAGCATCAACCATTTCTTTTTGTTCAACAGAAGTAATTTTTTCAACTAATGAATGCTCTGGAGCTAACACAGCATATGTTGCCCCAAATAATGTATCAGGTCTAGTAGTAAATACGTTAAAGGATTCATCAAACCCATCGATAGAAAAGCTGACCTCTGCCCCTTCAGATCTGCCAATCCAATTTCGTTGCATGTCCTTTAGGCTCTCTGGCCAATCAAGCTCTTCTAAGTCCTCTAATAAACGATCAGCATAGGCGGTAATCCTAAGGATCCATTGACGCATCGGTTTCTTTATTACGGGATGTCCACCACGTTCACTTTTTCCATCAATAACTTCTTCATTCGCTAGGACAGTACCAAGTGCTGGACACCAGTTAACCGCTACCTCATCCATATAAGCCAAACCACGTTCATACAGTTTGATAAAAATCCATTGGGTCCATTTATAATAATTCGGATCCATCGTACTTATTTCACGATCCCAATCATATGAAAATCCAAGCTCTTGAATCTGTCGTTTGAAAATGTCGATATTTTTCTCTGTAAACTTTGCTGGACTGTTGCCTGTATCAATGGCATATTGTTCTGCTGGTAAACCAAATGCATCCCACCCCATTGGATGAAGTACTTCATACCCTTGCATTCTTTTCATTCTTGAAACAATATCAGTAGCCGTATACCCTTCGGGATGCCCAACATGAAGACCCGAGCCAGATGGATAAGGAAACATATCTAAAGCATATAACTTCTTTTTATCAGAATATGTATCTGTTTTAAACGTTTTATGATTTAACCAATATTGTTGCCATTTACGTTCAATTTCTTGATGGTCATAACTCACCAAACTGAACCCCCTTCAAATGTTTTGTAAATTGTGTTTAAAAATTATTGAATTTAACATTTCAATCTATTACTCCATACTTAACATGAAAATTTATTGTTATTCCAAAAAAACATTTAAAATTATAAAGAAAAAACATCAATAATACTTTTTCACTAACTAACCGAATTGTAGAGAATAGCGCCTTATTTGTCAAGATTACTGATATATGTACTGAAGTAATTCCTGACACATTGTTTCAATATCATTTCTTAAAAAATTAAATTAAATAAACGGGGCACTTTTAAAGCAAAAACACTCGCTTTTACTCATCTATCACAATCTTATCATCTATTAGTCATACATGATATGATAAAAGTAAAACCAAATCTCATTTAAGAAAGTAGGCAACATTAAATGAAAACTGTTATTCCATTTGCCCACCAGTTATTAAAGGAAAACATTAACGAAGGCGATATTGTAATTGACGCAACATGTGGGAATGGTAATGATACATTATTTCTGGCTAAAATCGTAAGCAACTTAGGTTTCGTTTATGCATTCGATGTCCAAAAGCAAGCCATTCTGTCGACAAAGAAATTGCTTGATAAGCACCAGTTTTATTCCATTAACTATATTCAAGATAGTCATGCCCATATGGATAAGTGGATTCCAGCACATCTAAAGGGAAAAATAAGTGGCGTTATTTTTAATCTAGGTTATTTACCAAAAAGTGATAAAAAAATTATTACTAAAGGAATATCGACAATCCAAGCGATAGAATTATCATTGCAATATTTAAAAAAAGACGGTGTGGTCATTCTAGTCATTTATCACGGCCATAAAGGTGGGAAAGAAGAAAAAGAACTTGTGCTCCAATATGTTCAAAATTTAAAACAAGATCAATATCATGTGTTAAAATATGAATATATCAACCAAATAAACAATCCCCCTTTTGTAATTGCCATTCAAAAGAGATAATATTTAAATCACATAAAAGTTATAGGAGGCTTTCAGATGATTCATCGTTATCAAGGAAAAACACCGATTATTCATCCTACTGTTTTTGTTGCAAAAAATGCCACCATTATTGGTGATGTGGAGATAGATGAGGAAGCAAGTATTTGGTTCCAAACAGTTATCAGGGGTGACTTAAATTATACTTATATAGGTAAACGTTCCAATGTTCAGGACTTATCACTCATCCATCAAAGCCCTACTTTACCAGTCATTATCAAAGATGACGTAACCATTGGTCATCAGGTTACCATTCATGCTTGTACAATTGGAAATAACGCATTAGTCGGAATGGGTTCACTCGTTTTAGATGGGGCGGAAGTAGGGGAAAATGCCTTTATTGGGGCTGGTAGTTTAGTTTCTCCTAACACAAAAATCCCCCCATTTACATTAGCATTCGGAAGTCCAGCAAAAGTCATTCGTGAACTTACGGAGGCAGATATAAAAGAAATGACCCGAATAAAAGAATCTTATTCCGAAAAAGGAACCTATTATTTGAATCACACTGATACTGGATTACAGTGGGAGTAGGCCGTTACTTAATTCTCTCATCAAAAATAAATAGAAACAGCATGAATGACACATTTTAAGTATCTACTCATGCTGCTTTTTATATTTTCAATAAATTAACACGCCTTAATTTTTTTCTGCATTCTCCATGACAGCATTTCTTAAATCAATAATTTTATCTGTTCTTTCCCATGGTAATGACAAATCATGACGCCCAAAATGGCCATAAGCTGCAATTTCTCTATATAATGGCTTTTTTAATTCTAATGTTTTAATCATACTTGCAGGCCTTAAATCAAATGTTTTTAAAATTGCTTCTTCTAAAATTTCCTCAGCTACTTTACCAGTGCCAAACGTGTCTACCGCAATTGAAACTGGTTCAGCAACACCGATTGCATAAGCAATCTGTACTTCACAAGTTGTTGCCAAATCAGCAGCAACTATATTTTTAGCTACATAACGGGCAGCATAAGCTCCTGAACGGTCAACCTTTGTCGCATCTTTACCACTAAAGGCTCCACCGCCATGTTTAGCATAGCCTCCATATGTATCGACAATAATTTTTCTACCAGTTAGTCCTGTATCACCTTGTGGGCCACCAATGACAAATCGACCCGAGGGATTATAAAAGTATTTTGTCTCCTCGTCTAATAAAAAACTAGGGACAATTGGATCGACAACATGCTTTTGTAAATCCGTCTCAATTTGTTTTAGAGTAACATCCTCACGATGCTGAGTAGAAATAACTATCGTATCCACCCGAACTGGACGACCTCTTTCATCGTATTCAATCGTTACCTGGGTTTTACCATCAGGTCTTAAATAAGGAATTGTACCGTCCTTCCTTACAGTGGCTAGCCTCCGAGCCAGCCTGTGGGCTAAAAATATTGGTAATGGCAGTAATTCCTCAGTTTCATCACAGGCAAACCCAAACATTAATCCTTGATCCCCTGCTCCAAGCTCACTATTTTCATCCAAATTTTCCCGTACTTCTAAGGCTCGTTCTACCCCTCCGGCAATGTCTGATGATTGTTCATCAATCGATGTTAATACAGCACAAGTCTCTGCGTCAAAACCATATTTTGCCCTCGTATAGCCGATTTCCTTAATTGTTTTTCTAACAATAGCTGGTATATCAACATAAACATCTGTTGTAATTTCACCCGCCACAAGAACTAACCCTGTCGTCACCATCGCTTCACAAGCAACCCGAGCGTCAGGATCCTTTTTTAAAATTTCATCTAAAATTGCATCTGATATTTGATCACATATTTTATCCGGATGCCCTTCTGTTACTGATTCAGACGTAAATAAACGTCGATGTTTCTTCACCATTTTTTCCTTACCTCCTTCGAATATTGAACGGACTACTATAGGGTAAGAGATAACTGAAATAATTTCGCATTTCAATCTGAATTTAAATTAAAAAAGCCTTTCCCGTTCATCATGAGGAAAGGAAATCGCCTTTCACTCTTATTGTCCAAGGATAAACCTTGCTTCAGGTGAGCACCTTTTCACAATACGTGATGGTTGCCGGGCTTCATCGGGGCTGTCCCTCCGCCAACTCTGAATAAGAGTCCGTTTTAAGGAAATTTTAACGAATTTAATGTTCATTGTCAATCAGAAGTGATTTCATTGTACTAGGTGAAAGCAATCACCTAGTTAACAATATTGTAACAATTTTTAAAAATTCTTGAAAAGTTTTATAATAGTATGGAATAATAACTTTAATGTGTTATACTATTAAATGTGTTTAGAAAAGAAAATAAAGGGTGGTAATAATTAATGAGTATGTCAGCAAATTCGGCAGGTTCACGCCCAGAGTTCGTACATAGCAATGTACATAGAAATTTATCCGTGGCTCGTCTTATTGAAAAAATCTTATCTCGTAAAGAAGCTAAATTAAGTTCAACTGGTGCGGTCAGTTCTGTAACAGGAAAATATACTGGTCGTTCCCCAAAAGATCGTTTTATCGTTAAAGATGATGTGTCTGAAAACATCGTTGATTGGGGAGCGGTTAACCAACCAATTGATGAGGTATCATTTGACAATCTATATAATAAGGTAATAAATCACCTTCAAAGTAAAAATGAAGTTTTTTCATTTAAAGGCTTTGCAGGGGCAGACGAAAAATATCGTTTACCAGTAGAAGTTATTAATGAATATGCTTGGCATAATTTATTTGCCCATCAGCTATTTATTACACCTACTGAAGAGGAATTGGCTAACCATATCCCAGGATTTACTGTTTTATCGGCGCCTGGTTGTGAAGCCAATCCTGAAAAAGATGGGACAAAATCAGAAACATTTATCGTCATTTCCTTTAAAAAACGAATCATTTTAATTGGCGGCACAGAGTACGCCGGTGAAATTAAAAAATCTATCTTTTCTATTATGAATTATTTATTACCAGAACAAAATGTATTACCGATGCATTGTTCATCTAACGTTGGTAAAGAAGGCGATGTTGCATTGTTTTTTGGTCTTTCGGGTACTGGAAAAACGACCTTGTCAGCTGACCCTTACCGACAATTAATTGGTGATGATGAACACGGTTGGAGTAAAGATGGTGTTTTTAACATTGAAGGTGGTTGCTACGCAAAATGTGTTGATTTATCAGCCGAAAAAGAACCACAAATTTATAATGCTATCCGCTATGGTGCCGTATTAGAAAATGTTGTTTTAGATGAAGCATCACGTGTTGCTGATTATGATGATACCTCTTTAACAGAAAACACACGGGCAGCATATCCTTTAGAATTTATCGATAATGCCTTACAGCCTAGCATTGGCGGACATCCTAATACAATTATCTTTTTAACAGCTGATGCATCCGGAACATTACCACCAATTAGTCGCTTAACTAAAGAACAAGCAATGTATCATTTCTTAAGTGGATTTACGAGTAAATTAGCCGGCACAGAGCGTGGCATTACTAACCCTGAAGCAACGTTTTCAACATGCTTTGGTTCTCCATTTTTACCTTTAGCGCCAGATGTTTATGCAACCATGCTCGGTGAAAAAATAGATGAATTTAACGCAAATGTCTTTTTAGTAAATACAGGTTGGACTGGTGGTCCTTATGGTACTGGCGAAAGAATGAAGTTATCCTATACAAGAGCAATGATTCACTCAGCCCTAGAAGGTGAATTAAATACAATAGAAACGACTAAAGATGATATTTTCGGTTTAGAAATTCCTGCCCATGTACCAGGTGTACCAGACGAGGTATTAATTCCACGGAACACTTGGCGTGATAAGGAATCTTATGATGAGAGTGCAAAAGATTTGGCACTTAAATTCCACGAAAACTTCAAAAAGTTTTCCAATGTTAGCCCTGAAATTCAGGCTGCTGGACCAACATATAAATAGTCTTATGAAAAACAAAGTCAACTCCAAGCTTACCCTATTCGTTATAAACGAGTAGGGTTTTTCATTTGGGCATATCCCTTAAAATTTAATTCACAACAAACTTTCTATCTGCATAGTCTATGTTGACATATCAAATTAAAGGAGATGGAAAAATGAAGTTCTTTAGGTGGGGATGTTTTCTTATGATCCCAATGCTAATAATTTTATCCGCCTGTGCTTCTAATGATTCAACGAAAATACAATTAGCAGAAGTTACCCGGTCCATTTTTTATACCCCCCAATATGTAGCCATTGAAAAAGGCTTTTTTGCTGATGAGGGCCTGGATGTAGAATTAACGACAACATGGGGCGGGGATAAAACGATGACCGCTTTATTAGCAGACCATGCTGACATTGCATTAGTCGGGTCAGAAACATCGATTTATGTTTATGCTCAGGATGCATCAGATATTGTCATTAATTTTGCACAACTTACCCAAACTGATGGAACATTTTTAGTGGCTAAATCAGAACAACCAAATTTTTCATGGGAAAATACAAGAGACAGTAACTTCTTAGGACAACGTGAAGGTGGTATGCCACAAATGGTCGGTGAATTTGTCCTAAAAAAACATGGTATCGACCCGCATGCAGACCTAGATTTAACACAAAGTATTGATTTTGCTAATATCCCTGGTGCCTTTGCCTCAGGTGACTATGAGTTTGTTCAATTATTCGAACCTACAGCAAGCATGTTTGAAAAAGAAGGTAAGGGACACGTTGTTGCATCATTTGGTGAAGAAGCAGGAAATATCCCATACACCGTATTTATGGCAAAAGACAGTTTCATTAACGAAAATGGAGACATTGTAAAAAAGTTCACCAAAGCAATCTACAAGGCACAACAATGGGTTGCTGAAAGTGATGCCGAGGAAATTGCTAAAGTAATTCAACCCTATTTCGACGATACAGAATTAGACATAATCATTGCATCAGTTGAACGATATCAAGCACAAGACTCATTTGCTACTGAACCATTACTAACTGAAGAAACATGGAATAATTTACAAGATATTATGGATGAAGCGGGAGAATTACCAAAAGAGGCACCATATGAAGACCTAGTGAATACGGATATAGCAAAAGAGGTTATGAATAACTAGGGGGAAAAATCATGTCTCTGTTAACTTTTGAGCAGGTATCCCATTATTACTTTTCAAAAAGCGATTTTACTAAGGCGATTGAAGATATCACCTTCTCAGTCGATGAAGGTGAATTTGTCACTGTTATCGGCCCAAGTGGATGTGGTAAATCTACTATACTATCCATCATCGCAAAATTAATGGAACCTACAGATGGAAAAATTTTTTTAAAAAATAAACCGTACCATCAAACATCACTCAAGGTCGGTTATATGCTACAGCAAGATTATTTATTCCCATGGAAAACAATTATCGAAAACGTTTTAATTGGTCCAAAAATAAACGGGACGTATACTGAAGAAACGAAAAACCGTGCAAAACAACTATTAGCTGAAGTAGGTTTGGAAGGAAGTGAAGAAGCATATCCAAACGAATTATCGGGAGGCATGCGTCAAAGAGTCGCCTTAGTTAGAACATTAATTATTGATCCAGAAGTATTATTATTCGATGAACCATTTTCGGCTTTAGATTATGTGACACAATTACGCCTTGAGAACCTCGTGGCTAAATTAATGAAATCCTATCACAAAACAGTCATATTAGTTACTCATGATTTAGGTGAAGCAATTTCTATGAGTGATCGGATATTTCTCATGCATTCAAAACCGGGTAAAATTATCAAAACCTTTTCAATCCCAGAAGAAATTCGTGAGGAAACACCATTTTTTGTGCGTAGACATCCTGAATATCAACCACTATTTGATGACATTTGGTCACACTTAAATGTAGATGATTCAGTAGGGAAAAGGAAAGGAATGACGGCAGAATGAAGGAGGTAATTGATCATATATTTCACGATAGTTATGTTAAAGGGCTAAAAAGTGAAAAGAAAAAAGTACGAATATGGCAATTAATAATCTTGGTCACATTTGTTGCGATTTGGGAAATTACGAGTAAATATCATATCATTGACCCTTTATTATTTAGTTCCCCAAGTAAAGTATTTAACAATATTTATGTTAAAATTTTAGATGGTACGCTATTTTCTCATTTGCAAATCACGTTATTTGAAACAATACTCGGTTTTATTTTAGGAACTTTAGCCGGAATTTTAATCGCCTCTTCACTATGGTCGTCTGAACGACTGGCTAAAATTATGGATCCATATTTGGTCATCCTTAATGCAATGCCAAAAGTGGCATTAGGACCGATTATCATCGTTGCTCTTGGTCCCGGTTATATGTCAATTATTATGATGGGAGCTATCATTTCAGTAGTCATCACAACTATTGTTGTTTACACAGGTTTTAATGAAGTTGACCCTAATTATGATAAGGTATTAAAAAGCTTTGGAGCTACGAGATGGCAACGATTTAAAGAAGCAGTTTTTCCCGCTACTTTACCAACGATGATTTCAACCTTAAAAGTAAATGTCGGGTTAAGTTGGGTAGGTGTTATCGTAGGTGAATTCCTTGTTTCCAATGAGGGATTAGGATATTTGATCATTTACGGCTTTCAAGTGTTTGATTTCACTTTAGTAATGTCTAGTTTAGTCATCATCGCAATTTTCGCTGCTATTATGTTTATGCTCGTTGAAAAATTAGAAAATTGGCTCATGAAACATACGTGAATTAAGCATAAAACTAAAATGAATCCCTTTAGTAGTTAAAATGTACTAGGGGATTCAATCATTTAACTATAAATCTATCGGATAATGCGATTAGTAATCTACACCATTAGCCACCTTTTCATGGATTGACCTAAAAGTAAGAACAAGGTAATTCATCTTTCTAGGTATTTTTCACGTATGTAGGTCATGCATTGTGATAACACATCATCTTTCATCATAAAACTATATTGTTTATCCTCTTTAATTTGTTCAGGTAAATGATCAAGCAGTATAGGGCCTAACGTTTCAAAATAAGTCGGATGTTCTTCTAGATTTTTAATTTCCGCGTAATAAACATTTTTTGTCACATGACCTGCTTTTCCGTTAACATAGTATTGTCCAATATAATGGAGATAATCTACAATTCCCCCTGTTTCTTCATTGACCTCGCGAATTGCAGCTTCTTTTGCGGATTCACCTTCTTCAACTTTACCACCTGGAAATTCTAATCCCCTCGTACGATGGTGGGTTAACAGCCATTTGTTTCCATATCGACAAATGACCCACACATGTTTTGGGTTTTTTGAAAAAGGTTCATTTTTAAATGATAACTTGACCTTATTTCGATAATAATCAAAAAATGTATACTCCAAAAATAACAACAACCTTTAATTTATTTCTACAATTAAACGATAGTCTTTTTATTTCAGCCATTATGACGAAAATGTTTTCCTATTCAACTTAATGCAAACCGTTATCCAATATCCCACTTTCAGCGATAAATTGTCGCGAATCTTTATCTCCTAAATCATAAACCATTTGAAGGGCCTCCCGTAATTGTTCATCATAGGCCTGATTTCCTTTATCGTTATGATAAGGTAAAATGGGAATGTGTGCACGCCAATACGCCGCCATTTCGGCACCTTCAATATGATCTAATTTATTTCGTAACGATTGAATTTCAGCATCAGTTGCAAAAACGGTAAAATCATCGTTGTCCCCGACTTTCGTTTTAGATATTTCTCTCGTTTTTATACTAACATAATATTTTTTTCGTTCCATGATTATGCACCTCCTTTGTTTAATGTATCTCAACAAAGAAAATCCATACATTGAACAAATCAAAAAGTTATATCAAGTCTTTAACTAACTGATGACGCATAATCTTATTAGAAGCATTTCTAGGTAATTTATTTATAAATATAATTTTACTAGGCATTTTATAGGAAGCTATTTTCCCAATCAAATATTGTTGAATCAGTGACTTGTTCACTTTTTCATCACGGCGAACAACATAAGCTACCGGGACTTTGCCCCATGTTTCGTCATCCATACCGACAACAGCCACTTCTATAATCCCCTCTATTTCTTCCATGACATGTTCAATTTCCGATGGATAAATATTTTCCCCTCCGGAAATAATTAAATCTGATCTTCTTTCAACGACATATAAAAAGCCGTCCCCATCTAAATAGCCTAAATCTCCTGTTTTAAACCAACCATCGATAAAACTGTTTTCATTTGCTGACTTATTTTTATAATATTCTTTAAATACCATCGGGCCTTTGACATAAATTTCCCCCACCTTGTCATTGGCTACTTGCTTTATCTTTATTTGTGCTGGAAAAAGTGCTTTTCCTGATGACCCCTGTTTTAGTAAAGCAAATTCATGTGATAATGTAACAATTTGGGAGCACGTTTCGGTCATACCATAAGACTGGATGAGGGGTAGCCGTTTTTTCTTAACTTTTTTTAATAAATGTTCAGGCACTGCGCCCCCACCAAGTAAAATACACCTTAATGTTGAAGGGGAGCTATCTTTTCCTAATTGATGAATATAATGTTGAAGCATTAATGTCACAAAGGAAACGATGGTGACTTTTCTCTCTTTTATTAAGTTAAAAGCCCCTTCACTACTATATTTCTCCATTAAGACAGTTGTCATCCCGTAAATAACACCACGAATTAAAACGGACAACCCTCCAACATGAAAAATTGGTAATGGTAAGAGCCATTTATCTTTTTCCTCATGTCCCAAATTCAATAAAGAACCTATCGCACTCCACCAATAGTTTCCATAAGAATGGACAACTGCCTTTGCTACTCCTGTCGTACCTGATGTAAACATCATCGTAAAAGGGCTGTCCAATTGGAATTCAGTAATAAGCATTACCTCTTTTTCCGGTAAATTATTTATTTCGCTAAAAGTGGCTAAAGGAATAAATGATAGTTTTTTCTCATGTTTTATTTCATCCGACGTGATTACATAATGAACATCACTGCGATTTATTTGATCCATTAGTTCAACACTTGTTAATCGGGTATTTAACATAACAATAACGGCACCGACATAACTTAAGGCATGAATGGTTACAATTAAATCAACACTATTTGTCGATAATAACGCGACATGGTCTGAACGTTTAATACCTAACGTGGATAATTTACGTGCCACTTGCTTACTTTTTTCACACAACTGACCAAAAGTCATGGACGAATCATCTGTGGATTCTATTGCTATTTTATTTGGACATATGTCCGCTTGTTTTGATAACCAATGTGGAATGATTTGTACCATAATTTCTTACCCCTCTTACATGAAGTCACGAATATGTAATTTAAATATACCATGCACCCAGTCACATTCATAAGAAAAAGGATGCAACAGTTTGCACCCTCATTAATATCATAGTTAAAAAATTATTACTATTTAAATCATGGAAACCTAGGAAATTGGTCAAAATCCGGCTTTCGTTTTTCCCCAAATGCGTCGCGACCTTCTTTTGCTTCTTCCGTCGTGTAATATAATAATGTTGCATCTCCACCCAATTGCTGTAACCCAGCCAATCCATCTGTATCTGCATTAAACGATGCCTTTAAAAAGCGTAGTGCAGTCGGTGACTTTTCTAACATTTCTTCACACCATTGCAACGTTTCTTCTTCTAATTTCTCTTGGGGAACAACCGTATTCACCATCCCCATTTCATATGCTTCTTCTGCAGTATATTGACGGCATAAATACCATATTTCCCGCGCACGTTTATGGCCAACCATTCGTGCCAAATAACCAGCACCGTAACCAGCATCAAAGCTACCTACCTTTGGTCCTGTTTGACCAAATAAAGCATTATCTGAAGCAATTGTTAAATCACACACAACGTGTAATACATGTCCCCCACCAATGGCATAACCATTTACCATCGCAATCACCGGCTTAGGAATCGTACGAATAAGTCGTTGTAAATCTAGTACGTTTAAACGGGGAATTTCATCATCTCCTACATAACCACCATGACCCCTGACTGATTGGTCACCACCAGAACAAAACGCTTTATCTCCTGCACCGGTTAAAATAATGACACCGATTGATGAATCATCACGAGCATCAGCAAAAGCAGCTATCATTTCATTGACCGTTAACGGTGTAAATGCATTATGCTTTTCTGGCCGATTCATCGTTATTTTGGCAATATTATTCCCCTTTTCGTATATAATCTCCCGGAAATCCCTTGCCTTATTCCATTGAACTGTCATTTACGACAACCCCTTTTCTTTTTTTATAAAATCTAATACTATTTTAACAAACTTTTCAGTTTGTTCTAGATGAACTGTATGACCTGCTTCCTTTACAATAACTAACTGACTATGGGACAACTTTTCAGCCATTTCTTCATTTATTTGCACATACTTTTCATCCCATTCACCGACGATTAACAATGTTTTAACATGGAGTTGATTTAATAATGGCCACCATGAAGGTTGTGCTCCTGTTCCCATATATTTCAAAGAATTACTTAGACCCTTGGGATGTTGTGACAACCGTACCTGTCGAATATTTTGTTGTACGGAATGTGGCAGTAACTTTTGTGAAGCAAACAAAGGAATTCTTTCCCACTCAGTAACAAAACGCCCAATTCCCGACGCTAACAATTTATTTGCAAGGTTTTCGTCATTGTTACGTCGTGCCCGTCTTTCTTTTTCTGTTTTTAAACCTGGTGATGCACTTTCTATAATTAAAGTTTTTACCGCATAATCATATTTCATTGCAAATGATAGGGCCGCCCTTCCACCCATTGAATAACCAAGTAAATGGACACTTTCGCAGACTTCTTTCTTTAGTAATTCATCTAGGTGCCGAGAAAATTCTACCATCGAAATTGATGATTGAGTCTTTGTCTTACCATGCCCTGGTAGATCAATAGCAATAAGACGATAATGCTTTTCCCATTTCTTAATATGGGGAATCCATGTTTGTTTTGTTCCCGTAAATCCATGTAATAAAACGAGTGTTTCTAACTCTTTTTGCCCTGTATCAACATATGAATAAACTGCACCATCAATCATAAAAGTTTTTTCCATCATTATTGTAAATCCTTATGGATTTTTTCCCATAAATCACGATGCCAATGTACATTTTCTTCTCGATTTGTTCGCACTTCAATCACGTGCAATCCCGTCGAAGTGTAAGATGTTTTTAAGGCACTTCTAAATGTGTCATATGTATCGACTAAATAGTGTAGTCCTCCATAAGTTGTCACAATTGGAGAAAACTCAAGATTTAGTGGCGTCCCAAATAATGCTTCAAAATGAGTTTTATCTTTTGCTTGGGGTAGAAAAGAAAAGATGCCCCCACCCTCATTATTAATTAATACAACCGTCAGATTTAATCCGTATTTTTTGGCAACCAATAGACCGTTTAAGTCATGATAAAAACTTAAATCCCCAATCACTAATGTCACATGTTTATTGTTGTCAGCTGCAGCAATTCCTAAGGCAGTCGAATTTATCCCATCAATACCGCTAACTCCACGATTGCCGTAGACATCGATTTCTTTATCTGTTGTCATAAAAAATGTATCTAAATCCCTTACAGGCATACTATTGGCTACAAACATTGTACTATTGGATGGGATTTGTTGTAATAATTCCCTTACTACTTCCCCTTCCGTTAAACGGCTTGATTGTATATGTGAGATATTCCGTTTGATTATATCATTTTTACTTTGCCATAAATGAAGCCAACGATTATCAGGGGTTACAGGGACTTGATTTGCTAACTGTGTACAAAAAGTTGGTCCATGGGCCCAAACATAGTGGGTTGATTGATTTGTCGGCTCTCTAATTCCCGCTTCGTCTTCTACCACAATATGAATGATGTTTTTATGTTCTTGAACAAAATGTAAATAACTCTTCGAAATAGGCATTGCACCAAAACGAATGATATAGTCCGGTTTTAATTGCCCTCTCTGTGAGGCATCTTTTAATAATGCATCATATCCCTCAATAATGGTATCCTTAGAATGGTTTCCAGAACGAAGCTGTGATAATGGATCAGCTAAAATAGGAATTTGAAGTTTTCCACTTAATGAAACGATTGCATTGGATAATTGTCGATCAAAATGTGGTCCGCAAACGATAAGCCCATGTTGATGCTCACGTATTATTTCCTTAATTACTTTTAAATCAATCGAAGACAACTGTTGTGTTCCTTTTGTTAAAGAATAGTTTTCCTTATTCGCTTGGCGGATGTCATATCCCCAAATATCCTTTACACTTAAATTCGGCATGAGCGGTTCTCTGAAAGGAAAATTCAAATGAACCGGACCTGGATTCCCTGCCTTTTGTGCTTCAAAAACGGATCTTGCTGCACGGCTACGCACATAGTATAATATTTCCTGACGGTCATCAGGTAACGCCATTTCTTGAAACCACTTCACAAAATTCCCGTACAATTCAATTTGATTCATTGCTTGTGGAGCACCAACATCCCTTAATTCATGTGGACGATCAGCTGTTAAAACAATTAACGGTATTCTTTGACTATGGGCCTCAATAACTGCCGGATAATAATTGGCTGCTGCTGTTCCAGACGTACAAACTAATACGACTGGTTGATTCGTTTTTCGGGCAATACCTAGTGCGAAAAAAGCTGCAGAACGTTCATCAACCAAAATCCATTCTTCAAATTCTTTGTGTTCTAGAAAGAGCACAGCTAAAGGAGTTGATCTTGAGCCGGGTGAAATAACGACATGTCGAACACCTTGCTGGGATAATTCATCAACAAAATTTCCTACATATTTAGTTAGTGCATTTGTATCATTCATAAGAATCCTCCAATACACGGAGCATTGGCAAAAGTTTAATGTTTGTTTCCTCATATTCCATTTGGGGGTCGGAGTCACGCATGACACCACATCCGGCAAATAAAGAGACCTCGTTCCCCTTCATTAAACCAGATCGGATTGCGACGACAAATTCACTATTTTGGTTGCTATCAAGCCAGCCGATGGGGGCTCCATACCAACCACGGTCCAATTGCTCGTGTTCACGAATAAAGGCTAATGATTCCTCCCTTGGTACACCACCTAATGCTGGTGTAGGGTGAAGCGATTCAATAATATCAAACACTGAACCTCTCGAAGTTAATGTCGCCGAAACGGGAGTATATAAATGTTGTAAATTTTTTAATGGAAAAAGTACTGGATGCTTCGGTATTTCAATCTCATTACAATATGGTGCAATGCCTTTTCGAATCATCCTTACGACATAATCATGTTCTTCGAGATTTTTATCATCGTTTAATAATGCCTGTCCAATTTTATCGTCTTCTTCTTTCGTAAGACCCCTAGGCGCTGTTCCAGCCATACAGGTAGATAATAGTTTTTTCCCATTCAATTGAACTAACCGTTCTGGTGTCGCCCCGATAAAACAATCTGTACCATTTTCAAAAGCAAAAACATAACTGTTTTCCTGAGTTTGATTTAGTTTTTCCAATACTTTTGCAATATTTGCTTTACGATTTAACGTTAATTTCATTTCACGTGCCAAGACAATTTTACTTGCTTTATTTTGTTTAATTTGATTAACAGCAAGTTGAACCACTTCTTTCCAATATTCAGGTTCAACCTCCCGTTTTTGTAAAATCTTATGCGGTATTGAAGAGGGAACAGAATGTTCCCCAATTATCGTTTCCAATTGTTTCATTTCAGCTAAAATCGATGATAAACAACTTTTCGCAGAAATATATTTATTTCTAGTAATAAAAAATTCTTGATTTGAACGGACAATAAATAGTTCGGGTATAACAAGCTGACTTGCTGGGAAGTTCTCCCACAATCCTGTCGGTGCTTTTAATGGATCAAATGTCATTCCACCGATGGCTGTAAGCCCTGTTCCTGCTTGTTGAAATGGATCATGAATTACTGCATTATCAATTAGCTGTTGCCATTCCTTTTTTAATATATGATACATAACATCTTCAGCTACAATTGTATGAACTGAACCGATTCCAATAAACTCAAAAGTATTAGCACTATTTTTCCAGTACAATCGTTGCTTATTTGTTTGAATAGCATGATCAAAAATAGATAGCAAATTAACTGGCGCAGTCTTTTCTGTCCAGCTGATTAATGTTTGTTTTTTTTCCTTTTTATTTACATGTAATACTTTATTTATAAAGGATTCCAATGAAATATCCTTCGTGTCAATCATCTTCATACCCTCCAACTAAGTTGCAGCAAAAAATAGGCTACCTTTCTATTTTATGCTCTTTTTGATAGATTCTCAAGGAAAGGCTTATTATTTACAAATGTAGAGAGCGGAATCACGAAATATTACCTATTCCATTGAATATGTTCACTTAATATTCTGTTTGTGATGGATTCATAAACCCATTATGTTACTTAGGTTCTCCTTTTAAAATGGGATGATATTAAGGTTAAACTAATGATAGCTTTAAATACTGTGTGTGACTGAATGATTTGGGAGTCGCAAATTGACATAAAGGCAAAATTTACTTACGATAAAGATGATAAACTGATTATCCAAAATAGTTATCATGATTGTTATTTACATAAGTGGGACTTGTAAAAACCCTAGATGTCTAGCCCAAGTGATGATAGCCCCATTTTACTGATATTAAGGAGACTAAAATGACGCAAGATATAAAAAACCAATTAAATGAGCGAGATGGATGGCAAATATGGTGGCGTTTGTTACGTCCACACACATTAACGGCCTCCTTTATACCAGTTTTTATTGGGTCAATGTTCGCCTTTATTTCTGAAAATATTTTTCTCGTTGATTTATTTATTGCCATGATGCTCGCATCTATACTCATTCAAGCAGCAACAAACATGTTTAATGAATATTATGATTATGCCCGTGGTTTAGATAATGAAAAATCCGTCGGTATAGGGGGAACTATTGTACGTGATGGTATTGCCCCAAAAACAGTGTTAAATTTGGGTTTTATTTTCTTTATAGTTGCCATTTTATTAGGGATCTATATTTGTATATTTTCTAGTTGGTGGATTGCAGTAATTGGTGCTGTTAGCATGCTTATAGGCTATCTATACACTGGAGGGCCTATACCGATTGCATATACTCCTTTTGGTGAATTATTTGCGGGAGTATTAATGGGAACAGTCATTATCGGAATTAGCTATTATATTCAGACTGGACACATAACGACTGATGTGCTACTTATTTCCATTCCTATTGCTATATTCATCGCAGCCATATTACTTGCCAACAACATTCGTGATTTAGATGGGGATAAGGAAAATGGCCGAAAAACGATTGCGATATTAATTGGCAGAAAAAATGCCATTCGGTTTTTAGCTTGTTTATTTATCATGGCATATGTGTTAACAGCAATATTTATCATGACGAACATTTTACCTATTTGGGCACTCATTAGTTTTCTTTCCATCAAATTAGCTATTGATGTTATTCACGGTTTTAAAGGGAAAACAAAACCATTAGAAATGATGCCAGCCATGATATTAACGGGGAAAACAAATTCTATCTATGGAATTTTACTCGGAATTTCTTTTATTATTAGTAAATTTTTACAATTGGGGGATTAAGAATGTCGAAGAATTTAATGGAGTCATTAGGAATAGAAACAGTGAAAATGGAAAAAGACTGTGTTGTCATGACGATGCCTGTAGATGAACGAACACATCAACCGGCAGGTTATTTACATGGTGGGGCAAGCGTTCTATTAGCTGAAACAGTAGCAAGCATTGGTGGATTTTTAAATATTGATCAAGAAAATCAAGCTGTATTTGGCGTAGAAATAAATGCAAACCATTTAAGGAGTAAACAAAAGGGGGTCGTCAAGGCGACAGCTAAACCAATCCACATCGGACGTACAACGATGGTGTGGGAAATTCACATAACAGATGAAAATGAACGTTTAGTCTGTATTTCACGATGTACATTAGGTGTCGTTAATAAAAGAAAAGCCGACAACTAATTACTAGATTTATAAAAGTTTAAAAGGTGGAATAACAATGTGCTTACTAGGCTTTAATTTAAATAACCACCAAACATATAAATTTATCTTTGTGGCAAATCGGGATGAGGCTTATAAACGACCAACCAAAGCGGCTCACTTTTGGGAAGACTCCCCTTATTTATTAGGTGGCCGTGATTTAGAACAGATGGGGACGTGGTTAGGAATCACAACTTCAGGCCGTTTCGCTGCATTAACGAATTATCGGGAAATTCCCCTTCAATCTGAAGGGAAGATTTCCCGTGGAAATATCGTTACTTCATTTTTAAAAGGTCATCAATCGCCTGTTGACTATTTGAAAGAAATTAATAATAAGAAAAATCAATACAATGGATTTAATGTTATTGTCGGTTCCATTAATGAATTATATTACTATAATAATCGTCAACAACAAATAACCCCAATTAATCAAGGTACACACATGCTTAGTAATGCTTTTTTAAATACGGAATGGCCGAAGACGGTAAGATTGAAGAATAAATTGCTTCAGTATATCAATAGTGCTACACAACTTGATCCAAAAATACTTCTATCCATTATGGATGATCGAACTTTAGCTAAAGAGGATCAACTACCAAATACTGGGGTAGGATTAGCTTTGGAGAAAGTGCTCTCACCAATCTTTATCCAATCCAAAAACTATGGTACAAGATCAACTACCGTTATTCTTGTTTCCCACGATAATGAAGTAACTTTTACTGAAAGAACATATCATAGTGGCAAATTTAAAAATGATCATTCATACCAATTTACTATTCCCAATAGAACTTAGAATATGGTAATTAGGGGAAAATCTACTTAAAACCGTATGGACCAGTCTTGACATTGATTCCATACGGTTTTATTATTTTATGGCTTACGGTTCTTTTATCGTAAAAACTAACCAGCCATTTGAATATTTTTTTGTTCAATCCATTGCTTCAATTTTATAAATAATAAACTGAATAATAATCCAACAATAATTCCTTTGATGATATTAAACGGTATAATTCCTGTCACTACTGTTACTAATTTTATCGTTGGTGTCATTTCCAAATTAATTAATAATGCATAGGCTGGTAAAATGAAAAAGTAATTTAAAATACTCATAATTATCGTCATGGCAACTGTTCCAATAATTAAACCATAAATGACACTTTTCATTTTCTTATGACGATGATACAAGTATGCTACTGGAAAAATAAAGACAGAGCCCGCAATAAAATTGGCCAAAATTCCGACTGGATCCGTCACACCCGTTGCAATTAAATAAATGATATTTTTTAATCCGATGACAATAATTCCAGCTAGCGGCGAAAAGATAATCCCGGCAATTAGTGCAGGTACATCACTGAAGTCTACCTTTAAATATGGTGGTAGCATCGGCAACGGAAAACTAATAAAAAACAAGACAATGGACAATGCAGCAAGCAACGAAATAACGATCATTCTAACTAAACGATTTGATGACTTTTTCTTCATCATAACTCCTCCTTCATCTTCATATCGATCCATGTGCATGATGAAGGAATAAGCTATTTCATTTAATCATAAAGCCCCTAAAACGAATGTTCTAGGGGCGTAGTTATCATTAAATAAGCACATAAGATTGTACTTTTAGCTTCATCTTCTCCCATCCAGACTTTAACTGTCGGCTCTGGAATTACACCAGATCAGCCACTACATATGTAGTAGGTCACGGGCTTAAGTTATATAAACTATTTACCGTCGGTCGGGAATTACACCCTGCCCCGAAAATGGAATCGATATGTTATTGTACCTATATCTTATCTAAAACGTACTAGAAAGGCAATAGATAAGCTTTTTATATTTTGTCATTTGTTTATTTTTGTTTGTTTTATAATACTTTTGTTTGAATTTGGGCAACTGTTGGGAAACTAGTTGCCCTAGAAAAAACAAATAGGATAAAGGTCGCAGAGGGGGATAATTTAAACTTATCAAGGAATACTTATCTTTTTTTCACAAGTTATACGCTTAATTTCTAATTTTGTCGATAGTTTTAGAATTTTATTTGATTTTTAATAATATGTACCGATTTTCAAGAACATTTATTTAACCTTTCACCCAAAGTTTTGTAAACTGTAAGTAATATAATAAAGGGAGAGAGATTAATGAGTTTAAATGAATGGTATGAAAAGGGCATTACAACGGAAGAATACACGAAAGATTTAGACAAGCATCGTGAAGGGTTTTATGCCATTTACAATCAATTTAAAGTACCAGAAATAGATATTAAAAAACTCCAAGAAAAATCTCATTTACGAGTCATTGCACTAGCCGAAGTTTGGTGCGGTCATTGTATGATGGATATAGCGATTTTATTAAAAATGCTTGAAAAATCGAATATTCCCATCCGTTTCCTCAGACGAGACGAGCATCTTGAATTAATGGATCAATATTTAACAAATAATAAACGCTATATTCCCATTTTTATTTTTATTGATGAGGAAGGAAATGAAGTAGCTAAATGGGGACCAATGGCACCCGAGGTTGAAGAGTTTGTCAATGAATTAAAGCAGGGGGTTCCAGAAAAGGATTCACCAGAATATGAATCAGCATGGAAAAATTATATTGAGAAAACAGGCCATACGTTTAAAACCGATGCCATTACTTGGCAAGCAGTGTATGAAGATATTTTACAAACCTTAACAAATGATAAACACATAAATTAATATTAATAGGGATCTCGGGGGGAGGAAGTTGTGACTTATTTATCTTTAAATAATGAATTTACAAAACCAATTATAGACGATGATATGATACAAGCTTACCAAACGGATGTAAATAATGCCCACAATCAACTACACAATGGAACTGGGCTTGGCAATCAATATTTAGGTTGGCTACAATTACCACAAACTTATGACATTAATGAATTTTCACGTATAAAACAAGCTGCTGAAAAAATTCAAAATCAAAGTGATATTTTCATTGTTATTGGAATTGGTGGCTCATATTTAGGGTCACGCGCAGCGATTGACATGCTCACTCACCCTTTTCACCATCTATTACCCGAGAATAATAATCCCGAAGTTATTTTTGTCGGTCACCATATGAGTGGTACCTATATAAATAGTTTACTCAAAGCAATTGCAGAAAAAGATGTTTCAATCAATATTATTTCAAAGAGTGGTACAACTACCGAACCAGCCATTACATTCCGAATTTTTAAACAATTTTTAGAAAAAAAATATGGCAAAAATGAAGCAAGAAAAAGGATTCTTGTTACGACAGATAAGGTGAAGGGTACACTAAAAGAAATGGCTGACAAAGAAAAATACACAACGTTTACTATTCCCGATAATATCGGGGGTAGGTATTCTGTTCTAACGGCAGTTGGCCTTTTACCGATTGCCGTAAGTGGCATTAATATCGACCAAATCATGCAAGGTGCTAATCGAGCCATGAGTGAATTAAAAACCGCATCTATTCATAAAAATCCAGCATATCATTACGCTGTTTTGAGAAACTTATTTTATGAAAATAAAAAAATAATTGAAATACTCGTAAGTTATGAACCACAATTTCACTATTTCCAAGAATGGTGGAAGCAATTGTTTGGAGAAAGTGAAGGAAAAGACGGGAAAGGAATATTTCCTACAATAGCGACTTTTTCTACCGATTTACATTCACTTGGACAATATATCCAAGAAGGTGAGCGTCATCTTTTTCAAACAATATTAAATATTGAACACCCTTCTAAGGATATCGTAATAAAAGAGGATGTTACTAATGATGATCAGCTAAATTATTTAGTCGGAAAATCAGTCAATGAAGTTAATCATACAATATTACACGCTGCTGTGAAGGCACATCAAGATGGAAACGTGCCAAATATTATCATTAACATCCCTAAAATTGAAGCCTTTTCGTTTGGATATAGCGTCTATTTCTTTGAAATATCTTGTGCTATGAGCGGATATTTACTTGGCGTCAACCCATTTAATCAACCTGGGGTAGAGGCATATAAAAAAAATATGTTCCAACTATTAGGAAAGTTTTAGTGATAAAGAATTATAAATTTCCACTTTAGGAAATTTATCCATGTATAAAGATTCATCTTTTCGAAAATTACATGTTTTTTCGTTTATTTATTAAAAATAGGGGTATAATAGAGATTGTAAGACTTTCTCGTATTCCCCCTGTAGGCAAAGCGAAAAAACGCTTTGCTCTTTTTTTTGTAAAATTTATCTAAAGTAAATAAAAGTAAGGGAGGAAATTAAATGGGATTCCAACAAATTTATAATAGAAAAGGAACTAATTCTGTTAAATGGGATAATTTATCAACAGTCTTCAAAAAAGAAGATGTTCTGCCACTTTGGATTGCTGATATGGACTTTAAAGCACCGAATGCAGTAAATGAAGCAATTATTGAAAGAGCCCGGCATGGAATATATGGGTATACGATGGTGAATGAACATACGAAAAACATTGTCCAAAATTGGCTTCAGAAAAGACACCAATGGAAAATTGATCATCAATGGCTAACTTTTAGCCCAAACGTCATCATGGGTATACATACTGCTATTCAAACATTAACAAAAAAAGATGATAAGATTTTAATTCAAACACCTGTCTACACACCTTTTTTTAATTTGATTAACAATGGTGATAGAAAAATTGTTGAAAATCCTTTACTATACAAGAATGGAACGTATTCAATTGACTATGATCTTTTTGAAAAACAATTACAACAAGGTGTTAAAGCGTTTATCATGTGTTCACCCCATAATCCAGTTGGGCGTGTATGGAGTAGGTCAGAATTAATGAAAATCGGTGAGCTCTGTGTAAAATATAATGTTTTCATTTTTTCAGATGAAATCCATGCTGATTTAGTTTTTAAGGACAACAAGCATATTCCAATTGCATCGTTATCAGATGATATTGCCGAAAAAACCATTACTTTTATGTCACCCACTAAGACATTTAATTTAGCTGGTTTGCAGGCTTCTTTTATCATTTCCCGAGATAAAGGGAAACAACTTAAAATCCAAAATTCCCTTGCAAATGCTGGCGCGGGAATGCTAAATACAATGGGACAGATTGCAATGGAAGTAGCTTATCAACATGGGGAACAATGGTTAAGTGAATTATTGGAGGTCATTTCTAAAAACAAACTACTTGTTGAGCAGACTATTGACAAGGAAATCAAAGAAAAAATCTCTATTGTTGCATCAGAAGGTACATATTTATTATGGCTGGATTGTCGAAACCTAAACATGAATGATGATCAACTTCAACAATTCATGGTAGAAAAGGCTAAAGTCGGTTTAAATCGTGGTATCGCCTATGGAAAAGATGGGAGTCAATTTATGCGGATGAACATCGCTTGTCCAACAAATATCGTCAAGAAAGCAATGAGCCAAATTGTTTCGGCCATACATCAAATGTGATAACAGTATTGGCATTACCGTCAACGGATATTCGGGAACAAAGGATAACTAGGGGCATAATGCTATGATAAACTTTCAATCGGCACTGCAATTTGCAGTGCCTTCATTTTATTCCCAGTTTCATTAGTTCAGAAATTTCCAAATCGCACTTAAACAATTCACCAAAGGCAAGAAAATCATAGACATTTTTAATCCGCTACGGTAACTTATATTGCCGCACCAATCCTTATGTCTCACCTTTAATCACACCACATGCAATTCGATTACCGGAATCACCACTTATTTGTGTAATGCCATCATCTTTTTCGTCATTAATAATTATTGCAGTACCATCTTTTTTAGTTAAGGATGATTTTCCTTCCAACAAAGTAACACCCTTAGCAATTATTTCTTCGGAGATTTCTCCCAACGGGTCTGCCTCTACATTTGGTAAATCACCCAAATGTGGACCCTTTGGATTCATTAGGCCATGCTTTTTATCCTCTGGATTAAAATGATTTTTGGCACTTTTAAAATCTGGTGCTTCACATTTTCCTTTATCGTGAATATGAATTCCATGCCAGCCTGGGGTTAATCCTTTTAACTTTAGTTTTAATTTTACACCTTCTGATTGTTCCATTAACGTGATTGTCCCTAATAAATCACCATTCGAATGATACATTTGTACCTCCCTTACAGTCTCCGGCTTTTCAAGCCAATGACAACTAGTAAGAAATATTAGTATCATAATAATATTCGTCAATCTCATGCCTTTAAACCTCTTTTTATTGAGACATATTTGGTATATTATGTGCAACTTTCGGCAAACTATCATACATATTTCCCAAATAAAAAAAGCATCGTTAAATGCTTTTTTAATCTATAAAGGCATGATTATTTTTTTTCAATATTTTCTTGTTGAAAATGGTTGTTGTTTTCATCTGTCATATTAAATTTTTCATCAAAGTATTGTTCATCTTTTTTCGATTTCTTATAAAACAAATACATTGTTGCAGTTGCCCCAACCATAAACACAACAAGCATAATAAAAGCCGGGATATATTCTGTTTTATCTTCAGGAAAATATAAAAATCCCATCAATATCATAAACACTAGTTATCACTTCCTTTAATCGCATTATAACAAACGTTTTTATGAAAAAAAACAAATCACATTTAGATTCATACAATTGTAAAAATTTCGCCACAATCTTTTGCTAAATTATTACTTTTTTAAAAGCTATAATAATTACTCATACTTTGTGGCTCGAAGCTATACAGCGTCTTTTCATTTAAAACGTTAATCATTTAGAAAATGGTAAACTAAGTGATACAATAGATGGGACTATTTCTTTGGACTACATTCTAACAATACACAATATACATTATTTTAAACGGGGAGGAATAGGAAATGAGGGATATAAAAGTAGGAGATATTGTCGAGGCAAGGTATAATTCTGGTACTTATGTTGGTAAAGTGTTAGAAGATCGACGTAATTTTTTTCTCGTAAAAGTATTAGCCGTTTTAATTCATCCTACACAAGGTGACCTACATAATCGTGGACAAATAGAGGGAGTGGCGTTCCATGAAAGGAAGGCCCTCGCTTTTCAGGAAAAAATGAATGCAACGAAGCGAAATACTCAATTATACGAAGGGGAAATTCCTGACTATACAACATCGTTGAAAACAGCCGTAGAACAAATCAAAAATAACTTAAAAAGTGAAGATACACCATTTAATCTTTTATCCTTACAAAAAATTGCTGATTTAGAAGAACATTTTTATGAAAAGTTGTTTAAGGAGCAAAAATAATGAGTGTACATATCGGAGCATATAAAGGAGATATTGCTGAAACCATATTATTACCTGGCGACCCATTACGGGCTAAATATATTGCAGAAACTTATTTGGACAAAGTAATTCAATACAATAATGTTCGTGGGATGCTAGGTTATACAGGAATTTATAAAGGGAATCGGATTTCTGTTCAAGGCAGTGGTATGGGAGTCCCATCGATTTCTATTTATGTAAATGAACTGATTCAAGATTATGATGTGAAACGATTGATTCGTGTTGGTACTTGTGGCGCCATGCAAGAAAATATTAATCTTCGGGATATTATTTTAGCTCAAGGGGCAACGACTGATTCCCAAGTAAACCGTCTCACATTTGGTGCCGTGGACTATGCACCATTAGCTGATTTTCAGCTTTTAAAAAATGCATTTGACATTGCACATTCACGGGATTTCACAACCCATGTCGGTAATGTCTTTACAAGCGATATTTTTTATCGTGACAATGCAAAGGCATTTAATGAACTTTTATCATCTTATCGTATACTTGCCGTTGAGATGGAGACGACTGCATTATATACTTTAGCAGCCAAGTTTAAACGTGAAGCATTGGCGATTTTAACAGTATCTGACCATGTCTTGACAGGAGAGCAAACAACGTCTGAAGAACGTCAAACATCTTTTCACGATATGATGCAGCTAGCCTTAGAAACCGCTATTTCCTAATGTCATAAACCTCTAGCCATTCAATGTTGTGGAGACAATCTATCCCGTGATATACTTGGGATATCACCAGAGAGGATCGGTAATATAGTATGGATGCATTTTTCTTTAATTTCCCTTTAATTGCAGCATTAGCCGCGATTGGATTCGCCCAAGTCGTTAAGGTGCCAATTCATCTGATTTTTGCTAGGGAGTTTGCACCCGGCCTTGTTTTTGGAACTGGCAGTATGCCTAGCAGTCATTCGGCTGCGGTATCTGCTCTGACAACGGCTATTGGATTAACAGAAGGGGTTAATTCCCCGATTTTTGCTGTTTCCTTTGTTTTCAGTATTATTATTATGTTTGATGCCACTGGAATTCGTCGTGAGGCTGGTGAACATGCGGTTATTTTAAACCAGTTAGTAAGCGACTTTAAAAAAATAATTGAAGAGGCAAGCGACTGGAGTCAAAAAGAGGAATATGAAAAAATTGCTGAGTTAAAAACATTACTAGGTCATAAACCTATTGAAGTGTTTGTTGGATCATTTACCGGTATCGGAATCGCTTTTATTTTGAGCTATTTTTTTTAGACTATTGCGACGTAAAAAGCCTTCTTACTTTTTAAGAAGGCTTATTTTCATCGAATTGAAAAACTTGTAAAGTATCTGATTGATTTAATTTTTCTAAATCCGAATTAGTTAACGTACCGTCCCCACGTTTTATTACAAAAACTTCAACCTCTTGTCTCCCCCACTCACGATAAACGTCTTCAACAGTATGAAAATATAAATCAATTTTATTTCCTTTAATAGCACCACCTATATCGGCAACCACTCCAAAGCCATAATTTGGAATATATAATACTGTCCCAAGGGGAAAGACATCTAAATCTGCAGCAATTGTTGAATAGACATCTCTTTGCACTGGTACACCTGAATATGTTACACCATATTGAGGATGGTCCTTTGTTTTCCCAGTTGATTCTATACCAGCCGTATACCCTGTGGCTATCACTTTTTTTCTTTCAAATTGTTGTAAATCTTCCATGATATCAATAGTTTTAGAGTTTTCAGACACTTTTTGTTCACGTTTGATGGCGTGTTTCAACACTTGCTCCCTTTCAGGGGGATTCTGGAAGGAAGGCATTTCATTCACTCCCACCACTTCACTTGCGAAACTATCTTTTAAATCTTGTAATGTTAAATTAGTAATTGAACTCCAAGTTGAATATACCGCCCCGATAAATAAAACAGTAAACATAAAATGATAAATCAATTTTTTGATAAACATGTAAAAAACACCTCTTGGCAAATCATTTTAACCAATCGAGGTGTATTCTATTCATTTTCACACTTTTTATGTACTAAAACATCTGATAGCCACTTTTACGTAAATACTTAATGACAAATCCACAAACGATAGTACCAAATAAACCAGAGGCTAAAATAATCCCATCCACAAAGGTAATCGCCAAAAAGTCATGATAAGTGTTCTGAGCCGTTTGGATAGGTTTAACAAAATAATCAATGATGGAACCCTTTCCTACAATTAAAATGACAATAATAGGATAAAAGAAAGCCATTAACCATGTAGTCCTTAACAACATATTTAAAATAAATGCAATTCCAAAAAAAATAACAAAGTATAAGATCAGTGATACAACTAGCTGAATCAATTTATTTTCTCCTTTCAATTCCACTTATATTTTATATTTAGTCTTACTAAATTGCAAAGAGATGTTCTTTTTACCCCCAATTAATTCCCCTTTATGAACAAACAATGAACGATATTGATATAAAGTCTGATTATTCCGTATGCAAAACAATTTATGTTAAGATGGGAATGGTGTACAATGTTCCGTATATAGGGAGGCAAGCTAATGAACGACAAAATATACGATATAACAGTCATTGGGGCAGGGCCAGCTGGTTTATTCACAGCCTTCTACGGTGGAATGCGACAAGCTAGTGTTAAGCTGATTGAAAGTTTACCCCATATTGGTGGTCAATTAAGTGCATTATATCCTGAGAAATATATATATGATGTGGCAGGTTTTCCAAAAATTCGCGCCCAAGAACTTATTAATAATTTAGAAAAGCAATTACAAATATTTGATGCCAACACTGTACTAAGCCAGTCGATAGAAACTGTAGAAAAAATGGAAAATGATATATTTAAATTAACATCACATACGGGTGATATTCACTATTCAAGAGTAATTATTATTACGGCGGGTAACGGTGCCTTTGAACCACGAAGACTTAATTTAAATCAGTCTGAGCAATATGAAAATAAAAATCTATTTTACTATGTAAAAGATATGAATCGTTTTAAGGATGAACATGTAGCAATTTTAGGTGGTGGTGATTCTGCCGTAGATTGGGCGTTGATGCTTGAATCCATTGCAAAAAGGGTAACATTAATCCACCGTCGTAATGAATTTCGTGCCCACGAGCATAGTACGGAATTGTTAAAAAACTCGTCCATAGAGCTAATTACACCATTTGTTGCTACCGATATCGAAGCGGATGAAAAAATAGAAACGATTATTTTACAAGAAACTCGTGGCGATAAAATGATGAAGCTTGACATTGACTCAATCATTTGTAATTATGGATTTATTTCTCGATTAGGTCCTATAGCTAATTGGGGATTAGACATTAATCGTAATAGTATTGTTGTCAATTCTAAAATGGAAACAAACATACCAGGTATTTACGCTGTTGGAGATATTAACACGTTTGATGGGAAAGTAAATTTGATTGCAACTGGCTTTGGAGAAGGACCGACGGCCGTGAACAATGCCATGCAATATATGGATCCTAAAGCTAGAATTCAACCTAGACACTCTACAAGTATGTTTTAACTTTTTTCTTACAAAATGAAAATGCCGGATCAAGAGTTAAACCCTTGAATACGGCATTTTATATTTACATTATTTCACAAGTAGTTAGCCTATTAAGTAAGATCTAATTACTAGCAATCCCCTGGGCTTCCCACTTTGTCCTTCGTACGAAAAGATGAGCCACACCCACAAGATATGATGGCATTTGGATTATTAATACTAAATCCCCCACCCATCATATTTTGTTTAAAGTCAATGACAGTATTTTCAATGATAGGTATATCTTGTTTAAAAATGACAACAGGGATGCCATTAATTGTATCAACAAAATCTAGTTCGTCATTTATTTCATTATCAAAGCTTAGAGAGTAGGACAAACCACTACAGCCGCCACCTTTTACACCAAAGCGTAATCGTGAATCGTCAGACTCGGCCTTTTTCATTTCTTCTATTTGTTGTCGAGCATTATCAGTAATGTCAATTACCATCCTATTACCTCCCCATCTTATTTTTATAAAGTTGATAAATGGATTGTCGCTTATCAACAAATAATTAATTGGACTCTATTTTTATTATAACAAAAAAATGATCCCTTTGTTAACTATTTATGAAAAATTTATAGGCTAGCTTTTTTTTCTAAACATTAAGTATGAAGCCGAAAATGCCCAATTGTGAACAAACCATCTTTCCTATCGATGCTGAAAAAATTGCATTTTACTTTAGTGGTACCCCCCGTTCATCCACTTCTTTAAAAATTTTCTTTAAATAAGGAATACCTTCAGCAACGATATCATCATCCATCATAACGAGTGGATAAAACATATCTTCTGCTTCCATTTGTTCAATCATCAATTGTTCCTTATCATTATGTCCTTGTTCATCCATGTCTACATATTTATAAGTAATATACTCAGCATCATATTTCCGATTAATGGCAGCCTGTAACCATTCATACGTATCTCTCGAACCAGGTGCCCCTACACAACTCGCACATATTTGATCTCTACCATAAATTGTAATTGTCATACCTTTATTAGCCACTCAACATAGCCTCCCTATCATAATCAAATGCCTTAGTTTAAGTTTACCAAAGCAAGCATATATTCTAAACTAAATCGCCTAGAAGAAATTTAAACATTTTACAAACGATGATAAACAGGATAAAATAATAGTAACAATATTTATATTATTAATTGATAAGCTTATTTTTTGTGAAGATTTTAGAAAGGGGAAGCTAGTTTATGAAGGAACAAGTGCAGGAAGTGTTAAATAAATTACGTCCATTTCTTCTTCGGGATGGTGGCGATGTTGAACTAATTGATGTTGATGAAGATGGCGTCGTCTTACTTCGTTTAATGGGGGCTTGTGGAAATTGCCCAAGTTCCGCGATCACTTTAAAGGCTGGTATTGAAAGAGCACTTACTACAGAAGTCCCTGGTGTCACTGAAATCGAGCAAGTTTTTTAATATAGAAAAATTAAATGGCAGACAAATATGTCTGCCGTTTTTATTGTTTAATAACAGGTGTCTTTGGTGATCTTCCGGCGAAAACTTCTGCAATATTTTCCAAACAAAGCGTAATCATCTTTTCCCTCGTTGCTATACTAGCAGACCCAATATGTGGCAATAGGACAGTATTTTTTAAAGAAACAAGTGGATGTCTGTTGTTAATCGGTTCATGTTTAAATACATCTAAACCAGCTGCTGCAATTTCATTTGCTACTAGGGCCTCATATAATGCCCCTTCATCCACAACACCTCCACGGGAAACGTTAATAAAAATAGCAGACGATTTCATTTTTTGGAAAGTCGAGCGATTAAAAAGATTTTCCGTTTCATTTGATAATGGAACTAATGACACGACAAAATCGGCCTCATTTAGTAGATCGTCAAATGATCGATATGCAACACCTAACTCATTTTCAATATCATATTTTCTATTACGGTTAACATATAAAGTGTTCATGTTAAAACCATTTGCACGCCTAACGACAGCCTCCCCTATACGGCCCATACCAACAATACCAAGGGTTTTTTCATATATATCTGTCCCGGCTAACATAAACGGTGACCAATCTCCCCATTCGTTATTTCGAATACTATCTGTCGCTTCGACAATTCTTCTTGCCGTTGCCATCAACAATGAAAATGTTAGATCTGCTGTTGTTTCAGTTAAAACGTCTGGGGTGTTGGTGACAATGATTTGTTTGTCATTTGCATAAGCAACATTGATATTATCATAACCAACAGCCATGTTGGCAATGATTTTTAAATGGGATGCCTCATTAATAAACTTTTCATCAATTTGTTCAGTTAATAAACATAACAACCCATCTGCCTTTTTTGCTTCCTGATATAATACATCGTTTGGAACAGGAACAGTTTCTTCATGCCACATTTGAAAATTGAACTGATTTTTATAAGGTTCTAGTAAATGATTAGGAATTTTTCTAGTAATGTAAATAGTCGGTTTGTACAAATTTATCACCTTTCTAAATTTGATTCACGATTTATGAAACATTATTTGATGATTAATAGCATTATGTTCTTTAACGGCTCTTTGTTATAATATCCATATCATCTTTATCTTTTTAAATGAGTATTGATACAATTTTTATAATATGAGAAAGTGGGGCTATGATTATGCTTGAAAAACGAAGTGAACTAGAAAAAATCGCAAGAAATTTGCTAAAAGAACGTGGCGTCATGATTAAAGACATTGCAGAAATTGTTTATTATTTACAAGCAGAATACTTTGATGATTTATCACTTGATGTTTGTATCGAGAATATTAATAGTGTTCTGAGAAAACGTGAAGTCCAGCACGCAATACTTACAGGCATTCAGTTAGATATTCTTTCTGAACAAAATAAATTACAAGAACCACTTCAAAATATTATTTATCGTGATGAAGGTTTGTACGGGATAGATGAAGTTATCGCCTTATCAATCGTCAATGTTTATGGATCAATCGGCTTAACGAGTTTTGGTTTTGTAGATAAATTTAAACCAGGTATTTTAAAGAAACTAAATAGTCATGAAAGTGGTGAAGTACATACTTTTTTAGATGACATTGTTGGTGCTATCGCTGCTGCCGCCTCTAGCCGTCTTGCCCACTCTCATGCTGGCGACGATTTTTTAGATACATGATCACTATAAGGATAGAAGTTCAAACGTTACTGTTTGAACTTTTTTAAATAATCTCCTTTTCGTTTTGATGTTTCGAAATTATCCAACCACAGTAATTGTCTCCCGAAACAATACATGAATGTGCGACAACCTCTCCCGTTTTAAAAATTTTTTTAATCATGCCATTTTCATTGTTACAAACTTGTCTATAGGAAGAGGCTAAATTGTATATCGGGCAATTATAATTAATGATTTCATAATTCCCTTCGGCTAATTGCTTATATTCCATCATATAGCCTTTTTCGTTTTGTAATTTTGTAAGTTTACTCACTTTCTCATCAAAATTAACATTTTCTAGGGAACTAATTAATTCTTTTTCTTCTCGTTCTTTACGTTTTAGAAGTAATTCATTCACTACTTCTTTTCCCCCGACCTCTTCTAAATCTAGTAGTAAATCTACGGGTAACTCATCTCTTTGACTTGGAAATGTTGCATGGCCTTTTTGAGTCAAGGAATATAAATGGTATGGTCGTCCAATTTCTTGCTTCACAATTCTCTCCTTAACAAATCCATTACTGATTAACTCTTGTAAATGTTTCCTAACAGCGGTTTCTGAGATTGTGAAAGCCACCATAATTTCCTTAATTGTGCTGTCAACAGTTTTAGACCTTTTTAATTGCTGTAAAACCTTTTCCTTAGTGGTCATGAATTTAGTCATTGCTAACACCCCTATTATTCATTTGAAAAAGTATGTGCAGAACCTAGTTCATTCGTTAAATATGATCTAATATGTGTACTAAATTGACTAAATGTCTGTTTATGTGCATTAAATACCTTATATATATGCAAGTGATCAATAGATGTATAATTTTTGACAAGCTGTTGTCTTAAATCAATCAACTGCTTATAAGCCATTTCGTCGGCCTTTGGAATAACACGTTCATCAACTAATATATCAATAATGTCATGATAACTACCTGGATCACGCATAATAAATCCATCAATCATTAAATTACCCACATCTAATATTGATTCAATCAACACATGTGCAAATCGTTCAAGACTTAATTGTTCTGTCAAGTTAGAAAAAGAGTCATTTATATTTGTTTGATTCAATATTTTATCTATATATGTAATTATTTTTTCGATATCACTTCGATTGACAAAATACATCTGTAAATCCCTCACTTCTCGTCTTAATTATACCACACTTCATTCTCCTAAGGTTAGTACATGATTAGTCTAATGATACTTGACACTCCCATGGCTATAACCACATGCTACGTTTCTCATAGTGGGATTCTCAGGTCCTGTAACGTTTTCAATCCATGTCTGTTTCAAACAAGGCCTAGGTTAAGGGGGTGTGTCATCACCCCATCCTGTTGTATTATCATATTTCTGAAGGAAACCTTTCATCGGAAAAATCTTTAAAAATCTTAGCAGTCAATTTTGATAAACTAGTTAAACCCAACAGCTAATTGGAGAACTCCGTATTTATTTTAGTCATTCCTTCATACATTGCTTGTTTTAATTTTCGTTGGGTTCAACAACTCCAATTTCAGGGAAATAATTGACATATTTCCACAGAGCTCCCCTTTGAGGAACAATTATTTGTAGGTTAATTATATCAAACACCTATTCGCTTGGAATTTTTCTAGCAAAAGGAATTTAAATATTTGTATATATACGCTTTCATCCTACACTTGAAGGAATGGGCTTTCTCGCTTATAAATCTGTAAACTGTTATACTTATAGTATGTCTTTATTTATTGAAAGGGTGATTTTTCCATGACAAATGAAATCGTATCAACGAAATTTGATTTACTGCATTTGGATGGTACAGAAATTGCTAAATTAATTCGTGAAAAGACATTATCCATTGAAGAAATAACGGCGACACATATAGAACATATAAAAACAATAAATAAACAATTAAATGCCGTTGTAGAAACAAGATTTAGCGAGGCTTTGGAAGAAGCGAGAATAAAGGATCAACAAATTGATGATATCGATTTTTCCAAACAACCTTTATTTGGCGTACCTATTAGCATAAAAGAATCTTTTCACATAAAAGGAATGAAAACAACTGGCGGAGTTCATCATCGAAAAGACATCATCATGAATAAAGATGCAGTTGTTGTTGACAAATTAAAAGCTGCCGGGGCTATCATATTATGTAAAACAAATACACCGACATTATGTTTCTGTCATGAAACAGATAATAAATTATATGGCCGAACGAATAATGCCTGGGATAAAACCCGAACAGCTGGTGGATCAAGTGGAGGAGAAGGAGCCCTTATTGCGGTTGGAGGGACTCCAATGGGCATGAGTTCTGACATCGGTGGTTCTATTCGTTTTCCAAGCCATTTTAACGGTGTTATCGGTTTTAAGCCTGGTATGGGGCAAGTATCATCTGAGGGCCATATTCCTGCTGATAACATTGCATTAAAATCAAGAATGTCTAGTATTGGCCCTATTGGAAAATCAGTAAATGACGTACAACTGATCTATAACTTAACAAAAAATTCGCACGATAATAGTAAAACATTGTTTGAAAAAATGAACATCGAAATATTACCCAATGACAATGGTTACCCCCTATCAGAGGAAACAGCTGAAAAATTAACTACCGTTTATCAATTCATTAAAGAAAATTACAATACAACGGAATCAATTCCACCATATTTTAATGAAAGTGCCCAATTGTGGCAGGAAATCATGTCTATCGATGGTGGAAAAGAAATAAAGGAATTGGCCTTTAACACGGACAGAGTTAATTTATGGAGGCAATATATTAGTGAAAAAATGACAGGTAAGACGAACACACATAATTATTTAACCTGGGCATTGATTGGGGCTAGTTTATTTAAACCTTCACAAAAAAGAAAAAACGAAATTAATTCTATTATTACAGATGGTGACATTATTTTAGATCGTTATTTAAAAAATAAGTTACTCATTTTTCCGGTATATTATGACAGTGCACCACTTCACGGTAATTTATACAAAGAAATATTCGCCATTAATAAAACTTATAAACAATACATGCCATATATTGCCTATGCGAACGTTTGGGGATTACCTTCCCTTACGATCCCCATCGGTTTTAATGCCAATCATTTACCTATTGGCATCCAAATAATGAGTAAAAATCATAATGAAGAATCTATCTTCACTTTAGGAAAGCAAATTGAAAAGGAATTTGGTGGTTATATTCGAAGCACAATATATGACTAAATTTACCTTTAAATAATATTCATCTATTTTAAATTTATGTTCATACTAACATTACGTATCATAAATTGACGACAAAAGGATGAAATTTATGGGATATATGAATAAAAATGATAAACTAAACAAAGAATTTTCAGATGTATCTAATGCCACCAAAATGCACGATATGCTCATTCCCGAGGAATTTCCCGAAGGGTCATATGGATCAACGAAAAA
>DAMCTP010000031.1:0-37021 GCA_032113595.1 Pseudogracilibacillus sp.
TAAAGCGTTTACGTCATAACATAACATATTAATTTAATGGTAAAATGGTTTTATTGACTTAATTTCACTAATTCACTGATTAATTAGACAAATAAACGTAAAATATGAGAATATATAGTAAGGTTAATAGAAAATAACTATATGAGGTGGATATGTGTTACATTTATTTTTACCAAATAAACATGTAAAAAGCATTTTTGAGATAACCCCAGAATATTTACAAGCGATTGATAAAAAGGGTATTATTGTTGATTTAGATAATACATTAATTCCCTGGAATGAACAATATGCAACAGAACCGATTAAACAATGGTTAAAAGAAATGGAAGGGGCTAATATTCAAGTCATTATTTTTTCTAATAATAATGAAGAAAGGGTATCCTTATTTGCAAATCCAATCGAAACACCATTTATATTCAGGGCAAAAAAACCGTTAAAAAAAGCTTTTAAAAAAGCGCAATCACTAATGAATCTACCAAAGGATAGCATTGTCGTTATTGGTGATCAGTTACTTACGGATATTTTAGGTGGTAACCGTGTAGGTTACTATACGATATTGGTTGTCCCGATTGTGCAATCTGATGCATGGATTACAAAAATAAACCGGCAAACAGAACGACTTATTTTAAACCATTTTTATCGTAAAGGTAAATTACAAAGGAGAGAGGACGTTGAGTAAATCTTGTATAGGCTGTGGGGTAACATTACAAACCGAAAGTAAAGAAAAACAAGGGTATATTCCTCAGTCTGTTTCCATTGAAGACGATGCATATTGCCAACGTTGCTTTCAACTTCGCCATTATAACAAAAATCAACCTGCCTCTTTAGATGATGATGAATTTCTAGAGATGGTAAGTTCCATTAGAAATACGAAGAGTTTAGTCATTCATCTGATCGATATTTTTGATGTAAGTGGGACCCTTCTACATCATTTGCCGAGAATCATCGGCAACAATGATGTCATTTTAGTTGGTAATAAGCTTGACTTACTGCCAAAATCAACTAACCAACGAAAATTGAAGCATTGGCTGTTTCGTTTAGCAAAAGAATCTAACATATCTATATTAGATGTTTTTCTAATTTCAGCTGCGAAGGATGACCATTTTGATGAACTATTAGAACGAATGGAAAAAGCAAGACAAAATCAAGATATTTATATTGTTGGTATTACAAATGTTGGTAAATCCACGTTTGTTAATCGGTTAATTGAGCAGTCGACGGATGAGAAAAATGCGATTACAACATCATTTTATCCGGGAACGACCTTAGGATTTATTCATATTCCACTCAGCAAACGCTCATCGTTAATTGATACACCCGGAATTGTTAACAAGCAACAAATGGCGCATTATTTATCTGAGAAAGATTTAAAATTGATAACACCTAAAAAGGAAATTAAACCAAAAAGTTATCAATTACAATCTCAACAAACGTTATTTATTGGTGGTCTTGCACGGTTTGATTATTTAAAAGGCGAAAAGCAAACTTTTGTTTGTTATTTTTCAAACGATTTGCCAATTCATCGGACAAAATTAGATAATGCAAATCGCTTATATGAAGAACAAGTAGGTAAACTTTTGTTACCTCCAGACGAGGAATCCTTTAAATTTTTACCAGCATTAACTAACAACACATTCCGAATTAATGATCCATATACCGATGTCGTTTTCCCTGGCTTAGGTTGGATTACGATAATAGGTGGACAAGCAACAGTAGAGGTTCAATATCCAAAAAGAATGGCTGTTACAATAAGAAAGTCATTTAATTAAGGGGGGATTCATTTGCGTTTTGAATTTGGTCTCATTGGCTATCCTATTAAATATTCACTTTCACCGTGGATTCATCAAACATTTCTAGAGCGAGCCAATGTGCATGGTCATTATCGATTAATGGAAATAGATCCGGAGGATTCTTTTCATCGGGCTATTGAATCATTGAAATCAAAGAAACTAAATGGGTTTAATGTGACAGTTCCTTTTAAGGAAAAAATCATTCCATATTTGGATGAATTAGATGAATTAGCAAAGCAAGTAGGGGCTGTTAATACCGTTGTTTCCCGTAATGGTAAATGGTTTGGCTATAATACTGATGGACTTGGGTATGTTAGGTCATTATTAGAGCATTATCCATCATTAAATAAGAATAAAGATAAAAAAATTATCCTTTTAGGAGCTGGTGGGGCAGCTAAAGGTATATTTACAGCATTGGTAAAATCGGGTTTTTCTAATGTGACTATTGCGAATCGAACTATTGAAAGAGCACATGAAATAATCAGCAACGAGTTGACCAATATCAAATATCAAATAATATCTTTGAAAGCGGCGGAAAAACGAATTGATGAATATGATGTCATTATTCAAACGACCTCAGTAGGAATGAAACCTAATGATTCTGACATGGTCATACGACTTAACAAATTAAAAAATGGTGCGATTGTTAGTGATATTGTTTATCAACCTTTATTTACTGCTTTTTTAAAACGGGCAAAATCTTTAGGTGCAAATATTCATTATGGACATACGATGTTGTTATATCAAGCACTATATGCTTTTGAAATATGGACAAAACATACAATTGAAATAAAAGATATGGAAGATAAATTAAAAAAAATATTGGAAGGCTGATACGATGTTAACAAGTAAACAGAGAAGATATTTGAAAAAATTAGCCCACGATGAGAAGGCTATTTTTCAAATCGGTAAAGCCGGTATTACAGACAATATGATCTCACAACTAAATAATGCTTTAGAAAGAAGAGAATTATTAAAAATAACTGTATTACAAAATTGCCCCTTAAAAAAGGAGGTAGCTGCCGAACAATTAACTAATGGAACTGGGGCGGAAACTGTACAAATCATTGGAAGACAAATAGTGCTTTATAAAGAATCAACAGATCATAAGACTATTATATTACCAGACAAAAACAACAAATAAGACTAGGTGATTGATTTGGAAAGAATAGGTATACTAGGTGGAACTTTTGATCCACCACATATAGGTCATTTAATCATCGCTGATGAGGTTAAATACGCACTTCATTTAGATGCCATTTGGTTTATTCCCACTAATATTCCACCACATAAAAATAAAGCAATGACTACAGCAGAACACCGGTTACAAATGTTGGATTTAGCGACAGGTGACAATGACAAATTTAGTGTAAATCCGATAGAAGTTTACAACAGCGAAATTTCATATACGATAGATACGATTAAATTGTTAAAAGGTCACCATCCCCGTACAGATTTTTATTTTATTATAGGTGCTGATATGGTTGAATATTTACCACATTGGAAAAATATAGATCAATTAATGTCATTAATAAAATTTGTCGGTGTTATGCGACCTAAACATACATTAACTACAACTTACCCAATTATCAAGATAACAATTCCAACCATTGATATTTCATCTACTGAAATTAGACGCAAATTAATGCAGCGTGAACCAACGAGATATTTATTGCCCCAACGGGTTAATCACTATATAAAGGAGCACCAATTATATGGAAGTAAGCGAAGCGATTGAAAAGGTAAAGGAAAAGCTATCAACAAAACGATTTTCCCATACAATGAGAGTATATGACGAAGCAGTAAAGCTTGCTGAAATTCATCAAGTCCCCTTAAGGCAAGTTCAATTAGCTGCTATCTTTCATGATTATTGTAAAAATGATACATCAGATTCTTTACAAGAAGCAATTATTTATTACGATTTGCCAAAAGATTTGTTACAATTTAATCAGGAGTTATGGCATGGGCCCGTTGCTGCGATGAAAGTGAAACATAAATATGGTATAAAAGAAGATTCAATCATTCATGCGATTTATTATCATACTGCCGCTAGAAGAAATATGGGACTTGTCGAAAAAGTTATTTATGTTGCTGATTATATTGAGCCAGCAAGGAATTACCCCGGGGTAGAAGAAGTACGGGAATTAGCAAAAAGAAACCTAAATCAAGCGGTTTTGCAGGCCTTAAAAAACACCATAATATTTTTATTGCAAAGGAATGAAAAAATTTATCCCGATTCGTTTGATGCATACAATGAATTGTCACAATATGAAAAGGAGAGATATATTTTTGATAAATAATGAAGTGTTGTTAGAAAATGTTGTAAAAGCATGTGAGGACAGGAAAGGGGAAAACTGTGTCATTTTAAATATGACGGAATTGACTCCAATGGCTGACTATTATGTTATTTGCCATGGTAATAATGAAAGACAAGTGCAGGCAATAGCCAAATCAGTAAAGGAAGTAGCGGATCAGTATACTGAGATTACAGTGAAGGTGGAAGGCTTTGAGAAAGGTCGTTGGGTACTAATTGATTTGGGTGACATTGTTTGTCATGTTTTTCATAAGGAAGAGCGTGACTATTATCATTTAGAAAAATTGTGGGGAGATGCTACAAAAATTACTGTTGGAGATGAACAATAAATGACAACCTATCATCATATGGCAACAATGTATGATAAGGCAATGACACATGTAGACTATTATCAATGGACAAACTTTTTACTAAATGTAATACAAAAAGAGCATATTAATACAAACAAAATTGTCGATTTAGGGTGTGGAACTGGCGAAATTACGATTCAATTAGCTAAACAAGGGTTTCAAATGATAGGCGTAGATATGTCAGCAGATATGTTATCGATTGCTACAGAAAAATCATTTGCCGAAAATGTAAATGTTACTTGGCTCCAACAAGATATTCGGCAGCTATCTGGATTCTTTAATGTTGAATTGTTTGTTAGTTTTTTTGATGTCATTAATTATATAACGAATGAAGAGGAACTTAAGGATACTTTTAAAACTATCTATCATAGCTTAAGTATTGATGGTTATTTTATTTTTGATGTACATCATATCGACTATGTGAATGAGCGATTAATCGGCCATAGTTTTTCCGATGTGGCAGATGATTTTGCCTATATTTGGGATTGTATAAAAGGTAACCATGACGGTCATATGATTCATCAAATGACTTTTTTTATAAAATCAAAAAATCAATATTATGAAAAGTATACAGAAAGTCATGACCAAAGGACGTGGGAACTTGCACAATATGAAGCAATGTTAAAAACTAGTGGATTTAGTAAAATTGACTTTTATGGTGATTTTAAGACCGAAAATTCAATTATACGAAATCAACACGATAGAATCTTTATAGTTGCAAAAAAATAATGGAGAAATTCATTTTTCTCGATTGTTTTTTTAATTTTACGTATTTTACAAAAAGATATAACCACCATATAATATGATTTAATTAGATGTTCTAGTAAATTTTATTGTTGATAAAAAATACTTATTTTCACAACATCAAGTACTAGTGTAACATCTGGAATTTTAAAGCAGATTATCACAGAAGTTACGTATTTTAAATAATCATCCCTTTCAACGTTAAATATTAGTAGAGCCAATTAAGAAGGTGAAAATAAGATTGCTTTTATTTGTCAAACGTCATTTATTTTTAATCATTTTCATGGTGATTAGTAGTATTGTTGCTTTATACATTGTAAAAAATCAAATAACTGAAGTGAATGAAGACCCTAAGGAAATGGCAATGCACCCTACTTTAAACGGTGAACAAGAAAATATTGATGATTTAAGCATTGCAATAATTAAAATTGATATAAAAGGTGAGGTTAATCGACCAGGAGTTTACGAAGTAGATGAATCGGTAAGGGTCATTGATGTAATTAAAAAGGCAGGAGGCTTTACTGATGAAGCGGATGAATCAAAAATTAATTTAGCGCAAAAAGTGACCGATGAAATGGTCATTTTTGTACCAATGGTAGGGGATGAAACGAATCAGGATTTCGCTTCATTTAATTCCGCTACAGATTCAGATAAAATCAATGTAAACAGAGCAACACTCGAACAATTAACAACATTAAATGGTATTGGCCCTAAAAAAGCTGAAGCAATAATAGATTACAGGGAAGAACATGGACCATTTCGGCAATTAGAAGATATGTTAAATATTACTGGAATTGGTGAAAAAACCTTTGCAAGTTTTAAAGAAAATATTACCATTAAATAAATCAATTATAAGTAAGGTATGAGGAGGATAACGATGAATAGAATTTCATGGGAACAGTATTTTATTGCACAAGTAAATTTAATCTCTTTACGCAGTACTTGTTCGAGATTAATGGTTGGGGCACTCATTGTGAAAAACAGACGCATTATTGCCAGTGGTTATAACGGTAGTATATCTGATGGTGACCATTGCATTGATGAAGGTTGTTATATGGTCGATGGCCACTGTGTGAGAACAGTTCATGCAGAAGCAAATGCATTATTACAGTGTGCCAGATTCGGTGTTGCAACGGAGGGAACGACAATGTATGTGACTCATTTCCCTTGTTTACAATGTGCAAAACAAATCATCCAAGCGGGAATAATCGAATTATATTATGAGCATGATTATCGCAATCATGAATTAGCTATAAAATTATTTGAGGAGGCCAATGTTACCATTCACCAAATATCTTTAACAGATGTTAATATAGAAGTAAATAAACACTAAGCGATTACTTGACGTCAAAGAGAGGATGTGATTTTAAAGCTTTCTTATTAGAGAGTGGAACATCTTATGTTAAAAGGTTATTTTCATATCATTGCGCTTGGCATGACACTATGTATTGTTGCTCAATGGCACCAATCATTCTTTTTATTTATTTTATTTTTTCTATGGATGATATACTTACGAATGTATCAACAAGTACCAATGATCGTTATCATAATGACTGTCATTATCTCACTTTTTACAATCTGGTATGTTCCAACTACTGCACAATTAACTTTAACGGCATTAGAAGTTGATATGAATCAAACTGAATTTTATGGAAAAGTAACAAGCCCAATTAATCAATCAGAAAAAATGATACAGTTTACCTTTCAACCAAGTGATTATAAACAAAAATTCCAAGTGGTGCAGTTTTTAAGGGACCAAGATGTTATTAAAGAGCAAATGATAAAAATGAACAATGGATCCTTGTGTCATATCTCAGGCAAACTTCAACTACCAGATAAACCGACAAACCCTAGTCAATTTGATTACCAACAATTTTTATTAAAAAAAGGGATTACCCACCAATTAATTATTTCCTCGCCTTCTCAAATTAGTTGTAACGGATTTTCATTATTACAACCGCTGGATCAAATTAGACAACAATTAATGCAAGTAATATCGATAAAACTACAACCAGATACAAGCCAATGGGTGAAAGCACTTGTTTTGGGAGATTCCAGTTATATAGATGACGAGACGATACAATTATTTCAAAGATGGGGTCTCTCACATATTTTAGCTATTTCAGGATTACATGTTGGTATCATCGTCGCGATAGTATATTATTTAATCATTCGATTTTCTTTAGTTACAAAAGAAAAAGCCCAATGGTTAATAATATTTTTCTTACCAGTCTATGCAATTCTAGCGGGCGGTGCCCCATCAGTATGGCGGGCAAGCCTAATGGTGATATGTGCAATCATCATTCACAAGACAAAGTGGAAGTTTAATTATACGGATATTATTAGTATAATTTATATTTTATTTATTATTTTTGATCCACTTATTATTTATCATATCGGTTTCCAATTATCATTTCTTGTCACTTTCGGTATTATTTTATCGAGAGGATGGATTACACAAACAAATTTAAAATTATTGCAATTGCTACAAATTAGTTTTATCTCACAAATGATTATTATCCCCCTGCAAATTAATTATTTTCATATATTTCAACCATTTTCAATAATCTTAAATGTGATGATTGTCCCTTACTTTTCCCTCATTGTAATTCCTTTAATGTTTTGCTTACAAATTTGTATTTTCTTCCTTCCAACTTTTATTATTCATTTTATTGAAAAATTATTTATGCTCACTCATCAAATAATGTTAATGTTAATTTCATTTATTGATCAACACCTACAATATCCATTTGTGGTCGGACATTTTTCTATATATTTGGCGTTGATTTATTATGGGTTACTTTTATTGATGATGATTGCCTTTGAAAGAATGCATAAAAAAAGAGTGATGCAAATGGCAATACTTATTTGTATTTTTTTAATAGGATTAAAGGCACGGCCATATTTATCAAATGAAGGTGTAGTTACAATGTTAGATATTGGCCAAGGTGATGCCTTCGTTATCGAGCTTCCATATCGTAAAGGAGTATTAATGATTGACGCTGGAGCATCCGTTCAGTTCGACCAGCAGAATATTTCACAAAAGGCATATGAACAAGTAATAAAGCCATATTTGTTAAGTAGGGGAATACAAAAAATAGACAGTATTTTTGTTAGTCACGAACATGTTGACCATTATGGAAGTGTAAGTTTTATTATAAAAGAATTTATCGTGAAAAATATTGTATTAAGTAATTTCTATGATTTAGACAGTGTTCTTGCGGAAAAATGGACACAACAAGGAGCGAATATTGAAAGAATTCAGATGGGTGAGGTCATTAAAAAAAATGGACAGTCGTTTTACACTCTGTCCCCACAAGTAGATTTTCACGATGTAAATGAAAATTCACTTATATTATATACTTCTATTGGGGGATTGACTTGGTTATTTACTGGTGATGCCGGTAATAGGGCGGAAAATGAATTATTATTAAATTGGGATTCGTTTCAGGTCGATGTATTAAAAGTTGGCCATCATGGAAGTAATACGTCAACAGATCTCTCTTTTGTAAGGTCAATTAATCCAACATATTCATTAATTTCAGTAGGAAAAAATAACCACTATAACCATCCAAATAGCGATGTAATCGAAACGTTAGAGGGAGAAAATATATCAATTTACCGGACAGATATACATGGGGCAGTTCGATATCATTTTCGTAAAAACAATGGGAGTTTTATTCATTATTTACAGTGATATTTCAAATCAATGAAAGGTAACTCCCTAGTTCGGCAGCCCACCAAAACATGGAAGGCCTTTACCTCTAGTCATATTGTTGACTTTCTTTCCGTGATAATCGCCAATACAATAGCACTTATACCGCTTGTTAGTTTCGCTGTGATGAGTGCAAAAACTAATTCTTTATGAATACCGGCAACAAAACCTAAATGGGCCCCAAGAACTGACGCTCCACTAACAGCAAAAGCAACATTAACGACCTTCCCTTTGTTATCCATATTTTTAATGATGGACAGCATCGGAATAAGGTGTGCCGTTGACGCTATTAATCCCGCTGTAGATGTATCATTAATTCCAAGTTTGTCACCAATATAACGTAAAGGTTTCGTGAATACTTTTGAAATGAAAAACACCATAGGAAATGCACCCGCAAGTATAATAACAATAGATCCTACAATAAGTATCCCTTCATCAATAGGGGTCATATTAGGGATGATAACTAAACCGGTCAATGTTTCAATAATAATGGCAGTTAGTCCAACAATTGCTATAATTTCAATAAATCTACCAAAATAAGCAAATCCTATAATCATTTTTTCAGGAATTATCCACAGTCCCATAACAATTATTAGGGATAGAAGAAATGTTGGTAGTAAATTGATAAGAATCATATCAATATTAAATTTAGCAATAAGTCCACCGACAACCGCTCCAATTGGAATTGTCACTAAACCTAACAAAACACCTTTAGCTAAATATCTACGATCTTCTTTCTGAATAATTCCAAGTGCAACAGGAATGGTAAACACTAATGTTGGCCCCATTAAGGTTCCTAAGAAAACCCAAGAAAATAAAGCAGCCTCCGGTGAATCTGCCATCTCCTGTGCCAGTGAATATCCTCCCATATCGATAGCCAAAATAGTGTTGGCAAAGGCGGCGGGATCAGCCCCAATAAAATGATATACAGGAGAGATGATCGGTGTTAACACTGAGGCTATTACTGGGGCCAATGAAATAATACCAACCATCGACAGTGTTAAAGGAGCCATTGCTTTAAACCCATCGGTAAAATGTTCTCCGTATCCTAGTTTATTTCCAAGCACCCTGTCAATTGCCCCTAAAACTAAAAAACCAGTCACTATATATATAACAATATCGTTTATTCCCATCATTTTCACCATCGACCCGATTAACTCATAAGTTATAAAAAGTAAATAAAGCACTGCGAAATTGACAGCAGTACTTTATATGTTTGTGACAATAATATTATTTTAATTAATAGTACTAATTACTACTCCGAGTGCAAAGATAAAAGCAAAAAACAAAAAGGAAAATGTAAAACCTTTTACGGCATGTACGATATCATTTCCTTTATCATTTGGATCCTTTTCAAATTCATTCATTTAAAATCCCTCCCGTAACTATCACTATTATAGGCTAAAGTCAATAGTAATGCTAATATTTACATACTTCTTTCATTTATTTATTAGTGTTCTAATTCATCCAAATTATATCAAATATTTTCTATATTTGCTATGATTAATATAATGGGAATTTAAATAAGGGAGTTCATTGTCATGATTGATGTCAATTATGCGTTAAAAAAATTAAAGCAAAATAAAATTGATAACGTTTATTTATTGCTAGGAGAAGAATATTATTTAATTGATCGATTTAAACAAAGTATAGAAAAAAGGTTAAGAGATAAAGTGTTTGATGAAATCACTCATTATGATCTACGTGATACACCAATCCAGGAAATAGTCTTTGATGCAGAAACATTACCATTTTTTAGTGAACATAAACTTATTTTTGTAAGTAATCCAATATTTTTACAATCTAAACCTGAAAAAGTATCCATACAGCACGACTTAACCATTTTAGAAAATTATTTACAAAATGATTTAAATGATATGGCATCGACAATTGTATTTATTGCACCATATGAAAAAATTGATGCAAGAAAAAAAATAACGAAATTAATCAATAAACATACAGTAGTTGATTGTCAACCAATTAAAGAATATGAAGTGAAACGATGGATTCACCATTTTGCTAAACAATATCAATTAATGATTGAAGAAGATGCTGTATTATTATTAGAATCAGAGCTAGGAACTAATCTGTATATTTTAGAAAATGAAATAAAAAAAATTGCTCTACATATTGATAAGAATGAAAAAGTGACATCAGAGATTATATTACAATTAATTTCCCCTTCCATGGAGACGAATGCCTTACAATTAGTGGATGTAGTTTTAAACAAAAATTTACCCAAGGCACTATCAATTTATAGTGATTTAATTAAAATCGACGGTAATCCAATTGGACTAATCGCATTGTTGGCTTTTCAATTTAGAACTATTTATCAAGTGAAGTTACTGAGACGGAAAAATTTATCTGAAGAGCAAATAAGAAGAACAGTGAATTTACACCCATATGTTGTACAGTTAGCGCTTAAACGAAGTAATCAATTTAGCAGTGAGGAATTAGAGTTAATTATCCGAGAACTTACGGCAACTGATAGTAAAATAAAACGCGGCGAAATGAATATGCACATAGCATTTGAATTACTTTTATATCAATTGATTCATCATGAAAAATAGATAATAGAAAGATAAAAATGCGATCCTAGAAGTAGGATCGCATTTTTTATGCACTAATTTGTTTTAATTTATGTGCCAATCTTTTTTTGTAACGATTGCCAGTATTTTTGTGGATTACCTTTTTTTGAATTGCTTTGTCTATTATTTGAGATGATTTTTTAAATGAAGCTGTTGCATTTTCTAGGTCATTTGCTTCAATGAAATGTTCTACACGTTTAATATGGGTTCTCATATCTGATTTAATCGTTTTGTTTTGCTCACGTTTCTTTTCATTAATTAATACGCGTTTCTTTGCTGTTTTTAAATTTGCCAATTGATTCACCTCCTAAAAAGCAAGCATTACGTCTAAGTGATTCAGGAAACACATTTATCATTTGTCAATACATTATTCTACATAATATGGACAGAAATATAATAACAAAAAAGGCGATTGTACGCAAATGATACATCATTTTAACTTATTCGAACAAAATAAGTAGAAACAATCAATTTAAAGGAGTAATTTGAAATGAATCAAAAAAATGTTCGGACAGATCTAGCAGTTGAAGTAAGAGAAATGTATGTCAAAGAGGAAAGTGAACAAAAGGCAATTGAAGGAGTCAAAACTAAAAATTATACGAAAAAAGGAATTAAAGTAACTAATATAGATATTTTAAAAGAAGGAGAAAAGAAATTAAATAAAAAAAGTGGTACCTATATTACAATTTTTGCTGATGGAGTTAAAAAGCAGGATACAAAAAAACAAGCAGATGCTGTAGATATATTGACGAAAGAACTTAAAAAGTTGATGAAAAAAAGTAACATTTCAAAAGAAGATAAAGGGCTAATTGTCGGTTTAGGAAATTGGAATGTGACACCAGATGCATTGGGGCCAATGACAGTTGAGAAAGTTCTAGTTACAAATCATTTATTTGAGTTAAATTATGAAACCGTTGAAAAAGGATATCGACCAGTTGCGGCTATTTCTCCCGGTGTTATGGGGGTGACAGGGATGGAAACAAGCGACATTGTATTAAGTATTATTAATTCATTTTCCCCAAGCTTTGTTATTGTTGTTGATGCATTAGCATCAAGATCTATTGATAGAATTAATGAAACAATTCAATTAACAGATTCGGGAATACATCCGGGTTCAGGTGTAGGGAATAAGAGAAAGGAGCTAAGCAAAGAAACGTTAGGTATCCCTGTTTTTGCTATTGGAGTCCCAACAGTTGTAGACGCAGTATCTATTGTGAGTGACACATTAGATTATGTGTTGAAGCATTTTGGAAGAGAGTGGCAGGAAAAAGATAGCCCGAGATCTGCTCTGTTATCGGAGGGTATGCCAGTTTCCCATGAAAACTTAACTGAACAAGATTTACCAAGTGAAGCGAAGCGCAAAGAGTTCCTCGGTTTAATTGGTAATTTATCTAATGAAGAAAAAAGGACATTATTTGCGGAAGTTCTTAGTCCTTTAGATCGTAATTTAATTGTCACACCGAAAGAGGTAGATGGTTTTATGAAAGACATGGCACATTTAGTTGCCCAAGCAATCAATGCATCTTTACACACTAATGTAGAGAATAGTTTACACGAAGCCTACACGAGATGATAGAAATGGTTCTATTTAGACATTACCATTCATAGATTATATAAAATGATCTATCGATAAAATGTGGAAGGTGTTTAAATGAACCCAAAATATACTACCTTGGGACAAATGGTTCCATACATTAAAAAATTATTATTATTATTTACTATCATCAGTATATTGTTTTTATTTATTGGTATTTTCACATCTTCAAAACCAATTAAACGTCTTTCATCGTCATTGTTATCACATCGGATTAGTGCTACCGATCACACGCTGCTTTTGCAACTATTTAATTTAGAAAATAATTCATTTTCCTTATTTAATCAAATAGAAAATCAACATCCACATATAACAAAAACATTGTTAAATCGAGTAATAAGTATGTCGTTATCAGATATGAATACTTTTATACGTATTGAACTACCTAGTTATTCTGTTTATGAACATAATAGAAAGTTAACTGAACATTACTTAGAACAATCAGCAGATTTTGTTGATGAATCGGGTCCTCCATTAGAAAATGTGTTAGAAAAAAGAAAGGCAGTTGATCTAGCTGATGAAGATAAAACTGACAAAAGTAAAAATGAGGAAAAGAAATCCCCCATGTCGACAGAAGGTAAGGAAGTAGTTTTTTTATATAGTACACATAATAGGGAATCTTTTTTACCTCACCTACCTGATGAAAAAAATGCCAATAATGCATACCATGGGGAAGTAAATATTACCAAAGTAAGTACAAGATTAGCAAATCAACTTCACCATCATGGAATTGGGGCAAAAGTAGATACAACTGATGTGACAAACATTTTACATGAAAACGGATGGTCTTATGGGCAATCATATAAAGCTTCACGTCCAATTGTGGAAGAAGCAATTGCTAATAATAATGATATTAAATACATTTTCGATATTCATCGAGACAGTCTTTCCCGTAACTTAACAACCAAAAAAATAAATGGGGAAAAATATGCAAAAGTATTATTTGTCATTGGTAAGGAAAATGAGGCATTTGAAAAGAACTTATCGTTAGCAAAAAAATTTCACGACTTATTAAATGAAGCCCTTCCAAATGTGAGTAGGGGCGTTATTACAAAGGAAGGTCCTAAAGTAAATGGGGTTTATAATCAAGATTTAAATGAAAATGCGATTTTAATGGAGATAGGTGGTCATGAAAATACATTAGAAGAAATGTATCGAACAGTCGACGTTTTAGCCGAAGTATTTAGTCAACTATATTGGGAAGCGGAAGAAGTTAGTAAATAGGGGGATAAAAATGACTCGTTTTGTAATTGTCATACTTCTAATAGCCGTCTTTTTTCTCAGTGGGGTGATGTATGGTGGCTTCAAATCAGAGGGAAATGCCGAAGTAATACATGAAACAGCACATGAAACCGCACATGAAACAGACCCATTGACGGACAGAACAGAAATTGAAGAAGAACTAACATTGGATGACCGACCAGCATTAATACAAAAAGTAGCCGGAATATTTGAGCGTTTAACTTCTTATACTTTTGAATTAATTACCTCCCTATTATACTTTATTGCAAAAACATTTTTTTAAGCGCTATTTTAATAGTTGAAAAATATGTACAGATATGGGGCAAATATTGAAACAAAAGGACAGTATTGTTATAATCAATGCTAGCTATATGAGTTTTAATCGATTGGTGCATAGTAGGAGTGAGCGTCATTGCTGAATAACAATACAAGAAATGTAAGAAATTTTTCAATTATTGCCCATATTGATCATGGTAAATCAACCTTGGCTGATCGTATATTGGAAAACACGAAGGCATTATCAGAAAGAGAAATGAAAGAACAAATTTTAGATGCAATGGATCTAGAAAGGGAACGGGGAATTACAATTAAGTTAAATGCCGTTCATTTAGAATATGAAAGTAAAAATCGAGAAAAATATATTTTTCACTTAATCGATACTCCAGGTCATGTCGATTTTACTTATGAGGTCTCAAGAAGTTTAGCCGCCTGTGAAGGGGCTATTTTAGTAGTCGATGCCGCACAGGGCATTGAAGCCCAAACATTGGCAAATGTATATTTAGCGCTAGATAATAATTTGGAAATTATACCGGTTATTAATAAAATCGATTTACCAAATGCAGATCCCGAAAGAGTTACTAAGGAGTTAGTCGATATTATCGGGATTGACCCAGATGATGTTATTTTAGCGTCGGCAAAGGACAACATTGGGATTGATGAAATTTTGGAAAGTATCGTTAACAATATACCTCCCCCAAATGGGGATGAATCGGCACCACTAAAAGCATTAATTTTTGACTCAGTTTATGATGCGTATCGTGGGGTTGTCGCCTCTATTTGTGTGAAAGAAGGACAAGTACGAATTGGGGATAAAATTCGTATGATGGCAACGAAGAGTGAGTATGAAGTGTTAGAACTAGGTGTATTAACACCAAAACCATTAAATAAACAAATGTTAACAGTTGGTGATGTTGGTTATTTAACTGCTTCTATGAAGGAAGTAAAGGATACGAGAGTTGGAGACACAATTACCTTGGTGAATGAACCTGCCGATGCCCCTTTACCAGGTTATCGAAAATTGAATCCAATGGTATTTTGTGGTTTATACCCTGTCAATTCAGAAGATTACAACCCATTAAGAGAAGCATTAGAACGACTTGAATTAAATGATGCCTCATTACAGTATGAACCTGAAACATCCCAAGCATTAGGGTTTGGGTTTAGAACGGGATTTTTGGGCCTACTGCATATGGAAATCGTTCAAGAACGGATTGAACGAGAATTTAATATTGATTTAATTACGACAGCACCAAGCGTGATTTATGAAATTAGAAAGACTGATGGAGAAGTTCTTCATATTGAAAACCCATCATTTATGCCTGATCCAGCTTCAATTGAAGAAATTCTAGAACCTTATGTAAAAGCAATGGTCATGGTACCTAACGATTATGTTGGAGCCGTTATGGAAATCTGTCAACGAAAACGGGGACATTTTATTGATATGCAATATTTGGATGACATTCGAGTAAATGTCATATATGAAATACCTTTATCGGAAATAGTTTTCGACTTTTTTGACCAATTAAAATCACAAACAAAAGGATATGCCTCATTGGACTATGAATTTATTGGGAACCGTCCTTCAAATTTAGTGAAAATGGATATTTTATTACACGGTGATGCAATTGATGCCCTGTCAATAATTGTCCATAAAGATTTTAGTTATAATCGAGGGAGACAGATAGTTGAAAAACTAAAAGAATTAATTCCGAGACAGCAATTTGAGGTCCCTGTTCAAGCGGCAATAGGTAATCATATTATTGCTAGATCTAACATTAAAGCAGTAAGAAAAGATGTCACAGCAAAATTGTATGGCGGTGATGTGACCAGAAAGAGAAAATTACTTGAAAAACAAAAGGCAGGGAAAAAGCGGATGAAAATGGTAGGTTCTGTAGAAATACCCCAGGAGGCATTTATGTCTGTTTTAAAATTAAATGACGATTAAATACTTTTACAAAGTTGATAAGAATTGAGAACACAGTTCTCATTCTTTTTTCAATTGTAAATACCTTCTCATCAATATTTATCCTTTGTAACTCTGATAAAAGTACTTCGTTTACCTTTATAACATTTATTCAAATGTCACATAATTCATTTTCATAATATTTTCTTACAATAGTTTGATTTTGGTAATACTAACTTATCAGATCTACAGAAATCCGTGTAGTTTAATCAATCATATTTTTTGATGAAATTTCAAGGGCCTGGTGATAATAAAAATCTAAATAAAATAAGCTTAGTTCGTTGACAAAAAAACTTGAATTTGATAATTTATAAATAGCATTAGCACTCGATGAGATTGAGTGCTAATAGGGGTGATGAAATTGTTAACTAATAGGCAGTTATTCATATTACAATCAATTATTGATGACTTTATTATCGAGGCTAAACCTATAGGTTCTAGGGCAATTTCAAAAAAAGATTCAGTTAATTTAAGTGCAGCAACTATTCGAAATGTAATGGCGGACTTGGAGGATATGGGTTTTTTAGAAAAGACCCATTCTTCTTCTGGTAGGGTTCCTTCTGAAAAGGCTTATCGTTTTTATGTTGATCATGTAATTGGACCGACATTAAGAGAAATTGAAATGGATATTATAAGGGAAATGATTTCTGAAAATATCGTTGAGTTTGAATATATTGTTCAAACTTCAGCAGAGGTTTTATCACAGTTGACAAATTATACGACAATTATATTAGGGCCACAAGTAATTGATGCAACTTTGCGGGAAATACAAATAATTATACTTTCAGACTATACAGCTGTCGCTATTTTGGTGACAGATACTGGCCATGTGGAACATAAAACTTTTTCAAGTTCAACAATTATGGATGAAGGAGAAGTGGAGACGATTGTCAATATTTTAAACGATCGTTTAGCTGGTGTTCCGATTTTACATTTATCCCATAAATTAGAGACGGAAGTCTATTCATTGTTACAAAAATATGTTAAGAATTTTAATTCCATATATCAATATTTACAAAATATACTTGCTCATGAAAGTGCAGCGAAATTATATATTGGTGGACAATCAAACCTAATTATGCAACCTGAATTTAATGATATCGAAAAAATTTATGAATTTTATTCATTACTAGAAAATGAAGAAGAGATGGTCCGGTTATTAAGTATGAGTGGGAATGGCCTCCATGTCACAATCGGGAATGAAAATAAACTAGATGCGATAAAACATTTAAGTTTAATTACCTCATCTTATAAATCTGGTTTAAATCAGTTTGGTACCATTGCATTAATAGGCCCTACGAGAATGGAATATCGAAAAGTAATTCGACTGTTAAAAGGATTATCATCCGAGTTATCAAATCTATTATATAAGTCATCAGATTAATAAAAATATTTGATGTGATATAGTTTACAAAATTTTTAATCATGTTATGGTTATACATGGTATTTTTATGGGGGTGTATCTATTGGAAGAAAAAACGAAAAGTAATGATGAAAACAATGGATTGATTAATGATGATCAATTGAATGAAGAAAATTTATCGAAAGAACCAGTTGAAGATTTAACTGACTCACCATCGGAAGTCGTAATTGAAGATGATAACAATATCCAAGAATTAGAGCATGAGGTAACTAAATTAAAGCAGGAAAAATCAGAAACTGAAGAAAAACTTTTAAGGATTCATGCTGAATTTGATAATTATAAAAAGCGAACAATAAAGGAAAAAGCCTTAGACCGTAAATATAAATCACAGGATTTGGCAACAGAGTTATTACCTGTATTAGATAATTTTGAAAGAGCATTACAAACTGAAATAAGTTCAGAAAATAATAGTTTTAAAGAGGGCATGAAGATGATTTATGATCAATTACTAGCATCTTTAAAATCACATGGTGTTGAATCAATTGATGCATTACATCAACCATTTGATCCTAATTACCATCATGCTGTCATGCAAACAGAAGATGAAAACTTTGAAGCAAATATTGTCGTTGAGCAATTACAAAAAGGTTATGTTTTAAATGATAAAGTTATAAGACCAGCAATGGTTAAAGTAAATAAATAGAACTAAAGGAGAAATTGAAATATGAGTAAAATTATTGGAATTGATTTAGGGACTACAAATTCATGTGTATCTGTTATGGAAGGCGGAGAATCGATTGTTATAACAAACCCTGAAGGAAATCGAACAACCCCATCCGTAATTGCCTTTAAAGATGGTGAACGTCAAGTAGGGGAAGTAGCTAAACGTCAGGCGATTACAAATCCCAACACGGTTCAATCGATTAAACGTCATATGGGAACAGATTATAAGGTTGAAATAGAGGATAAAAAATATTCACCACAAGAAATTTCGGCTATTTTATTACAGCATTTAAAAAGCTATGCTGAAGATTATATAGGTGATAAAGTAACGAAAGCTGTTATTACAGTGCCAGCTTATTTTAATGATGCTGAAAGACAAGCAACAAAAGATGCCGGAGTTATTGCTGGCCTCGAGGTAGAGAGAATCATTAATGAACCAACAGCTGCTGCATTAGCATATGGTATCGATAAGGAAAATGAAGACCAAACGATTTTAGTTTACGATTTAGGTGGTGGAACATTTGACGTATCAATTTTAGATATTGGTGATGGAACTTTTGAGGTTATTTCAACCGCAGGGGATAATCGTCTCGGTGGAGATGACTTTGATGATAAAATCATTGATTATATGGTTCAAGAATTCCGTAAGGAAAATGGTATTGATTTATCAAAAGATAAGATGGCGACCCAACGTTTAAAGGATGCAGCAGAAAAAGCGAAAAAAGATTTATCAGGTGTTTCGCAAACGCAAATATCTTTACCATTTATTACGGCAGGGGACGCTGGTCCACTTCACCTGGAGTTGTCATTAACAAGGGCGAAGTTTGACGAATTAACTTCGGATTTGGTTGAAAGAACAATGGAGCCGGTACGAAAAGCTTTATCGGATGCTAGTTTTTCTTCTAGTGACATTGACAAAGTTATTTTAGTAGGGGGTTCAACTAGAATTCCGGCGGTTCAAGAAGCAATTAAGAGAGAAACTGGAAAAGAGCCTTCTAAAGGGGTTAATCCAGATGAGGTTGTTGCCCTAGGAGCAGCTATTCAAGGAGGAGTTTTGCAAGGTGATGTAAAAGACGTTGTTTTATTAGACGTCACACCATTATCACTTGGAATTGAAACGATGGGATCTGTCACGACAAAATTAATTGAGCGAAATACGACTATCCCGACAAGTGAATCACAAGTATTTTCTACAGCAGCTGATAATCAAACAGCGGTTGACATTCATGTCCTTCAGGGTGAACGTGAAATGGCTGCAGATAACAAAACTTTAGGACGTTTTCAATTAACTGATATTCCACCGGCACCAAGAGGAGTTCCACAAATTGAAGTTACCTTTGATATTGATGCTAATGGAATTGTTAATGTAAGAGCAAAAGATTTAGGTACGAATAAAGAACAATCAATAACAATTCAATCATCCTCAGGTCTATCAGATGATGAAATTGATAAAATGGTAAAAGAAGCAGAAGAAAATGCCGAGGCGGATAAACAACGTCGGGAGGAAATAGACTTAAGAAACGAAGCCGACCAGTTAATATTTACAACGGATAAAACTATTAAAGATTTAAAAGAAAAAGTATCTGAGGAAGAAAAACAAAAAGCTGAAGAGGCAAAAGAGGCACTGAAAAAGGCATTAGAAGGCGAAAACATAGATGAAATAAAGGAAAAGAAATCTGCTTTAGAGGAACAAGTACAACAACTTTCTGTAAAGTTATATGAGCAAATGGCTCAAGAACAACAACAAAATCAATCAAGTAGTGAAAGCGATAGTGTAGAGGATGATGTTGTTGATGCCGACTACGAAGAAGTAGACGATGAAGATAAAGACAAGTAATCGTTTATAAAAAGTCAAAGTCAGAATTTCTTGACTTTGACTTTTTCGTTATTTGCTTCAACTATAAAAAGAATGCTATGATGATAAAGATTGAATTTCAGATTCGGGAGAGTGAATCGTAAATTGAGTAAAAGAGATTATTACGAAGTGCTCGGCGTTGGAAAAGATGCGAGTAAAGAAGATATAAAAAAAGCATATCGTAAGTTGGCAAGACAATATCATCCTGATGTGAATAAGTCGGATGATGCTGAAGAGAAATTTAAAGAGGCCAAAGAAGCCTACGAAGTATTAAATAATGATCAAAAAAGGGCACAGTATGATCAATTTGGTCATGCTGGAACACAAGGGGCTCAAGGATTTGGTGGGGGCGCCCAAGACTTTTCTGGATTTGGTGATATTTTTGATATGTTCTTTGGTGGCGGTGGAAGACGTGATCCTAATGCCCCTCAACAAGGAGACGATTTGCAATATACAATGTCACTAAATTTTGAAGAGGCTATATTTGGTAAAGAGACCCATATAACGTTACCGAAGGATGAACAATGTTCAACGTGTCATGGTTCCGGAGCGAAGCCAGGTACAAAACCAGAAACCTGTTCACATTGTCATGGTTCAGGTCAACTAAACATGGAACAAAATACTCCTTTCGGCAGAATTGTTAATCGACGTGTCTGCCATTATTGTCAAGGTACTGGTAAAATCATTAAGGATAGATGTACAACTTGTGGTGGCAATGGTAAAGTAAAAAAACAAACGAAAATTAAAATTTCTATTCCCGCAGGAATTGATGAAGGACAACAAATACGCGTCTCGGGTAAAGGTAATCCTGGAAAAAATGGTGGACCTCCTGGAGATTTATTCGTCGTTATCCATGTGAAACAACATGAGTTTTTCGAGCGTGAAGGAGATAATATTTTCCTAGATTTACCTATTACATTTGCACAGGCGGCTCTTGGTGACGAGATTGAAGTTCCAACGGTACACGGAAATGTTACCTTTAAAATACCTGCTGGAACACAGACAGGTAGGACCTTTCGCCTAAAAGGGAAAGGCTCTCCAAATGTTAGAGGTTTTGGCAAAGGTGATCAACACGTTAAAATCGTTGTTGTTACTCCGACAAAATTGACAAATCGTCAAAAAGAATTATTAAAAGAATTTAATGAAATAGATGGAAATGATTCAGTAAGTGGAGAGGAATCATTCTTTAATCGATTTAAAAAGGCTTTTAAAGGTGATTAAGTAATGTCGGAGTGAACGATATGGAATGGCAAGAAATCATTATTCATACAACACATGATCATATTGAAATAATTTCAAATTTGCTTCTTGAGGAAGGGGCAAACGGTATTGTTGTTATTGATTCAGCAGACCTTATTAAGCAGGAAAATGACCCTTTCGGTGAACGATATAAGTTAGACAGAAATGATTTTCCACCATTAGGTATTTATATAAAAACTTATTTTATCAGTGATAAACAGTTTACTGGAATATTTCAACGTATAAATAAACGATTAAACAATTTAAGTCATAAACAATTAATTTTATTAGGTGAAGGTATTTCAGCAAAAAAGGTTTATGACGAGGATTGGGAAAATAATTGGAAACAATACTTTAAACCCACCCAAATCACTGATTTATTTATAATTGTACCTAAATGGGAGACATTACAAAACGAACAAACTGGACTATTACCCATTTATATTGACCCCGGTTTAGCATTTGGAACTGGGACACATCCGACAACAATATTAAGTATTCAGGGGTTACAAAAAACAATACAGAAAGATGATATTGTATTAGATGTCGGTTCTGGTTCTGGTATTTTAAGTATTGCATCTGTATTATTGGGTGCCAGAAAAGTATATGCTTTTGATTTAGATGACATAGCAGTAAAAAGCACTAATGCAAATCGAGATTTAAATAATCTTCAAAATCAAGTCATTGTTCAACAAAACGATTTATTAAAAGGGATAAGCCAACAGGCTAATGTTATTGTTTCTAATATTTTAGCCGATGTGCTCGTTGATGTCATTGATGATGCGTGGAGAAATTTAAAAATTGGTGGTTACTTTATAACATCAGGAATTATTAAAGAAAAGCAAGAAATGTTACAGACTAAAATAGAAGAATATTCGTTTAAAATGATCGAAATAAATCAACAAGATAACTGGGTTAGTTTTACGGCACAAAAAGTATAGAAAAATGGACGTGTGAATATATGCAACGATATTTTGTTCCCCAAGAGGGATGGCATCATGGGCGCATACAATTAATTGGAAATGATGCAAGGCATATTCGTGTCGTTATGCGCAATAAAATTGGTGAAAAAGTTATTTGTATCCGTACTGATGGCATGGTAGCCTTGTGTACTATTACTGAAATAACAAAAGAAAGCGTTACATTACAATTTGTACGATGGATAGATAGTAATAAAGAATTGCCCATATATGTAACAATTGCCCAAGCATTACCGAAAGGGAACAAAATAGATTTTATTTTACAAAAAGGAACTGAATTTGGTGCGGGCCAGTTTACATTTTTTGAATCAGACCGTTCAATCGTTAAGTGGGATCAACAAAGGTCGAAGCAAAAACTTGCACGTTTTCATAAAATAGTGAAAGAAGCAAGTGAACAATGTCACCGTAACGTAATTCCAAAAATAAATGAACCGACCTCTTTAGTAAAACTTTTAGAACAAAAGCATGAATATGATATAATGTTATTTGCATACGAAGCAGAGTCCCAAACAAAAGAGTATAATTCATTTGCCGTTCAATTAAAAAAAATTGCGAATAACAGCAAAGTTATGATTTTTATTGGACCTGAAGGTGGGTTTTCTGAAAAAGAAGTTCAACTTTTTCAAGATTATAATATTTCCCCCATTCGATTAGGGCCTAGAATTTTACGTACAGAGTCGGCTTCACTTTATGCATTAGCTTGTATTTCTTATCATTTTGAAGAGTTAGAGGTGTAAACAATGCCAACCGTAGCATTTCATACGTTAGGTTGTAAAGTAAATCATTATGAAACTGAAGGTATATGGAATATGTTCAAAGATTCTGGTTATGAAAGGGTTGACTTTGAACGTATGGCCGATGTTTATGTTATAAATACCTGTACTGTCACTAATACAGGCGATAAGAAAAGTCGCCAAATTATAAGACGTGCAGTAAGAAAAAACCCTGAAGCAATCATTTGTGTCACAGGTTGTTATGCACAAACATCACCTGGAGAAGTTTTGGAAATAGATGGGGTAGATGTAGTAGTTGGGACACAAAATCGAAAAGAGATGATTCCATTAATTGAGCAACATAAACAAACAAGATTACCGATTAATGGAGTATCAAGTATTATGCAAAATCGTGTTTTTGAAGAAATGGATGTTCCTGCTTTTACTGACCGTACAAGAGCTTCTTTAAAAATTCAAGAAGGCTGTAACAATTTTTGTACATTTTGTATTATTCCCTGGTCACGTGGGTTACTCCGTTCTAGGGAACCGGAGAATGTCATTAAACAAGCACAGCAATTAGTTAATGCTGGGTATAAAGAAATTGTTTTAACAGGGATTCATACAGCAGGTTATGGTGAAGATATGACTGATTATAACTTTGCCATGTTGCTTGAGGATTTGGAAGAAAAAGTTCAAGGTTTAGAAAGAATACGTATTTCTTCAATTGAAGCCAGTCAAATTACCGATGAAGTTATAGAACAATTAGACAAATCAAAAAAAATAGTTAGGCATTTACATATTCCGCTTCAATCAGGGTCAAATACCGTTTTAACAAGAATGCGCCGTAAATATTCTGCTGATTATTACCTTGAAAAGGTAAATAAAATTAAGCAAGCATTACCTCAACTAGCCATAACAAGTGATGTTATTGTCGGATTTCCCGGCGAAACGGAAGAAGAGTTTATGGAAACGTATCAATTCATTGAAAAAATTGGCTTTGCTGAATTGCATGTATTTCCCTATTCTAGACGCACTGGAACACCAGCAGCAAGAATGGAAGATCAGGTGAATCCCGATGTGAAAGAACGGCGTGTTCAACAAATGATTGACTTGTCTAATCGTCTGGCAAAGGATTATGCGAAGCAATTTGAAAATGAAGTGTTAGAAGTTATTCCTGAGGAAGTAAGTGATGATGATCCGAATGTTTTAATTGGTTATTCCGATAATTATATTAAAGTGAAATTTGAAGGAAAGCCAAAATTAATTGGTTCTATCATACGGGTAAAATTATTACATGCTAATTATCCTTATTCTAATGGTGTTTTTGTTAAGGTAAGCAAAGTAGCAACAGCAAGACAAATGATTAGTTAAATATATATTTATACCAAGTAATTGACCAGCTAGTTTCATTATATTATAATGATGGCAAACATATATGACTAATTAATTTTGTTTTATACTCCGGAGGGAGGGAAAAGAGTATGTCTAACACAACTCGAATTCGTAAAAATGAATCATTGGAAGATGCGTTAAGACGCTTTAAACGAAATGTTTCTAAAAGCGGTACATTATCTGAATATCGTAAACGGGAATATTATGAAAAACCTAGCGTAAGACGCAAAAAGAAATCCGAGGCAGCAAGAGCTAAGAAACGTAAATTTTAAAGTAGGTGTCAATATGTCACTCTTGCAATTGTTAAATAGTCAGATGAAGGATGCTATGAAAAATAAAGAAAAAGTGAAACTTTCAGTGATTCGAATGGTAAAGAGTTCTTTACAAAACGAAGCTATTAAACTGAAGGTTAATGAATTATCATCTGAAGATGAAATGACTATTTTAAATCGTGAATTAAAACAAAGAAACGAATCATTAAAGGAGTTTCAGGCCGCTAATCGTATTGATTTAGTCGAACAATTAGAAGCTGAAATAAACATATTAAAAACATATATGCCTGAACAATTAACAGAAAAAGAACTAGAACTAATTGTTAAACAAGCTATTTCAGAATTAAATGCTACATCAAAAAATGATTTTGGAAAAGTGATGGGTCATATTATGCCTAAGGTAAAAGGAAAAGCTGATGGATCACATATACAACAATTAGTTAAAAAATTTTTGTAAATGTATAATAGATCCTGCACAGAGGACATTGTTTTCTGGTAGGATCTTTTCATTTTAGTTCAAATTTTCTTTGACACATGGTCCTCACAGTAATGAAAAATTTTACTTATTTATCCATCATTTTGGGATAAAAAGGTGGTGGAAAAATGTTTAATAAAGCCCCAAATCATATGATTAAAATATTGTTATTAATGGTGATAATCATGATAACAGTATCTATTCCTACGGTGCAAAAATCCCAAGCAAATAACGATGGTACAGGTAAACTAGTATATATTGTGCCAATTGAAAATGAGGTTGAGCGAGGATTAGAGGCTTTCCTCACTAGAGCAACAGAGGCAGCTATCGAAGATGGTGCTAATCATATTATTTTTGAAATAGATACCCCAGGTGGGAGGGTAGATTCCGCAGGTAAAATTGGTAAATTACTTCAGGGACTTGACATGGAAACAACTGCATTTATAACGAATCAAGCATTATCAGCTGGATCATATATCGCCTTACATTCTAATAATATTTATATGCGCCCTAACGCAACGATGGGTGCGAGTGGAGTGATTCAGGGTGATGGAACCGCAGCTGATAAGAAAGCCCAATCTGCCTGGATAGCTGCCATGGAAAGTGCAGCTGAAGCAAATGGGCGTGATCCTATTTATGCGGTTGCAATGGCAGACGAATCGATTGATTTACCAGACTTAAAGGCTCCTAAAGGCAAGTTTCTTACCTTAACACCGAATAAGGCACTTGAAGTCGGATATGCTGAAGGAATTGTTCAAAATCGGATTGAATTACTTCATGAAATTGGATTAGATAATGCAACGATAATAGAAATGGAAACAACACTTGCTGAAAATTTGGCTAGATTTATTACTAGTCCAATCGTTATTCCAATATTATTATCTGTAGCAAGTTTAGGTTTAATAGTAGAGTTATATTCTCCGGGATTTGGTGTTCCCGGTACAATGGGAATTATCGCTTTAGTGTTATTTTTTTATGGTCATATTATTGCAGGATTAGCAGGAATGGAAACAGTTATTTTACTGCTTATAGGTATAATTTTAATTATTAGTGAATTCTTTGTTTCAGGTGGAATTTTAGGTATACTAGGAGTTGGAGCAGTAATTGGCTCTTTATTTTTAGCCGGGTACGATGTAATGCATATGACCATGAGTATTGCAATCGCTTTAATCGTTGCTTTCATTGTTGCAGTTGTTTTATTTAAAAGAATAGGTTCGGGTAAAGGAATATTTAGCAAATTAATTTTATTTGACCGAACATCGACAGATTTAGGATATGTATCGACTGATATTCGTCAGGAATTAGTAGGTCAAGAGGGAATTGCATTAACAACACTTAGACCTGCTGGAACAGTATTAATTAATCATGATCGAATTGATGTTGTGACAGAAGGTGGCTTCATTGAAAAGGACGAAAAGATCATTGTTGTTCAAGTGGAAAGTATGAAAGTAGTTGTAAGAAAAAAAGATTAATTTTATAGGAGGATTTAAAATGGATTTAACTATTACACAAGTAGCACCAATAATCGTTGTAGCTCTTATTTTAATTGCGCTAGTCGTATTATTCACCTTTGTCCCAGTTGCACTTTGGATTAGTGCATTAGCAGCGGGAGTTAAAGTGGGTTTATTTACATTGGTAGGGATGAGATTACGGAGAGTGATTCCTTCCCGAGTTATCAATCCTTTAATTAAGGCATATAAAGCAGGATTAGATGTGACAACAAATCAATTAGAGAGTCACTATTTAGCCGGTGGTAATGTCGACCGTGTCGTTAATGCGCTTATTGCTGCACACAGAGCAAACATTAAATTAACGTTTGAACGTGGAGCAGCAATTGATCTAGCAGGGCGTAATGTGCTAGAAGCCGTGCAGATGAGTGTAAACCCTAAGGTGATTGAAACACCCTTTATTGCTGGTATTGCGATGGATGGAATTGAAGTAAAGGCATTAGCCAGAATTACAGTCCGTGCTAATATAGATCGACTTGTTGGGGGAGCTGGAGAAGAAACAGTCATTGCCCGTGTTGGTGAAGGTGTTGTTAGTACGATAGGTAGTTCAAAAACACATAAAAAAGTATTAGAAAATCCAGACTCTATTTCACACACTGTGTTGGCAAAAGGTTTAGATTCCGGAACTGCATTTGAAATCTTATCAATTGATATTGCAGACGTAGATATCGGTAAAAATATTGGTGCAATGCTACAAACAGATCAAGCACAAGCTGATAAAAACATTGCCCAAGCGAAGGCAGAAGAACGTAGGGCTATGGCTGTTGCTTTAGAACAAGAGATGACAGCAAAAGTGGAAGAAATGCGTGCTAGAGTGGTTGAGGCAGAAGCAGATGTACCGAAAGCACTATCTGAAGCATTACGTTCTGGTAATATGGGTGTGATGGATTATTTAAATTACCAAAATATTAATGCCGATACAGATATGCGTGGAACTATTGGTAATATGTCCAAGAAAGACCACGATAAAAAAGAGGATAATGAAAAGTAATTTAGGTTAACAATTAAAGTTTTTTTCAAACTATTGTTATTTTTATCCCCTTTTTAAAGGAGGAACTCAATTGGAAGAGTTATTTCGTTTAATAACATCAAATCCATTAATATTTATCATCATTGCCGTCTTTGTCGCAAGACTTCTACGTCCAAGAAAGAATCAAACAAACGAACAAAAGAGTAAACAGCAACAGGCAAAGCCAACGCTTCGTTCATTATTAGAAGAGGCATTTAATGAAGAAAATGTAGAAAAGACAAAACAAGTTATAGAGAACCGTCAACATAATTCCCAAAAAATGCAACAAACATCCGTATCTGAAATAAAGCAAAAGGCCGTTGAAGAGGTAGATTCTTTTGAACAAGCTCATGAAAAACAATTAGAACGTTTTAGGAGTAAATTCAAGCCAACATATGATGTAGATGATGTTCACAATACAAATTCAGAATATGTCGGAAAAAATTCCCGATTGATTAATGTTAATAAGAGCGATACATTACATTCGCAGCCTAGTTTAAATTTACAAATAACACAACAAAAATTGATGGAAAGTGTTATTATGGCTGAAGTGCTTGGCCCACCAAGATCTTTAAATCGCTATGAAAATATTGCATTAAAAAGACGTCGCTAATCATTACTGGTTATATATATAAATTAACTAAAATATGTTAATTCATACATTTTAAATCCCTAGTTAACTTAATGTTACTAGGGGTTTTTTTATTTATGTACTTGTTATTTTATCATGATATTGTAAAAATCTTCTTTTCTATCGTTTATGGAACTATCATTAAGTAGTTCTTTATTTTTTATTTAAAACATAATTATATAGTTGAAGGGAGATATGTATCGTGGATTTTGTCAAAAAATTTTACGTGAAATTAACTAATAACGAATCATTACTTCCTCCGTTAACGAAGAACATGTCAATAGTAACCATTGATAATGAAAACAAAATTTATATTGAGAATGGTTGTCATATATTAAATTTTTCTTCTAGTGAAATTAGATTAAGGACAAGTATAGGAGATATTCACATCTATGGTAGTGAATTATTCATTAAATCAATGTATGCCCAACAACTTATATTAGAAGGGAATATTTCAACTATGTCATACCATCGATTTGAAAGGATGTAATGAACATGCAATATCATATCTTGTTAGGAAAAATAGTGGGAACTATCTACTTAACAATTAAAACCGAGAAAAAAGAACATTTTCTGCATATTTGTCAAGAAAATGATATAACAGTTTGGAAAGTGAGGCAACTATCCGAAAATAAACTATCATGTTTTATGTATTTACATAAAGAAACCGACATACTAGAAATTATCCATAATCATTTTCAGGTTTTTGAACTTATTTCTATCAAACATGATGGACTGTTACCTATGTTAAAAAAATTATTACACCGGCAAAGTTTAATATTTGTCTGTTTTTTTTGTTTATTTTTATTATTTATATTATCTAATGTCATTTGGAAGGTAAATATTTCTGGTGTCAACATTGAACATGAGGAAGAAATAAGGGAGTATTTGGAAAGTTCAGGAATATTTGCAGGTGCTTGGGCTTTTGGAATACCAAATATTAATGAATTACAAGAACGGATACTAATTCATTTGGAAGACCTTTTATATGTAGGGATTGAAAAAAAAGGCGCCATCATTTATATTAATGCAACGGAAAAAAAATTGGCAAAAGAAAATACAAATAAGTCTTACCAGCAATTAATTGCAAAAAAAAGCGGTACGATAGATAAAATGTTAATTGTTAGTGGTTATCCATTAGTACATACTAACGACTATGTTAATAAAGGGGATGTTTTGGTTGTTAATAAATTAGACATTGATGAGGAAGCTGAGAATGGTGAACAAAATAAGCCTATAAATACAGCTGTTGAAGGGGAGGTATTTGCAACCACTTGGTATGAAATAAAGGTATCAACTCCGTTAGCAATAACTTATGAGGAATTATTTGGGACTATGACTCCAGCCTATGGGCTTGGTTTAGGAAAGTATCATATTAATTTATGGCCAATAAAACAAAATATATATGAACAACAATATGTTGAAGAAGAATTATTACATTTTAATTTTTTGCAATGGGAATTACCATTTTATCTCGTTAAAAATAATATTTATGAAATAAAAACAATTAATAAACAACAAACTGTGGAACTTGCGAAGGAATATGCTATACAACAAGCAATCAATCATTTACAATTAAAATTAGGAATGAAAACAGAAATTAAACATTATTTTGTTTTGCAAGATAAGGTCGATAATGATAAAGTGAAGCTTAACTTATTCGTTAGTGTGCTCGAAAATATTGCAGTGGGTAATTAATGTTTGTCGTACTATGACGACATAATAATGAACATTGCCATACGTATTAAAAATAATGATAATAGTCATTAAAGGAGTTATACATGAATGGAAGTAATTAAAAAACTAATCGATATACAAATTAATGATGTTAATGAGGCGAGGGAGCTATTCGGAAATAATGATTCCTTTTTAAAAATATTAGAAGACCTACTACAAACGTCGATAATGACTAGAGGTGAACAGGTTCATGTTAAAGGGGATAAAAATAATGTAGCACTGACACAATTAATATTGCAACATTTGTTAACTGTTGTTCAACAAGGACATATCCTCTCAGATCAAGATATTATCTATGCTGTTGAATTAGCAAAAAAGGGAAAAATAAATCAATTTGATTTATTATTTGAGGAAATGTTAATAAAAAACATTTATGGTAAACCAATAAGGGTTAAAACGATTGGTCAAAAAGAATATGTACACGCAATGGACCAATTTGATATGGTTTTCAGCATTGGTCCGGCCGGAACGGGTAAAACGTATTTATCGATTGTAAAGGCGGCTCACCATTTAAAAAATGGTACAATTAAGAAAATTATTTTGACAAGGCCAGCAGTTGAAGCAGGCGAAAGTTTAGGTTTTTTACCAGGGGATTTAAAAGAAAAGGTAGATCCTTATTTAAGGCCACTATATGATGCTTTGTATGATGTTTTAGGTAGAGATCAAACATTCCGTTTAATTGAAAAGGAAATCATTGAAATAGCACCATTAGCTTATATGAGAGGGAGGACCCTAGATGACGCTTTTATCATTTTGGATGAAGCGCAAAATACAACCCCGGAGCAAATGAAAATGTTTTTAACAAGATTAGGATTTGGATCAAAAATGGTTATTACGGGAGACGTAACACAAATAGATTTACCAAAGGGCACATCATCGGGATTGAAAATAGCAAGTCAATTATTATCTCAAATAAACGATATTGCTTTTATTTATTTGAAATCTACCGATGTTGTGAGGCATCCTTTAGTTCAAAAAATTATCCAAGCATATGATAAATAACCTTTTATTAATAATTTTCTAATGTCCTTATTAGGGGTGGCACAATTGAAAAAAACGAAAAAGTCTAAAGATAAGTTTTTTAATCGTTATTCAAGAAAAATGATTATTGTTTTTCCAGTATTGTTATTAGGGGTTTTTATATACTTAATGACGATGAATAACGTTTATTTGAAATCTTATGAAATAGAAAAATTTGATCGAGCGGCTGAAACGATTAGATCCCCCTTAACGGTTGAAAATGAGGCGGAAACTGATCGCAAAATGCGTGAAACAGTATTATCTATTGAAGACCGATATTCTATCACGGAAGAAATTATTGATGAAAGAATTAAATATATTGAAGAGTTATTTGATGCTACAGAAAAATTGACAGAAGAAAATACTAATAAAAATTCTGTAGAAAATAATACATCTGAGCCATTGTCGAATGATGAACTTGTGTTTAATTTAAAAGAAATTCTATCTGATGAAATTGTCGATTATGTTAGTGATGTGACATTAGTTCGATTAATCAATTTAAGTGTTGATGACCGAAAAAGTGGTAAAAATCAATTTAAAAAAGCCGTTGAAAAGGTATTAAACAGGGGTGTAAGGGTAGAAAATATTAATAGTGCTAAAGAAGATGTTATTGCATCCATTAAATATTCTTCTTTAAAAGAAGAAGTAAAAGACATACTTTATAAATTAGTTGATTTTGCTGTCGTTGAAAATTCATTTTATGATGCGGAAAAAACGATTGAGGCAAGGAATGAGGCAGCAAGTAGTGTTACTCCTGTCGTTATTCGTTCAGGAGATATTATTGTCCGTGAGGGACAAATAATTACGAATGAAATATATGATGATTTAGAACTAGTAGGACTACTAAAACAACAAAAGAAAGTTTTTCCAGGTATTGGGCTGGCATTATTTATTATATTATTACTTTTTACTTTAATGAATGAACTGTTTTTATTACACAAGAAAGATCGATTTGATTTTGGGAAAATGATTATTTTCTTGTCTGTTAATGGTATAGTCATTACGTTAATGAAAATTGTTAGTTTATTTTCCAATCAATTAAATCATTTATATCTAGTTGTACCAGTTGCAACTGGAGTACTACTTATAAAGTTTTTAATAAATGAACGTTTAAGTATAGTCATCGCTATCATTTTATCCATTATCGGTAGTATTATTTTTAATGGGGAAATTCCCGGATCATTAAATTTTGAAGCAGGGGTTTATTTCCTAATTGTTCAATTTGCGGCTATTATACTGTTACGGAATATCCAAGATAGAATATCGATTATAAAAGTATCTTTTGGAATGATCTTAATCAATGTTCTCACTATAGTTATATTCTTATTATTGTCATTTATACAATATGACTTAATTGCAGCAATCTTATATAGTGGCTACGGTATTATCGCGGCTATTTTATCAGGTGTCTTAGCGATTGGTTTATTACCTTTTTTTGAAACCGGGTTAGGCATTTTATCTGACCAACGATTATTAACGTTAGCCAATCCAAATCAACCATTATTGAAAAAAATATTAACAGAAGCCCCTGGAACATATCATCATTCTGTAATGGTTGCCAATTTAAGTGAGACAGCTTGTGAAGCAATTGGAGCTAACGGATTATTGGCGCGTGTTGGTTCCTATTATCATGATATCGGTAAAACGATTCATCCACATTATTTTATCGAAAATCAAGTAGCCATTCGGAATCCACATGATTTTATTGACCCACAACAAAGTGCGACAATTATCATTAATCATGTAATCGATGGGGTTAAATTACTAAAAGAACATAAATTACCAAAGGAAATTATCGATATAGCTGCCCAACATCATGGAACATCACTTGTAGAATACTTTTACTACAATGCAAAGAAAGAAAATGAGACGGTAAACGAGGCAGATTTTAGATATCCAGGTCCAGTTCCAACAACAAAAGAGGCAGGAATCATATCCATTTGTGATTCAGTTGAAGCAGCTGTGCGTTCTTTAAAGGAACCTTCAGCAGAAAAAATTGAAGAAATTGTTGCTTCAATTGTTAATAAAAAATTAACTGATGGTCAGTTTAATCACACACCTTTAACGATTGAGGAATTACACGTTATTCAAGAAACCATTTGTGATACATTAAAAGGGATATTCCATTCTAGAATTCAATATCCATCTGAGGAGGAAACATGATGATTGTTGAAGTCGTTGATTTGGAAGAAAATTTAACGGAAGAACAAGTGCATCTAATCCAAAAAGTATTATATGTAACGGCTGAAAAGGAAAAAGTAACTGCAAATAGTGAAGTTACCGTAAGTATCGTTTCTAACGAAACAATTGCGACCTTAAATGGTCAATATCGAAATAAACTAGAACCTACAGATGTGCTTTCCTTTCAGATGGATGACCCATTTAAAGAAAAAGGTGAGATACCTATCATTATTGGTGATATTGTTATTTCAATGGATAAGGTGCATGAGCAGGCAATGAGGTATAATCATTCTACTCTAAGAGAATTATTATTCTTAACTATTCATGGCTTTTTACATTTACTAGGTTATACCCATGATAATAAAGAGGAAGAAAATATCATGTTTCAAAAACAAGAAAACATATTAAAGGAGTTTCATCTTGAAAGAAAATAAAAAAGGAATTGGTTTAAAATTTGCATTAGCCGGAATAAAGGCAGCATTTTTATACGAACGTAATTTTCGCTATCATATTTTTGCCATGATAACCGTTATTATTATTAGTTATTTAATTAAATTAAATCAAATAGAGTGGTTATTTATCATAATAAGCATTTTTTTAGTGTTAGTTACTGAACTTATAAATAGTAATATGGAGCGATTAATCGATTATATTAAACCTGAACATCATCCTGAAGCAAAAATCATTAAAGATATCGCTGCTGGTACTGTGCTTCTTGCAGCGATATTGGCTATCATAGTTGGTTTTATTATTTTTATACCTAAACTAATTTCTTTATCCTTTATTTAGATTCTCAGTCTATATGAAGGATTTTACTTTCATTAAACGATGACTGCAAGAAATGATGTCAAAAACTGTCGTTAATTCACAAATAAATAAAAGTTTTTATAAGTTTTGTCGAAAAAATAATATAGCACTCATTTTTATAGTATGATAATTGTTAACAGCAAGAGGAGAGGTGCCATTTAATGGACGAACAGTATAAGTCCGGTTTTGTCACTATTATTGGAAGACCAAATGTCGGAAAATCAACTTTAATGAATAAACTTGTTGGTGAAAAAGTGTCGATCGTTAGTAATAAAATCCAGACGACGAGAAAAACCATACAAGGAATCTTAACAACAGATGAAATGCAGTTAATTGTGATTGATACACCAGGTGTTCATAAACCAAAGCATCAATTAGGACATTATATGGTTGATATTAGTATTAACTCATTACAAGAAGTCGACTTAGTCATGTTTATGATAAATGCAACTGAAAACTTTGGTAAAGGCGAAGCTTTTATAGTAAAACAATTACAGCAAGTAAATGTACCCGTTTTTCTCATTATAAATAAAGTTGATTTAATTCATCCTGATCAGTTATTTTCAATTATTGATATTTATAAAGATCAATACAATTTCACTGAAATAATACCTATATCTGCCCTAAATGGAAATAATATAAATAAACTACTCGGATTAATAAAAAACATCTTGCCTTTTGGACCAAAATATTTTAATGAAAATGAATTGACGAATCAATCAGAACAATTTTTAATAAGTGAATTAATTAGAGAAAAAGTATTGCATCATACAGAAGAAGAGATCCCCCATTCAATAAATGTATATATTGAATCAATGGAAAAAAATGAACATAAAAAGTGGCAAATTAATGCGACAATTATTACGGAAAGGGATAGCCAGAAAGCAATTCTCATTGGTAAAAAAGGGCAAATGTTGAAGAAAATTGGTAAGGACGCACGAATAGAAATAGAAGAGATGTTAAGTGAGAAAGTTTATTTACAGCTATGGATAAAAGTGAAAAAGGATTGGCGAAATAAACAAAATTTATTGAAACAATATGGTTTTGAACTTTAAATGACCCAATTATGGTATTTTTTAATAATTATGTTTCGACCAATTCGGGTCAATCTAATCATAGATATATATTTTTCATTTTCAATTATATAAGGGAAAGGAAGGTTTCTGATGAAAAATTTAATGTGGCAATTATTTTTGCAAACAGGAGATGTAGAAACCTATTTACTATTTAAACAACTAGAAAATGAATTAGATGATACTGAGGTTGAAAGTGAAGATATGGCAGACGAATATGCCTTATTTAAAACAAAAATGTAGGGTCTTGATAGAGGGGAACATAACGTATGCTAGTTAAAACAGAGGGCATTATTCTTAGCTCGAGGGAATATGGGGAAACACATAAGATTGTCACTATTTTAACGAAAGAATATGGAAAACTGTCGGCTATTTGCCGAGGAGCAAATAAAGCAAAAAGTCACTTAAGTGTCGTGTCCCAACCATTTATTCACGGGAGTTATTTAATTTATCTGTCAAAAGGATTAAGCACTATCCAACAAGGCGAAATTGTTGATTCTTTTAGGCACATTCGGGTGGATATTGTAAAAACAGCATATGCAGCATATATCGCAGAGTTAACAGATAAATTGTTGTCAATGAAAGAATCTGATCTATATATTTATACTCAATTTTATCACACCTTAAAAAGAATCAATGAACAAAACAATGATGTAATCCCTGTAACAATGTATGAATTAAAATTATTTCAAAAAGGTGGATTTGCCCCAATCTTAGATGGTTGTGTCAATTGCCATCAAGCAAAACAATTATGTGCATTTTCTGTTAAGGAAGGTGGATTACTGTGTGAACAATGTGTCCATAGCGATCAATATGCATTTAAAATATCATCAAAATTAGCTCAATTATTGCTAATATTTTTACAAACCCCGATTGAAAATATTGGTGAAATTGCTGTTAAAAAAACTAATGAAAATTTATTAAGAAAAATTATGGATCACTATTATGATTCATATGGAGGGTTTCAATTAAAGTCAAAAAGGTTTTTATCCCAATTACATTTATTCGAAAATTAATATACATGAATCAATTTCATCATTACTCTTTTTAAAAAGTTACAGTTTAACAGAATTTCTAAATGTAAATTTAAAAATTATTGTTTTCTGTGTTTACCGGCTTCATTCTAACATTTTAAGCAACTTGCGTCTGATTCTGTAATGCATTATTTATACGGTCCACTGCTAATTTTGAAGCATTATAAATAAGTGTGAAGATATCAAAATGTGTATCCTAGCCCCCTTCCCGGTTCGATAACGAACATTATTTAATTGAAAAAATTCTTTTAAATAGCATTGGCTCTTTCAACTGCAGTTCGTTGATTGTAAGTCTTTTTCCAGGCCTTAGAACCTCTTGCTGGTGCAGTGTATTTTCTTAAGTCTTTGGTCATTTTCATTTTAAATACTTTCTGGCAGATGCCTTCATTAGCTAGAGGACAGTCAATGCATTCTTTAGGTCTTGTGTATT
>DAMCTP010000032.1:0-35629 GCA_032113595.1 Pseudogracilibacillus sp.
CTATTGACCATCTGTTATGTTGTCTTATTATTTTTATTAAAATTTATAACGAAAGAGGAGATGAAGCAAATACCAATCATACAAAATTTTATTTAAACTTTTTATATTCCTTAACAGAGGGGGTGGTTACGTTGAATAGGACAAAGTTTATTGCTGTTTTTTATGGCTGGCTGATGATATGTATTTTGTTATTACTATTTGCCTTCATCATGACAATAGTGATTAAATTAACTTCCATTAATGAATTAACCATTGTTTATGTTTCATTCGCTTTTAGCATTTTATCAATGTTTATCGGTGGCGTCGTTGTAGGACTGAAAGGAAAAGGCTATGGATGGTTACTCGGAGCAATTACGGGATTCGGATTTATTCTTTGTATATATATCATCCAGTTAACATTTTTGAAAGTTTTCTTTTCGTGGCATCAATATATTTATCATATTTCATTTATTTTAGCGACAATTTTTGGAAGTATCGTTGGGGTAAACATTGTATCTACGGAAGGAGAAAATTAAAACCTCTTTTAAAATTGTGAATTATATTATATTACATAGTCGAATGGAAATTATATATAGTTAACATTAAAAAAACAAAGCGTAAACTTAACTCCTGGTTTACGCTTCGTTTATTGATCACTATGTATGTCAATAGTATTATTGATCTAATTTAACTTCCCGAACCGCTGCACGGTCAAAAGTCAGTTTACTATTATGACATAGAATAACGATTTGATCTTCATCAATGGCATCAACAACACCGTGAAGACCACCGATAGTCACAATTGAATCACCTTTTTTAATATTCGCTTGCATTTCTCTTACTTGTTTTTGACGTTTTTGATTCGGTCGAATAAGTAAGAAATAAAAAATAACGAGCATTAATATAATCGGTGATAAGGTTACTAATGTTTCCACAATATTCCCCCTCTCTTAAAAGTTTGGAGCATTACTTTTGTTGAATCCATATTGTTCAAAAAAAGCATCTTTAAAATCGCCAAGTCGGTCTTCCTTAATTGCTTGTCTGACTCGCTCCATTAATTCTAACAGAAAAAACAAATTATGATAAGTAGTAAGTCTAAATCCTAAAATTTCATTCGTATTAATTAAATGTCTCACATATGCCCGAGTATAGTTTTGACACGTATAACAAGAGCAATGCTCATCAATTGGACTAAAATCCCGTGCATATTTCGCATTTCTTACGACGAGACGACCATTTGACGTCATACATGTTCCATTACGAGCAATTCGGGTTGGTAACACACAATCAAACATATCAATTCCAAAAATAGACCCTTCAATTAAAGAATCAGCAGCCCCAACCCCCATTAAATATCTCGGTTTGTTATTTGGCATTAATGGAGCAATTTCTTCTAAAATATTATTCATTAAGTCCTTCGGCTCACCAACAGAAAGTCCACCAATCGCATATCCAGGAAAATCCATTGATACCAAATCACGTAGGCTTTGTTTTCGTAAATCAATATATTCTCCACCTTGGATAATTCCGAATAATGCCTGATCATTTATTCGTTGATGAGCCATTAAGCCTCGTTCAGCCCACCGAGATGTCCTTTCGACAGAGGATTTCATATATTCATATGATGCGGGATATGGTGGACATTCATCCAATGACATCATAATATCTGATCCTAAATCATTTTGGACTTGGATCGCCTTTTCCGGAGAAAAAAATAACTTTTCTCCACTTAAATGATGGCGAAAATGTACCCCTTCCTCTTGGATATCACGAATTTTACTTAAACTAAACACTTGGAAGCCACCAGAATCAGTTAAAATAGGCCGATCCCAATTCATAAAACGATGTAGGCCACCCGCCTCTTTCACTATATCTTCTCCTGGACGTAACCATAAATGATATGTATTAGATAAAATAATTTGTGCATCCATCTCAATTAATTCCTCAGGACTCATCGTTTTCACTGTTGCTAACGTACCAACAGGCATAAACATTGGTGTATCAAATGAGCCATGAGGTGTATGGACTTTTCCAAGCCTTGCCCCCGTTTGTTTACACGTTTTTATTAATTCGTAAGTCACTGCCATTAATATTATCATTCCTTTTCGGCAAAATAAACATCGCATCCCCAAAACTAAAAAACCGATACTCATTTTTGATTGCTTCGTCGTATACTTGTAAAATTACCTCCCGATTAACGAAAGCACTTAACAGCATTAAAAGAGTCGATTTTGGTAAATGAAAATTAGTAATCAACCCATCTATTGCTTGAAATTCATATGGTGGATATATAAAAATATTAGACCAGCCAGAGGCTCCCACAAATTTCCCGTTAAATTTTTGTGCCACTGTTTCTAACACACGGGTTGAGGTTGTTCCAACTGCGATAATTTTTCTGCCTTCTTGCTTTGCCTCATTTAAAATAGTTGCATTCTTTTCGCTTAATTCATAATATTCATGGTGCATCGTGTGGTCTTCAATATTATTAACTGTTACAGGTCTGAACGTCCCTAAACCGACATGAAGTGTTACAGTAACCAATTGTACCCCTTTGCCAGTTAATTTCTGCAATAAATCTTTTGTAAAATGTAAACCAGCTGTTGGGGCCGCTGCAGAACCGCTTTCCTTTGCATAAACAGTTTGGTATCTGTTAGGTTGCTTTAATTCTTGCTTAATATATGGGGGAAGTGGCATTTTGCCTAGTTTTTCTAAAACTTCCAAAAATATGCCATCAAAAGTAAATGCTAATATCCGTTTACCCTCGTCTTTGACCTGGACACATTCTGCCCGTAAAAGTCCGTCCCCAAACAGAATTACCGTACCAATTTTTACTTTTTTGGCGGGTTTTGTCAACACTTCCCATTTATGGTTGTTTAACTCATTTAACAATAGAATTTCTACTTTAGCATTCGTATCCTCTTTCACACCAAATAATCTCGCGGGTAATACTCGCGTATCATTAACAACGAGTACATCCCCCTGTTGGAAATATTCATCAATTTGGGAGAATCTATCATGAGTTATAGTAAAACTTTCACGATTGAGAAGTAAAAGTTTAGAAGCCGACCGATCTTGCAAAGGAACTTGGGCAATTAATCGTTCTGGCAGAGTAAAATCAAAGTCTTCAATATTCATTTATAAGTACCCCTATATAGTTAACGAAATTTACTAAAAATTAAAAATAGTAACGTCAATATGATACTGACAATAATTGATGTCATAATGGGAAAATGAAATGATACATTCCCTTTCTTAAAGGAAAAATCACCAGGCAGTTTTCCAAAAAACGTCCAAATAACTCCAACCATAATCAGGACAATACCAATGAAAATAAGCATCTTTCCCATATTCATCGACTATCGCTCCACTCCAAAATGATTCAATGCTTTATCTGTCACAACTCTTCCACGGGGGGTTCGTTGAATGAAACCAATTTGTAGTAAAAATGGTTCGTAGACATCTTCAATTGTTTGGGATTCCTCTCCAATTGTCGCTGCAATTGTATCTAATCCTACAGGACCAAAATTAAAATCATAAATTATTGCTTTTAAAAATTTATGATCGATATAATCTAACCCTACTTGATCTACCTGTAGCATTTCTAATGCTGTTTGTGCAGTTTCAACGGTTATTTTCCTTTCATTTCGAACTTGGGAAATATCACGGATTCGTTTTAACAAACGATTAGCAATTCTTGGTGTACCCCGTGAGCGACTCGCAATTTCTAATGCTGCTGTTTGTGAAATCTCCATATCAAAAATAAATGCAGTTCGTTCTACAATTTTACAAAGATCATCATGCTCATAATAATCCAAATGACCTAACACACCAAAGCGATCTCGTAGTGGGGCTGTTAAGAGACCAGACCTTGTTGTCGCACCAACTAATGTAAAAGGAGGTAAATCAATTCGAACAGACCTAGCAGTTGGACCACTTCCAATAACGATATCTAAAAAGAAATCTTCCATAGCGGGATATAATACTTCTTCAACGGAACGTGGTAATCGATGAATTTCATCGATAAATAAAACATCACCTGTCTCCAAGGATGATAAAATTGCCGCTAAATCCCCTGCCCTTTCAATGGCTGGTCCTGATGTAGCACGAAATTCTACACCCATTTCATTCGCAATAATTGCTGCCATCGTCGTCTTACCTAAACCAGGTGGACCATAAAGTAATACATGATCAAGTGCTTCGCCACGCATTTTCGCTGCTTGGATAAAAATAGTTAAGTTTTCCTTTAATTTATGTTGCCCTATATATTCAGCAAGTTTTGTGGGTCGGAGTGTTAATTCGATTACTTCATCATCTTCGTGTTGTTCACCTGTTATGATTCGGTCTTCCATCATTTCATTCCCCACCTTGTCACACTATTTTTTCATCAATAATGCTAATGCCTTACGAACAATATCATCAGTCTTTTTGATTTGCTCATGTCTCAATTGTGGCATCACATTTAAAATTTCCCTGTCTGTATAACCTAGGGCTTTTAATGCTTCTTCTGCCTCTATATATTGTTCCTGTCCCGTAGATTGTTCAACAGACACACCATTAGATTGTTTGAATGAAGCCACATTAACTAGCTTGCCTTTTAAATCTAACATAATTTGTCTTGCTGTTTTTTTCCCAACCCCTGGAAATTGCGTCAAATATTTTTCATCTTCACGCTCTACTGCACGAATAAAATCAGGTACATTAACTGTCCCTAATATAGCGATAGCACTTTTCGGGCCAATACCAGACACGGAAATAAGTTGTTCAAATAGAAATTTTTCATCTTCTGTTTTAAAACCATACAGTGCTTGAATATCCTCACGAACATGATGATATGTATATACAAAAACTTCTTTCCCCATTTGCTGTTGAAAAACAAAAGGATCAGGACAAAAAATTTCATAACCAATACCGGTGACATCGACAATAATAGTTCCTTCTTGTATATAAGTTAACTTCCCTTTTATATAAGCAAACATTGCATTCCCCTTAATTTATCTAATTCATTTCTACGTTATGATAGACATCTTGAACATCTTCATTATCTTCTAAAGTGTCAATTAATTTTGTTACCTTTTCTAATTGTTCTTCCCCTAATTCATTATAGGTTTCTGGGAGAAGTGTTACTTCGGCTTCTTCAATAGTAAATCCTTTTCCTTCTAAATGAGATTTAACTGATTCAAAGTCTTCTGATAATGTAAAAATTTCAAACACACCTTCAGACACCTCAATGTCCTCTGCGCCTGCCTCAATTGCTTCAAGAGTTAATTCATCTTCATCTAGTTTATTATCTTCATTTAAAATAACGATATAACCCTTTCTTTGAAACATGAAGGCAACACAGCCGCTTTCACCTAAATTCCCACCATGTTTACTGAACGCATGGCGAATCTCTGAGGCAGTTCGATTTCGATTATCAGTTAGCACATGAACAATCACTGCTGTGCCCCCAGGTCCATAGCCTTCATAGGTAATTTCTTCATAGTTTGCACCATCTAATGTACCAGTTGCTTTTTTTATCGCACGATCTATATTATCATTAGGCATATTATCTGCTTTTGCCTTTTCAATTGCTGTTCTTAATGTGGGGTTCATTTCGGGGTCCCCACCACCTTGTTTTGCAGCCGTGTATATAAATTTAGCATGACGCATAAATATTTTACCACGTTTGGCATCTTGTGCACCTTTTCTTCGTTGAATATTGTGCCATTTTGAATGTCCCGCCATGGATTTATCCCCCTTCGATAATGCATTTATATTTTATTATAGCAAAGTTTTTACGTGCTTAAAAGAAGTCATAGCCGTTGGATTAAACAGTGACGGTAATATGAAATTATCATTATATTAGTGTAATGAAAAACGTAACATAATTAGAGGCCAGTCACCCTTATGTTTTTATATTATTAAATATAAATTCGGATAAAAATACAGTGCCTACTAACTTTGATTTGGGTCGGATATCTTGCGTACATATATTGACTTCTAACGAATCATTAAGGGGCTACGTAGACTTTTAAAGCACAGTTATTCTGCTTTCACCCAGCTATCACATTAAAAATTTCCTTAAGTACTAATCTGTTTATTTTAGCCTTAATTGGCGAGCGATATTTCGTTTATGTTCTGTTTGAGCATGAAGTTTTTCAATTATCTTTTCATCAGCCTTTGGAATAGTCTGCCCTTCAAGAAATCGATCAATATTAGTATAGGATGTCCCTAATTCAGTTTCATCGGTTTGGCCTTCCCATAAATCTGCACTCGGTTTTTTATTGATAACAGCACTTGGCAATTGTAAATATTTTGCCATATCTGCAACTTCTTCTTTTCTTAGGTCAATAATTGGTTGTATGTCGACACCGCCATCACCGTACTTCGTAAAATAACCAGTATACCATTCGGCAGCATTGTCAGTCCCGACAACTAAATAATTGTAATTTGTCGCCACAGTATATAGTGTGCTCATTCTTAACCTAGCACGTAAATTAGCATCGGCAATTTGTTCCTTGTCATTATTCCATGAATGTTGGTCATCAATATTACCTTTAATCGATTGAAACATCATTTCATGGGTCGGAGTGAGATCAATCGTTAAAGCATTTATGTCAGTAGCCATAACTACTTTTTTAGCATCCTCGAGATCAGCCGGGTTACTTTTTATCGGCATAATGACAGCTAAAGAATCATTAGGACAGGCAATCTTTATTAGTTTAGAAACGACAGCGGAATCAAGTCCCCCACTGAGACCAACAACAAGCCCTTCTACATGAGAATCCATCACTTCCTGTTGTAACCACTTCACAATTGTATTAACCATATTTTCCATTGAAAAAATCACTTCCTAAGTGTATTTTAATCGATTAGACGTTAAATTGATAAACCGGAAATGTTCCAAGTACCGTAACACCACAACCTAGTGCTTCTAACTCCCCACGCACACCCGGAAATAATGCATCATCATATGGTTCATTCACGTCGATAATAAAGAAGTAATTACCTAAACCCGTCTTCATTGGTCTTGATTCAATTTTTGATAAATTCATTTTTCTCCAGGCAAATGCGGACAGCACTTGATGTAACACCCCAGCCCGATCTTCAGGTAGAGTAATTAGTAAACTCGTCTTTTCAGTTGCCACGGGATGATTAATTTGTACCTTACTTTCATCTTTCGCCAGTACGACAAATCGGGTATGATTGTTAGAATAATCGTGAATATTTTCTTTTAAAACTTTTAAATTATAAGCCTCAGCGGCTAATTGATTGCCTATTGCGGCAATTGGATTACCATTAGCACTGACCATTTCGGCAGCACTTCCGGTGGAATCACTGAAATGGATTGTTGCATTCGGCATATTTTTATGCAAATATTGCTGACATTGTGCAATTGCATGACGATGTGAATGAACTTCTTTAATATCCAAAAGATCGCCATCAAAATGATTAGCAACCAATAAATTTTGTTTAATTGGTACTTCAACCTCGGCTATAATTGGTAATCTTACTTGATGGACTAAATAGTCGATCGTTAAATGTACCGTTCCTTCAATAGCATTTTCAATCGGAACAACACCGATATCAATCGTTTGATGATCAACAGCATCGATTACCTGAGGAATTGTTTTAAAATCCACTTTATGTTCTCCATTAAAGGCAGCATCGACAGCTAATTTCGTAAAAGTTCCTTTGGGCCCTAGATAGCCTATCTTCGTTGACAATGATTTTCCTCCTCGTATATCCATGACAATATATATACTTTAATTTTTTTATATTTATTCTATAAATTCAAATTCAAAATCTAACAAATGAACAGTATCTCCATCTTTTGCACCTTTTTTCCTTAAGGCTTCATCGACACCAAGACGTCGTAATTGACGGGAAAATCGTTGGATTCCTTCATCAGATTGTAAATTTGCCATTTTAAACATTTTTTCTAACTGCTGACCAAATAACTGAAATGAACCATCATCTAAACGTGAAATAGTAAAAAGATCCGTTGATTCTGGCTCGTGAATAACAATATCTTCAATAGCTCTTTCGTCCTTAGGTATTGAGTCTAAGAGTTTTGCAATAGCAAAAACCAAATCATTTAAGCCCGTTTTCGTTAAAGCCGAAATAGGATAAACATGAATATCCTGGGGCAGCTTTTCTATAAACCTTGTTAAGTTTTCCTTAGCATCCGGCATGTCCATTTTGTTGGCCGCAATGATTTGTTGTTTATTTTTTAGCTTTTTGCCGAATTTCTCCAATTCTTGATTTATCGTAACATAGTCATCATAAGGATCCCTACCCTCTACGCTCGCCATATCAATGACATGAACAATGATTCTCGTACGTTCAATATGGCGTAAAAATTGATGACCAAGTCCACTTCCTTCATGAGCCCCTTCAATTAAGCCGGGCAAATCCGCCATCACAAAATTCTGATGATTATCTATTGCTACTAAACCTAGTTGTGGTGAAAGGGTGGTAAAATGATATGAGGCAATTTTTGGTCTCGCAGCCGAAACCGCAGAAATAATCGTCGACTTCCCAACACTTGGAAAACCGACAAGCCCAACATCCGCCATCATTTTCAATTCAACCCGGATTTCTTTTTCTTCCCCTGGCTCTCCATTTTCACTAATGTTAGGGGCTGAATTCCTCGAAGTAGCAAATCGAATATTTCCCCTGCCTCCTCGACCACCTTTTGCGATAATCGCTTGTTGTCTATGAGTTACTAAATCAGCAATCATTTCGTTAGCAACTATATCATAAATCACCGACCCGGGAGGTACATAAATAATTAAATTCTCGGCATTTTTTCCATGTTTCCCTTTACTCATACCATTTTCGCCACGTTTTGCTTTAAAATGCCGATTATAACGAAAGTCCAACAAAGTATGTAACCCTTCATCAACCTCAAAAATAATGTCGCCTCCGTGTCCACCATCTCCACCGGCGGGTCCACCTTTTGAAACATATTTTTCACGACGAAAAGCAACCATACCATTACCACCGTCGCCCGCTTTTACATTTATTTTTACTTCATCTACAAACATTTTAAAGCCACCTCGAATATGAAAACATTTATATAATGTTAAATTTAATTTTTTGTCCATTATGATAGACTGTTATCGTTAGAAACATTCAATATTCACTATTATAACAAAATATATCCACAATTTCGTTATATGACCATTTAAGTAAATTTTTTAGGTGAATGCTAGACAAAATTTGTGAAATTAATGATAATTTGGCAAGCAAGCACATGATGCGAGACGAATTTTGCTAAATGTGATTGAATTTGGCAAGCAATAAAATGATAAATACAATTGAAAGTAAAATATACTAAAAAACCCCAACCGTTTACAGGCTGGAGTTTTCAAAACATATTAGGCTTCAAGGGCTTTTGGATAAACACTTACCTTTTTACGATTTCGTCCATAAGCTTCAAATTTAACTACACCATCAATTTTTGCATATAATGTATCGTCTTTCCCTAAACCCACATTATCACCTGGGTAAATTTTTGTTCCACGTTGACGATACAAAATAGAACCACCAGTTACATATTGTCCGTCTGCACGTTTTGAACCTAAACGTTTAGCATGTGAGTCACGACCGTTTCTCGTACTCCCCGCCCCTTTTTTCTGAGCAAAAAACTGCAAATTTAATTTTAGCACCTTATGGCACCTCCCTAGTTCTCACTTATTCGAATAAATTGTTCATATTCACGTTCAATCGTTTGTAAAGATACAATCATCGCTTCAAAAATTAATTGAGCTTTAAAATATTGATTAGCATCCACGTGTCTATTTGGTACATCAACATATAAATAACCATTTTCCGCCTGATCAATATGTAATTCCAACTCACTTAACTGTAATACTGCATTGACTGCCCCAAATGAAACTGCTGAAACAGCAGCACATACTAAATCGTATCCATATGGTCCACTGTTGGCATGACCACTTATTTCAAACGATGAAATTTTTCCATCTTTACGATCAATAGAAATTTTTATCATGTAAAAATTCCTTATATAGTAATTTTTTCAATTGTTAATTTTGTATATGGTTGACGATGACCTTGTTTACGGCTATAATTTTTCTTCGGTTTATATTTGAAGACAGTAATCTTCTTGGAACGACCGTGATTATTAATTTTCGCCGTAACTGATGCACCTTCTACAAACGGTGTCCCTACTTTCACATCATTGCCACCTACAAATAGGACATTATCAAAAGTGATGGTTTCCTCAGGCTCACCATTTACTTTTTCTACATAAATCGCTTGACCTTCTGTTACTTTTAATTGTTTTCCACCTGTTTCAATGATTGCATACATGGTTACTTTGCACCTCCTATAATACTCAGACTCGCCATCAAGGTATCGATTGTCCGATTTATAACCTTTTCTGTGCGGTTGTAGCAATGGTGCTACAAATGTACAACATTGAAATAATAGCATAAACATACTATTAATGTCAATTAAAAATATTCAATATAAAAGATTAGCCTGAATTTTTACCCATTATTATATTTTCAAACGTATACGTCACATAATTTTTCAAAAAGAATAACATTAAACATGTTGACTCACTATATTGAATTAACTTTTTATCATGTCGAATAGATATGATATGCCGTTTATAAAGATAAAACTGTTGTAAGGTTGTTAATAACGTATCATTGCTACTTCTTTGTAAAATAATTTGTTTCCCTTCAGCATTAGGATAGTAAAATCGATTCAGCAAAAATCTAATAAAATGATAATATTGTTGCTTCCATTCAGTACGATTTTCCATAAAAATAAATACCATTAATAACATAGAAGTCAACGTAAATGGTAAAAACACAATTTGCATACAAATAATGAATAAACTACCCCATAAAGAAATTAAAATGACATATCGACGTGCCATTCTATATGGAAGAAAATAGGCTAAAAAATAAAAAAATATTTTCCCTCCATCCAACGGAAAAATTGGTAACAAATTGAATATAAATAAAATATAATTATAAGTAAATGCGATTTCGATGATTGCTGGTGGAATAATTTCAAGTGGCTGAACGAGATGCAAAAATATAAAAATAATCACATGTTGCATTGGGCCGGCAATGGTTACGATGAGGTCTTCATGTATTTTTCGCACACCAAACTCACTCGTAATCATCACAGCCCCGAATACCCAAAAAATCACTTTTTCTATGTGCCAATGAAAAAACCGTGCAGCAATGAAGTGGCCAAGTTCATGAATTACGATAATTGTCAATAATATAAATAATTGTCCCATCGTCCCGGTAAAAAAAGATAATATAATGAAAATATACAAAATAGGATGAATCTGTATCAGTTGAAGGTTTTTAAGGAATATCATCAACTGGAATCACTTTCGATGGATCAATAAATTCATTATTTTTTTCTACTGAAAAGAAAAATGGTTCAGTCACTTTCTTTGGATTTGTATATCCAATCCTATCATTTTTTCTTACCAACTGGTAAGCAAACACGTCAATATCACTTAAGAAACCATACGTTGATAATGACTCATCTGCATGCTGGACTACGACGGTTTTCCCAGTCTCTTTTAAATTTCCAGCAAAAATAACGATACCATTAGCATAAGTAATGACAGAAGTCTTTTTATTAGGGGAAATTTTCACGCCATTACCATTTATTGCAAAGGTTTCCACAATAGCACCTTCCATTGGCATCACATTTTCTTCCTGTACCTTAAAAGGGCTTGTTGGGACTATGGAGTTTGGTTGTCCAAAGGTCGTAACATACCAATGGTTCACTTTAGCAAAAGGAAAATCTTCCTTTAATTGTATACTCAACCAGTTTTGAGCAGGACGAAAATAATGATGATCTGTATATAAAATAAAACTACTGATGATAAAAAATATAAAAGGAATCATCACATATTTAAGTCGTTTTAAAGAGAAGTGTTTATTTTCTGATTTTCGGGAAGGTTCCACGATGATATTTGGCGTTGTTTCCATGGTGCCAAATCTTTCTTCATCTGATGGAAATAATGGAACTGTTTTTAAGTTTTTATGATCTTTCATAGATGAAGCTTTTTTACGTTGTTTGATAGACTCTCTTACTTTTTTTACTTGATCATTCATATGATCCAATCCTTTATCGATTTCTTTATATACATTATGTAAAGGAAGGACAAGTTATGAATGATTCATCGTTTTAATCACAAACATTATGTGCCAATAAAGAAACTTTTAATTTTACTGAAAACTCCCTTTGATTCCTCTAAAGATTGTAACGGAATTGATTCACCTAAAATTCTCCGAGCAATATTACGATAAGCAATCGACGCCTTTGAATCTGATTGGAAAGCAACTGGTTCCCCATGATTACTAGCTTTAATGACTTGATCACTGTCAATAATAACACCTAATAAATCGATTGATAAAACTTGGACAACATCATCAATATCAAGCATGTCTCCATCTTTCATCATATGGTTACGAACCCGATTAATGACCAATTTGGGTCTATCTAACTTCTCTTTTTCTATTAATCCAATAATACGATCAGCATCACGGACAGCAGATTTCTCGGGGGTTGTCACCACGATTGCTTTATCGGCACCAGCAATTGCATTTTGAAAACCCTGCTCAATACCAGCCGGACAATCAATAATAATATAATCGAAGTCTTTTTTTAGATCATTAACAATCTTTTTCATACTTTCCTTAGTAACAGCGTTTTTATCAGTTGTCTGGGCAGCAGGTAATAGTGATAAATTGGAAAAACGTTTGTCTTGAATAAGTGCCTGTTTTAATTGACATCTTTCCTCAACGACATCAACGATATCGTAAATAATTCTATTTTCTAATCCCATTACCATGTCTAAGTTTCGTAGACCAATATCCGTATCAACTAAACAAACACTTTTTTCCATTAATGCCAATGCAGTACCAATATTTGCAGTGGTTGTCGTTTTACCAACCCCACCTTTTCCGGAAGTAATAATAATAGCCTCACCCATCCAACATTCCCCTTTCTAAACAATATAATTCTATTAATTATCAGTCTATTTCTTGAATTGTTTCAATATTAATGCGCTTTTTTTCCCTATTGTAATAGCCATATTCCATATAAATGCCATCAGTTTCAAAATCGGGTGCACGACTAATTCGATTTGCGATTCTTAGCTGTGTTGGATTCATGTATGAAGCAACAATGATCATATTGTCATCTCCATTTGTACCCGCATGAGCAATGCCTTCTAATTTACCCATTACATAAATATTTCCAGTAGCCTTTACTTCCCCACCGGGATTTACATTCCCAATTAGTAATAGGTGACCGGTTACATTAATGACTTGTCCAGACCTAACAACTTGGTTAAAAGTCTTTACTTCATGTTTTTCCGCTAGTTTTTCTGCTTCAATTTTACTTATGACATTAGAATTAATTTGTACAACTTTAAAACGAAAATCCTTTTCAACTAAAGTTTTTAGCATTTCCAATTTTTCATCAGACAGATAACGATTATTAAGATCAATTTTTACAGAAATGATTTGTTCATACTTGTGATAAGGAACCTCATTTAACATTTGTGTTAATTGATCATAAATTTGTATAAATGAAGAATCATCATCTATATAGATTGTTAGACCTTCTTTCGTACCTTTAATCGTTATGAAATTCTGATTATTTGGCATCCCTTAAACACCCCATTTGATTAAACTTAATGTTTCTTTGATTGTAATCTCCAGTTAACCAACCTTTTTGAGAAAATTGGGTATAAAATCAAAAGAAATACTAAGTTAGCAATTAAAGTAGGTAACAATCTATTCCAAATAAATAAAACATAGTTTATATCGATGTATCCGATAACAGAATAAATAATGTAAATGAGTACCTCAAGAATTGTTAAGCTTATCATATAATATAAAATTATTATGTAAAAGTTTGTTTGAAAATATTGTTTTAAAAAACTGACAACATATATCCCAATTGTATAGACGAACATATAAACACCTAGTAATTCCGTATAAACTATATCAATTAATAGGCCAAATATGATTGCTAAACTAATGGAGAAATATGTGTCATCTTCATCATAAAAAATGTGAACCATTAATATAAAAACAAACACCCAATGGGGTATCACATACAGATGATCAAAAAATAGATTCATAGGTAATAGAATCGTTGCAATTCCCTCTAAAATTAAAAAACATAATAGAATAATAATGATGAAAACTTTCTTCATGATGCTTCATCCTCAATATTAGAATCATCAATGATATCGAGGGAACGATCAACTATAATGACATGATTTATCTCATCTAACTGAGCAGCTGGTTTAATCATTGCGGTACTACTTAAACCATAAGGATCCTCATCTACTTCTTTTACAGTCCCAATTGGTAATCCCGAAGGATATAACCCACCCATGTTCGACGTGACAACCAATTCACCCTTTTCTAAAGGATCCTTTGGTTGATCAATCATCGTAAATAAAAGGGAGTGGCTTTCCTTATCATACCCTTCAATTAACCCAAATATATTGTTATCATCTTCCCTTGAAACAGTTGCGGAAATTCGATTTAATTGATCAAATCCGGTAATTAATTGAACTGTGGATGAAAAATTTGAAACAGAATTGATTTTCCCTATCATACCATCCCTTGTAATAACAGCCATATTGATATCAACACCATGCTGTTTGCCTTTATTTAAAGTGACTGTTTCTAACCATTTTTCTGGTGTTCTAGCCACTACATTAGCGATAATAGGTTCAAAATCTCTTGGGGAATCCATAATTTTTAACAATTCCCGAAGCTCTTTGTTCTCTTTCTCCAACTCTTGAACTTCAAAAATTAAAGATTTATATTCAGCTAATTTTTCGCGTAATAATTTATTTTCTACATACGTATTTTTAACATCTTCTATATTAGAAACAATATTTACTGTTGCTTGGGTTGGTTTATAAATTGCATTTTGTACAACACTAATAGAATCTTTAATTAATTGTTCGGGCAATGAAAGACGGCCTTGTTTTGATAAGGAATATCCAATTAAAACAACTAAAACGATAATTCCTATTAACAAAATAAACAAAGATTTTCTCCGAAAAAAAGACATGGATACACCTACTCACTATGCGTTCGACATGCGTGAAGATACATTCGGGTTGTTTTTAAGTTGATTAATATACTGTAAAGATTTCCCTGTTCCAATGGCTACACTTTCTAAAGGGTTGTCCGTTATGAAAACAGGAACTGACGTTGCTTCACTTATTTTCGCATCAATATTTTTTAACAATGCACCTCCACCAGTTAAAACAATGCCCCGACTCATTACATCTGCCGATAACTCTGGAGGGGTTTTCTCTAAAGTTACTTTTATCATTTCAATAATGTTGTCAATTGATTCTGACAAGGAATGACAAACCTCTTCCTCATTAATTGAAATAGTAGTTGGTAACCCATTAATTAAGTTACGACCACGTACTTCCATTATTTCATTTTCATCGGGATCTTTTACTATACCAATTGTCATTTTAATTTCCTCTGCAGTTCTGTCACCAATCATTACATGGTACTTTTGACGAATATAATGGGAAATAGATTTATCGAAAGTATTGCCAGCAATACGAATTGATTGACTTGTGACAATACCACCTAAAGAAATAACAGCTACTTCCGTTGTACCCCCACCAATATCAATAATCATACTTCCAGTAGGATCCCACACAGGTAAACCAGCACCGATAGCAGCAGCAAACGGTTCTGCGATTGGAAATGCCCGTTTTGCCCCAGCCTGAAGCGTTGCATCTATAACTGCCCTTTCTTCTACTTTTGTAATTCCTGATGGAACACAAGTAACGACATTTGCCTTCGCTGAAAAACCCCATCTTTTACCTTGTGCTTTTTTAATATAATATTTCATCATTGCTGCTGTTGTGTCATAATCAGCAATGACACCATCCGCCATTGGACGAACAACACTTATACTCCCCGGTGTTCTCCCAATCATATCCCTTGCTTCTTTACCCACTGCTACAATGTCTTTTGTTTGATTATTCATTGCCACTACTGTAGGTTCACTTAAAACGATTCCTTTTCCTTTTATATAAACTAACGTATTAGCTGTTCCCAAATCGATTCCAATATCTTGTGTAAAACTTAACATAGACAAAAAAACGTCCTTTCCTTTGAGTAAATTCTAGTTGTTAAACTAATATTATCATTATGACATATTTTTAATATAAAATACTTCTATTAAAATAATCAATCTCCTTTAGTATTAATTTTCTTATTAGATAAAAAGTCATTGCAAAATTTATATTGTATTTGTTTCAAAATGTTGTCCTTCTACTCTTCCCAATTCATTATTATCCCCATGTTTTTATCCAAATAAAAGAATTTAAAGCACCATCTTCATTTATTATGCCTGAAAAATGGTGCCAATAATATTAGCTACTTTCTTATTATACGAAATTACTGATAAAAATGATAGGAATTCAATATGTCAATATTATTCCCTGTTCATTATTTTTCATTCGTTTAATTTGTTTCAGAAATTCGAGATAAAATATCTTTGCATTTTAATAATACAAACCGGTTCATATACTATTGAATGATCATAAAACCACACAATCTGAGTGATAAATGACTTCGATTAAATGTTAAATAATTGTTTTTAAACAAAATAAAATATTCTACGCAGAACTACAAAACAAAAAATGAATTTAATTGATGACTACATGCATTAATCAAATTCATTTTATGGTGAAGCATTTACTCTGGGGGCAATTTTATTTTTCCACTAGTTTTGCATGGACCGCAAATCTCCCATCGATTGCATCTAACGTGTAATCACATGTTGACAAGGTAATAATTTTATCATTTTCATCTATCGTAATATCAGAATGTAATAGCGACTTCTTATTAATTTCATTCAAAAATTGTTTATATTGTTTTTTTGATGAAAAATCAGTTTGAATATAGTCAAAATCTGTCGTTGTCTTATACGCTGCAAATACTTCCGCTTCATAATTGCCATATAGAGTTTTTAATTCAATGATTGGATTTTGTTTATAGAAATTTTCATCTGTATAATGCATTAATGGTTCAAACATCGATCCATCTTTCATACGATGGCCATAAATGACAGTATTATCATCTAATGTATCAATATTGTTGCGAAAATCTAGAAATATACTACCAGCTGGAGAGTACTCTTTATAATAGTTTTTTGTTAAATATGTTTCATTGTCAGCCCCTTGAACTATTGGATAATCAATCTTGGTGTCACCTATCTTAATCCACCCTTTTACATCCTTATTATCGCTCAATAATTGTTCAAAATTTGGTTGGGTGTTTTTCGGCATAACATCCGGATCATACACATCCTGTTGTTGATCATTAAACGTCGAGTGATTTTGATAAAATTTATTTTTGACCTCGTTGATAACTTGGTTATTTTTATAATATCCGAAAGTGATATCTATTAGTTTATAAGAGGCAAACACAAAAACAATTAAACATACGATAATCATTATTCTCTTAAATAACTTACGATGATTTAACCACTTTTGACTTCCCACTTTTACCCCCTCCAATAACGACACTCATATGCCTAAAGGGATAATGTGCATCCCTAATTCCGGTTCATCTTTGACTGCCACATGTACGCCGTAAATGTCATAAATTAACTTTTTGGATACAATATCTTCCGGTTTTCCTTTCGTAAAAACTTTTCCCTTTTTCATGACGATTATTTTATCACTGTATTGAATCGCTTGATTTATATCATGTAACACCATCACAATTGTCAATCCATATGTTTTATTCAAATGTTTCACAAGTTGTAACACTTCATATTGATAAAATATATCTAAGTTAGCAGTAGGTTCATCCAAAAATAAGTACGGTGTGTCTTGTGCAAGTGCCATTGCTATCCAAGCCCTTTGTTGTTGCCCTCCTGACAACGAGTCAAGCGGTTGATTCCGCTTCGATTCAAGTCCTGTACTTTTTAAAGCCCACTCCACCTTTTCCCTATCTTTATCTGAATAAGTAGAAAAAGTATTTCGATGGGGTAATCGTCCATAAAATACAAGTCTTTCAACTGTTATATCTGTCGGTGCGATGTTATTTTGATGAACAACACCAATCGTTTTTGCTAATTCTTTTAATCTATAAAGATGAAGTTCCTTCCCATTAAGTATAATGGATCCTTTTTTCGGATGATATTGATCAGACATGATGCCTAATAATGTTGATTTACCTGAACCATTGGGACCGATAATAGTTGTTACTTTTCCCTTTTCAATTGTACAATTTATATTGTTCAAACGAACGACATTATCTTGATAGGAAAAGGTGATATCTTTAATTTCCATAAATACGTTCACTCTTTCTAAGTAAAAATATGAGAAATGGTCCACCAATGACAGATAATAAAATAGAGGCGGGAATTTCAATTGGTGCAAGCACCAACCTGCCTAACGTATCTGCCAACAAAATTAATAAGGCACCTAAAATAGCCGAAAATGGTATTAATATTTTATGATCTGTGCCTACCAATGTACGTGCAATATGCGGAACAAGTAACCCGACAAAAAGAAACATCCCGGCAATCGCAGTCGCAATGGAGGCTAACATCACAGCAATCATTGAAATGATTAATCGGGCTCGATTTGTTTTAAAACCCAAATTTTTTAACGTTTTATCTTCAAGACGCAAATGATTGCTCCAAGCATAAACAGCCATAGCTAGTACTAATCCGATAACGCTATAGATGGCCATTATTTTTACCTCTCCCCACGTTTTCATTGATAAAGTTGACATTGAAACCGAAATACCTGACATAAGGCTACTAGGGGAACCTATTTTAAACATTTCACTTAACCCAGTGAATAAGGCATTAATCGCGACACCAATTAAAATCATTCTTAATGGGTTAAGGCCAGATTTCCAGGAAAATAAATAGACAAGTGCAAAAGCAATTAATCCGCCCAAAAATGCAAATATTGGTACATAAAAAAACATCATCGGAAAAAATGAAATGATGATTATTGAAACAAAAGCCGCACCTGATGACACACCGATGATCCCTGGTTCTGCTAAAGGATTTCGCATGACTGCCTGAAATAAAACTCCCGATACAGCCAGTGAGGCACCAGCCAACAGCGAAATAATAATTCGTGGTAAACGCAGGTCCTTAACGATTTGAACATTTTCATTTGTATCATTAAACAGTCCAAGAATAAATTCCGTTGCTGTTATTTTGATACTGCCTGTAATAACTGCGTAAATTATCAGGACGATTAGTATAGTAATAGCAATAATAAATCTAATGAACATCTTTTTCATACAAAAACCTCTTTATTTGCATATTGTAAAAAATGATTGTTCTTATGGATAAAGCATTTCCACCAATTCTTCAAGTGCGTCGACAGCAGCCAAGTTAGCCGTTGTTCCAAAACGTGTTTCTTCCAAGTCATAAACACGGTCATTTTTCACTGCATCAAAATGTTTCCAAATATCATTTTCTGCAAATTCTTTATTAAACATTTCCACAACTGCATCAGGCATGCCATGGGCGGCACGCAAAATAACGTCAGGGTTGGATTGTTGAAGACTCTCAGTATTAGATGAAACATACTCAGCATCATGACCATTAATGACATTGATTCCACCGGCTCTTTTCACAAGGTCACCAATGTAGGAAGATTCCGTTGCAATTCGATAGCTACCAGGGATTCCTAAAAGAATTAGGACCGTCGGTGATTCTTTTCCTTCTACTGTTGTTTCAATTTCCGTTAATTTTTGTTCAAAATAATTAACCATTTCATCTGCTTGCTCCGTGCGATTGTATTTTTCTCCAAGGGCACTAATGCCTTCATACATTCCGTCAATACTTTCCATATCGATAAAAGTAACCGGCACTCCCGCATTAGTAAATATTGGTTCTAAATTAAATTCTGCTTGCAATGTTGTGACAGATAAAACATCTGTAGGTTTTAGTGATCGAATAATTTCCATGTCTGGTTCGGCGGCCATGCCAACTTCCTTCGTATCTGCATAACGTTCAGGCAAATCTTTATAACTTGTTGGTATCCCGACTAAATCTAATTCCAATGCATCCATGATTTCTACTAAAGCAACAGTCGTTGCAATGATTCGGTCATCCTCTTCGCTTGAGGTTGCTTCACTTTCGCTTGTATTGGAATTCTCCTCTATTGTGTTTAACTCATTAGAGTTGCAGGCAGAAAGGAGAATGGTGAGTAATAATACTATCAATGGAGCTATATTTTTCTTTACCATTAAAATAACACCACTTTCTGTAACGGCACCAAAGGGATGAGTCTTACTTCTTCTCAGATAGTAAGACTCAGATCATTGGCTTGACTAAAAATTAGTTGAATCGACGTTTTTTAATTAAAAATCCTAACGGAATGAGGGAGCCAATTAATAGCAAGACATATAATGCGATATTGTTAGAGTCTCCTGTTTTCGGGTTCAAAGTTTCATCCGTTTCCGTCGTTGAAGTTTCTTCTGTTTTCTCTTCTTTATCATCACCTAATTCGTTAGATGATTCGCCTTCAACATAAATGCCATTTCCATTATTACTATTACTTGTTCCAATTAACATATGATCAGCGACCTTAATTTCCTTTTTGCTATGTTTGTCAAAAACTAGAATCGCATCATGTTGCATGTCGTAGAGTCCAGGAACACTAATGAACATACTCAGTGTCATATCCGATAAATCATCATCTGCACGTAATTGAACAGTAATTGTGCCATCAGATTCTTCTCCTACAATTAATGCCTTACCATATTTATTACTTAACGACCTTACCATATCTCCATTTGTAATCGTCAACTGAAAATATTTTTTGCCATCTTTTTCAAATAGATAGGCTGGCTTTTCAAAGAATTCATCCGCCGAAGAGACCTTCGAGCCATCACTATGCAAAATAGTATAGTCGATTTCATAGGCGTTATCTGGTTTTAAAAGGCTTGTTTCACTCACATCTGCAAAAACACCGTACGTTGAAAAATGGTCAACCTCGACTGTTACCTTGCCATCTTTTGCAATCCCACCCTGTGCAATCCACTCTTTTTTATTTTCGTCAAAATAATAGATATCTACCTTAACTGAACTGTATTTATCTGCTTCATAATCCATAGTAAGGATGAATTTTCCTTTGTAACTTCCAATTCCATCAAAATTAAATTCATATACTTGACCAGCTATTTCAATATTTCCATTAGTTTTTACATCACCTTTTTTAACAGGGTTAATTGTTAGTTCAACGCCATTTGGAAAATCTTTATCTTCAGGCATTTTTAATTGAAAACCTTTTTCACCTTCTACCTTAACTATTTCACCTTTTTTAACAGGGGTTGGATGGTTTAGTTTAATTCGGTTTTCGGCTGGTTCTTCTTTGGGATCTTCTTTTGGTTCCTCCCCATTATCTTCAACTGGTTCTATAGATTCGATATCAAATTCTAATTCAACACCATGTGTCATTATATTTTTCCCTGTATTAACTACAATTGCCCCATGAACTTGTTCTTCTAATTCTATAACGTTAACTGGAAACCCGAAGACTACCGTATTATTATCCAAATCCTCCCCAAACCTATCCGCATCCCTACCATCCTGATTTTCTACATCTTCCGGATTAAACATGCCACCGGAATAAGTATCTCGAAGAATCTTAATTTTAGGGATCATATTTGCTCCCGAAAAAGTTATTTCAATATATTGGTTACCATTTTTATCCACAGTCAAATCAGCATTCCCTGTAGTAAATTCCTTCATATATGAAGCCGAGCTTCCAACAAATTTAAAATTTATTGTATATTCCCCTTCTTCTAAATCTACTGTCTTATCATCCGCCTTTACAATATTCCCACCGAGCGGTAATGCAATTAACATGATGGCAAACGCCACAATAAACTTAACCAATTTCTTCATTATTTAGAATCTCTCCCTTTATTTTTTTGACTTCCAAAATTTATAAACGCCATAACCAGCTCCTGACAATACTGCCAGGGATAAAACAATATAAAGCCAGACAAAATTTCCGCCTTCTTTTTGTTCTAACTTTTCAGCCGCCACTACAGTAGCCTCTATTTCTTTCTCCCCTTGTTTCTTACGTTCTTCTTCCAATCTCCTTTCTTCTTCTAATTTCTTCTGTTCTTTTTCCTTTTCAAGCTCTTTAGCCTTTTGTTCCTTTTCTAATTCCTCTTGTTTCTTCTTTTCTTGCGCTTCTTTCTCTTTGTCATTTTCTTGCTTCTCTTCTACCTTATCTGGCTCTTTTTCCGGTGCTTCAATCTTTTCTACCGGCTTTTTAGTTTCTTTTTTCGGCTCTTGCTTTTTTTCAGCTGTTTTTTTCGTAGCCGATGGCAAGCCACTTACATTAAAAAAGGCACGAGCAGTATGTGTCATATCATAGCCATTAGGCGGCAATAATTCTTTTGGGACGACAATGTGCATTGTCATCGGCAATGGCTTAGATAAATCGCCGTCAACAGAGAATTCGACAACCCTTGTTTCACCACTATCACTAATGACCGTGACGGGACCTTTAGGTGTACTTAGAGATTTAATCATCTCGGCACCCGTTACTGTTAAACGAATTTTTTGTTTGCCATCCTTCGCCGTCAGCGAGGCTGGACTTGCAAAATAGCCATCAGCAATAGACGTATTATTACTTGAGTTCTCTTTCATTTCATAATTTACTTTATACGACCCATCAGCTATTTGAGCATGGGCACTATTCAGTGGTAAACTTATCATAAGAATAATAAATGCTGATAAAATTCCGAAATATATAATCCCTTTTTTCATTCACTCACCCCCCGAAGCTTTGCCTAGAACTGGAACTACACACATTTTTTATCCGAAGATTGAAATTAAAACAATATGTAAACTATAATCACTCCAACCTTTCTACAATTTAAATGTCCACTTTAATTCAATCATTTTATTGTTTACCACCCCTTCTACATTGACTTTCATTTTTGTTATCAATAAAATGATGGGTAATCTAAACAAGAGGATATTCATAGCTATAAATTTTGTATTTATTACCACTCTATAAAAAATGATATAATGTATTTGTGAAATTGATGTGAAGACATTTTGTCTTTCTTTTAACAATTACATGTTTTTTCATTTTCTAAAACATGATATTTACAAAAATCATGCATATTTTATAAAATTAAACATATAGAAAGAAGGTTTATCAATGGATCAAACGACGATTATGATCATTGATGATGAAGCCCAGATGAGAGAGATGATTCGGACTTTTTTAGAAGCAGAAAATTACCAGGTCATTGAAGCAACCGATGGGGCACATGCTTCTAAACTGTTAGAAAAAACAGTACCACAACTGATTATTGTTGATGTGATGATGCCCTTTGTTGATGGATTCACTTTCGTAAAAAATCTCAAAAAAAAATCCACTATTCCTATCATTTTCCTATCAGCAAAAGGAGAGGAATGGGATAAGGTACACGGACTAAGACTTGGTGGAGATGACTATATTGTTAAACCATTTAAACCGATGGAGCTACTTGCTAGAATCGAATCTCTATTAAGGAGAACATATGGAAATAACTTGACTGGCGAGAGAATCACAGCAGGTCCTGTAACAATAGATAAAAAATCATACGAAGCAAAATTAAATGATGTCTCACTCCCATTAACAAGGAGAGAATTTGGACTTTTATACATCCTTGTGAAAAATAAAGGTCGTGTTTATTCAAGGGAAGAATTACTCGATCTCGTTTGGGAAGGAAATCAGCAAAATAGTGATCGGACAGTTGACACACATGTAAAAACGTTACGACTTAAAATGGGAGAATTTAGTCACTTGATTGCGACCGTTTGGGGTGTTGGCTATAAATTTGAGGTGACAGAATGAGAAACATCTCCCTAAAACAAAAATTGTTAATTGTTTTTATTTCAAGTATTAGTTTTACGATTTTATTTTCACTATTTATTATTTATGTCATCTACTCTGAATTGTATTTAGCAGGAATTGAAAAATCTATTGTACAACAAGGGGAACAAACTACTACCCAATTTGAACACGGAAAGTTAAGTAACGAGACGATCGAACATATTCATTGGTACAATTTTATTTCCGAATATGAAATAATTGTCATTGATAATTTTAATGAATTGTCATCTTATTTTCCCTATCCAATTAAAGAGGATACTTTTGTCAGTAAAGAAGAATATTTACAACTAACAAAAGGAAATCATATTATAAAAAAAGGGTTTGCCGAGGAATTTAATAAAGAAATACTAGGGGCTATTTTTCCAATTAAAGATGAAGAAGATGAATTAATTGGAATGATTTATATTTATGTTCCCTTTGCAACAGTACAGATCATTTTTCAAAATTTAACTCCTATGCTATTAAGTATTTTTGCTATATTTTTCCTAACGATGTTTCTTATTGTCAATCATGTATGGCACTCAATGTTTACCCCGCTTAAAAATTTACAAAGGTTGGCTTCAGAAGTATCGAAAGGTAATTATTCAGAACAATTGGAAATTAAACAGAACGATGAAATAGGACAAGTATCAGAAGCCTTTAATCAAATGAATGTATCATTGGTGGAACAGGATTTGCGTAAAAAAGAATTTACATCAAGTATTGTTCATGAATTACGAACACCGATCACTTATATTAGCGGTTATACTGAGGCACTCAAAAGGAAGGTCTACGATTCCCCAGAAGAAGCAGAATATTATTTTAAAATAATTGAAAGTGAAACGGAACGATTAAACAAACTAATCAATGATCTTACGGATTTAAACCATTTACAACAAGACTTGTATACAATAAATAAACAGCCAATTGCTCTAGCACAACTATTGCATGATGTTATGGAATTGTTTTATCCACATCTTGAGGAAAAAAATTTACAAATGTCGATGGATGTTGATGAGGACATTATTATTCTGGGTGATACTCAACGGATTCATCAGGTATTTTATAATACGATTGACAATGCAATTAAATATTCCTTCACGAGTGGAACCATTTTTATAAAACTTAAAACACAAGATAAATTTGCAGTCTTTACAATTAATAATGACGGAATAATTATTAATAAAGATGATATTCAAAGGATAGGTGAACGTTTTTATCGCACAGATAAAGCTAGAAATCGAACGACTGGTGGAACTGGATTAGGTTTATCCATTGTCAAAGAAATTGTACGACTTCACGATGGCACCTTGACTATTTCCAGTGAAGATAAAAAAGGAACAACTGTCACAATTCATTTACCCTTTTTATTAGATAACTAACCTACCATGGGATGTTGACCTGAAAGAAGAATGACGTTCCCCAATTAATATAGTTTGTTTCACTTGAAAACGACATAAACTAAGTTTTAAACTATATTGCAATCGGATGCGGTTGTGAAATAATCATTAAAGTTACAACTGGGGAATGTCATCGCCCCCAGCTTATTTTCATTTACTCATACCTCACAAATGCATCTGCAAATGGTGTTTTTCGACTATTAATTTAATTTCCCTTTAATTATTTCTTTCATTTCCTCCAAGTTCTGTGCCGAAGCTAAGGAGGGATATGCTGCCTCATTATAAATTAACCCGTCGGTTGTTTGTAAAAAAATCCAACGCTCACCATCCATGAGTCCAAAAGGAGCCAGTTCCTGCAAAACTAACTTACTGCCTCCAGTTTCATATATGGCACGTTCATTATACTCAATTGGCATAAAAATACCTTTTTGTCCTTGTCTTATTTGTGATGAATAGGTCGTTTCACTTTTACTCACATCCGTATTAATCGGATTAGGCAATAAAATGTCAACCATCTCTCCTTCGATTATTTCACCACTTAATACATTTGAAACGTTGATGGATGCAATCGCTCGATAATCTTTTGTTTCTCCAAAATCAATGACAATGTTTTGAATTTGATCTACCGTTCCTTCAAAGGCAACCATCGTAAAACCATGTTGATATTTACTAAATAGTTCTTCTTCTGATAGCCATTCAAGATCTGCACTTGTTGAAATATTCGGTGGATCATTTATTTCTTTTACAGTAACGTCGTGTGATTGTTCGAGTGTCAATTCATTTCCGTTGGTGAAAAATGGCATTGTGATAATAAGTACAATTGTTAGTATTGCTACGATTGGCATGGTAGCAATGAGCATGATACTTTTTTTCAGTTTAGGCGTTCCCACTGCTGATGGTTCTGCTTCAATAATGTGTTGATCATCGATATTGCCAATTAAATCCAGCAATTTTTTACTCTTCATAGTGAAATCCCCTCCTTTTCCAGTACACTTTTTAAATTCTTTCGCATTCTAAAAAGAATCGTACTTACTTTACTTTCTGAAAAACCGATATCCTTCCCAATTTCTTTTATACTGCTGCCATACCAATAACGACGAACGAACACTTTACGTTTGCTTGTACTTGTTTCTTGCAAAAAACGATTGATCACATCAAGTGCATACTGTTCATCGAACAAATCTTCTGGACTATTATTACTCGAAGGAATACACTCTTCCAGTTCAGACAAAAGATGTTCCGCGATTCCGCCTCCACGTTTTTGCGCATTATTTTTTTCCAAATAATTTAAAGATAAATTCCGTGTAATTTTACCTAAAAAGATGCTTAGCATGTTCGGTCGAGCCGGCGGAATTGCATCCCATACCCGCAATAGTGTATCATTCACACATTCTTCCGCATTCTCGCTACTGTGCAAAATACGAAATGCTATAGCGTAACAGTACCTTGCATACTTCACTCGAACTATACTTATTGCCTCCTCTGATCGTTGCCAAAATAATTCTACGATTTTTTCATCCTCTATTTTCAACACCCCCACTACATCATGTTTGTATTGTATCATTCATTCATATACACCGGAGTTTTAGTAAATCATTACACTTTTTTTAAAAAAATTACCTTACATTAAATAAAAAGGCATTCTACAAATTGTATAGAACTCCTTTATGTTTAATATGTCAATTGTTATTCACCTTTTTCAACCTTATTTTAAACAATTTTAAAAACCAACAATCATTCTTAATTAAAGGAATAACTGTTGGCAATTTATAGACTTACTTTTGTTTTTTACTAATTTAATATATTGATCAACTGATAAATTAGCATCTTAATTAGTGAAGATATATCTACCTGACTTCATAATAATGTGTGGTTAGGTAGTTCATTATCATTTGATTCGTCTAGGAATAACTCAATTGCTTCTTTAATATTTCTTTAGCTTCCTCAATAGTTTCACCATGTGGGTAACATCCTTTAAATACTGAACATGTTACTACAAAATAACCATCTTCATCAATCTCGTAAATAACCGGGAAAGTTTTTGACAACTTTATCACCTCATTGTTATTATACGCCATTTTCTGCATTAAATCACACCTTTAATTATAAATATCCCTTCTCTTTTAGTGAAATAAATCGGTTGTTACCGATGACGATATGATCTAACATTTCTATTCCCATTATTTTCCCTGCTTCGACTAATCTTCTCGTCACATGAATATCCTCTTGCGATGGAGTTGGATCGTTGGGTAGGAATCATGCGCCTTATTATATTTTCATAATAGGTTTCACAATTCCCCCCACCGAACCGTACATACACCTTTCAGTGTATACGGCTCTCCAGTTGATTAATCGGAACTTGTTTTTCATGGTGTTTATGGTGACAGTCGTAACATAGAACTAAGGTTTTTCGGTTTCGTTCAATCATAATTCGTTCTAAATACTTGAGGTTTTTCTTTTTCTTCAAGTCTTTTAGCTTTCTTATATGATGAACTTCCATTTGACCTTCAGTTGTCCCACAAGCTTCACATTGGTTTGCTAATAATCGTTTTTCAAACTCTGTTCTGCTCGAATATTTGAACGTATTCGGGAAAGCATCTGATTCAGTCGAGTCTGTTTTAATTGCACCTTTAGACTTTGGCATATCCTTCAACCTTACGAATTGATGTAAAATTTCATTGCCCTTTTTATCGTAGCGTACAAGGCTTAACACACCTTGTTTATGTTTTCTCATACTATTTGCTACTTTTGCCGAGGTGCTTCGTCGTTTATTAGCCATCGTCTTGATAAAGCTACTCTCTGCTAGGTAGAATAATCTATCTAAGTGGTGATAGTTATTTGCTAGCTTGTAATAGTTGGCGATGCCACGTAGTTCCGCATTGTAAGTCATTAAAATTTCTAGCTCCGAGTTGTTAATGAGCTTTGTTCTATGCGTTATTTTGAAATCGTCTAAATTTCCATAGTTATTTTTCAATGCGAAATCTTTTATTTTCTTTGAAGGGATTTCTAGTTTAATCGCACCCGATAAGGTTCTTTTCTTCAGTGGCTGTCCGTAATTCTTATATTTCACTCGTTTAACCTTCACTTCTTGCCACGTTCGGAATTCATACCCTAAAAATGGAACTGGATTCTCTAGATGTGTAACAAGTGTCTTTTCTTCGCTTAATTCCAATGCCAATTCATTTTCGAGAAATTTTCCTGCTAACTCTTTTATCTTCATTGCGTGTTCTTTATTCCCTGCAATTCCAATAACGAAATCATCAGCATAGCGAACGTACTTCATTCTTCGATAATTTTCATCCATTGGATCTGTTGATGGGACGGTTAAACCTTTCTTTTTTAGGTCGCGTATCAGTTCTATTAGTCCTGATCGTCTCTCCCAAAATTTGTGTCCGTATTTATCGTCTAGTCTGTTGATTTTTCTTTTAGTAGAGTCAATTTTTGATCTAATATCTCTTGTTTTTTTACTTCTTACACGGACTTTTCCTTTATCGAATTTCTTGATTTGTTCTTCCATGAACAAGTCAAGCTCATGAAGGTAGATGTTCGCCAGTAACGGAGAAACAATTCCTCCCTGTGGCGTACCACTGTACGTATTGTTGTACTGCCAATTTTCCATTGCACCGCATGTAAGTGCGTTGTGTAGGAGAAGTAGAAACCTTCTATCCTCAATTTTCTTAGATATTATCTTTATGAGGATTTGGTGATTGATGTTATCAAAGAAACCCTTGATATCGCCTTCAATGCACCAAGTAAGTCCTTTCCACGTGTTTTTGATTTGAGAAAGAGCTGTGTGACAACTTCTACCTTCTCTAAACCCATGTGAGTTACTTGAGAAGACAGGGTCGTAGATATTAACCACAATCATTCTCATCACTTCTTGGACAAGTTTATCTCGAAAGTTTGGCACCCCTAATGGTCGTTTTTTGCCATTAGATTTTGGAATATAAACCCTTCTTACTGGTGAGAACCGAAATGTACCATCTTTTAATTGCTCGATGATTTCATCGATTTTTTCTAGACTGAATCCATCAATTGTTTCTTCAGTAGTTCCCTTCGTGAGATTTCCTGCATTCGGATATAATTTTGCGTATGCCTTTATCCATAACTCTTTGTTATACATTAGACGATAACAATCTGTTACCTTACGATCATGTAAAGAGACATTCCTTATAACGTCCAACTGTCGAAATGGATTAGTTGCCATATTCATGACTCCTTTCTTGTTGACGTTAACATCAACCTGTTTTTCTTCCCCATGCTAAACTCATTACAAGCAAACGTTGGGTACTATAAAAACTCCGTTACCATATGCAATTTTCATAGACCTTTGTCTAATAGCCATAAGGCACTTGCACTTAGATAATCCCTGCATTATGACATAAATTTAGAAATGTGATGGTTAGGTATCCCTTTCGACGGTTTCTTCTAGTGGAAGATTGAAGGATAAATCTTACTATGGATAGGAAAGCGGTGATTTCCAACAGACGTTCTGGCGATGCGTCTCCCATTTTATCCTCATTACCTGTTAGCTATTGTAGGTAACGGCGCACCCATCGCTCATTCGTCTAGGATTCAAGCAGTTTAGCTTTTACCATACATCACTTGGTCTGAAGAACTGACTCAGGCATAAATAGCTTGCCTGTCTTTTCTCCTTTTCACATCATGCTATGTTCCCTCTATGAGTTTCCTCTCAAGGTAAGATGCTAACCATAGAACATTGTAAGAAGTTCTAGATTTCAACTGAAATCACTAAATTTACGCACCTTGCAGGCGCACACCTGAGGGATGATTGTGGGCACAAATTATTGAGGCAGCTGATCGTTTTACTGCTTCGCGGAATATTTCACGAGGATGAACGATACTTGAATTTAATGAACCGATAAAAATTGTTTGCCGGTGAATAATTTGGTTTTTCGTATTCAGGAATAAAGCGACGAGATGTTCTTGTTTTAAACGGCGCATTTCCTCCATCACATAATCAGCTCCATCTTCTGGGGATTTAATCACATATTTTTCATTGGGCTTATATTGATGGATTCTTTTCCCCAATTCTATTGCAGCTAGTACTGTAACAGCTTTTGCATTACCAATTCCTTTAATGGAAGTCAATTCCTCAATCGTTGCATCACTTAACAATTTCAAGCCTTCAAAATGCATTAGTACCCGATTAGATACATTCATAACTGACTCTGCCCTTGTACCACTTCCAAGTAATAATGCCAACAATTCTTGATTCGACAAATGACTTTTCCCGTATTTAATTAGCCTCTCTCTTGGCCTCTCTTCCACGGGAACATTTTTTAACATTACGTTACGACTACTCATTTACTTCCTCCTTCATTTTTCTTTTATTATAAGGGGTAATTTAAAAGAATGCGAAACGAAAAAAATGACTTTTAACATAATAAAAATAATGTAAAAAATCATTTTTAACAGGGCAATTTTGAATTTTAATAGAGCCTTTTGGATATAATTTGTTATTTTATACAGAATTAAAAACTTTTTATAATATGGTGACGAACTGCCACGATAAAGTGTAATGACCCTGTAATAACGAATAATTGATCATTTGATTTTTGTTTAAGTATTTCTTTTACTTCCCCATGCCAGTCCTCAATGATACTAATATTATCGGAAGACATGTTTTGTATCTCATCCTTTGACAATGCTCGCTCATGTGAGAATGTCGTTAATGAAATATGTTTATATTTTGCTAGTAACACTTCTATCATTTTCATCACATCTTTATCTTTAAATGCTGAAAAAAGTATGTGAACCGTTTTAGACGGAAACTTATGATCAATTGAATCGATTAAAGCCCTCATTGCTTTAACATTATGAGCGCTATCTAATAAAATTGCCGGATAATCTGAAATTAATTCAAATCTCCCAGGTAAATTTATCGATGATAAATTTTTTAGAAAATAGTGCTTGTCAATAGGGAACCCCAATGATTCAATATAGGTTAATGCCATGATTACGTTAGCGATATTATTCAATTGATAGTTCGGTAAATGGTTGATAGAAAGAGTGAATTTTTCCAATTTATGTACCCATTTATATCCTTTTTCAGTTTTAGTTAATGTATAATTTTTACCCAGTTGAAACATAGGGGCGTTTTCAAATTTAGCCTTGGTGAAAATGACATGTTCACTCTCATTATTTACTTCTCCGATAACGACGGGTCGATTTTTTTTAATAATTCCTGCTTTATGAAGCGTAATTTCTTCATATGTATTTCCTAAAAATTGCGTATGGTCCATTGCCACATTTGTAATGATTGATAAAAGTGGATTTACTACATTAGTTGTATCATCTCTTCCACCCATACCAGTTTCAATTAGGGAAAATTGGGCATGACGGTGAAAAAACATCAATGAAATAACCGTTATGATTTCAAATGAAGTTGGATGATTATTTTTATTATCAAGTATTTCGATATAAGGTAGAAGTTCATTTAATAATTTCACAAATTTGTCTTCACAAATTTCCTGTTGATTTATTGTTATATGTCCACGTATTCCCGTAAAACTTGGAGATGAAAAGACCCCAACAGAATAACCAGAATCTATTAGTGCTTTTTCTAACATAAAAATAGTTGACCCTTTACCATTTGTGCCAGCTACATGGATGGCATTTATTTTATTTTGGGGATTCCCAACACTTTTCAAAAGTGTTTGTACCCGCTCTACTCCCAACTTTATGCCTAGTTTATTCCTGTCTTTGATCAATTGCTCTGCTTGCTGATATTTTTCAATCATTTGACTAGCCCCACTAACAATTGTAATTTTCAAGTTTTCAATTTAAATGATGGTAGTATTAGTGTAACATAAGAATATAACCCTTGTGACAGAAAGGATGTTAGTAGTGACTCTAACAGGTTGGATCATATACAACGGTTTTTTACCCGGAAATAAATTTATTGATTATGCCATGATGCTAAAAGAAGCAGCAGAGGAACGGGGGCATCTTACTAAATTAATAAAAAATGATGAAATTTTCCCTATCATTCAATCTACTAATTTCCGTAAAGTGCCAGATTATGTTCTTTTTACAGATAAAGATATTTACTTAGCCCGTTATTTGGAAAAATTAGGGGTTAGACTTTTCAATAGTGCATCGACAATTGAAATTTGTGATGATAAAATCAAAACCTATGAACGATTAGCACAAGAAAATTTACCAATACCTAAAACAATCGTTGCCCCAAAAACTTTTCAACAAAATGAAAAATTATCAGATCAGTTTTTATCCGTGGTAGAGGAAAAATTAGGATTACCTTATATTGTAAAAGAAAACTTCGGTTCGTTCGGGGAACAAGTTCATTTAATTCACTCAAGGGAGGTATTGATAAACATATTGAAAAACATTTCAGAACCATTCATGTTCCAACAGTTTATTGCGGCTAGTGCCGGAGTAGATGTACGCCTTCAGGTTGTTGGAGAAAAGGTGGTTGCAGCCATCAAACGTAAGGCTAACAATGATTTCCGTGCAAATGTGACCGCCGGGGGAACAATGGTATCATATGAACCTTCAACAAAAGAAAAAGAACTAGCCATTGAAGCTAATAGGGCAGTCGGGGCGGATTTTTCCGGTGTAGATTTATTGTTCGGGCCAAATGATACGAGGGTAATTTGTGAAGTGAATTCCAATGCACATATCCGAAACTTATTTGATTGTACAAAAATTAATGCCGCTAAATATATCATTGCTCATATTGAAAAGGAAATAATGAAGATAAAAAGTTTCTAAATTAAATGTTACGCCATCCCTTTAATTGAAGGATGGCGTTCATAATTAACTTTTCAATTGTTTTAATCGTTCTTTTACCTTTTGCTGCTTATCTAAGTAGTCAGCCTCTTTTTGTTTTTCTTGTTCAACGATATTTGCTGGAGCCTTGCTTACAAATCCCTGATTGTTTAACTTTTTTTGAACGAATTCTACCTCTTTCGTCCATTTTTGTAATTCTCTTTCCAAGCGAATGATTTCTTTTTCAACATCGATCAAACCCTCTAAAGGCAAGAAGATTTCCGCTTCAGAAATGACTGCTGACATCGTTTCTTCAGGAATATTCACATCTTCACTAATAATTAACTCACTCGTATGACAAAATCGTTCTAAATAAACCCGATTCATTTCAAATTCTTGCTTTTTCTCATCATTTGCAACATTTATATACATCACTATTGATTTAGATGGCGGAGTGTCGACCTCGGCCCGAATGTTTCTCACAGCCTTAATGGCCTCCATCACATGTTCCATTTGGGTCATTGCCACCCTATTTGTGAGGTCATCATTACGTTTCGGCCAAGCAACAACAGTAATTGATTCACCTTCATGTGGCAACTTCTGCCAAATTTCCTCCGTAATAAAAGGCATATATGGGTGCAGCATTCTTAAGGTTTGATCTAGTACATGTGCCAACACAGACCTGGTCGTATGTTTTCGTTGTTCATCTTCGCCATATAAGGAGATTTTTGCCATTTCGATATACCAATCACAAAAATCATCCCAAATAAAATGATAGAGACGACGACCTGCTTCACCAAATTCATATTTATCGGTATTTTTCGTCACATCGTCAATCGTTTCATTAAGACGAGTTAAAATCCATTGATCTGGAAGCGACAAATTTTTTGTGATATCAATTTGTTCATGAGTTAACCCTTCCATATTCATTAAAGCAAAACGTGATGCATTCCAAATTTTATTCGCAAAATTCCATGTTGATTCAACTTTTTCCCAATAAAAACGTAGGTCTTGTCCGGGAGTAGATCCCGTTAAAAGAAAATATCGTAATGCATCAGCACCATATTTTTCAATAACGTCCATTGGGTCAACACCATTACCTAATGATTTACTCATTTTCCGCCCTTCGGCATCGCGAATTAATCCGTGGATGAGCACATCTTTAAATGGTCTTTCACCGGTAAACTCAAGGGATTGAAAAATCATCCGTGCCACCCAAAAGAAAATAATATCATAACCTGTCACAAGCACATTTGTTGGAAAATAACGTTTCAAATCTTCACTTTTTTTATCCGGCCAACCCATTGTTGAAAACGGCCATAATGCAGATGAAAACCACGTATCTAATACATCTGTATCTTGTTCCCAATTTTCAATGTCCTTTGGAGGTTCTGTTCCAACATACATTTCTTTCGTTTCTTTATGATACCAAGCAGGAATTCGGTGTCCCCACCAAAGCTGTCTTGAGATACACCAATCACGGATATTTTCCATCCAATGTAAATATGTTTGTTCAAAACGTGGTGGCACAAAATTTACTTTTTTATCTGTTTTTTGTAACCCAATCACTTTATCAGCTAATGGTTGCATTTTTACAAACCATTGAGTCGATAAATATGGTTCAACGACAGCGCCACTCCGTTCGGAATGACCAACTTGGTGAACGTGATCTTCTAACTTAAATAAAGTCCCATCAGCTTGTAAATCCTCCACAATTGCTTTTCGGCATTCGAATCGATCCATACCTTCATATTTTCCAGCATTTTCATTCATCGTTCCGTCCTCATGCATGACAAGGACCCTTTCGAGATTGTGACGATTCCCTATGTCAAAATCATTTGGATCATGAGCAGGTGTGATTTTAACAGCTCCAGAACCAAATTCCATGTCAACATAATCATCAGCAACAATTTCTATTTCCCTTCCAACAATCGGAAGGATTACTTTTTTTCCTATTAAATGTTGATAACGGTCATCATTGGGATGAACCGCAACAGCAGTATCCCCTAACATCGTCTCAGGTCGGGTTGTTGCTATTTCAATATACTCATCACTATCCTTTATCGGATAGCGCATATGATAAAATTTTCCAGCAACTTCTTCATATATAACTTCTATGTCTGATAGCGCTGTTTTCGTTTGTGGATCCCAATTAATAATAAATTCCCCACGATAAATCAGCCCTTTTTCATAAAGTTTAATAAAAACTTGCTGAACAGCGTTGGACAATCCTTCATCTAAAGTAAACCGTTCCCTTGTGTAATCAACACTTAGACCAAGTTTCCCCCACTGCTCACGAATTACATCAGCATATTCCTCTTTCCAATCCCACACCGTTTCAATAAACTTTTCTCTACCTAAATCATAACGGGACTGCCCTTGTTCTTTTAGTTTTGACTCAACCTTTGCCTGTGTAGCAATACCCGCATGATCCATTCCAGGTAACCATAAAACATCAAACCCTTGCATTCGTTTCATCCGCGACATCGTATCCTGCATTGTCGTATCCCATGCATGCCCTAAATGTAACCTTCCTGTTACATTAGGTGGTGGAATCACAATTGAAAAAGGGTTTTTATTT
>DAMCTP010000033.1:0-35587 GCA_032113595.1 Pseudogracilibacillus sp.
CATTAAATTGATTGGAACTTCAGTTAAACAATTTGGGATGTTCAGTAAACCCTACGTATGCTTTCGATGTGTATTGCACTCCTCGATCAGAGTGGTGTATTAATTCATCTGTTGGCTGCCTTAAAGCGATTGCTTCTTTTAAAGTGTTGATACATAACTCTTTTCTCATATGGTCATCAATTCGATAGCTAATGATTCGTCGTGAATAAAGGTCCATGATCGGATTTAAATACAGAAACCCTTCCCCAGTATAAATATATGTGATATCAGTTACCCACGCCTTATTCGGGGCTTCAACTTTAAATTCCTGGTTTAATTCATTAGGATAAATATGATTTGTGTGATTAGAATCTGTAGTATTACGATATGATTTTGGCTGGGTTGCATAAAGGTTCATCTCTCTCATTCGGCTAGCTACTTTTCTTGCTGAAACATGAATGCCATCCAACTTTTCTAATGCTTTATGGATACGTGGGCTACCATAGGTGCCATAACTATCATAAAAGTGAAAGATGATTCGTTCGTCTAAATTACGGTTAAATGCCTCACGTTCCGTTTCTTCTCGATCCAATCTTTTCACATATTCATAGTAGCCACTCGTTGATACACCAAGTACTTCGCACATCTTCAAAATGGTGTGTTCCTTTCGATGTTCATAAATAAACGCAAATTTTATTCCCTTTTTTGCGTGAAGATGTGCATGGCTTTTTTTAATATTTCATTCTCTTCCTGAAATTCAAGATTCTTCTTCCGTTCTTTTTCATATAACTCTTTATATTCTGTTGCTGTTAACAGTTGATTTTGTGCCTTTTTCTCTGCATCTTGTTGACGTTTTTTATAAGCTGAAACCCATCTTCTTAATGTACCGTATGGTATTTTTAACTCATTTGCAACATTAATTATTTTATGTCCATCAAGCACCACCATTTTCGATACATACTCTTTAAATTCAACACTATAAGTCTTTCTCTCATCTTTCAAAATGAGCACACCCCTTCTAATTGATTTTCATTAAATCATAGCTCTTAGGGTGTGTCCACTTTTTATGCTAACATCAGTCACTTCGGTTTATGAGCGGCCACTTCAATTTATGAGCGGTCACTTCGGTTTATGAGCGGCCACTTCAATTTATGAGCGGTCAGTTCGGTTTATGAGCGGCAACCACGGTTTATGAGCGGCAACCACGGTTTATGAGCGGTCAGTTCGGTTTATGAGCGGTCAGTTCAGTTTATGAGCGGTCAATTCGGTTTATGAGCGGTCAGTTCAGTTTATGAGCGGTCAATTCAGTTTATGAGCGGTCAGTTCAGTTTATGAGCGGTCACTTCGGTTTATGAGCGGCCACTTCAATTTATGAGCGGTCACTTCGGTTTATGAGCGGCAACCACGGTTTATGAGCGTTCAGTTCGGTTTATGAGCAGTCAGTTCAGTTTATGAGCGGCAACCTCGGTTTATGAGCGGTCACTTCGGTTTATGAGCGGCAACCACGGTTTATGAGTGGCCAATTCGGTTTATGAGCGGCAACCACGGTTTATGAGCGGACAATTCGGTTTATGAGCGGTCACTTCGGTTTATGAGCGGCAACCACGGTTTATGAGTGGTCAGTTCGGTTTATGAGCGGCCACTTGGGTTTATGAGCGGTCACTTCGGTTTATGAGCGGCCAATTCGGTTTATGAGCGGCAACCACGGTTTATGAGCGTTGCTACCATCAACCCCATTTATTCTCCAAAAGTTTCGTCTATAAAGTGAAATTAGCCCTTGCACAAACTAGGGCTAATGACGATTAATTTCAATATACTTTTCACGATGATTAAGCTATATTAGTAGCTATAAATATGAATAATGTATGATGACAGGATTATCTCGGCTCAACGATGAGCTTTATTGCTGTACGCTCTTCTTGATCAATTAAGATATCAGTAAATGCTGGAATACAAATTAGATCGACTCCACTTGGTGCGACAAAGCCACGAGCAATTGCAACCGCTTTTATGGCTTGATTCAATGCCCCGGCCCCTATTGCTTGTAATTCGGCGGAACCATTTTCTCTTAGCACGTTTGCTAAAGCACCTGCTACAGAATTCGGATTTGATTTTGCGGAAACTTTTAAAACGTCCATTACTAAGTACCTCCCTATTAACTAAATACATTTATAGCTACTATATTCTAACAAATGATACCTTATTACTTAATTATGCACGTTTATCCATAAATTACAAGTCATCAACCAAAAAAAGGATAATCGTCATTAATTAGGATTCTTTTTATTTCTGTTGCCTTTCCATTTTTAGGATCGATTGTGATGAGGCAACCATTTAATTGATTTCGACCAGATTTGTCTACGTTAAAACGGACTGGCATATTTGATAAAAATCGTTCAATGATACTTTCCTTCTCAACTCCTAAAATGCTATCATACGGTCCTGTCATCCCAGCATCAGTAATATATGCTGTACCATTAGGTAATATTCGCTCGTCAGCGGTTTGTGTATGGGTGTGGGTACCAACAACGGCACTAACCCTACCATCAACATACCATGCAAATGCTTGCTTTTCACTCGTCGCCTCGGCGTGAAAGTCAATAAAAATAATGTTCGTTTCCTTTTTTGCTTCTTTAATCAATTGATCAGCCTTTGTAAAAGGATTGTCGTGGGGATCAAGAAATACCCTCCCTTGTAAATTAATGACGGCGACCTTTAAATTGTTTACCTTTAAATATGCAATTCCTTTCCCCGGGTTATTTTCCGGAAAATTTGCCGGACGTATTAAATGATCAGTATTATCAATAAAATCCATTATCTCCTTTTTATTCCATGTATGGTTGCCCATTGTCACGACCTGGACACCTAATTGCATGAATTGTTTATAAATTTTCTCAGTTATTCCTTTTCCGGCTGCGGCATTTTCCCCATTGACAATCGTCACTTGTGGACGGTATTTATCCTTTAATTTAGGTAAGTAACTTGTTAACATATCCCTACCAGGGGAACCTACGACATCACCAATAAATAATATTTTCATCTTCCATGTCAATCCTTTTAATAAAATTTGTCTTAACAGAACATTTAATTTTTTTGTTGGATTATTTGAATAATCAGTTAATTGATGAATAATCATTTTAAAAAATTTACAGTATCTGTCTTATTTTAATTCATCATTATTTTAGCAGTCACCAGTGGGAGATCATTTTGTATAGTAAATTTTCAATCAAGACGATTTTGTATTTCTAGGCTTTTTTTGCATTCAATGAGCCCCTATTATCATCTATCATTTTCAATAGATATTTTCCAACTTATCAATTCTATCAATACATACCATCTGTTTTTGAAAAAAAGAAGTGGTATTATTTTATACCACTTCTTCCATTTATTTTGCATATTCAACTGCTCTTGTTTCACGTATCACAGTAATTTTAATATGACCTGGATATTCTAATTCACTTTCTACTTGTTTTCGAATATCCCGAGCAACATGAATCGAAGCTGCGTCATCCACTTCTTCTGGTTTTACTATAATACGAATTTCCCTACCAGCTTGGATTGCGTATGATTTTTCGACGCCATCAAAAGAATCACAAATGGACTCTAATTTTTCAAGTCGTTTAATGTAGTTCTCGAGAGTTTCACTTCTAGAACCTGGTCTTGCTGCAGATAAAGCATCAGCAGCTGCTACAATAACAGAAATAACTGATGTTGCTTCTTCATCACCGTGATGGGAAGCTATTGCATTAATCACTGTTTCGTGCTCTTTGTATTTTGTTGCTAATTCTTTACCAACTTCAACATGGCTACCTTCAACTTCATGGTCGATTGCTTTACCAATATCATGAAGTAATCCGGCTCGTCTCGCTAATGTTTCGTCTTCTCCTAATTCAGCAGCGAGTAATCCTGCTAATTGAGCAACTTCTACAGAGTGCTTCAACACATTTTGACCATAGCTTGTACGATATTTTAGGCGGCCTAAAATTTTAATTAAATCTGGATGTAACCCATGTATGCCAATTTCAAAGGTCGTTTCTTCACCAATTTCACGAATATGTTCATCAATATCCCGTCTTGCCTTATTAACCATTTCTTCAATTCGAGCCGGATGGATTCTTCCATCCTGCACTAATCTTTCTAAAGCAAGGCGAGCGATTTCTCGTCTAATTGGATCAAAACCAGATAATACGACTGCCTCAGGTGTATCATCGATAATTAAATCGATACCAGTTAACGTCTCAAGTGTACGGATATTACGGCCTTCACGTCCAATAATACGGCCCTTCATCTCATCGTTAGGTAAATTAATAACGGATACTGTCGTTTCAGCTACGTGATCAGCTGCACAACGTTGCAAAGCAATTGATAAAATATTTTTTGCCTTTTTATCAGCTTCTTCTTTGTAATGATTTTCAGCTTCTTTAATCATCACTGCTGTTTCGTGAGTCAATTCTTTTTCTATCCGTGTTAAAATAACCCTCTTTGCCTCTTCAGTAGTATATCCGGAAATGCGTTCAAGCTCTTTTTGTTGCTCGGCTAGCATTGTTTCCACTTTGCCTTCCATTTCTTCAATTTGTTGTTGTTTTTCTGTTAGTGATTCTTCACGTTTCTCTAATGTGAGCTCACGCTTATCAAACATATCACTTTTTCTGTCCAGCATCTCTTCCTTCTGCATTAGTCGATCTTCTTGTTTCTGAATTTCTACACGACGTCCACGTAACTCTTCCTCCGCTTGTTGACGGAATACATGACTTTCTTCTTTCGCTTCAAGGAGTGCCTCTTTTTTCGCAGAATCAGCATTTCGATGTGCTTCATCGACAATTTGTTTAGCAAGATTTTCTGCACTAGAAATTTTAGCTTCTGCTATTGATTTACGAATCAAATAACCAACAACAATACCGACGATTAGGACTAAAGCAAGCAAAATGGAGATGATAATAGGATTGTCCATGTTTTTTCACCTCCTATTGCTATTAAATTGTATAATTCTTTATTGTCGGCACAAACAATTTCAATCGTAATGATCGTCATATATTTTAAAATGATAATATTATACAACTTAATTGTAATTGTAACAATAATTGATGTCAATGAAAAGCATTACAAATTATAGGAATCTATTTTTATTCTCTATCGTTTTTTATAAAAATCACTTAGAATTAGAAATTGGCTAGTATGAACCCAATAATTTACTGGATATACACTAGCCAATTATATAGTTAAATTAATCAAACCTTTAGAGTCAATTCAAACCCTGTTAAGTTATTAATACTATTCTTTTACTACTACTTCTTCATTTTCAGATGTTGCATCAGCTGTTTCATCTAATTCATAATGATCACGAACTGCTCGGTTAATTTCATCATAAATATCTGTATGTTCAATTAAAAAGTCCTTCGCATTTTCCCTACCCTGCCCGAGTCGTTCTCCTTGATAAGAATACCATGCACCACTTTTTTCGATAATATCTAATTCAGATGCAATATCGAGAATTTCCCCTTCTTTCGAAATTCCTTCTCCATACATAATATCCACCATTGCTTGTTTAAAAGGTGGAGCTACTTTATTTTTTACCACTTTAATCCGTGTTTTATTTCCAATCATATCTGTTCCTTGCTTTAATGTTTCGGCCCGACGGACTTCAAGTCTCACAGAGGAGTAAAACTTCAATGCCCGACCACCTGGGGTTGTTTCAGGATTACCGAACATAACACCGACTTTTTCACGAATCTGGTTAATGAAAATTGCTATCGTATTTGATTTATTAATGGCCCCAGATAGCTTTCTCAATGCTTGGGACATAAGACGTGCTTGAAGACCGACATGAGCGTCTCCCATCTCTCCTTCAATTTCAGCACTTGGTACTAATGCTGCGACAGAGTCAACAACAACGATATCAATTGCCCCACTTCGTACAAGGGCTTCAGCAATTTCTAATCCTTGTTCGCCTGTATCCGGTTGTGATAACAATAGTTCCTCAATGTTAACTCCGAGTGCCCTTGCATAGTTTGGGTCTAAGGCATGTTCCGCATCGATAAATGCCACTTGCCCCCCCAATTTTTGTGCTTCTGCGATGGCATGCAACGCAACGGTTGTTTTACCGGATGATTCTGGGCCATAAATTTCAATGACACGTCCTTTCGGATAGCCACCAATTCCTAAGGCTATATCTAGTGCCAATGATCCACTTGGTATCGTATCTATTTTTCTATTAGAATCTTCTCCTAGTTTCATAATAGAGCCTTTGCCAAATTGTTTCTCAATTTTTTTCATTGCTTCATCTAATGCTCTTTGTTTATCACTCAATATATATACCTCCTATTTGTAAACTATATATATCATACCTTGTTTCCATTATTAATACAAACATTATACGAATAGATGTTCTGTCGATTTTGGGTACTTTTTTAGCTGAAAATTCAATTTTGACACTACTAAATATCACTAAAAAACCATATTAAACGATGTCCACATAGATAAAATGTTATTTTAAGTATTTTAACAAAATTTCACAACCTTTTAAAATTGCCCGATATCGATTATAGTTACGACCGCCTTGAAAGGTACATTTTTCTACAAAATTAACCCCATCTTTATCATAAAATCCGATATAAACAGTACCTACTTCCTTTCCTTCTATTTCATTTGGGCCAGCAACACCGGTAAAGCTAATTCCAATATCCGCGTTTAATCGCTTGCTCACTCGTTCTGCCATTTCCGCTGCACATTGTTCGCTCACGGTACCAAACTTTTTAATCGTCGATTGGTAAACACCAAGCACGTCGATTTTCACCGATGTATCATAGCACACAATACTTCCTTTCACAAAATTTGAAGCACCATTGACGGAAACGAGTTTATTAGCAAATCCCCCACCCGTAAGACTTTCCGCTGCTGCAATTGTTTTTTTCGATTCAATAAATAATGAAGCAATTTTTTCTTCAATCGTTTCTTCATTTTCACCATAATAAAATTCCCCTACTTCAGATAAGACAGACGCTTTAGCTTTTTCAAGTAATTTAAGTGCCTCATCCTCTGTTGGTGTTTTGGCTGTCAGTCGGACAGTAACTCCATCTTTTTGGGCCAAAGGGGCGATCGTAGGATTATTTTGCTGACGGATTAGCGATTGTAGGCGGGTTTCTAACGCCGATTCACCAATACCGATAAATTTTAACACGGTCGATTTAATAAGCATATGGCCATTACGATTTTTTAAAAATGGCATGACATCATCACTGAATATTTGCTTCATTTCCCGTGGAACACCCGGTAAAAATACCCATGTCGTTTCATCATAATCAAGCAAACATCCAGGGGCCATTCCGGTTTTATTATCAAGAACAGTACTTTTAGCAAAGACTCGGGCTTGACGACGGTTGTTTTCTGACATATGAAGGTTCATTTTTTTATAAAATTGCTCAATTTTTTCCATTGAATTTGTCTCGGAAATAATGGGTATCCCTGATAATTCATGAAAAGCTTCCCTAGAAAGATCATCCTCTGTTGGTCCAAGTCCGCCCGTAACAATAATAACATTTGCCCGTCCATGAGCCTTTTCGAAAACATCCTTTAATCGCTCCATATTATCACCAACAACGGAGTGAAAATATGTATTGACCCCAATACTAGCTAACTTTTCCGATATCCATTGGGCGTTTGTATTCGCAATTTGTCCAAGCAATAATTCTGTTCCGACAGCGATAATTTCGGTTTTTAACACGTTATTCATTTCGAATCACTCATCACGTGGGCATTTTTTATAAAATAATCGATTCCAGACCATGTTGTTAAAATAAGGGCAATATTTAACATGATCATATCAAATGGAATATTCAAAAAAACAAACGGGAAATTATGAAGAAGCAATAAGGCTATGGCTAATATTTGTGACACTGTTTTTAGTTTTCCCATGCTACTAGCTGCTAAGACAATACCTTCCCCCGAGGCTACAAGCCGTAGTCCCGTGACAGCAAATTCCCGACTGATAATAACAATGACAATCCAGGCAGGAGCCATCCCCATTTCCACTGTTAAAATAAATGCTGCTGAAACAAGTAGTTTATCTGCTAATGGATCTAAAAACTTTCCCATGTTCGTAATTAAATTATATTTTCTTGCATAATAGCCATCCAACCAATCTGTTAATGATGCGACTAGAAAAATAATCCCAGCAATGAGATGTGTGACAGGTATTTGAAATGATCCTGATTCGACTTGTCCCCAGTCAACTGGTATCGTTAAAATAATGATAAAAATTGGAATTAAAAAAATACGTGATATCGTTATTCTGTTTGGTATATTCATTTTCTTCACCTTTCTTTCAACATTTAAAGCCCTCCCAACAATTTGGAAGGGCTATATCATTATTATTTATTCTTTTACAAACTCGACCCAATATCTTTGATGGACGATATCCTCATCTACTGGATATTCTAATTCCACACCATTAATGCTTACTTTTAAATTTTTGGCTCGATAAATGTTAATAAATATTTTTTCTTCCTCCGAAACATCAATTTCTACATTTTCATGATCAGTATCAATTGTATCAATAAAGTAATATTGCTTTAAATCCCCACCAACATCAACATACACATTGCCTAACGGCTCTAATTCGACAATTAATTCATCTTCCGTATGATGAAACTCTAAGGTTGAAGTTGGTTTTTCACCAGTACCTAATTCAGTGACCTTAAATTCTGATTGAACTTCCGGCTCGGGTGCTTCTTCACTATCATTATCTTGATTGTCATTATCTTCCTCGTCATTTGCTTTATTGTTAGGAGGATCATCGACACTACGAATAATTTCATCTCCATTTTGTTCATTTCCTTGGTCTGGGTTATTATTTAATGTTTTTTGATACAAAGTAATAGCAACAAAAATAATACCAACGATTAATAATATGACGATAAAGGTAGGCAAAATTGAAAATACAAATGAGCTTTTGGATGATTTTTTTCTTCTTTCAATCCGGGTATAACGAACAGATTCATCTCTATTAGTTTCGATATTTTCATGATCAAATTGTTTTAAAATGACATCAACGTTTAATCCTAAAACATTTGCATATTCTTTAATAAAAGCCCGCGCATAAAATTTTCCGGGCAAAGAAGCATAATCATTTTGTTCAATTTTCATTAAGTATCGTTTTTGAATTTTCGTTATTTCCTGTATTTCTTCAATGGTGTAGCCTCTCTCTTCTCTTGTCTCTCTTAAAATATCACCTATTCCCATCACAAACACCTTCCATAGTGAATCCATTGCCGTTATCGATTCATCACTAATTATATTTTATATATTAATCGAATTTTACACTTTACATTGGCATTTTTATAATTAAATTCTTAACTTTATGGGAGAATTAAAATTTATAAATAAAAGCATGGAGTAAAAACCGCAATAAAGTTTATTGTTTACAATAATTATTTTCAAATAAATTCCGTATTGGTCATTAAAACAGTATAAGAAGAAATATCTTTTTAAAAATCAAACATAGATAGTCCTCTATCCCTCATGGATTGCTGTTCGATTGGCTCATATGTTATTTCTTCTGATTCATCTCTTCGAATTTCAATAATATAATCAAAATCATCCATTGTGTATGAGGTTGATTGGATAAAGATGTCCGGATGTTCAACAACCTTTGCTGTCGGGATTTGCATAATTTCACGAATTAACTGCCAATGTTGTTCATTAGCACGTTGTTGTGAAACAACCCCATCAATAATATAAATATAGTCTTCCCCATATTCACCTTCAATTAACTGATTTCTAACGGTTTGTTTTAATAATGTACTCGATAAAAATAACCATTTTTTATTGGCACTAACACTACCAGCAACGATGGCTTCTGTTTTTCCGACACGGGGCATACCCCTGACACCAATTAATTTATGACCATCACTTTTGAAGAGCTCCGCCATAAAATCAACTAAAAGTCCAAATTCCTCACGGACAAAGTGGATTGTCTTTCGGTCTTCCGTATCCCTATGTATATATTTCCCATGTCTAACAGCCAATCTGTCTCTTAATTTTGGTTTACGTAATTTTGTAATGCGAACTGAATCAACCTTATCTAAAATTGTTCTTAATCTTTCGATATGTTCATCATTTTTGCATAGTATTAACAATCCACGACGTGACCTTTCGACACCATTTATCATAATAATATTAATGGATAACATGCCTAATAAAGAGGAAATATCACCGAGTAAACCCGGTCGGTTATATTGTAACTCATATTCCAAATACCATTCTTTTTTAGTCATGGTCATATCCCCATTTTTGTTAATAAATAAACAGCGTAATCAAGCAACGTTATAGTCGAATGCATACTATTTTAATTTTACGCTAAACATCATGTAAATGCAATCATGCATTGAAAAAAATAGGAGATTTTGTAGAAAATTAAGAATCTCCTTAAGCATATGTAATAAAAAAGTAACAAAATAAGTCAATTGGTGAAAATCATCTAATATATTTTTATTTATTTTGTGTCCTTCTTGTTCAATAAATAATTCATAAAATAAAAAATTAACCAAAATATCGCAATTAAAACGAGAGTAAAAATAATTAAAGTCATCTCGCTCATATTCGGAAACTTGCTAAAGATTATAACGACAATAAAAAGAAAAGGAATCAAAAGTATCCAAAATCGCTTATTTTTTAACGTATCAAGTCCAAACATTTTCCAACGCCCTTTCAATTCTATTTTATTTGTGGGTAAATATATATGAGTATATGAGTAATCATATTTACTAAGAATAAAACAAAGAAATAAAAAATCCCACCTATCCTTATCAAATTTTAGCATATTTTGGAAAAGGAAGAAATCATTATAATTTGGAGTCCCCAAGCATATTAAATGACAAAAGGTGCAACGAATCAATCAGTTGCACCCTTTTTTAATCTTTTAAAAACACAATTTATTTGTCCCTTTTATTGTTGTTGTACAAGCTTAATCATTGCACTTGCCAATGCCTCTTGCTCTTCCTCGGAAGCTGCATTCCACAATTCCTGAAGGACTCTTTCCTCTTCATTTTTCGGCTCAACATGGCGACTTAAATAATCCCCGACATGTTCTGCAAAACGGGTCATTGCTCCTTTACTCATACCATGATCTTCTGCCTTGTCTATTTTGTCTGCTAAAAATTCCTTCCAAGTTGAAAAGTCATCTAATACTGACATTTACCCATACCTCCTTTAATTTAACGATAGTATGGATAATTAACCATTAATTTATACAACTTTTGCTATCTCAAATTAATGCCAACCACCTGAAATTTGAATAATTTCCCCCAAAATATAATTTGAATTTTCGTCCAGCAAAAATTCGACGGCATGGGCAATTTCAGCTGGTAAGCCAATTCGATTTGCGGGAATTTGTGCGATAATCGATTGACGTTCATCTTCTAATAAATGTTCATTCATCTTCGTATCGATAAATCCTGGGCTTACAGCATTAACACTAATACCGTTAGGTCCAACCTCTTTTGCAAGTGCCTTCACAAAACTATTTTGCGCTCCTTTAACAGAAGAATAAATAACCTCATTGCTTGCCCCTGTGCTTCCCCAAATAGAAGTAATCAAAATGATTTTTCCCGATTGTCGTTTGATCATAGATGGCAAAAATTTTTGTGTTATGAGCCAAGGTGATTTGACGTGCAAAATTAGCATTTTATCCATTGTCTCTTCATCTACTTCTGAAAAAAGTTGATGCTGTGTTAATCCACTTACATAAATAATCGCATGGACACTAAAGGCAACTTGTTCATATAAATTGTTTGCACCGTCCTCTGTCGATAAATCAGCTTGAATAACTTGTAATATTTTTGATGAATCGACATGTTCCAAAAGCTTTTCCATCGCTTGTTTGTTTTGATGATAATGTAACATAAATTGATAATTTTCATTTGCCAACTGTTTAACAATTGCCCTGCCAATATCCCCACTTGCACCAACGACTAATACATTTTTCATCAAACTCACCTATTAATTTTTATTTTCTATTCGGCAAACAGTTAAGCGCTCTTCTTCAATCCAGGAAATTAAAAATTCATTCAAATCTTCAACTTGCAATTGCTCAATAAAAGCAGTAATGTCAAAAAAGTTCACTTGAGCAAAATGGTAATGAATATATTGGTTGGCAATATACTCAAGGGAATTCATTGAACGTAAAATCGAGCCTATTTGCTTTTTTTTCATCGTATCAAAAGTTTCCTGTGTAATTGTTTCATCTTTCGTTTGTAATAAAAGTTGTTTGACCCGTTCAGCAAATCGATCCGGATTTTCGGTATTACTACTAATTAATGAAAAGCCAAAGTTCTCCTCCACAGTCGTACTGTATTCAAAACTCCCATCGATTAGTTCTTCATCATATAGGGTTTCGTAAAATTCACCACTAGGTGAGAAATAATAATCTAACAACATTGTCTGGAAAATTTCCCGTTTTAACAATGCCTCACCTAGTAATATTTTTACCGGATCTTTAATACCTATTGTCACTTTTGGAATGGATACAGGAAGATTAATGGTACTTTCCTTCGTGGCAACATGAGCGGGTTCCTTATAAATCCCTTTTTCAATAGGTTCAATTTCAGAAAAAGTCTTGATTGTTTGGTTTGATTCTATTAACTTTGCCATTTCTTCTATATCAAAATTTCCAGTTACAAAAATCGCCATATTTTGCGGGTGATAAAACGTATGATAACAAGTATACAAATCTTCCTTCGTTATCGAATTAATCGATTGTTCTGTGCCAAGAATATCAATATTAACCGGATGGTGGTGAAACATATTTTTAATTGTTCCCATGAAGCTTCTCCAATCTGGTTGATCCTCATACATATTGAGTTCTTGAATAATAATCCCTTTTTCTTTTTCTACTGATGCGTCTGAGAAATAAGGCTTTTGGACGAAATTCAGTAAAGTCTCGACGTTTTTTGTTGCTAAATCTGTTGTTGAAAATAAATAGGCTGTTTTTGTAAAAGATGTGTATGCATTTGGTGATGCCCCTTGCTTAGAGAAAATCTCCATCACATCATGATCTTCTTTTTCAAATAATTTATGCTCTAAAAAATGAGCAATCCCGTCTGGAACCGTTGTTTCATTTTCTTCATTTAAAGGGACAAATGTCCGATCAATGGATCCATAATTTGTAGTAAAAACACTATATACTTTAGAGACATCCTTTTTAGGATGCAAAAATACGTGTAACCCATTCGGCAAAACCTTTGAATAAATAGTTTCTTCAATCGTATTAAAGGTTTTTTTGTTCACCTGAATCGCCCCCTTCACTCGTTAATAAATAAATGGTGTCAAGTTCTATTTTATTAGCCACTTGAACGATTTGATCTTTCGTTACTTCATTCAATTGCTTGAACAATTCTATCGGGGTTCGTTTATTATTTCCGATCACCTGTTGATAAAATAATTCAATTGTTCCTCTGGCAGAATCTAACGTTTCTTTCAATTGACTAATAATTAGCTCTTTTGTCGACTGGATCTCGTCTTCTGTAAAGTCACCCTTTTGCATTGCATCCATCTGTTCTGTCATGATTTGGCGGGCTAATTCGTAATTACCCGCTTCAATTCCAGAAAAAACAAGTAGTAACCCTTGGTGACTTTCAATTCTTGATGCAGCATAATAAGCTAAACTATTTTTTTCCCGAACATTGATAAACAATTTCGAACTTGGGAAGGCACCAAAAATACCATTAAATAGTTGTAATGCGGCGTAATCGTCATCTTCATATGTACAGTTTGTTCGATAACCAATATGTAATTTAGCTTGCTGGACTGGTTGTGTCTCAACAATATTTTGTACAGATACGATTTGCTTTGGTTGTTCGATTAAATGGTCCATTTCATGTCCATGATTACTATGCTGAAAAGTTGTCTTTATTTTTTGCTCCATGTCATTGACATCAAAATCACCAACAACATACATATCAAATTGATTCGTATTAATCATCTCTTGATAAGCATCATAAATCGATGCTGGTGTGATTTTTTCTAATGATGCCTCATCACCGTACGTATGGGTGCTGAAAATTTCATCGGCGTACATTTCATCAATTAATCGTTGATTAGCATAAGCCATCTTATCATCAACAATTGAGCTTATTTTATTTTTCAAAGTCGCCTTTTCACGCCGAACAATCTTTTCCGGAAATGTACCATTCAGGACGTTCGGTTGGAAAATAATTTCATCTAATAAGCTTAGGCTCTCTTCAATCATTGTCGTTTCATTATGAATATATTTTTCATTGGCTACTTCCATTTGAAAATTAATTATATGGTGATTACCTTTTTTAGCGACATCAATGTAAAAAACTGCCCCATAGAGCTCATCTAACTTTTTCATTAATTGCTTTTCTGATGGGTAATTTTTCGTCCCTTGTTGTAATAAATAAATTAATAAAGCCCGTTCAGTAACAGTTTCTTTATTCAAAGGTGCACGACATTTTACAGAAAATGTCACAGTTTTAAATTTTTTAGTTTGAATGAAATGAATATTCATCCCTTGATGATTCAGTGTTTTTTCAGTCATATTAGTCAACATCTAATTCCTCCTTCATACTTTTTCTAGGAAAATTTATTGCGTGTTATCCTCATCTTCTTTATTAGCTGGAATGAGTACTATTCGGGGCTTATTCCCTTCATATGGTCCAACAATGCCACGCTCTTCCATATAATCTATTAACCGGGCTGCCCTAGTATAACCAATTCGGAATCGACGTTGAAGCATTGATACACTGGCACTTTGCATTTCAATGATTAATTGAACAGCATCGTCAAAGAGTTCATCATCAACATCTTCTGATTCGGATTCTTCTTGCTCCTCTGGCATCATTTCTTCATCATAGTCAACCTTTTGTTGTCCTATACAGTGATTAACAATTCCCTCGACCTCTTCATCTGATAAAAAAGCACCTTGTACTCGAACCGGCTTTGACATGCCGACAGGAATATAAAGCATGTCCCCTTTTCCTAACAACTTTTCTGCACCACCGACATCTAAAATCGTTCGTGAGTCAACTTGTGATGACACACTAAAAGCAATTCGTGAAGGAATATTTGCTTTAATTACTCCGGTAATTACATCGACTGATGGACGTTGTGTCGCAATAATTAAGTGAATTCCTGCTGCCCGTGCCATTTGAGCCAATCGTGTGATTGAATCTTCAACATCTTTTGAAGCAACCATCATCAAATCAGCTAGCTCGTCAATTAAAACAACGATATATGGTAATAATGACGATTCCTGATATTCCTTCTGATTTTTAATATGTGCATTATACCCTTCAATATTCCTCGTACCTGACTGGGAAAATAGTTCATACCGATGATCCATTTCGATAATGACCTTTCTCAAAGCCATCGATGCTTTTTTCGGATCAGTAACAACCGGTGTTAACAAATGAGGAATACCATTATAAACGTTTAATTCAACTTTTTTAGGGTCAATCATCATCATTTTTACTTCATTTGGTTTTGCTCTCATCAATATTGACGTAATAATCCCGTTAATACAAACACTTTTCCCACTACCTGTTGCACCCGCAATTAATAAATGGGGCATTTTGTTTAATTCACCAATAATGGCATTACCTGATATATCCCGTCCTAATGCAAATAATAATTTTTTATGTTGTTGAGCATGAACGTCTAACACTTCCCGTAATGACACCATCGCAATACTTTTGTTCGGCACTTCAATACCAACAGCAGATTTCCCAGGTATTGGTGCCTCAATACGAATATCCTGTGCAGCTAATGCTAATGCTAAATCATCGTGTAAGTTTAAAATTTTACTTACTTTTACCCCTGCTTCCGGGAAAACTTCATATTTTGTGACGGCGGGGCCTACATGGGCTTTCGTGATCTTGGCGCGCACACCAAATGATTCAAATGTTTCTTCAAGTAGTTGTACTGTTTTTTTAATTTGTGACTTTTCTTTCTGCTGTGATTGGTTCAAAGGTTGATTTAACAGCTCTATCGATGGTAATTGATATGGTTCATGATCATGATGTGTAAATTCAATCGTATGTTCATCCTTTACTTCAACAGGCTTATCTTCTTCAATATGTATTTGTAATTGGCCACTTTTCGTTGCTTTATACGTATACTGAACATCAATTTCGTTATCAGATTCCGGTGCTAAATCAGTAGGAGGTTCTATTACCTCCCCAGGGATTGGCTGGGGTCTTGAATTTTTCATACGTTTCTTTTCCGCTACCTTTTTAGCTGTTTTTCTTTTTTTCCTATTCTCCTTTGCATTCTTCCTTACATTTTGAAACCCATTTTTCACTTTTTTATAAGATTTTTCAATTGAAAAGTTAAAAATAAATAATAGGCCAATCAGCATGGAAAAAACAGCGACAATTTTTGAACCGGCGGCGGAAAATAAATAAAAGCTTACGGCAAATAGCGTCCCACCAATAAGGCCACCTCCCAATTGCGAGGCAACCCCTTCACCACCCGTATATGAAACGAAATGATTAAACGTCATTTTTAAAATAGATGATTCAGATGGATTAATATGTAATCGATCAAATATTTGAATATGTGTCATTAGTAACAAACCAAGTATAAAAATAATCATCCCTGTCGTTCTTTTTGTTAACATCGTTGGCATCTTCCGTTTGATAACGAAATAAAAACCAAGTATGAGTAAAATGATTGGAAAAATAAAATACCATATTCCCGCAAAGAAACGGAAAACATTTTCCAAGCTCGCCGGTATAAATCCATCACTAATAATCGATGCTCCACTTCCGAAGATCGATAAAAAGATAAATAAAATTCCTAATAATTCAAATTGTAATTGTTTCGTTAATCGAAGTTTATTTCTTCTTCGTTTTCTCGCCATTGCTTTCTCCCCATCTAAATATCGTAAATGATTTATTTGATAGATTTTTATTTCCATTTTTCATCATGAATATGAAACCCTCGCCTAATGGCAAGGGTAACGTTGAGTCTATTATAACATAATCGTATCCGCTTCATATAGCAACTTAAAAATTATCCATAAGTATTAAGTTCGTAAATTTTATTTTCACGTATTTTGACTAAATTTTTGATCACTATATCACACTTCTAGTCTAGCGGTTTTGGTGAGAAGAAAAAATATAAATAATATGAAATTAATTTGTCGAAGTTTGGTTTTTAAATTGTGACATACAAGAATTATTTCTTAATTTAATAGTTTTCTTTGCAAGGTCTTATCCATAGTTAATGACTGGAAATCTCAAAAAAGTAATGGTAAGCAAAATCTAACCCTTAGTTATATAAAAGTGAAAAATATCCCCAAATTTGATCCTCTCCTTATATCAACATCGTTGATAACACAATAAAATTATCACCAAAACCCTTTAAATAAATCAATCCACTTTTATTAACTTTTACCGGTAAGTATTTTATTTTGGTTTAGTTTGACGATTCAGATTGCTTGTTAGATTGATTTTTTTCAGATGACTCTAATTTTTCCAATGATTGCTCTGTATTTTTAATAGAATTTGGTCCAATTAATTCCTCCATTTTCTTTAAAGCCTCTTTCACTCCACCGACATCGTTAATTAATTTTACATCGACAGCTTCTTTACCAACTAAATTCGTACCAATATCCCGGGTTAAATTCCCTTTCGCAAACATGAGTTCCTTAAATTTTTCTTCTTTCACATTCGAATGATTAATGACAAATTGTATGACACGATCTTGCATTTTATCCAAATATTCAAAGGTTTGGGGTACACCGATAACTAGTCCCGTAAGTCGAATTGGATGAATTGTCATCGTAGCAGTCGGGGCAATAAAGGAATGATTTGCAGCAACTGCAACTGGCACACCGATAGAATGGCCACCCCCTAATACAATGGATACAGTTGGCTTTGATAATGATGCAATTAATTCTGCTAATGCGAGTCCGGCCTCAACATCCCCCCCAATTGTATTTAATAAAATAATTACACCTTCAATTTTAGGGTTTTGCTCGATTGCAATTAATTGGGGCAAAATATGTTCATACTTTGTTGTTTTATTTTGCGGGGGTAATTGCATGTGGCCCTCAACTTGGCCAATGATTGTAATGACATGAATATTAGAATCTTCTGTGCTAGGAATATTTGTCTGTCCTAACTCTTTAATCTTCTCTACTATTGAGTTTTGGGATGCTGCTTCATTTTTTTCCTCATCATTTTCCAAGAAGTTAAACCACCTTTAAACGATTATATTTTAACGATAGTATGAACTTAAAACGAATAATTGATTCATTTTAAAAATTCAAATGGAAAACTTCGGCATTTCATTGTAATTGGGGTGGTCCTATCAATGAAAAACAATGTGAAGATGGCACGTGTTCAGACAATGTTAGTTTATCTCACAGCAGGGTATAACGGAATAGACGGTACTATATTTTGAGGTATTACTTTTATTTGTGGGCTTTTCCCCACCTTGTACATTTATTATTTACGCAAAAAACGTCTGGTTGATTCCAAAGAATAAGTGTGGAAAGAGTTGCTAACCCCTTCCACACTTTTTTGTAAGTAAACATTTTATTATATAATTTCTTGTTGAATTAATGATTGTGCAATTTGTACAGTATTCCAAGCAGCACCTTTCACTAAATTATCGGAAACAACCCATAAATGGAAACCATTTTTCACATCAAGATCTTGCCTTATGCGGCCGACAAATACTTCCTTTTTATCCTGGGCACTTAATGGTGTAGGATAAGTTTGTGTTGCAGGATCATCTTCCAAAATTAGTCCAGCGCCATTAGCAATTGTTGACTTAAATTCATCTACGCTCGGATGTTCATTTACTTCTACATACACACTCTCTGCATGAGAAGAAAATACTGGCAATCTTACACATGTTGCTGCTACGTGCATTTCAGGTGCATGCATTATTTTTTTCGTTTCATTTATCATTTTCATTTCTTCTTTTGTGTAGTCATTATCTTCAAAAACATCGATTTGTGGTAATGCATTAAAAGCAATTGGAAAATGACGTTTATCTCCACCAGCTGGTAAAATATTTGCTTCCATTTCTTGCCCATTTAAACGCTGTTTCGTTTGGGCAACAAGTTCATCAAGTGCTGATAATCCTGCTCCAGATACAGCTTGGTAGGTAGAAACGATTACCCGTTCTAATCCAAATTTATCCTGAATGGGCTTCAAGGCAGCAACCATTTGTATCGTTGAGCAATTCGGGTTAGCGATAACTCCTTGATGTTTATGCAAATCTTCTGGGTTTACCTCAGGAACGACAAGGGGAACATTTTCATCCATACGATAGGCACTCGTATTGTCAATAACTACCGCACCACTTTTTACAGCGGCAGGAACTAATTTTTTTGAAATCGCACCACCGGCGGAAAAAAAGGCAATGTCGATTGAATCGAAACTCTTTTCAGTTGCTTCTTCTATCGTTATTTCTTTATTTAAAAAGGTTACTTTTTTACCTGCCGAACGTTTTGATGATAATAATGTTACCTTATTAATTGGAAAAGGCTCCTCTTCCAAATAACTAACAATTTTTTGACCAACTGCACCAGTTGCACCGACAACTGCTACATTATATTGCTTCCTACTCATGTTGTGTTTGATTCCTCCCATTTTCACTCAGCTTTCATTTCAATATAGTTTATCATATTTTATCATTGTTATATACTATTTTTATTTAAAACAGGTTGTTGTGAAACGTTTTATACAAAAAAAATAGAGAAATGATATTCTCTATCGTTTATGTTCCATCAAAATCAATTAAAATTAAATCTTTGCCGATTTTTTTTATTTTATTCCATTGAATAACAGAAGCATGGTCCTCCTGTTTAAACCCAAACCATTTATAATTCGGTATGACTAACGATTCAATTTTTCCAGTTTTTTTATTAATATTTAAATCTGTTTGCCCTAATATACCAAGTCGCGAACCATCACTAATATTGACGATTTCCTTGCCACTCATTTCTTTATAACGCACGTTAAGAACCACCTCTCACAGCACTAGTATTACATAGTATATGAGAGCTAGAAATAAGTTATGTCGATTTACTTTTTGTCGGCTGATTTGTTAATTTGGTAATATTAATGCCGATGAACGATTGCCATTTAAAACTTGGTCGATGACAAAACGTGTTTTCTCTGAGTCTACCAGATCTATTTCTGCCATCATCTCATCAATTGTTCGGTGTCGTTTCATTAATAATTCATTTCTACCATTACGATGCATTCGGCTACTTGTGTTCTCTAAACCTAGGACAAGACTACCTTTTAATCTTTGTTTCGAATGTTGTATTTCCTTCTCTGTCAATCCATCCGCAACTAATTGTTCCAATATCACTTCAATGGTTTTTTCGAGCAATGAGAGTTCTGATTTATTTACACCAGCATATATCGTTAATAATCCACTATCAACATATGGTTGGTGAAATGAAAAAACAGAATAGGCTAATCCTTGTTTCTCACGAATTTCTTGAAACAACCGTGAGTTCATCCCCCCACCGAGAATATTATTGACAATATTCATTGACATTAAATATTCGTCCTGTACGGATAAACCTTCAAATCCGTAACAAAGATGGGCTTGTTCAACTTCTTTATTACGGGTTAAATGATTGTTTGTAAATGGGGGTTTGATTGATTTTTTTGGTTGTTGATCGTTTGTAAATTGATTAAAATGATCTTCAATCATCGGGATAAAACTACTATCAACATTTCCTGCAACGGAAATAACGACATTATTCGGTGTATATTTTTCATCCATATATGCAATTATTTTTTCTTTCGAAAATGCTTTAATGTGCTGTTCAGTTCCTATAATTGTCCGTCCTAATGAATGACCTTGGAATGAGGCATCGGCTAACAAGTCATGAATGACATCATCTGGTGTGTCCTCATACATTTTTACTTCTTCTAAGACAACTTTCTTTTCCCTTACAAGTTCATCCTCTTGAAAGGTAGAATGAAAAAACATGTCAGACAAAATATCAATAGCAAATTCTTTATATGTATCTAGTACTCTCGCATAATAACAAGTATATTCTTTTGATGTAAATGCATTGACTTGTCCACCAATAGACTCAAAAGCCTCGGCAATTTGCTGAGCGGTTCTAGTTTTCGTCCCCTTAAAAAGCATATGTTCAATAAAATGGGAAATGCCATTTTCTTCAATTATTTCGTCCCTTGACCCTGTAAATACCCAAACACCAATCGACACAGAACGAACATGTGGTACCTCTTCTAATACAATACGGATGCCATTAATACTAGTATGTTTTTCTATCACTGTTGTTCCCCCAATATTGTTATGAACGATTAGCACTAAGTAGTTCCTCAATCGTTCCTATCTTATAGTCTTTATCTTTTATTTCTTCAATCATTGTACCTAATCCTTCTGATACAACTTTTGTTGGATGCATTAAGATCGTTGCCCCTGGGTGGATATTTGTTATAACGCGATTTATCATAACAGAAACAGATGGATTCTTCCAATCAATTGTATCGACGGTCCATAAAATAGTTTCCATGTTTAATTGACGAGCAATTTGAACAACTTTTTCATTAAAACTTCCACTAGGTGGAGCATACCATATAGGTTGGGCTTTTGTCATTGATTGTAAAATATGATTCGTTTGATCTATTTGTTTTCTTTTTTCTGCATCAGAAATAGCTGCCATATTCGGATGATTATACGAATGATTACCGATTAGATGATTCTCCTCATCTATCATTTTTACAATTTCAGGGTGTTCTTTTGCCCATTTTCCTTCAATAAAGAAAGTCGCTTTTACATCGTGCTGGTCTAACGTTTTTAAAATTTGTGGGATATATTGCTCCCCCCATGAAACATTGATAAGTAGCGCAATCATCTGTTTTTCCGGGTGTCCCCTATAAATGGGTGATGGGGGTAAATCTCGTAATGATTTTATCGGTTTAATTTCATCAAAAACAATAAGTGATTCATTATACTCTTTTGATTCCTTCATATTTTGATATGATTTGTTAACATTTACTTGCCGCCCATTTCGTCCCGGTGTCTTTTTCCACACTCGGTCAATGTACGGCTCCTGTGCGTCTTCTTCTAAATATGGCGCACGTTTTTCAATTTGTGCGATGATCTCCGTCTTAGATTGTGGTGTTCTTTGAGCATCAACGTTCAAAACTTCATTATTAGTGGACATATTTGGAGAAAAGATTTTATAAAAAATAATCGAACAAAAAATAATAAGAATAACGACAATACCTATGTTAATTTTTTTCCTTTTAAACAATGCTTGTTCACCTCTTTTTAAAAGTTTATGACAAAGGCGACAGGCATATGAATAGGTTAACTTTTTTCGCTGAAAACGTGTTGGAGATTGTTTAAATTTCGTGATTTTTTTAATTATTGCAACGCAAGATCTTGTTGCACCAATTTTAGGATTTCAGTAGCTTAATATCCTTAACTGAAACATTTTGATATAATCTAGACAACAAAAAAGAAACTGGCGTCCCAGTTTCCGCTACAACCATCATATCATGTAAAACTATTATGAACGTTGTTGTTTAATTTTTTCCTCATTGACTTTTCCATCTCGCAGTGCTGCCCTACGGGATAAATTTACACGACCTTGTTGATCGATTTCCTTTACCTTAACCATAATCTCGTCACCGATTGCAACGACATCTTCGACTTTATTCGTTCTTTTATCCTGTAATTCAGAAATGTGAACAAGTCCATCTTTTCCTTTGAAAATTTCAACGAAAGCACCAAATTTTTCAATGCGACGAACAGTCCCTAAATAAATTTCGCCAACTTCGACTTCGCGAACTAAATCTTCAATGATTCCTTTTGCTTTTTCGTTCATTGCTTCATCAGTAGAGGCAATAAATACTGTTCCATCTTGCTCAATATCAATTTTTACATTTGTCTCCTCAATTATCTGATTAATTTGTTTTCCACTCGGTCCAATGACATCACGAATTTTATCAGGATTGATTTTCATCGTTATAATTTTTGGTGCATACTCGGATAATTGGGACTTCGGTTCTTTAATCGTATTTAACATTGATTCTAGAATAGTCATCCTGCCAATTTTGGCCTGTTCCAAAGACTCTTGTAAAATTTCTTTCGATAAACCATCAATTTTAATATCCATTTGTAAGGCTGTGATACCTTTTTCGGTACCAGCTACTTTAAAATCCATGTCACCTAATGCATCTTCTAGACCTTGAATATCAGATAAAATCGAATAATTATCCCCTGTTTTCACAAGCCCCATGGCAATTCCCGCCACTGGTGCTTTAATCGGTACCCCCGCATCCATCATGGCTAATGTACTTGCACAAATACTAGCCTGGGAGGATGAACCATTTGATTCTAACACCTCAGAAACGACACGAATCGTATATGGAAATGTTTCATCAGATGGAATCACTTTTTCTAATGCTCTTTCACCTAATGCACCGTGGCCAATTTCACGTCGACCTGGCCCTCGGATTGGTCCCGTTTCACCGACACTAAATTGTGGAAAATTGTAGTGATGCATGAATCGTTTCGATTCTTCCAAATCAAGTCCATCTAAAATTTGTACGTCACCTAATGCACCTAGCGTACAAACACTTAACACTTGAGTTTGTCCTCGAGTAAATAAACCTGAACCATGAGTTCTTGGCAAAATGCTTACACGGGAGGACAAAGGCCTAATTTCATCAATTTTGCGACCGTCAGGACGCACTTTTTCATCCGTAATAAGGCGTCTAACTTCGTCTTTCATCATGTCATCAAAAATAGCTTTTACTTGTAATTGGACTTCTTCTTCCGCCTCTTCATAATGAGCCAATGCCTCCTCTTTTACTGCATCAACAGCATCTTCTCGGGCATGTTTTTCTTTCGTTTGAATCGCATTAACTAGTTTTTCTTTAATGAAACCACTGACTTCTGTAAATAAGTCTTCATCTAGTTGGAAAACTTTTATGTCACTTTTTTCAACATTTAAGCTCTTCACAATATCCTCTTGAAATTCAACTAAGCGAACGATTTCATCATGAGCAAACATGATTGCATCTAAAATGATGTCCTCTGATAATTCTTCTGCTCCAGCCTCCACCATGTTAATGCCATCTTTCGGTCCAGCAACTGTAATGTCTAAATCACTTTTTCCTTGCTCGTCAATTGATGGGTTAAGAATAAATTCACCATTAACTCGTCCGACATTAATTCCGGCAATCGGTCCATCAAACGGAATATCTGAAATCGATAAAGCAATAGAGGATCCTAGCATTGCGGCAATTTCCGATGAGCAGTCTTGATCAACACTCATTACTGTGCTAATGACCTGCACTTCGTTTCTAAACCCTTCCGGAAAAAGTGGACGGATTGGACGGTCAATTAAACGGGATGCTAAAATAGCTTTTTCACTTGGTCTTCCTTCACGTTTTATAAATCCACCTGGAATTTTACCGACAGCATATAATCTTTCCTCGTAGTTAACGGTTAACGGAAAAAATGGTAAATCCTTTGGTTCCTTTGATGCTGTCACTGTAGACAGTACGGTTGTATCTCCATAATGAACCATACAGGCACCATTTGCTTGTTTGGCATATTCGCCAATTTCAACGGTCAATTTATTTCCATTAATCGTTGTTGAAAATGTGTATGTTTGTCCTTCCATCTTTTAAACTCCCTTCTAAGTTACATTTAATAATCAATTTTATCATCTTAATTCAACCTGCTAAAATTTTAATTATTGATGAAGAAAAAGCAGGATTTCTCCTGCTTTTTACAATGTTATCGACGCAAACCAAGTTTTTGGATTAAATCCCGGTAACGAATAACATCTTTTTTACGTAAGTAATTTAATAAATTACGGCGTCTCCCGACCATTTTTAATAAACCACGACGTGAATGATGATCCTTACTATGAGTACGCAAATGATCATTTAAATTATTAATTTCATCTGTTAAAATAGCAATTTGAACTTCTGGAGATCCAGTATCATTGTCATGAACTTTGAATTCATTAATAATTTCCGTTTTTCGCTCTTTTGAAATAGACATCAGTGGCCCACCTCCTATAAATTAAAATAAGCCCCATTCCCTTAGCAGACGTTGGAGAATCGTTTTGCCAAGCGAAGGTTTCGCATCTTTAAGAGTAACTTGTTTATAAAAAAAATGCAAGGTAAAAGGGTATAGATTTGTTGCCTAAGTGAAAATGATTTGTAAAAGAATTTGGGAAAAGTTAAAACAATTGCTTATTAATCATCCACTTACAATTAATATAACTATATATAAAAAAACAAGTGCCCCTATAACTGAATTCTGTTGGTTATTTATATTTACCCGTCTGCAATCGAATTCTGATGTATATAAACTAATCATAGCCTCCTTCAGCTTCGGGAAATTTAATATACTTCTTTTTAAGCTTTAGCTTGTCAACTACGTAATTTCACAATTCGAGAAATTGCTTCGTATCATTTGTTGGGTCACAATATTTTCTTATTGAATGGGTGAATGTTTCATCATCGATAATAATGTTCCATTCGGTTTCCTCAAAAGATCCTGAATCACACTAGTGTTGATGCTACTTTATCCACTCAGTTTTTAGTATATTCAATCAAATATACGAGTACAAGTTAAATAAATTCCCTTACACACTTATCCTTGAATTTTCATAATGTATAGTAATTTCGAAAAAAGGGAGTGTGGCTTGTGTGATAACACTTGCACATTGGTTATATTTAGGTGGAACGTTGTTCATAATTGGGACGATGCTGTTCAGGAGAAACGTAGTCGTACCTGCGATTGCTTCTACATTTCTCGTTTGTTTATTTTATTCTTCCTCAATGGGGATAGCATTGCAATCAACTTTCCGTGCTAGTTTAGTGGCGGCAAGTTCTTTATTTGATATTTTCTTAATTATTGCCGTCATGACAGCCCTATTAAGTGCACTAAAAGACTTAGGTGCTGATCAAAAGATGATATTACCATTTCAACAAGTGATGCGAAATGGTCATATTTCTTTTTTAGTATTAATTATCGTTACGTATGCTATATCCATGTTTTTCTGGCCAACTCCAGCAGTGCCTTTAGTTGGTGAAATATTAATACCAGTAGCTGTACGTGCGGGTTTACCACCGATTGGGGCAGGGATTGCAATTTCGTTGGCGGGGCAAGGAATGGCACTTTCCTCAGACTATATTATTCAAATTGCACCGACATTGAGTGCAGCGCCGGGCGACTTATCAGTCAGTATGGTATCTGACCGGGGACTAATTTTATCGATTGTAACCGGTGTCGTTGCGATTGGTTTAGCCTACTTGATGTTACGTAAACAAATCCAAAAGCCTTCTGAATTACATTTACAGAAATGGGAAAAGGATGGAATGGATGATGCTAATAAAAAAGCAACAAAAATTGAAACTCCAACAGTAGCAAAGATCAAAAAAGCGAAGTTATTCGCCATTGTTGTTCCATTAGTTTTTTTAGGAATTGTTAGTTATATGGTTTATGCAAAAGTAGCAGCGGTTACAGATATTGAAGGTGGTGAAGGGGCTGCATTAATTGGTGGTGGAGCATTACTTTTATTACTCTTTGCCACATTTTCCAATGATAGAAAACGTGCATTAGAAAAGGTAAGTAACTATATTATTGAAGGACTTGTATTTGCATTTAAAGCGATGGGGATTGTTTTACCAATTGCCGGTTTCTTCTTTTTGGGTAATGATGAAACAGCAGCCCAAATACTTGGCATGTCAGACGATGCACCTGCTTTTTTATTTGATTTAATTGTTGCCGGTGAAGGATTTATTCCACAATATCCAATTTTTGCTGCATTCGGGATTCTCATTATTGGGATGATTTCTGGTCTTGATGGTTCCGGTTTTTCCGGATTACCTTTAACTGGGGCATTAGCAGCTCCACTTGGTACAACGATGGGTATGGAGCCCGAAACAATGGCAGCTATTGGTCAGATGGGGGCTATTTGGGTTGGTGGTGGAACATTAATCGCCTGGTCCTCACTTGTTGCTGTAGCAGGTTTTGCTAAGGTTCCCGTCATGGAACTCGTCAGAAAAAGTTTTTTTCCTGTCGTGATTGGTTTATTAGCCTCAACCATATTCGCGATAATATTTTTATAAAAATAAGACCTTCGTCATGGAGGTCTTTTATAATGTTATTTAATACGGGCTGTCTTTGAAATATCTTAAGAAAAATATTCTCTTACCGTTTGTACATCGATTTGTAATTGGGCAATGATTTCCTCTATGCCATTAAATTTCTTTTCTTCTCTAATTTGTTTAAACCATTCGACATGAATATATTCACCATAAATATCTTCATTAAAGTCTAACATATAAACCTCTAAAGAAGGGGCTGTTTTTCCTTCTATAAATGTCGGAATCACCCCTAAATTGGCGGCTCCATTGTGTACTTTATCACGGACATTTACCTTTACTGCATAAACCCCCTGTTTAGGAAGAATACTGGCCTCATTCAATTCAATGTTTGCAGTCGGGAAACCAATCGTTCTTCCTCGTTGATCACCCACAATCACCCTACCTGAAGTGACAAATGGCCTTCCGAGTAATTTTCCTACCTGTTCTGTTTCTCCCTCAGAAAGCAATTGTCTAATGACCGTTGAACTTACCTTTTCACCATCAATTTCTAATTTATTTACCGTTGTAGTCTGAAGTTCCTTAGGAGCATATGTAGAAATATTTTGCATGTTACCCGCCCCTTTAAAACCAAATGTAAAATCGAAACCGGCCACCAAATGGGTCACTTTTAATTCTGTCACAAAATGTTGTAAAAATTGTTCTGGGGATAAGTTCGATAATTCTCGATTAAATGTAACGATGAAAACCCGGTCAACACCAAGTTTTTCTAATAAATAAAGTTTTTGTTGATTGGATGTTATATATTGGACCGTTTTCTTCGCATTACTTAAAATAACAGATGGATGTGGATAAAATGTAATGACAGCACTTAATTTATTTGATTCCTTTGCTTTATCTATTGCTGTTTGAATGACTTTTTGATGACCTAGATGAAGTCCATCAAAAAATCCAATAGCTGCAACGGTTTCCGTAATTTTACTTTTTTCAATTAGCTCAGGATAGGTCAATTCAAATACTTCCATTTAGTCCACCTTCTCTTTATGTGTATTAAATACACGAATTGGTTTCATTTTATTATCGTCGCTCACTCGTCTTTCATAAATGGCTAAAACCTGTTGTTGATACATTGCCTTAAAGATATTTGATTGTGTTCCTAGATTTTCTGGAAAAGGAAGTTTTTGTCCATGAAGTATTTTAATTTTTAATCGTTCATCCACTTGCCATGTAGGAATATGATTGAGCATCTCTTTAATTGGAATAACTATTTGGTTCATTTTTTGTTCATGAATAGCTCGCTTAATCTCTTCAAATGATATTGTGTCTTTTAGTTTAACAGCATCAGTTTCAATGCGTTTTAAATCACCCATATGTGCCGGATACCCGAGGGCTTTACCAATATCAACACAAAGAGTTCTAATATATGTACCCTTAGAACAACTTATACGAATTGAAAAAGTATTAGTTGAATTTTCGTCTTCCCTTTTTTTAAGTTGTAATAATTCATGTATTGTCACTTGTCGAATTGGTCTTTCAACAGGAATATTATCTCGGGCATATTCGTATAATTTTCTCCCTTTTACTTTGACCGCTGAATACATTGGTGGAATCTGTGTTATTTCCCCGGTAAATGATTGTAAAACATGATCAATTTCATCCTCCGTGGGGGGAATGTCAATTTCCCTTTGGTCAACTATTTTACCCTCAGCATCTTCGGTCGTTGTTGCAGTTCCTAAGAAAACTGTTGCTATATATTCTTTTTTTAACGAAGATAAAAATGGGATGATTTTCGTCGCTTCACCAATACAAATAGGTAGTACACCTTCAACTTCTGGATCGAGTGTACCAGTATGACCTACTTTTTGCTTACCAATCATATGACGAATCTTCGCTACACAATCATGCGAAGTCATCCCCTTCGGTTTATACAACGGGATAACTCCATTCATACGGAATATCCCCTTTCTGTCTATTCACACATTCACGACAAATACAGATGCATGAAAAAATTTATCTTGATTAAAGTAAAGTATTGATTAATGGATAGTTTCCCATTGTTTTCATACCAAAACCGGCATGATTTTATCTTATCAGTTTTTTCCATGAGCGAAGAACTGCTCAATTATTTAGGGACAAATCTAGCTGAAGCAGGAATAAAATAGCCTATTAGTGCCCACTAGAAAAAGTCACCTATCTAGCCGGCACAATAAATTTACTTATCCTCATTTAATTTCCGTAAAATTGATTCAATTTTATTACCATATTCGAGCGATTCGTCGTAAGAAAATTTAATTTCTGGTGTTTTTCTCAATTGAACCCTTTTACCAATTTCAGAACGGATAAATCCAGATGCTTTTGTTAATCCGACTAACGTCGATTCTTTTTCTTCTTCCTCACCTAAAATAGAAATAAAAATGGTTGCCTGTTGTAAATCATTTGTCACTTCAACATCTGTGACAGTGACGAATCCAATTCTTGGGTCTTTTAATTTTGTATTTAAAATATCCCCGACTTCCTTTTTTATTTGTTCGGAAATTCGATTCACACGTTTATTCGACATGTTATCACCTCATTGCATTCCGTTCATTTTCACATGTTAAAGCCTGTCAATTGATGTCACGGTACGTTCCATTTCAGAAAATTGATCGATAGTTTTTAATACTTGTTGCATAACTTTTTCACAATATGTGTAGTTATTCGAAACTGTTACGACACCAAATTTTGTTCTTTGCCACAAGTCCTGGTAATCAATTTCTGATATTGCTACATTATAATCCTTGCGGATGATTGATATTAATCTTTTAATGAAAGAACGTTTCTCCTTCAAGGATTGAGTACCATAAATGATACATTCTATTTCGGCGTAAACGATCATTTTCGTTCAATTTCTTCCATAATGAATGCTTCAATAATGTCGCCGACTTTTATGTCGTTATAATCTTTTAATGTAATTCCACATTCGTAATTTTGTGCAACTTCCTTCACATCATCTTTAAATCTTTTTAAAGCAAACATTTCTCCTTCATATAAAACAATTCCATCTCGGATTAGGCGGACCTCGGCATTTCGTGTAATTTTTCCATCGGTCACATAGCTTCCAGCAATCGTACCAATTTTTGATACTTTAAACAGTTCACGAACTTCCGCTTGACCAATAACCTTTTCTTCATATTCAGGGTCGAGTAACCCTTTCATTGCCGCTTCAATTTCTTCTATTGCTTTATAAATGACACGGTGAAGACGCACTTCAACTTTTTCTGATTCAGCTGCCTTTTGTGCATTCACATCTGGACGAACGTTAAAACCGATAACAATCGCATTGGAGGCAGATGCTAAAATGATGTCTGATTCTGTAATAGCACCTACACCAGTATGAATAATTTTAATGTTGACACTTTCTACTTCAATTTTTTGTAATGATGAAGCTAACGCTTCGGCAGATCCTTGAACGTCTGCTTTAATAATTACGTTTAATTCCTTCATTTCACCTTGTTTAATTTGTTCAAAGAGATCATCTAAACTAATTTTAGTTTGTGAACCTCTGCTTGCTGCAATAAATTGTTGTTGTCTTGACTCACCAATTTGACGTGCCTTTTTTTCATCTTTAAAGACTAAAAATTGATCACCAGCTTGGGGGACACCGCTTAAACCTGTAATTTCAATTGGTGTAGATGGTCCGGCCTTCTCTATTCGTTGACCAACATCGTTCACCATTGCTCGTACTCGGCCATAAGTGTTACCCACTACTAATGTATCTCCTCTTTCTAATGTCCCATCCTGAACTAACAATGAAGCGACAGATCCACGGCCTCGATCAAGTTGGGCATCAATTACTGTACCAAAAGCAACTTTGTTAGGGTTGGCTTTTAGTTCCTCAACTTCAGCAACTAATAAAATCATTTCTAATAAATCATCGATTCCTTCACCTTTAATAGCAGAAATAGGGACAAAAATTGTTTCCCCTCCCCAATCTTCAGGGATGAGTTCATGTTCTGTTAATTCCTGCATGACTCGGTCTGGATTCGCTGTTTCTTTATCCATTTTGTTAACCGCAACAATAATTGGAACCTCAGCGGCTTTGGCATGGTTAATGGCTTCAACAGTTTGTGGCATAACACCATCATCTGCTGCCACAACTAAAATAGCAATATCTGTTATTTGAGCACCGCGTGAACGCATACTAGTAAATGCTTCATGTCCGGGTGTATCTAAAAAAGTTACCTTTTTATGATCCTGCTTAATTTGATATGCCCCAATATGCTGAGTAATACCACCCGCTTCACCAGCCGTAACTTTCGTATCACGGATTGAATCAAGCAGTGTCGTTTTACCGTGGTCAACATGTCCCATAATCGTGACAACTGCGGGACGTTCCACTAAATCTTCTGATTTATCTTCTTTCATATATTTTTCAAAATCTGTATCTTCTAAAATAATTTCTTTTTCAACAGTCACATTATAATCATCACAAATTAACTCGATTGCATCGTCATCTAAATCTTGATTTTTTGTTGCCATAACACCTAAAAACATTAATTTCTTAATAATTTCGGATACATCTTTATTTAATTTTTCCGATAAACCATCAACTGTTAATGTTCCACTATACGTAATATGTTCAGGTGTCTTTTTAGTTGTAACGGCTACTGTTTTCTCTACTGAAGGCTTTTCTCTTCTACGTGACCTTTTAGATGATTGTTTTTCGCCGGCCCTTGATTTTAGCTTATCTTTCCCTGCTTGTTTTTTATCTTTTGTTGGTTGTTGCTTACCTTGTTGCTTTTTCGATTGTGTTTGTGATTTTTTATCTGAAGCAAATTTATTTGATGGTGATTTTTTGACACCCTGTTGCTGATCGGATTTTCTAGTTGGTTCTTTTTTCATTGTTGGTGATTTAGTTGCCTCTCTTTTTACGGGCTTTGATGGTGATTTCTTCTTTGGTTCTTCAACAGATACTTTAAACGTTTTGTCCAACTCCCTAATCGCATGGCTATCTATTGAAGACATATGATTACCAACTTCAATATTTAACTCTTTCAATTTCTTAATGACTTGTTTACTCGTTAATTCATGTTGTTTTGCATATTCATATACCCTTATTTTACTCATACATCCACCCCACTTATATTTATAAAAGTATTGATTGGATTTTTGTTGCAAATCCTTTGTCAAGTATAGCAACGGCAACGCGATTTGACTTTCCAATTGCAGCTGCTAATTTGTTACGATCATCTACTTCTATATATGGTACATTATAGGTTTGACACTTATTGACTAATTTCCTTTTCGTTTGTTCACTAATATCATTTGCTAATAATACTAATTTTGCCCGTTTTTGCTGAATATCTTTTAAAATTAATTCTTCACCAATAGAAATTTTACGTGCTCGATATGCTAAACCGATTAAATTTAAATAATCATTTTTCATTGTTTATTCTCAATGTCATATAATTGTTCATAAATTGAAGGATCAATTTCTGTATTTAAAATTTTCCCCAATATATTTTCAGAGGCAGCTTTTTCAATCACTTTCCGGTCTATCGTTAAATAAGCACCACGCCCATTTTTCTTGCCGGTAGGATCAACAAAAACTTCTCCCTCTTTGTTACGAACAATGCGTATCATTTCTTTCTTTGGTTTTAATTCATTGGTGACAACACATTTTCTTAGCGGTATTTTTCGTTTCTTCACCAAATTAATCCCCCCCACTAATCAAATAGAAAATCTGTCTGTTCGGCTTCTTCATCGTTGAAATCTATATCTTCATCATAAAAATCATCCAACGTATTATCTGATAAAAGTCCCTCTTCACGTGCCACCGTTTCACTCTTAATATCTATCTTCCAACCAGTTAATTTTGCAGCTAGTCGGGCATTTTGTCCCCTTTTCCCAATGGCTAATGACAATTGATAATCGGGCACAATCACTGTTGTTGCTTTATCTTCCTCATTGACAATAACTTTCATCACTTTAGAGGGACTAAGGGCATTTGACACATAAACAACTGGGTCATCAGACCATTTTACGATATCAATTTTTTCACCATTTAGTTCATCGACCACTGCCTGAACTCTTTGTCCACGTGGTCCAACACATGAACCTACAGGATCAATATCTTCATCCTTTGCGTACACAGATATTTTTGAGCGATCTCCTGCTTCTCTTGAAATTGATTTTATTTCAACGTCACCATCATAAATTTCGGGAACTTCCATTTCGAATAATCTTTTTAATAAACCTGGGTGTGACCTTGAAATAACAATTTGTGGCCCTTTTGAATGATTATCGACTTTTTTTACAAATACTTTAATCCGATCATGAACTCGGTAAGTTTCCGCTGGAATTTGCTCTGCCTTTGATAATCTAGCCTCAACCTTTCCAAGATCAACAAAAACGTTTTTATCTTCTACCCTTTGAATAATTCCGGTAATGACATCCTCTTCACGGTCAACATATTCATTGTATATTACACCCCGTTCAGCTTCCCTTACCCGTTGTGTTACGACTTGTTTAGCCGTTTGAGCGGCAATTCTACCAAAATCCTTCGGTGTTACTTCAATTTGGATCACATCACCCAAACGATGGTCTTCATTAATTTCCTTTGCCTCGTTAATGGAAATTTCCTCAACAGTATTCTCTACCTCTTCGACGACCGTTTTTTCCTCCAACACTTTCATTGTACCTTGTTCTTCATCAAAAATGACGGAAACATTTGCAGGTGCTTTAAAATTCTTTTTATAAGCTGAAATGAGGGCCGCCTCTAGCGTTTCCATTAATATTTGCCGGTCAATTCCTTTTTCCTTTTCCAAAAAATTTATCGCTTGAAATAATTCACTACTCATCCTAACTCTGTATCCTCCTTTAAACGCAAATTTTACTTATCTAACTTACAATCATTTTTTATAAAATGACTGCCAATCTTCCTTTTGCTATTTTGTCAATAGGAATTGTTACTTCTTTTTTCTTCATTCTATCAGTATACTCAATCGTTATGTCACTTTCTGTTGCTTTCATTAGTTTTCCTTCAAATTCTTTTTCACCGCTAATGTGAATATAAAGCGAGACAAAGATGTTTTTTCCAATACTATTTTGATAATCTTTTATCGTCTTTAAAGGTTTCTCCGCACCGGGTGAACTTACTTCTAAATAAAAAGCCTCTTTAATCGGATCCTCCTTATCGAGCATTTCACTAATTAAACCAGACACAACTTCACATTCTGCTATATCGATGCCACCATTTTTTTTATCAATATAGATTCGTAAAAATTTATCTTTACCTACTTTTTCAAAAGCAATATCATGAAGGACCAATTGACGCGTTTCAAGTATTGGTGTAATTAAATGTTCCATTAAATCCGTCACTGAGTTGCCCAACGAAATACCTCCTCTGTATTTAGTTATATAGTATTCGCTCTTTTAACATCACTATTACAATGATGACTTGTATTTATTGAAATGGTAATATCACTATGTCAACATAAAACCCCTGCCGAGACGTTTTGGCGGGGGTTAAAAGTATCATTAATATAGAAGAAAGAGTGGGTGTACCCACTCTTAACAACGTCTTTACATAAGCTACTAAAAAATTATAACATGTTTAATATCAAAATTCAAATTATTAACAAATAATAGTTATCTACAAAAAATTGTAAAAATATTTTGTCACTTAATTTACGATTCCATCATAAATCTGCCACACATCGAAAACCGACATTTCCGGAAGAGCCGTCTGGAGTATTAGCTGTTCTTGCAGCGACCCGGTAGCGATTGCAATAAGAATGATGACATAAATAAGATCCACCACGCATTACCTTCCCATCCCCATTTGTTGGTCCTTGTGGATTTGATGTTTCATGTATATCATGTTGTGGGCTGAACCAGTCATGACACCATTCCCAAACATTTCCGGCGACATTGTATAATCCATAGCCATTAGGTGGAAATGAATTAGCTGGTGCTGTACCGATATAACCATCTTTTGCTGTGTTTTCTACTGGAAATATTCCTTGCCAAATGTTACACATATGTTTTCCGATTGGGGTTAATTCATCTCCCCATGGATATTTTTTTTGAATAAGTCCACCCCTTGCAGCATATTCCCATTCTGCTTCAGTTGGAAGCCGCTTCCCCGCCCATGTTGCAAACGCTTTGGCGTCGTTCCAAGAAATGTGGATGACGGGATGATGCATCCGTTTATTAATCGATGTGCCTTGTCCTTCCGGTTTTCGCCAATAGGCATTTGGAACAGCAAGCCACCATGGGGATTGGTTTGGACGATCGGCTGTTTTTTGTATTTTCTGTGGTGCAAGTAAGTGGAACACATAGGACCAGCCAAATTGTTCCGCTTCAGTCATATAATTAGTTTCTTTTACGAAAATGGCAAATTGCTCATTAGTAACTGCTGTTCTATCGATGTAAAATTGCTTCATGCCAATTTCGCGAACGGGTCCTTCTCCATCGCCTGAGAATGCCTCTGTATCATTCGTCCCCATTAAAAAGATTCCCGCTGG
>DAMCTP010000034.1:0-32535 GCA_032113595.1 Pseudogracilibacillus sp.
CGGGAACAAATATAATAGAATCAAAGGTTTTTAATTATTCAGTAATCCCTACTTAAATTACATTAATTTTATTTTTTTGGAAAGCACACAGAAGTAATTTTATAACCTGCATAATAGAAGGTTTCAATTTATCTATCAATAAATCGAATTATTGACTTTTTTTGTTGGTTTATCTATTATATATTCTCAGTATTACTGTTATCGTTCTTACAAAAACTTTTATCGTTACTCTTTTCATAATTGATTTTTCATAAAAATGTTCGTTTAAATATGTTTTATTTATTAGCTTATAAAGCAGAGACCTTATACTATAATTATAAATTGTATACTTAATATTATACTTTTCTGCCCCCCCCCATAACTTTTTATAGTGTTCGTTACCTTTCATAAAATCAAAATTTTCATAGCCTTCCCTACAACTTAATTGTATAAGATAATACATTAAGATACTTCCAACAGAATATTTATTATATTCAATATTGTAAGCGGGCATATAGAAGTATAAATTATTCCCATCTGACATTCCAAAATGGATAGAAACAATTTTGTTTTTATGTTTTAAATAAGTTAAATGAAGTGAATTAGTCCTATAAAGATGATTAGCTACTTTTAGCATATACTCTTTATCTTCTTCAAAATTAAAAGAAATTGCAGACTTTTCATTTCCCCACCGAATACGGTGTAAATCAAAGAGGACTCTCATGACTGGTTCAATCTCATCCTCCTTTGTTACCTTAGAAAAAGTAAGTTGTCCTTTCTTTTGTATTCTCCTCTCCTTAGATAAAGTTTGACCAAGCAATTGTTGGTCAATTTTCGGCTTAACTTCATCAAAACCTTGGTCTAGTTTTAAAAAAGGACATATATCTGATACTTTTCTTTCTAATAATAAAAAATCTAATTTCAACAAATTGCTTAATATATTATCAAAATGAGAATACTTTTGTATTCCATCCCACTCTATACAATCCCAGTTTTTTTTATCTCGAATTATTGTTTTCATTGCAATATTTATTAATTTCTTTGGTGAATATTCTTTTGAAAGAATAGGATTCAAATAATCTGAATTTCCTTCTCCAATAGGTTTTAAAATACGATATTTAACATTTAAAAACACTTTATTATAAGTATATAAAGTGATAAGTCCTGTTAATTTATTTTCTTTTTTTATTTCTATAATATAAGGTGATATATTTTCCCTTTTCTTTTTGAAATTCCACCAATTCTTAATCCAACTTTTCTCTTGAAAAGGAGTAATATCATGGAATCCATTCTTTAATTGATCCCATTCTGGATAAATGTCATCTAGTATTTCTATTTTCTTATGAATTGTAACCTCCAATAACACACATCCTTTTTTAATTATTTATCAAAGTTTTCGTAAATAAAGTATTTAACTAAAATTTTTATATGTTAATCCATAATTCAATCAACCTAATTTAGTTTCTAAGTTGGGAATATATATAAAAGAAGTGGATACGTTAATTCATGCGGACCATTATCTTCTAATATAATGATACTTGGGGATTAATACACATATCTCACTAGGGTTCCTTATCAAGCGACAATATGAACTTAACTATGTACAAAATATTGATGTCAATAGTTCTTTTTTTGTCAGTTACAACCTTTCATTTTTTCTCTCCAATTATTATATTAATTTTGACGGAATAATAAGGCACATCCCCTTATGATAGTCTTCGCCATAACCTGTTTATATAATGGTTTTTTTTCAAAACCATCAGAATAATATGTGTTCATAATATACCTAAATAGTAAAGACTTTCGAGAGTTATTAAATATTAAATATTCGATATTAATATCATTTACAGTTCCCCATTTCTGTTTAAATTCCTCTCCACCTCTTAAAAAATCAATAACCTTGTAGTTATCATTGTAAGAATTTAAAATTATATAATAAGCTAAAAGATGACCTATTGAAAATTTCCGATATTTCATATTTATGGCGTGACGAAATAGCCAGTTAGTCTCACCATCTGACATACCAAAATTAACAGCTATAATATCATCATTATAAGTTATATATGCTAAATATAATAATTGATTAACATGAAATTTCCTTGCCAATTCCATAAAGAAATCCTCTTCCGACTTCCGTTCAAAAATACTTGGGGTGGCTGTATTTTTCCATCTCTTTCTGTGCAAATCAAAGAACACTCTCATAATTGGCCCAATTTCAGCGTCTTTTTTAACTATATTAAATTTTAGTGCTCCTTCCCTTTTCATCTTTCTATCATCATATTGGACATCCTTTAAAAACTTCTTGTTAATCTTACCCATTATTTTTTCTAATTCATCGTTCATTATTAATTTAGGAGTGAAGCTTGTCTTTTTTCTGTATATCATTTTTTTCTTTTCAAAATGGTTTGAATTCAAATAATAATCTAAAATGGTCTTTTCTGGAAGATCACCCCATTGAATGCAATCCCAATTATGTTTATCTTCATATAATTTTCCCAAAGCGGTTTTCAAAATATCATTTGAAGAAAATCCCTTGGACAAAATTGGTATTAACGAATCTGCCTCTACTAAACCAATTGGTCTTAATATACGAAATCGTAGATGTGCAAAATCCTTTTGTGCAATATATAAAGGAATAACCCCCACAGTTTGTTCATCTTTTTTTATATCCAAAATATATGGGGATATTTTGTGATCTTTACTTTTATGTTCCCACCAACTCATTAACCACTCAACATCCTGAAAAATAGTAATTTCACAAAATTCATTTTTCAGTTGCTTCCATTTTGGAATTATGTCTCTTAGAACTTCAATATTATGATGAATTATCGCTTCCATTACTATCATTCCCCTAAGTAATTTATTATTTAAATTAATGCATTGTAGATACTTAAACCATTTAAAGTAATCTTTCAATTAATATCATTAATATCTTACAAATATAATATGGACATACCAGCCTCTTCATGCCATCCGGCATAATTTTAATAAGCTGTCTCCTTATCAGGACACAGCAATTCAATATTATTTGAAAAATCACCACTAAATCTTAACTAGTAAATGTAAAAAACAATGACATGGATCCAGCAATACACCTTTTATTTTGTTTGTTTTTTAAAAACTTTTTAAGTTGTCTAATTAGTATTTATAATTATCCTCTCAATAGTTTCCAATTGCTTTATTGCAGGTTCTAAATAAATATCATAGTTATTTCCAAACTCTTTTTTACTTAAAACATTAAACCAAATAACAATTAATGTATAAATGAAAAACAACTTTTCTACGGGATCTAAACAACTTGAGAATTCACCTTGTAGGTATAACTTATTGATGTCATTGAATGAAATTTTAGTCAATGCTAAAAATCCAGTAATATCAAACCATTTTGGCCCCATTCTTGAATTTCCCCAATCGAGAAGTTTTAATTCCCCACTAGGGATTTTCTGGATGATATTATTCAGTGTTAAATCACCATGTCGAAATGAATAATGTTTATTTGGAAATAATTTTTTATACATTTTATTTTCAAGAATAACCTTTTCTAAACGTTTTATAAGCCGAATTGAATGGGGTGAATAGCCTGTATTCTCCAATTCACTTAATAGTTGATAAATAACTAACCTATTAGGTAATTCCTTATTTATTTCATTAAAATATGCTAAATTACCAAATACACCCACTTCGCTATTGATTACTTTTAAATGATCTAGATTTTTAAATTCATCCATTGGGAATAAATGTTTTATATTTGTTTGTTTAATAGAATTTAAAATCTGGGTTATTTCTATAACTTTTTTAATAACTCCATCATTAAATTCTGGTATAATCCCTTCAATTTTCTCAGTTGTTATAAAATTCATATTTGTACTACTATCGGATTCTAAATTAATCATTTTGGGAGTAACTTTTTGTAATCTAGGATGTAGTGGATAGATTTTTGAATAAAAAGTATTTTCTCTCCATCCTGAATTCAAAATTATTTTTGTTAGGTATTTTTTGCTAACTGCAGAGTGTTCCATAAAGCCAACATTTTCAAACCCACCTAATAATTTATATTCTGATTCTAAATTGTAATTCGAACTAATTTCTTTCTTAATTTCACTGATTGTTTTGCTAAAGCTATTAAATTGCTCATTTATATACTTTTCTAAGAGCCTATTTTCTAGATCATATTCCTTTAAATTGCGATAACATTCAATTTGTTTTTCATAAAACCAAAGTTCTTCTGGATAAAGTGCTATGATTCTTTTACCTATATAACTAGCATGTTTCCATTTACTTTTTTTTCTTAACTTATTAAAATAAATTAAATTTAATTTATAGAATATTTTGTAAAAGGTAATAATAAATCCATTCTCTTTTAAGGTAATGTACGACTTTTTTACTAATATCATCCCAACAACAACACTCCTATTAACATTTAGAGTTTATTTCATTAATTCACTTTAAAGTCCCTTAAAAATTCATATAGCCGTGGATTTATACGAAATAATAACAACATCATTTTTTGCTTTAAATTTATCTCTTTATGTTTTAAAAGATATACCAATGTACTATCAAAGGTAAATTTTAGTTCTATTAATTCTTTATCAATATTGTTTAGTTTTGATTTAGCTAAGTAATAGTACCAAAAAAACATTTCCATATAATGTTTTAGGGCCTTTTGATGAATGTTATATTCCTGTTTTTTTCTAAAATATTCCTCTCTATCTTTTAAAGCATATATTTTATCAAATCTTTTAATATGGAATTCTGAATTCATTTGACTACCACTTCTTTGTACATAGTAATATAATTTTAAATTTGTATAAATTACTTTTTTACTGTTATAAAATAGTTTGTGGACAACAGTCTCATCATCATATATATTTCCAATTTCATATTGGATATTATCGAATAAATTTCTTTTATATAATTTATTCCATGGTACAACATTCCTAATATACATAGATTTATTCAAATACATCTGATTTAAAGACTCTATATTGTTAAGTTTCTGCACCTTATATATATTTTCAATCGTATTTAATCTTTGACCACCAACCTCATCCAATTCCCAAAAGTCACACACGACTATATCTGCAACATTAAGGGTAATGGCATTATATAATATTTCGTACATATCCTTTTTCACATAATCATCACTATCAACGAATCCAATATATTTCCCTCTAGCTATATTCAATCCCACATTCCGGGCAGAAGAAACACCACCATTTCTTTTATGAATTACGCGAATTCTCTGATCTTTTTTTGCAAACTCATCACATATTTCACCACTTTTATCGGTGGAACCATCATTTACTAAAATTAATTCGAAATCCACTAATGTTTGATTTAGTATTGAACGTATACATTTCACTATAAATCTCTCAGTATTAAATATAGGTACGATGATACTTATTTTTATTTCCATCTACCAATTCCTCCAAAAAGAAAAAAACTCTACAATGTAGAGATATGACCTATAATTTATTTTGTAGTTATCCACTCTAAAGAATTAGAATAAAGACGATTTCTCTTATTATATAACAGAAATTTCTCTACTAAAACAGCCCAGTCCTTTTTCCTTACCTCAGTATACTCTGCTAACTCTTCCTCAATAAATATTATATTTGCCTTTCTATATATTTCCTCTTTATTATATAACTTAGAAACTTTTTGGGATTCATGACAAGTCAACATATACCTTTTTAACATTCTATCATAGTATGAAAGTTCTATTTTTATTTCCTCTTCTTGATGAAATGGCATTTTTGGCAAAAATGATGTATTGTTTGACTCTAAGGAATATAAAGAATTATATTCTGCCCATTCAAAAACATTTTGGAAATTCAATTTGTTACATACGGATTTTATAACTAGGCTTGTCATGTCATGATCAGTGTGTCCCCCTTCAATACAGTGCACATATATTTCTCTTGGTTTTACATGTTTTATAATTTTTAAAACATCGTTTGACATTTCTTTTAAATATCGATAAGTACCACCGTCAGGGAACCCTAAGCATATGACATTTTGTTTCTTGATTTCTAGTAATTCAAGACCCCGAACTCCTTCTTGATATCTTTTTCTAGCAATATGTTCTGATATTTTTTTTTCTCTTGCCCAGCTTGGCCCATCCACCCCAGTCCCATCAGTAATATATATAACCATTACACGGTTCCCATTTAATTTGTTCCTTCTTATTATTGTACTTATCCCTATTACTTCATCATCAGGATGGGAAGCAAAAACTAACATATCAGCCTCTGACAAGGAACTTAGCTCTAAATTTCTACCTATCATCCTTTTTGGATATCTGTATAGTCCCTTTACATATTCTCTAATTTTAGTGGTTTTTGGTTTTCCGATAACAGCGTAAAAAAAAGCAATTATATACTTCCTAATTAATTGCAATCCTTCAACTCCCCGTATATAGTATAAATCATTACTATCGAATTATTTGACTTCATTAACTTTTTCTACAATTCTATAAAACTTATTCATTTCATTTCTCGTATCTACCTCCTCCATACTGAGGTTTTTTATATGTCTTTCCTTTAATACTTTATCATTTAATAAATGTTTAATAGATTTATATAACTCTTCTTCACTGTACTCTACTATTAATCCTGTTTTTTCATGGACAATTTGTTCACTTGCACTAGTGTTTGTTGTAATAATAGGTTTGTGTAATGACCTTGCTTCGGCAACTGTAATACAATATGACTCAACCTTTGATGTTTGTACATATAATTGACATTCTTTCATATATGGAAATGGATTCTGTTTTAATCCTAACAAAATTAAATCTTGCCCTAGGTGATAGCAATCTATCATACTATTTATATTTTTTAACACTAATTTGTCCCCGTCCCCTATACAATACCAATGAATACTGTAACCGTCCCTTAGCAACCTATATAAAACCCTTGGGATTATTTCTTGTCCTTTTGGCCTACTAATTCTACCAACCGTTTATCCACCTACTGTATAAATTCGATATTCTGTTTGCATCATAATGATTTTCTTAAAGTTCCCATTTTTAAGCTTACATTTCTATCAACTAATCGGCCTTTACTTAATTTAAATACTGTATCACAATTTTCTATTGTAGTAAGTCTATGAGCGATAATAATTAACGTTTTTTCCCCTTTTAATCCATCAATTGCTTTCATAATTTCCTTTTCAGTTTCGTTGTCTAAAGATGAAGTGGCTTCGTCCATAAATAGTATTTCCGGATTATGATACAATGCTCTAGCAATTCCTATACGTTGTCTTTGCCCACCTGAAAGCTTTACACCATGTTCACCTATTGACGAATTTAATTGGTCGGGTAATTCTCTTACAAATTCTTTCAATTGTGCCTGTTCTAAAGCACGCCAAACCTCATGATCATCAATTAAATCATCATTTACTCCGAAGGCAACATTTCCACGGATTGTATCATCGGACAAGAAAATAAATTGTGGAATATATCCTATCCTTTGTTGCCAATGGGATAGTTGTTCATTTAATCTCTTTCCATCCACTAATACTTGTCCTTCCTCTGGTTCAAACAGTCCCAAAATAATATCAACTAAAGTTGTTTTTCCTGCTCCAGAAGGACCTATAAAGGCAACTGATTTTCCTATTGGGATTGTTAAGGAGATATTTTTTATGGCATATCCATTTTGGTTTGGATAACTAAAACAAACATTCTGCAACTGAATAAAATGTTTAAACTTCCTTTGACCCTTATTAATTAATGAATTATCACGTTTATTAATTGTTGAATTTGTTTTATTTTGTATTAAATCTTCATAAACGACTTTTAAAGCCGGCTGGTTATAACGTATTGTCGTAATTAACGAAACAACCCTAGTAATAGAGGGCATTAGACGAAAAGCAGCCATTGCAAAAAGAGCCATTGTAGAAATAATTTGTGTTGTGCTCATTCCTTGCAAGATAATGATTAGCATCGTGATTAAAACAATTGATACGAGCATTGTTTCAATAAATATTCTTGGTAAGACATCCAACATTTTCATTGTCCGACTATTGTTTGCACGTGTTTGACTATGATTTGTATAAGCCTTAATAAAAAAATTCTCCTTCCCGGAGACCTTTACGTCCTTACTTGCGCCCAATCCCTGGTTTACCCACTTAATCATTAGTCCAGTTACCTTCTGTTGCTCGATGCCTAAAATGCTAATTTTTTTTCGCAGTAAGACAAAAAATAAAATAACACCTCCACCTAACAAAGTCGCAGCAGTAAGTGTCGCTAAAGGAGTTGCTATTAATAACAGTATTAAAATACAAGTAATAACTAACATTTCCGTTAATAACTGAAATCCAGATATAATTATACCTTGAAATACACTTGGTACTTCTCCATTTATATTCCTTAATAAAGTTGATGTGTTTCTCTGTATATGAAAAACATATGGTTTAGTTAAATATTCCCTAAATAATTCACTTGATAATTTAACCTGTTGATTTAAAACTATTCTTAATTGTGCATAGTTAAATAACAACAAATATAAATTTTTCAAAACAAATATAAATAGTAAAAGTAAAACGGAAAAAATGATAAAATTTGTTGTTGATTGGAATTGAAAAGTACTATATATGTTTAATAGAATCTCTTGTTCTAGAATCATTTGAGGATTTGCTATAATGCCTACCAATGGAACAATGAGTCCAATACCGACGGTTTCAAATATTGCTGCTATCATCATCATAAAAAATAAAACTATCAGTTTCTTCTTCGCCTTATGATCTATTAGTAATAATATCTTTTTAATGACTTCCTTCATTTGTTTCACACCCTATGAAAATTTTAACTTCTAATTATTAATACCGATTCATGTTATAAATAAATTTGTTTTTAATGACTGATTTCACATTGTAAGTTTCTAGAAGATTGTATTCTGTTATTTTCATCTACTAACTTATTAATGGCTTGAGCTAATTCTTCTTTACTTTTTCTTTTAGTCAGGTTTTAACAGTAAATAAATTAAAATCAATATAATTCCTTTTATGATCATACCATTCCTGAATTGATCTTTAACTACCTCTTTTGATGTTCCATTTAATATTTCTTTCATATCCCTATACTCATTTAAAAATATCTGATGAACTCGTTTCGGAATGAAATCTAAAAACCCCCCACATTTCTCTAACATAAGTATTGTAATGTCGTATTTTTCCTCTGGCATTTCTTCAATCATATTTAAAAGTGCCCTTTCAGTCCCACCGACATTCATATTGATAATCATGAAAATTACTTTTTTCTTCATTTTTTATTCACTTCCATTACTTAAATCAATTGAATAGTTGATAAAATTTTTCGATTTCTTCAACATTTCCCTTTTTCTCATTTTGTAAATAGTTTACAATGTTTTGTTTTAACCCTTGATCATGTATTAACTTTTTTATTGATTGCGCGACTGCTGTTGCATTACGTTCAACAACAAGCCCATTTTTTTCATGTTTCATTTGGTTATAAACAGCATCAAATTTTGTTGTCACTACTGGTATATCAAGCATACGAGCTTCAGCAATTGCTATCCCAAATCCTTCAAATCGTGATGTCTGTACATAAATATCAGCATGTTTAAAATATGGATATGGATTTGCTTTTACGCCTATCAATTTAAAATGCTCCGTTAATTCCATTTCCCGAATAGAAAGTTCCATTTCTTTTTTTAAAGGGCCTTTTCCTAATACATACCATCTGAAATGTACCCCTTCATCTTTAAGTAATTTGCATGCTTCTAGTGCAACATCATATCCTTTTTGATGAGCAAGTCTTCCAACTGTTAAAATTCTAACCCCATCAAAATTATCCCTATAACTATTCCCGATTTCTGCCATATTAGCAATAAAACTGGGATTATTAATATCATATAAAATTGTTATTTTATCTTTATAATCTGGAAAGGAATCTAAAAAAACTTCTTTTGTTGACTCAGATACAGCCACAATTTGATGATAACGATCATAGAATTCTGATTGGAACTTTCTTATATTTTCATCAGGTTTAAATGTTACATTTACCCAAGCTATTTTCTTATTTGCTTTTACTTTATCCATGACATAATAAGTAGGAACACCTTGAGCATAACTGATAGCAATATCATATTGACTCGGATTGTTTTCAATAACACTTGCAATTTTTTTCCAATAGATAATTGCCTTTTCCGGATTACTATATTTTTTGCTTCTAATCTTAATTGTATATGACATTCTGGATATTAACTTTTTAATTTCACCTTTAAATACAGCCTGTTTTACAGAGTCCATTAAGTTTAAATTTGAAAAATCTGTATATTTCAATGACTTCAAAACATTTACTTCTTTTGGTATTAACTTTTCCAGTTCATGACCATAAGCAAACAATTGTAAATCAACTGAGTATTTCTTATAATTAAGCAAGTTTAGTAATGTTACAAGGCTTTTTTCGGCACCGGCAAAATCTAAAGAATCAATGACAAACAAAATCCTCTTTTTCACTTTTTATTTATCATCCTCTATTTAATTAGTGATATTAAATTGAATCAACAAATCTCCTTTATTACTTTATTCAACTTTCTAATTTCTTTGGTAGAATCGACGGTTTGATTATTCAGGTTTTGTTCAAATCTTTTTCTCATTTCGTTATTATCCAATAGTTGCTTAATTGCTTGAAATAATTCAAATTCATCAAATTTTACAATTAAACCGGTTTCTCCATTAATAATTTGTTCACTTGCACCTGTATTTGTTGTAATTATGGGTTTATTAAAAACTCTAGCTTCTGCAACTGTCATACAATAAGCTTCGTGTCTAGAAGGTTGAATGTAAATATCACAATCTTTTATGTATGGGTATGGATTATCTTGTGTACCTAATAGGATTAAATGTTTTCTCAAATTAAATTCATCTATTTTTGTTTTTAATTTTTCACGTAAAGTTCCATCCCCTATACAGTACCAACAAACATCGTACCCCGTTGACAAAAGTCGATTTAATATAAATGGAATAATATCTTGACCTTTTTCATGCTCTAACCTACCAACGGTTAACAAATTAATTCTTGTAGATGAATTAAAACAATTATGTTTTCTTGAGGCAAGTAACTTAATGTTATCCTTATTAATAATATTGTAAAATAGAGATGTTTTTTTACTAAGATGAGGAAAAAAATTTATAAATTTTAAAACTACATAATTTGACACCCCAAATATATAATGGTATTTTTCATATATTTTTTTATATTTAGGTAACGAGTTTTGATATTCTGTTACATCCCCATGTAACCAAGCAATCTTTATCTTCGCATTTAGATTTTTTATTGCATAAATAACGGGTAAAGAAGCTGGGATATAATAAGAAATTGCAATATCGTATTTTGATTTCTCGTTAGGTAACAAATAAGAATAGTACAAATTTTCTTCAAAGCTAGATTCAGTTCCACGTTTCAATAAAAGTGTATATAATATCGTTTTAATAGTTTGCAAAAAGTTACCTTTCACCAAATATTTTCTAATCTTTTCTAATGTTGTTTTCTCATTTCCAAACACTTCTTTAATCTTTACTTCATCCGGTAGGTGATGCAGGAGTTCACCTCCCCTTTTCATTACTAGTACCGTGATATCAAACCTATCTTTTGGCATACTATTTATCAATGAAATGAGAGAATTTTCTATACCTCCTACTATCATTTGATTCGTTACAATCGCAATTTTAATTTTCAATGATTCACCTACTAAAATTGAATTAAAAGAACTATTCATATGTTAATCAATGATGCTAAATGTTTTATTTGTTATAAGTTCTTTTAGTTTAGGTAACTTTTTTAATAACCTGAAGTCATCAACTGGATTATTACTTATATTAAGTGTTTCTAAATTTACAAAATATTCGATACCATCTAGATTAGAGATATTTTGATTACTAATATCTAAAGATTTAATTAAATGCAACTCTTCAATTAGTATCCATTCGGTATTAGGATTAGAAAGTTGACTTCTAACAATTCGTTCTAAATTATGGTCAATAAAAGTTGCTACTCCAGCTATTTCTGCCATCGTATAAAATGGCATATCTAGCTTTTTAGCCTCCCATATTATCATATTTAATGTACTTGGTGAAATTCTCCAATTTCCAGCGTTTTTAGATTCTATTCCAAAATTTAAATCATCCCAGTTATAATCTTCTGGTAAAATTGAATGGCATGTTAAAATAATATTTCCCCCTAATTCTTTTGCTTTCTTTAATATTTTCATTATATATTTTTTATTTTTTAAAAGATGTCTATCAATACAAATAGACGGTGCAAAACCAGTGTAGTTAAATGGTATTAAATTGCCTTTTCCATAATGCCCTCTAACCATCTTAAAATATTTGGGAACCAATTGATGAATGTGTCGGTCATCATAAATGAAATTTGGAAATGCAAATGTGACTGGTTTTTTAAATTTTTCACCTGTTAAACTATGAACTTGTTGATCCATCCAATTAAATAATGAAAATATTTCATCATCAATCCAACTGTCTATTCCAAATTCTTCGGTATATTGAAGTGCTTTTTTATGCTTAAATCCATGATGGGCTATTTCATGCCCATTTGCTTGTAATTCTAGTAACATATCAATTTCTTTTTGTGAATGTTCTCTTTGGCATTCGAAATGATGAAAGGCATTCATATTAAAAGTGACTTTGATATCATAATAACCAAATAGATCTTTACCATATTTATACCAATGTTCTACTCTGAAACTATCGTCAAAGGTTAATGCAATACCAGGTTTTTTATAAGGGGCAATATTTTTGGCTGTTGTTTTCCCATTAATACCTTTTTTCATGTTACTTGCGATAGTGTTCCAATACCTCCATTGATGGAATTCATGGATAAGTTTTGCTTTCAATTTATTTTTTATCGCCATCCCTTTCCCCCACTTACCCTGTTGCCCGTAATTTATTTCTCCATTGGATCACTTTGGCTAATTGTTTTTCATTTCTTCGTATACACAAATACTTTAACAACTTGTAATAGATCGAGTTTGTTTTATAGCTTACTATATCCTTTTTAAATTCATTATCATTTATTATTTCAGCAAGAATTTGCCTTTTTTGTTTCACTGAAATCCCTGTGTACTTTATCACTTCTTGTGTATATAAGAGTACCCTAGTTATAAAGAGTTCACCCAACGTATCAATATAATTAGTTAAATTATACTTTTTACAAATTTCTATTGAAAATATTTTATCGTCCAATAGATACATATAAAAATCATCTCTGAAAACTTGTGACAACGAGTCCCCGACACGTCTAAAATATACATATAACGGTTGGTCCACGAAAACCACCGTATTAATTAATGGTAGGAGACTTAAATTCAGTCGTTTATCCTCACCAAAACCCATTGTTTCATCAAATCCTATACAATATTCATCAAATATCGACTTTTTGTATAGTTTGTTATAACACGGAACAAGGGAAAACGTATTATTTGCTAAAAAGTTTGGTATTATTTCATTAATAATTGTTTTATTATTTACTGCGTGGTCTACTTGTTCCCAAACCTGCGGTACCTTTTCCGTATTATCTGCCTCATTTATTTGTGTATACTGACATACAACCATGTCAGCATCATGCCTCAATGAATGGTCCATTAATATTTTGTACATTTCAGGTAAAATAACATCATCCGGATCAACAAAAGCTACATATTTTCCCTTTGCAATGTCAATACCCGCATTTCGTGCGGCTGATACCCCACTATTTTTTTGATGGATTACTTTAATTCTCACATCATTTTTTGCATAGGCCTCACATATTTCCCCACTTTTATCTGGTGAACCGTCATTTACCAGTATTAGCTCAAATCCCGAATATTTTTGCGCTACTATTGAATCAATACAATTATGTAAATGGGATTCTACTTTATAGATTGGCACAATAATACTAATTTCAGGGTTCATTGTGTCATTCCTTTCAATTAAAAATACCTTTTTTCATTTTCTTAAATTGATAGGCCAATATAAATAAGCTAATATTATAATTCATTAAAGTAATTATAAATTTATAATGAAAGGATAAAATAGTGTTTTTTCTTGTTTCCTTATAGTAATTTCGGATGCTTGATTGAATATAATTTAGATATCTTGTTCTAGTTTCTTTATCTTCCACTTGGTTCAAAATATAATAAGAATGGTCTACACAATTATAAGTAAAGCAGCTATTTACTGTGTCAGATAGTTCGGGATATTTTCGGTTCATAAATTCAATTATTTCATCCCAACCGATAAAAGCATCTAACCTTTTTTCATAATAAGACTTTGTTAAAATACTTTCCTTTTGCTTCACATATATATAGCCAGCAAAGTTCAAGTATACTGACTTTTTTGCTTTCGCAAACAGCTTATATGTCGAAGATAAATCTTCATGTATTCTCCCAACTGGAAAAGTAATCCCTGCAAAACAATTTTTACTGAAAAGTTTATTACATAAAGAAAACCTGTATAAAACCCCTTTAAATAATTCCCTAATTGCTTCCTCATTGTTCAATTCTCGTGTGTAATGTTCAATACCACCATTATTAATAATTTCACCATTTATTTCACGTCCCAACTTACAAATAGCGATACTGCTTCCTGTTTCAATACAAGCCCGATATAGTTTTTCATACATATCTACCCCAATATAATCATCTGCATCAACGAACCCGATGAATTCACCTTGGGCATGTTGAAGTCCCGTATTTCTTGCAACACTAACTCCTTGCTTTTCTTGATGAACGACTTTAATTCTTGCATCTTTTTCAGCATACTCGTCACAAATTTCACCACTATTATCAATAGATTCATCATTAACTAGGATGATTTCTATATTAGTATAAGTTTGATTAAGTATACTTTCCAAACACTTCCTCAGATATAAGGCATCATTAAATACAGGAACAATGACACTAATTTTCGGTCTTTTTCCCATCTTTGTCATCCCGTTTCAATAGTTTCTAATCTTTGTTTGACTAAAGTTGATGAGACGTTCGAGGTGTATGGAAAGTAAACAATATCAACAGCTACCTTATAAAATCTTTCTTCCATTTCATTAAAAAGGGCACTTCCTTTCCAATCGTCACCAACGAACATGACATCGAAAAGTAATTGCTCCCATGCGGCGTATTTGTCTCTCGTTTTTTGTGCGACTACTTGATCGACATATTTAACGGATTCTACAATTTGTACTCGTTCGTGAAAGGGAATAATAGTTTGTTTATTTTTATAACTTTCAACAAGTTCATCTGTACTTACTCCGACGATTAGTTTGTCACATTGTTCCTTAGCCTGCTTTAAAATATTAAGATGGCCTACATGAAATAAATCAAACACTCCTGTTGTATAACCAACTTTATACCGCTTCATAAACCTCATCCCTTCCATCATCAAAACAAACTTCTTCAATCTGTTTCATTAATTTTTCACTTGCAGTTCCATTTTCATATGAACCGATATCTTCCAAAAATAAATTCATCTTTTCTTGATATTTTTTCAGCTGGAATTTTTCCATTTCCAACATTAATTGCTCCTGACTCTTTACGCTGATAAAAGGTAAATCATCCAATTCGAAATATAAATCCCTTTCCTTTGTCACATATTCTTCTACATCTGGTACATAAAGAAAGCACGGTCTTTTCGTTATGGCATAGTCAAAAATGAGCGAAGAATAATCTGAGATTAATACATCCGTGACGACGAGCAGTTCTTGAATATCGTTATATGCCGTCACATCAATGACATTGTCATTCCCGAATAACTTCCCTGACTCAGAAATTAAATGTGGGTGAAATTTTACTAATACGACCCAATCTCCCCCAAATTTGTCCCGAAGTGTTTTCCTTAATTCCAAGTAATCTAAATCATACACTTCCAAATTGTTATCTTTACGAAAAGTTGGTGCATATAATAGGATTTTTTTGTCACTTGGAATATTTAATTTCCTTAACACAATCTCCCTTAAATCTGCACTGTCTCGAAAAAACAGATCATTTCTAGGAGTACCATGTTCAAAAATTTCTCCATCATACCAAAAGGCTCTTCTGAAAATTTCGGAACTAAATTGACATCCCGACAACAATAAATCACATTTGGCTGAATCCTTTTTTGCCATTTCAATATAGGATTCAGGTAAAACATCCACAGCATCTTTTTCAATTTGTTTCAATCTTAATGAGCTATGCCATGTTTGGATATAATACTGATTCTTTCTTTTCACAAAAAACTCAGTTGCCCGAAAATTTGTAATGATTACTTTTGCGGTGCACAATTCATAAAAATACCTTAATGACATTATCTTCACTTTTCTAATTGACCCATTCGCTCCAATCATTGAAGGGTCAGTAAATGCCCATACAATATCATATGTATTTGGTTGAGAATTTCCGATGATATACTCACTGATATATTTAGGATTACATCCATACTGGGCACCATAATAGCTAAACATTAATATCTTATTTTGTTTAATCGGAAAAATGCGACATACATAAATAACGATTAATGCAAGCCATCTTTTAAATTGACCCACTTTCATTTATACATTCACCCGCTTTAAACTTTCCGGTTTGGATAAAATTTTTATTTTTCTTAACCCTTGTAATATATAACGAATCAACGTATTCAAACTGGGATGTAATCTGAATAAATACAATTTTACTTTTAAACGTCTGTTATTTTTTGTTGCTAGCTTAAATTTCTTAAAATTATCTCTAATATATTTTTCAATCCCCTTTTTATACCTGTTCATTTGTTGATTCTTCCCATTTATTAAAAGTAAATGATACTGAACCAGACACGTTTCTAAAATTTGTTGATATGAATTATTGCTCAGCCTGTGATAATGTTTCTGAATAAACTCATGTCTTTCTTTCATCCCTTTAATTAAATCTAAATGGTTCGGTGTATAGGTTGCGACAATGCTATCATACCGTTGATAGTAATAATAAAATGGTTCATACAATATGACATAACGATTGACATGATGCATTACCTGATGTGCCCAAAATACATCTTCGAACAAGACTCCCTTTTTAAAAGGAATTTCCTTAATCAACTTAGTTTTATACAATTTCCCCCAGGCAAAGTTTTTCACCTTTTCGTTTTTAACTAACTCATACATTAAAGTGTTATTATCCAATAACTCAAAATTTTGACTCTTTTTCGTATACCGATTATCGAACAACAACTTGTCGTCGTAAGCATAAAAAAATGCTGATTGCACGATATCAGCATCAATTTCCTCTCGCTTTTGCACCATTGTTTCAATCATCGTTTCGTTTAACCAATCATCACTATCAACAAACATTGTAAGATTTCCTGTGACATACTTCATTCCTTCGTTTCTTGCATCAGATAAACCACCGTTTTTCTTATGAACTGTGATGACACGGCTATCTTTTTCTTTATAACTTTCAATTATTTTCCCACAATGATCAGGTGAGCCGTCATTTACTAAAATAACTTCTAAATTTGTATATGTTTGCTTTAAAATACTGTCAATACACCGAACCAAATATTCCTCTACTTTAAAAATGGGAACAACGACACTTACTTTTTCATTTATCAATCACTATCTTTTCCCCTTACATGATTTCATATAATTTATTTAGCTGCCCGTGATTTGTATAGTCAGTTCTCCCGCAATTCATCGAAAGCTTTTTTCTTAATTTGGACTGAAGATATAAACTTTCTATTCTCTCGACGATTCCTTCGACAGATTGTTCACAGATCATCCCATCATATCCATCATTTAATTGACTTTGTGCTGTTGGATAATTTGTAATAATTACTGGCTTTTGTAAAATTTGCGCTTCACGAACTGTCACTGCCTTTCCTTCATATCTAGACGGTTGCACATATATATCCGCTTCTTTTATAAACGGATACGGGTTTAATTGTTTACCCAATAGCACAAAACTATCATCAAGTTGGTATTTCGTAATTAACTCTTTTATCTGCCCTTCATCGCCGCCATAACCGACTATATACCAAACGATATTTGTCATGCCCTGTTGTTTTAATAGATTCATCGCTTCAACTGCACGGTCAATTCCTTTTGCATAGGATAACCTAGCAACTGTGATGATTTTAAACCGTTTGTCATCGACCAGTGGGTTGTTTATCACTTCATCTGCTTGCTTACGAATAAAATTTGGGGAAACGATATTTTCCATAACTATCACTTTATCTTGTAACGAAGGATATCTCTTGATAAATGCTCGTTTACACTCATCAGAAACTGCAACAAGATAATTAAATTGACTCCACATGTCCAGATCGAGTTGTGTATCAGTTTCGACTGATGAAAAGTCCGTATGGATCCAAGCAATTTTTTTCTTGGCATTCACTTTTTCAGCCACAAAATAATGCGGCCATAAATAACTAATCGCAATCTCGTATTTTTTCTCCACCCTTGGTAAAAAAGGCAAAGCGTATTTCCACATGTATTGCATTTGTTTAAAACCATTTTCACTGGCATGACCTAGACTTGCTTTCCACCTGGCTAATAATCTTGCGAATGCTATAAAAACTTGTCCCGATTTCAACACTTGGCCAATTGACATTCTGAATGTACGATACGCTTTTATTTCTTCTAATATATTAACTTTTGTCGGAAGTGATGGTAATAAATCTCCTGAATGACGATATAACATTAAATCAATATCATTATTTTTATAGTCAAAGTGATGTAACATGCTAATTAAACTTCTTTCGACCCCGCCAATTTCCATATCAAATGAAGCAATTAAGACTTTGGTCATTTATTTCACCTTCATGCTAATCGATATATTTGTTGTATAGTTTTTATCCCATTAGTAAGGGAATAACCACTTTTATCAAATGCTATTTCAATTTTGTCCGGGTTATTATCCCTTTGCCCAGTATTTTGAATAATTTTCTCTACCCACACTAAAGATTCATTCAATGGCACTCTCTCAACTAACCCAATCCCTAAGTCTGCTTCAGGCTGTATCGCTTCAGAAACAATACATGGAATACCACTTGCCTGGGCCTCCAGTAGCACCATTCCCAGTCCTTCATATAATGAGGGAAATAAAAAAACATCCAAGCTATGTAGTATCGTTGGAATGTCCTCTCTTTTCCCTAAAATCTTGACATGTTCAGTTAAATTTTTTTGCCTGACAAGATTTTGTATTGGATCTTTTAATTCTCCATCTCCAATTAACAACAATATCATATGACGGTTTATTTCAATTAAATTTTCCATTATCTTTAATAAAAACTGCTGGTTCTTGGATGCCTTAAAAGTCCCAATATGTCCGATAACGATGTTATCTTTCTTTATGCCAACGGAACATTTAAATTTTTCAATGTCTTTTTCAGGTACGTCATGATAGTTTTTATAATCGATGACATTTGGAAAATGGCTGTAATTTTGTTTTGATAAACTTTTTTTACCGAACAAATAACTTCCCGCTTCCCCACTGCAGGCTAATTTCTGTGTCGCAAACAAATAAATAAGAAAACGCATCATGAATATGTAAAGTTTTCTTAATAGTTGATGGCTATGGTCTGCTGTTGTATGTGCATGGGCTATTCGGACTTTAATACGGGCCAAGAAAGCAGCCAAACAAGCAATGCCACAATGAAACAATGTATGAGCATGCACAACATCGTATGGGCCATGGTTTTTCATCACATCATATAATTGTTTAATAGAATTTGATTTTGATAATGTAAAGATCCTCCCACCAAGGAATTCTATTTCCTCGTCAAAATCAGCCTCTTCATCTTCATATGACACAAAGTCAAATTTGATTTTATGATGATTAATATTTCGATAAATATTCATAAGCATTGATTCTGTTCCTGCCCGGTTCATTGCCCCGACCACATGAAGTACCCTAGCGGGCCTATCTTTTCTCATTTCGCCCTCACCCCGTTCATAAATGCCATCCAATTTATTTTTTATTTCTCCATTTGGCAAATTCAATGACTGTTTTATATTCGTTTAACTGTTCTGTTGCCACTCCCGATGCCTTTAATTCATTAACAAAATTAAGCCATTCCTCATCTGGTAGTTGAGCACCTTTATTGTTAATGCCAACTAACATTTGAAAGTCAACCCCTAATACTGAGGCAATTTTTTCAATAATTTGGATAGAGGGGTTTTGATTTAAATTTCGTTCAATATTGCTTAAATATGATTTTGAAATATTTGCCTGATCTGCTAATTGTGATAAAGTTAACCCGCGACGCCGTCTTAGTTTTTGAATATTATTTCCTATCATTGGTCCATTACCTCGTGTTTCTTTATATAAAATAAAGGATGCTGCAATTTATTTTTAATGACTTCAATCACTCTTTGTTGTTCAAGTCTTGATAAATTTGTACCTGATGGAAGACAAATGCCTGTTTTAAACAAACCTTCAGAAATATGTACGTTTTTCCTATGAGAATAATAACGTGCCCCTTTATACAATGGCTGTAAATGAAGTGGTTTCCATACGTGACGTGCTTCTATGTTTTCCTCACGTAGTGCCTCTAATAATTGGCTCGCACTGATTCCCGTTTTATGTTCATCCACTGTTAGTGCCGTCAACCATCGGTTTGATCTTGTATTTTCTAACTCTGGCATAAATTGAACACCTGGTAAGTCTGCTAATGCATGAAAATAACGTTTGAAAATATGTCTTCGTGCCTCGACACGTTGATCTAACATTTGCAACTGTATTCTCCCAACACCAGCAAGAATATTGCTCATTCGATAATTATAACCAACAACACTATGTTCATAATAATCTTGATCATCCTTTGCCTGGGTGGCTAAAAATCGGGCCGTTTCAATAGAGGCAAGGTTATCGGATACGAGCATCCCCCCACCAGATGTCGTAATAATTTTATTTCCATTAAAAGAATAAATCCCATATTGGCCAAATGTGCCACTAGCTTTCCCTTTATAGGTCGAACCTAGTGATTCGGCTGCATCCTCAATGACGGGAACACCATAATAGTTACAAATAAATAATAACTCATCCATTTTTGCACTTTGACCATATATATTAACAATAATGACTGCTTTAGGTAGTGACCCTGCATCATAAGCATCTTTTAGTGCCCGCTTTAATGCTAAAGGTGACATGTTCCAAGTGTCTAGTTCTGAATCTATAAAAACTGGTTCAGCCCCTTGATACAATATTGGATTTGCACTTGCTACAAAGGTGAGTGAAGAACAAAAAACGGTATCCCCATTTGTGACTCCCAATAAAGAAAGAGCAAGATGGACTGCTGCTGTCCCCGAACTGACTGCAACTGCGTCACCTGCTCCCACATAACTCACCATCTCCTTTTCGAAAGCATCTATATTGGGTCCATGTGGTGCAATCCAATTTGAATCAAATGCTTCCTTTACATAATGGAGTTCCCTCCCACACATATGAGGGGGTGAAAGGTAAATTTTCCCCTTCATCACATTACATCACAACCTTATCTCCATAGTATTTTTATTCTCTCTACTGACAATTCTTGTCGGACTACCAACAGCAGTACAATGCGGTGGTATCTGTTTGATGACAGTTGAACCTGCACCAATCGTTGACCACTTTCCAACATGAATGCCTGGAATGATGGTAGCCGATGCACCTATATGAACCCCTTCACCAATTGATACATTACCGGTTAATGTCGCATTTGGTGAGATATGTGAATAGGACTCAATTTTTGTATCATGTTCAACAATAGAGCCCGTATTAATAATACAATGTTGCTTAATAGTTACCCCCGCATTAATATATACACCTGGCATAACAACCGTTCCTTTACCAATAACAGCTGTAGGACTAATAACAGCTGTAGAATGGATGATTGTTCCATATTGATGTTCTTTAATATTCAGTTGATGTTGGATTCTTTTTCTGATTTCATTACTGCCAACAGCGATAACCAACTTTACATTTCTTATTAATATGTGCTGGATATATGTCAATGGCCCATAAAGTACCCCGTTTTTATTCTTAGCAAAAGAATAGATATCATCTAACACCGCTATGATTTTTGTATTCTTTTGACTGTTAATCATTTCCTGGACAACCTTACTGTGTCCACCATCCCCAATGACAATGAATTCCATATTAAATCACTTCTTTGGAACTAGTGAATTTTTCCATCGAAACATGGTTTGGCTGGGTGATTCCTTCCTTTTGAATGACCCTTATAATTGTTAATAAAAGGATTTTATAATCCAAACGAAAAGTGTAGTTTTCAACATACCATTTATCTAGCTGGAAACGTTTTTCCCATGACAACGCATTTCGACCATTCACCTGTGCCCAACCTGTCATACCCGGTTTAACTTGCAATCGAACTTTCTGTTCTTTTGAATATAATACGTTATATTCTAGTAATAATGGGCGGGGACCGACTAAACTCATCTCACCTTTAAGGACATTAATCAATTGTGGCAGTTCATCTAAACTGTATTTTCTAATAAATTTGCCCATCCTAGTTAATCGTTGATCATCTGGTAATAGTTTGCCACGTGAATCTACTTCATTGTTCATCGTGCGAAATTTATACAAATTAAAAGGGAGTCCATATTGTCCCGCTCGTTCCTGTGTGAACATTATGGGGGCTCCCATTGAGATCCTTATCACCAATGCAATCACTGCCATTAATGGTAAGGATAAACATAACATTATGAGGCTCAATATGATGTCAATCGCTTTATTCATTAGCATCTCTCCATTTCCCCGGAATCTAATGATGTATGACTAGCTTCAATTGAAATCAATTACATTTAATGTTGACTAGCCATTGAAGTTTCTTTTACCCCTTCATATCCATGTGGATTTTGTTGTTGCCAACGCCAAGTATCAGCACACATGTCATTAATTTCTTTTGTTGCTTGCCAGTGTAACTGTTCTTTTGCCTTAGTAGTGTCTGCAAAACAAATTGCCACATCTCCTTGTCTTCTTTCAACTACCTTATATGGAATTGAAGTTTGTGAGGCCTTCTCAAATGCTTGAATCATATCAAATACACTGTATCCTTTTCCAGTACCCAAATTAAACGCATCGATACCTGGGACTGAACTTATTTTTTCTAATGCAGCTAAGTGACCCTTTGCCAAATCCACGACATGAATATAATCTCTTACTCCAGTGCCATCTTTTGTTGGATAATCATTACCAAAAATATTTAGTTGCCTAATTTCCCTTATCGCCACTTGTGAAATATAGGGTAACAAATTATTTGGAATGCCAACCGGGTCCTCCCCAATTTGACCACTTTCATGTGCACCAATTGGATTAAAATATCTTAAGATTGCGATATGCCACATTGGATCTGAGGCTTCTAAATCTTGTAACATTTCCTCAATGACCAATTTTGATCGTCCATATGGGGTGACGGCCGCCAAGGGCATTTCTTCGTGAATTGGCTTATTACTAACTGAACCATATACTGTTGCCGAGGAGCTAAAAACTAGTTTTTTAACACTATATTTTCGCATCGTGTTACATAAATTTACGGTGCCTGCAATATTGTTTTCATAATACCTTAAAGGAATTAAAGTGGATTCACCAACTGATTTTAAACCTGCTAAATGAATGACCGCTTCAACATTATTTTCTATAAATACTTGATTTAAATCCATTTTGTTTAATAAATCGACATGATATATTTTCATTTTTCTACCAGTAATTTTTGTTACTCGTTTTAATGCTTCGGGTTTACTGTTTGAAAAATTGTCAATGACAATTACTTCATGCCCGGATTGTAGTAGTTCGATACATGTATGTGTACCAATATAACCTGCCCCTCCTGTAACGAGAATGGCCATACAATTGTCCCCCTTTTTAATCACCAAGTTAAATAATCACTTCGGTACATTATGTTCAGATTCAAAACAGATTCGTAATAATAATAAAGAAAATAACAAATAAGAATTCCGTAATAAATGATTTTACCTTCCTTTTTTGAAAAAAGTGGCACAATCCAAGAAATTAAAATAAGTAAATACAATTCAAAATAAATCGAGACTCTAGCAAATATCCAACTTTGCGTCGAAATAATCATAAAGACAAATCCGAGGATGGCCATATTGATAATATAGTCACTGTTCGGAAAAATGTGCTTTAATTTTTCCCTGCCAATATATGCAACAAATATCGGTATCCCAGCAACGATTGACCTAATTATATTAGATCCTCCTTCATCAAAATGTTCATAATCACTATATTGTGTATCTTCTAATGCGGTAAACAAAAGATTAGAAAATTGATCAAATCCTAACACGGCCATCACAGCAACAATAATAACGGTAACTGTCATTTTTGACCATGCTTTAAATCTTACTAAAAAATAAATCGGGACTAAGATGAGAGCACTTTGGTGAAATGTAGATGCTAACAATATAACGAGGGAATATTTGATAAAATTCCCATTGATCACATAGCGAATTGCTAAAAAAGAAACGGCTGCTGCAAGCACTTGTCTAATGCCATTCATCGAAACTAAAAATAATCCCCCTGTAATATACACATACAAGCTTATTTCTAACATTCTAGAATAATGGTAAAACACAATGACGATTAATAAATTTGTGAAGAGTGCAGTTGTAAATAACATTATTTGGGGATCGTCAGAAATATAATTTTTAAGTATCATTTGTAACATGCCAAATCCGTAATCTTTCTGTGAAAAAATATAATCCCATGTAAAGTCGTTGTTATTATATATATTTTTATACACATATGTATCACCGATATTTGATCTAAGTCCTGATGTCAGCACTAAAGATGTTAGGGCACCAAATGTTAATATTTTATTTGGTTTTATAGTGGGGGATGTCAACTCATCCGTTGCGTAAGTAGAAAAATATCTGGCAAAAAAAGACATCATAAATACAATGATTAAGTTGATCCAAAGAATCGTCATAGTATAAATTCCTTCCAAAATTAAACTACTAATCTTGTTTTCATTACAACCCTTAATTTAATATATAAGAATAAAATCACCCCAAGTGGCAGTGCCAGCAATGTTAATCCTTTTTGTGGCGTGTCTTTTAGCAACCTCCAATTCCGACATAACAAACTGCTAGATACATAATGAATCGATTGTCTAAATTTAAATATCCCATTTGCAAATGGTAGCTTCATTAATTGCTTACGATAAAAGGAAAAGCCCTGTGGGTTATGATAATATTGTGACACCATATTCCTAGACGAGCCATCCGGTAAATATTCAACTTTGCATAACACTTTATTCATTAGTAATAAGTCATACTTTTTATCTAATTGATAATATTTATAATCGAGTCCGACATACTTTTCATTTTGAAAGAGTGGATATTCATAATTTCTAGTTAGTTCAGTACGATACACTAACTTTTTATCCCCTTTTACCTTATATTTATTGTAGAGATCAAACAGTTTTGCTGTTTTTAAATTTACTGGTAGTGTTGTGCCAATAATTTTGTTATTGGTATAAGAGTTCAAACCAACGATACCACTTACACAATCACTTCCATTTGCCTGCCAAAAATTCAATATTCTTTCCACAGCATCATCAGGCATATAATCATCTGAATCAACACAAACATTTAATTCTGTTTCAATGTGTGCATAAGCAGTATTATGTGCACCATGCATCCCTTGATTTTCCTGCCATCTATATTCAATTTGAATAACACTTTCTTCCATCCATCTTTTAACGATTTTTTCTGTACCGTCTGTTGAACCATCATCAATGATAAGCCAAATAAACTGTTTAGATGTTTGTCTTTTTAAACTTTCATAACAGTGATGGAGACAATAGGCTCTATTATAGGTTGGTGTGAATATTGTTAAGGGCTTCATATAGCATCACTTCCCAACGTTATATAAGCATTTGCAGTAGTTGTTGCTGTTTTTGTGATGTTGAAGGCTTGATCAATAGGGGTATTCTCAATCACCCTACTTGTTGCATCATGATTATTTAATAAATTCATTATCTTAACAACCCAATCATGCGGATTTATTATTGGCAAAAAGTGTACTAAACCTATTTTCATATCTGCTTCTACTGTGATTTTATTTGAAATGAGACAAGGTAACCCTGCACTTTGCGCTTCTATAAGGGTAAGTGGTAAACCTTCATGGTGTGATGGCATTAAAAATAGATCAAACACTTGTAATAATTCATGAATGTCTGATCTAATTCCTAAAAACTCTACATGATTTTCTAGTTTTAAATCCTCAACTTTTTTTTCCATTACTTTTTGCAACGGCCCATCGCCAACAAGGACAAGTTTTACATTTGGTATGATTTCTTTTAATATAGCAACAATATCAAGGAGAAAAATATGATTTTTTTGTTCCGTGAATCTCCCTACATGACCAATGACAATTGAATCATTTTCTAAGGTTAAATCCACTTTCTTCATTTTTCGAATAGATGACGAAAATTTAAATTTTCCCATTTCTATCCCATTATTTAAAATGGTTGCTTGTGTGGCTTTATGTTTAAATAACCATTTAGCAGCAGCTTCAGAACAGGCATATAAATGGGTAGAATTTGATAAAATATGTATTCCGGAAAATCCCTTATACACTTTTGAAAGAATCCCACCTTCACTGTTTGTATTGTGACTATGGGAAATTCTAATCGGTATATTTGCTTTCTTTGCAGCTTTAGTTATGAAGCCACTCATTTTATCCATATGGGAATGAACAATTTTATAATGATTATTCCGGTCCATAAATTGATTCAATTGTTTGATGAAACGGTGATGCCCTACCTCAGTCACATAAGGAATTCGGTGAACTTTTCCACCTAACTCTTGAATTTCTTGATCAAAAACACCGGGTTTAAAGGTTAAAAAGTCAAATTGGACTTTAGTGCGGTCAATATTTCTGTATAAGTTCATGATGAAGGTCTCAGCACCGCCTCGATTCATGTTGACAACAACATGCAATATTGTTAAGGGGCCGCCCATTCCATATCCCCTGACCTTTCCATATAATTTTTATACAGTGCACTTTTAGCTTGTAATATTTTGTTAACACTATATAGATCGACAATCATTTTTCGGCCATTTTGTCCCAACTCATATCTTAATGGTTCATTAACAAGGGATTTTACTTTGGTTGCAAATTTGACCACATCCCAATCATCGATGATATACCCATTAATATTATTGTGGACCAGTTGCCTATGTCCCCGATTATTAACTGCCACAACTGGCAATCCACATGCCATTGATTCCATGACATTGACAGGTAAACCTTCCCTGAAACTTGGTGCGACAGAGATATCGCACATTTGTAATAGTTGGTCAATATCCTTTTGAAAACCTAATAATTTTACGTAATCATTCATTTCTAATTGATTGATTAAATCTTGGCATTTTTTTAGCCACTTTCCTTCCCCAGCGAGGAGGAGCCTTGCGTTTGGCATTTCCTTCACAATGTAGACCATCGAATGAATTAAAAATGATTGGTTTTTATTATAATTAAATTCCCCTGCATTGAATAACAACAAATCATTTGATTCATAGCCTGCAGCTATTTTTAACTTTTGTTTTTCGGAAGGTTGTATTGGAGTGAATTTGTTTGTGTTTATGCCAACACCGGGAATATAGGTTAACTGTTTCACCCGGAATTGGTGTTTTTTTGCTAAGTTGTAATCTTCATGATTAATCGTAATTAAACAATCTGTTCGTTTTGACATATATCTCTCTACTGGATAATAAAACAACCAATTGAATAATGATGCACCTTTATAAAAGTGAAATCCATGTGCTGTATAAATGACTTTTGTCCCAAGTTTTCTCACCTTTCGGGCTGCTAATCTAGCTAAGATTCCACCTAATGGTGTGTGACAGTGAATAATGTCATAACTATTTTCTTTAATGATTTTTTTTAGTTGCTGATAAGCGGAAATATTGTCCCGACTTAAAGGTGATCGTTTTATAGGGATATCAAATTTTTGATTAATATAAGGTAAGTGAATATTCCCGGATGCTGCAACATCAACGGACCAACCTTGTTCTTTGAACCACTTCATATAAGGTAAATGGAAGGCTTTAAAGTGGTAATCCACAGTGGCACAGAACAATACCTTTTTGTTCATTTATTCAAACCCCCCCTGCCTTCTACTTCGTTTTTATCGCAAACTCTTTCTCTGTCACCATCGTTAAATATTCTAATAATTCCTTTTTTAAATCGTTTTTTTGAAGCGCCATATCAATCGTTGTTTTAATAAATCCTAATTTTTCGCCAACATCATAACGTTTCCCAATAAAATCATAAGCATAAACGGTTTCTATTTGATTCAATGATGCAATGGCATCTGTTAATTGAATTTCATTGCCAACCCCTGGTTTTTGGACCTCTAAAATTCGAAAAATAGTTGGGTTTAAAATATATCGCCCTAATATAGCTAAATTCGAAGGCGCCTTTTCTACTGATGGTTTCTCAACGAGACGATGAATTTGAAATAATCTGTCCTCTATCTCCTGACCATCGACAATGCCATATTTAGAAACGTCATCATCACAGACATTTTGTACCCCAATTATGGATGATTGTGAATGTTCGTATTGATCGATTAATTGTTTTAAACATGGTTTTTCGGATTGAACAATGTCATCTCCTAGTAATACAGCAAAAGGCTCATCTCCGATAAATTTTCTCGCACACCATACAGCATGACCTAACCCTTTTGGTTCTTTTTGTCGAATATAATGAATGTCGATCATGTTGGATGATTTCTGTACTCTATTTAATAGGTCATATTTACTTTTCAGCCGTAAATTTTGTTCTAATTCGAATGAATGATCAAAATGATCTTCAATTGCCCTTTTACCTTTACCTGTCACAATAATAATATCTTCAATGCCTGAATCAATTGCTTCTTCGACGATATATTCAATCGTTGGTTTATCAACAATGGGTAGCATTTCTTTAGGCATTGCTTTTGTAGCGGGTAAAAATCGTGTACCTAATCCAGCCGCCGGTATGATCGCTTTTTTTACTCTCACTTATTTACACTCCTTAATTTGGGATGGATACTAATTTCTTTCGTTGTGGTCTCACACCATGAGTAGCCAAATAAAGTAACTGTTTTGTGATTGAAATTTTGTCCATCAACGTAAATGTGCTCAACAATTGATCAAGATCATCCCAATATAGTTCAGATGTTTTACCAATGTATATATTTGGATACAATTGTTTTTCTAATTTTTCGTCCTTAGCCAATAGTTCCTCATATAATTTTTCTCCAGGTCTTATCCCTGTGAATGTCAATTCGATTTCATCCGTTGAAAAGCCAGATAATTTGATGAGATTTTTAGCCAAATCAATGATTTTAACTGGCGCCCCCATATCTAAGACAAATATCTCCCCACCGTTTGCTAATGCACCTGCTTGAATGACTAGTTTTGATGCCTCTGGTATCGTCATAAAATAACGAACCATTTCCGGATGAGTAATGGTGATAGGCCCTCCCTGTTCAATTTGCTTTTTGAATAAAGGAATAATACTCCCTTGGCTACCTAACACATTACCAAATCGAACCGTGACAAATTTTGTTTCACTTTCCATATCCATTCGTTGAACGACCATTTCAGCAATTTTTTTCGTTGCCCCCATGACACTTGTTGGATGAACTGCTTTATCGGTGGATACCATCACAAAAGTATGAACACCATGCTTTCTTGACGCATTTGCCACATTCATCGTACCTATGACATTATTTTTAATAGCTTCTTCTGGATTTCGTTCCATTAATGGGACATGTTTATGGGCAGCTGTATGATAGACAACATCTGGCTTATGCTGATTCATTACAGAAAACATTTTTTGTTCATCTTGAATATCCGCAATTTCCGTCACAAATTGGATGTGCTTAGTTCCACTTTCATTATTTAATTCCATTTCTATTGTATATATGCTATTTTCCCCATGCCCTAGTAAGACAATTTTACTTGGATGAAACGATACAATTTGCCTAACAATTTCCGACCCTATTGACCCCCCTGCCCCCGTCACTAAAACTGTTTTACCTGACACATGTTTAGCAATACTTTCCATATTTAAATGAATTGGTTCTCTTGTTAGTAAATCCTCGACTTCTACATCTCGACATTCGTTAACAGAAATTTTTCCGGTAACTAAGTCTTCAAACAATGGTAGAATCTTTGTTTTAATATTTGTTTTCGCACATTCTTGAAAAATACTGTTTAACTGTTTTTTATTAAGAGATGGGATAGCAATAATAATATGTTCAATATTTAAAGACTGAACAGTTTGGGTAATATCATTAATTCCACCTATAATAGGGATTCCTAAAATATCTAAATGATGTTTATGTTTATTATCATCAATAAATGCAACAGGTAATAAAGATTGTTCATTGCTCTTCTGCAATTGTCGGGCTACCATTGTCCCTGCTGAACCTGCACCGATGATAAGAGTTCTCAACTTTTGGGTTTGCTTGTTTATAAATTTATCTCTGTATACTCTCCATACAAAACGGGAGCCACCAACTAATAATATAAGAAATGCCATCGTCACAAAGAGGAAACGTAAATATACCTTTTCCATCATAATAAACTGAAATAGAGTCCCGGTTACCAATGCATAGGTTATCACTTTAACGATAATCATTAGTTCCGCTATACTCGCATATTCCCATACTTTACGGTAAAGATGATTGATAATACCAAATAAAAAATAACTACTTATAATAACGATTAAACTAATATAAAATGGTAAAGTTAACGGAACATGATTTAAACTGACTAAAAAAATACTAAGCAAAAATGTCATTACCATGATGCAAGAATCAATTAATGATAACAATATGATTCTGCGCCAATACGTCATTTGCTTCCCCCTTCTAGTGTATTTATATGTAGCATTTGTATTATGACAACGGTCCATATAATAAGTGACCCATATATGGACCTTGCCATTTTTTATAGGCATCTAACCTATCCTCACATCACACTTTCGACGACCCGCGTCTAAGGTTTATCACAACCCACAGCATAACCGAGTGCCTCCACTGATAAAGGTAAAGGAGACATTACCAAACCATATATATTTTTTTTATTTTTCATTAATGATAGAACCGATTAATGTTGCATCAACAAGTTCTAGCAATTTTCTTGATTCAGCAATTTTCGCCAATTTAGTTCGTTTTCGATTGACTACTAGAATGACCCCATCACATTGATTTGCCAATACCCTCGTTTCTGTAGATTTAATAATTGAAGGCGAATCGATGAGAATCATACTATAATAGCCGTCTGCCTTTTTTAATAAATCGGTCATTCTAGTACCTTCTAATAATTCCGTTGGATTTAACTTCGTTGTTCCACTAGTTAAAATATCCAATCTTCCTATATCTGTTTGATAAACTGCTTCATAAAATGTTGCTTTATTCGTCAGTAAATCTGACAACCCTATCCGATTACGAATCGCAAACATGTTGTGGATTACGGGGTTACGTAAATTTGCATCGATTAATAATACCTTTTCCCTTTGCTGGGCGATAGATACTGCTAAATTTGCGGTGATCATCGATTTGCCTTCAGCTCTTCCGGGAGAAGTGATTAGAATCACTTTTTTTTCTTTCTTTCCCGCCAAAAATTTAATATTTGTACGAATCGTTCTAAATTCCTCGGAGATCTTTGAATCAGAGTTTAAATAGGTAATGAGACTTCCTCGATAATGCTGATGACGGTTATTTCTACTCATGAATACTAACCTTTTCCTCTCTTAAATCCACCACTTTTTGGTGTTCTTTTTTTGGGGCCTTTTTCACTTTCATTTTGGAAACGACACCGATTACAGGGACATTGGTAATTCCCTCCACTTGACTTTTCTTATTTACGGTTTCATCCAATGAGTCAATTAAGAAAACTAACCCTGTCCCAATGACCAAACCTGCTATTAATCCAGCAATCGCCATTTTATTTTTATTTTCATTGATAGGAATTTTATTTTCCTTGGCTTCTGTTAACAGTTGCACTTCGCTAAAATCAAGTAACTTTTTCACTTCGCTTTTAAATGTACTTGCTGTCAGGTTGGCAATATCCATCGCAACTTTTGGATTCTGATCAGTCACACTTATATTGATGACTAGTGATTCATCGACCCTATTGACTACTATCTGGTTAGCAATGCTCTCTGGTGATCTAGATATCCCTAATTCATCTTGCACCTTTTCCATGATACTAGGATCTTTTATCATGACCATTAGTGTATTCATATAATTATTATCTGCATCAATAATTATCCGTGTTGATGTTTCATAAATCGGAGTATAACTAAGATTGCTGTAAAAATATCCAGTGAAGGTCAATAAGATGGTAATAATAATGACCATCCAATACCTTTTTTTAATCACTTCAAAAAATTCTTTTAAATTAATGTCTCTCATATTTTTTCCGAAATAATTTTCTTCTAAGTCACCCATCATAACAACTCTTTTCTTTTCAATATAATCTACGATTTCATACGTTTTTTCTATATAGTGAACGATAGAACAACGTTTAATTAACATAATAAAAATGGTTATTTAGTATAAAACTAATAACTG
>DAMCTP010000035.1:0-32042 GCA_032113595.1 Pseudogracilibacillus sp.
CAAGTACAATAAAGTGGAATCAAAAATCTGTCACAAAAAACGTGGCAGATTTTTTGATTGGGATAAACTATTCTACAAAAAGATGGCTATAATTTCAATTTTGAAATTATAGCCATCTTTTTATTCTATTATGTATCCAATGTTGCTTATTTTACCCCATCAGATTCAATATTCGTTTCAAATTTATCGTGAATCAATTATGTAATGGTAAATATAAAATATTAATATTGACCAATCTGTATTTATTTTCACACATTAAAATCGGGTCAATAACTTAGGCTTTGAAAAGGTTGATAAATCGGTCAATAGTTATAAATCTATTTCTGAAATTACTTATATTTTATATTTAAATATTTTTCATAAGAATATACAATATTGTGGCTACCGATATTGTATACACTTGGACTATCATTTAACAATATTAGGATTAACTAAAAAACTTCCCATCCTTCATAATTTTCTTTTGTCCCTTAAGTACCGATAAATCTTCTAAAGGGTTTTCGGAAAGAATAAGTAAATCTGCATTTTTTCCTTCTACGATTGTACCACGGTTTTGCAGTCCTAAACATTCAGCAGCTATTCGTGTAGAGGAATGGATAATTTCCATGTTAGACATTCCCGCTTCACTTAAGATGTTAAGTTCCTCAAAATAAAATTCAGGCGGAGTCCCTGCTGAACCACAATCAGTACCTGTTGCAATTTTTACACCCATGTTAATTGCCATTTTAAGCATTTCCAAATGTGGCTCTACTACCTCAAGTGCCTTTTCCCGTGCCCAAAAAGGTATACGTTCATCATATGCTAGTCGTCGAATGATAACCATTGTTGGAACTAGGTACATATCCTTTTCTTTCATTAAAGATAGGGCATTCTCATCGGCAAAAATCCCGTGTTCAATTGTGTTTACACCTGCGTTAATACAATTCATAATGCCTTCTAAACCATCGGCGTGTGCTGCAACTAATTTATTCTTTTTATGTGCCTCTTCAGTGATAACCTTAATTTCATCAAATGTTAATTGGGTAAATCCAGGCTTTTCTCCTTGCGTATATATACCTCCAGTTGCCATTACTTTAATAAAGTCGACATCCTCTTTTAAAATTGTCCTAACGGTTGATCTGATTTCCTCAACCCCATCCGCCTCTCTACTAATGTAATACACATGTCCACCTGTCATACTTATAGGCGTTCCGGAACATATTATAGTTGGCCCCGGTAATAGCTTAGATTCAATAGCATTACGGGCATGGATTGCTGTTCGATCAATTGAACCGGCATCCCTAACCGTCGTAATTCCTAACTTTAAATAATCCAATGAGTGCTTGTAAACCTTAAGGGTTACATAATCATTTTCTAAATTTTCAATGACGGGTTGTGGATCAGGGCTACCATCCCATATTAAGTGAACATGTGAATCAATTAGGCCAGGAGTAATATATTTCCCCGTACAATCTATAACCTTATCATGATTATGGACTTTTGGTTCACCATTTCCTATTTCAACAATATGTTCACCCTTAATTTTAATATACCTATCTTTAAGCAAATTGTTTGACAAACCGTCAATTAGATTACAATTTTTTAGTATAATATTCATTAAAAAAGCCTCCCTAACTATTTAATCGTGGTTAAATTGTTCTACCTTAACAAGCATTTATTTTAAATAGTTTTAACTTAGTGTGTAAAATAAAAACTTTGAATGGGGTATTTATGTAACAAGGGCTATATCGAGTGTTATTAATTCTTAAGGCATGGCCTAGTATCGAAAAAATCTAGGTTTACATAAACACTGTTCAAATATTCAGGTTCACTTAGCTGGATTGGGAACCCTATCATTAATATTCTTTTTCAAGATTAGCAATTTCACCATAATAATTAGAAATAACTCTTAAGCCTTTATCAAAATTTTCAAGATGAAAATGTTCATTTGGAGCATGAAAATTCTCTGTTTCTAATCCGAATCCCATCATAACAATTGTTGCATTAAGTTTTGATTTAAATTCTGCGACTATTGGAATTGATCCCCCCATTCTTGCAAAGGACGTAGGTGTTTTATATACCTTTTCATAGGAGCGAGCAGCTGCTTTAATCGCTGGATGGTCATATGAAGTATAGAAAGGAGGTCCATTATCAAATTTAGAAATTGATAATGTAACACCTTTTGGTTTGTTTTTGTTGATATGTGCAATTATTTTCTCTGTTATATCATCTGGATCCTGATTTGGGACAAGCCGGCAGGTTATTTTTGCACCAGCTTTAGAAGGTAAAACAGTCTTTGAACCTTCTCCAGAAAATCCCCCATATATACCATTAATCTCAAGTGTTGGACGTACCCAAGTTTGTTCTAAATAAGTATATCCCTTTTCACCAAATAATTCTGATACCCCTAATTCTTTTTTTAATTTATCCTCATTAAATCCAAATGAACTAATGGCATCTTTCTCCTTATGTTTTATTTTCTCAACCTTATCATAAAAGCCATCTATTAAAATTTCTCCATCTTCATTACGGAAGGTTGACAATAAATTGATAAGTGCATGGATTGGGTTTTGCACCCCGCCCCCATACAGCCCTGAATGTAAGTCACCTATTGGTCCTTTTACATCAATTTCGACACCGCATAAACCCCTTAAACCATAGCAAATTGACGGCTGATTAGGAGCCTTCATGATAGTATCGTGAATGACAATTATATCTGTGTTAAGTTTTTCTTTATTATTTTCTAAATACGTAGATAAGCTTGGACTGCCGGTCTCCTCTTCACCTTCTAAAACAAATTTTACATTGACAGGTAATTCCCCATGGGTATTCAGAATTGCCTCTACTACTAATATATGCATAAAAAGCTGCCCCTTATCATCACTGGAGCCACGTGAATATAATTTCTTATCTCTAATCTCTGGTTCAAAGGGATTACTATCCCAAAGGTCAATTGGGTCAATGGGTTGTACATCGTAGTGACCATACATTAGCAATGTCGGTTTTTCCCCTGCATTGAGCCAATCAGCATACACTATTGGATGTCCTTTGGTATGTTCAATTGAAACATTTCTAAGACCAATATCTTCCAAGTAATCCTTTAACCAATTGGCGGCCCTTAACATATCTTTTTTATTTTCCTTAAGTGGGCTAATACTGGGAATTCTAATAAATTCAAATAGCTTTTCCAAATGCTTTTGACGGTTGACATTAAGGTAGTCATCTATTTGTTTTAAGTTAAGCATATAAATCAATCCTTTCATATTAATATTTTACTATTAAAAGGTATTCACTTAATATTTACTAGCAAAATGAGTGACCCTATCAATTTAACCCCAGTTATTTTTCAATCCCTTATTATCCACTTGGTTGAAGGCAATAACTCTTCAGTTTAATTTTCTGAAAAAGTGTGTATTTGGGATTTTCTAAACTATAGAAATGTATGTACATTCAGCATTCATAATAACAGCTTTTTACAGCCCCCACCTTAGGTCATTTTAAAACCTTTAATGACCTTACCTTCTGAAAAATACCAAATCTTATGATGAAAGCGAATACAATTTGATTTAAAAAGTGTGCTTATTAAAAAATTGTAATGATAACAATATTTTAACAATAATCTATCACTTATTTGAAATGTCGTCAAGCAATGTTCAATTTTGTAATTTCTACTATATTGCTATACTAAAGACGTAAATGAAGGGCCATATTTGTAAATGTTAGTAGAACGGAACCGATTAGCAAAAGACCAAAAAGACAAAAGATAAAAATACAATTGTTTCACTTTATTAAATTTATAAAATTAGTTAAAGCGTTGGCAGTAAAGGGTAAGTGGACCCTAAGATTAAATTGAAATATCACCTTAAACATCCTAATTATATTTTGGTAATCAGTGAATTTGAACAGTAATGTATTAAATTCTTTAATTTTATATTGCCTTATTTTAAAATTTTAAGAATTTTAAGTGAAAAGAGAGACTTAAAAAATATTACTTGACGATGTCCAAAATAAGTGATAAGTTATTATTTAAATATTGTAACCCTTACAAATTTTTAATAAGCTAACATTTGTATTTGATTGTATCCGTTTTCAAAGAAAGGAGTGAAGTTTTATTGGGAGAAACAGAGGTAAACCAAATGGTTTTTGAACAAGCAAAAAGGACTGCGAGCACTATCCAAAAAACATTTGGTAAAAATTGTGAAATTGCTATTCACAATTTTCGCAATTTTCAAAACCTAAATAGTACCTTGATATATATTGCTGGGAATTTAACTAATAGAAAAATAGGTTCACCACCAACTGATTTAGTGTTAAAGGAATTGAAAAGAGACCCAAAGGACATAAGAGATATTCCAGAATATTTAACAGAATCCAAAAATGGCTTATTAATGAAATCAGCAACAGTATTTCTTAGGGGTATTAATGATGAAGTCATTGGTGCATTGTGTTTAAATTTTAATATTAGCGAAATCACCCAACTCAGTTATGAATTACAGGATTTTATTAACATTGAGGAAAATGACCAATCAGAGGCTTTTTTCGACAATGTTCATGAAGTGATTGAGGAAATGGTTAGACAAGTAATTAGGGAATTTAACAAACCAACGGGTTTATTAACAAAAGAGGAAAAGGTTGAAATAGTTTCCATTCTGGATGGAAAAGGAGCTTTTTTAATAAAAGGTTCAACCGAATACTTGGCAGACGTTTTAAATGTATCAAAATTTACTATTTATAATTATTTGCAAAGTGTAAGGGCTAAAAAGGAATATAGTGAAAGGGGGGTTGGTAAAAATTCTACTGTGAAAGAAGGGTTATATGCAGATAATTAAATAATTGACCCTTTACCTAATTGTGGCCCTACATTACTGTTAAACTTGATTAAAAAGACTAATTACTATGTATCTACTGTTTTTTTAAAAAAATTTTGGGGGTTAGAAAATGAAAGTTAGAAATGTTATTCGATTGTTACTTTTATTATCAGTTATTTTTGTCGTTGCCTGTTCAAATAATAATTCTGGTGGAAATGTAAGTGATAACAATAACGATAATAATTCAAATGACAACAATACTTCCGATGTTAGCACTGGTGGAGATATGAAATTAGCGTGGAACTCGGAGCCACCGACTTTGGATACACATATAACAAATACAAACGTAACTAGGGACATAGCTAGACAAGTATTTGAGACATTAGTCACCTTTGATGAAAATTATGAAATAATTCCAATGTTAGCTGAATCTTTTGAGGAAAATGAAGATGGATCTGAAATTAAATTTAAATTAAGGGAAGGTGTGCCGTTTCATAATGGTAAAGAAATGACTTCTGAGGATGTAGTTGCTTCTATGGAAAGGTGGCAAACTTTTGGTACTGCAGCGGTGGAGCTAGGTGAATCAGAATGGGAAATTGTAGATGATTATAATATTACTTTACATGTAGATGACCCATCTATCGCGGTGATATATAGGTTAGCAGACCCAACCCAAAAAGCTTCAATCTATCCTAAAGAAATCGTTGAAAATTCTACGGATGAGGGTATTAAGGAATTTATAGGTACGGGACCCTTTTATGTTGATGATTGGCAAGCAGATCACTTTTTGAAATTATCGAAATTTGAAGATTACTCACCTTCGGAACTAGAAACTAGTGGCCTTGGTGGACATAAGGAAGCATTGGTAGATTCATTGGAGATTCATTTTGTTTCTGATGATTCAACAAGGGTAAATGGAATCATTACAGGCGAATATGATTATGCCTTTGAACTTCCTTTTGATAGTTTTGATCAATTAGACAATGCTGAAGGAGTTATTAATGACATTTGGCCATTTGGTTTTCAAACTTTTGTTTTAAACAAAAGGGGAATTTTCAAAGATAAAAAAATTAGAAAGGCTGCTAATCTAGCAATCGATAATGAAGAACTATTAAGCCTGGCATTTGTTGATACTGCATTTTACGAATTAGAACCAGCCTTTATGAGAGAAAATCAAGTTAACTGGTATACAAAAGCGGGAGAAGAAAACTATAACGTTTTAGATAGGGAAAAAGCCAAAAGTCTATTGGATGAAGCCGGATATAATGGTGAAGAAGTGATTATTTTGACTAGTAACGACTATAGTTATCACTATAATTCGGCCGTTTATGCACAACAGGCATTGAAGGAAATTGGTATGAATGTTGAGTTAGAAGTAACCGACTGGGCAACACTTTTAGAATACCGTACACAAGAAGATTTGTGGGATGGATTTTTTACACAATTTACAACAGTTGCAACACCACTAGCTTATCCATTTTTAGATTCTAAAGCAGAATATCCTGGTTGGACAAATGATGAGGACATAGATCGGCTGTTGGATGAAATCAGAAAAGCATCCGATCAAGATGAGGCTACTGAGAAATTTGAAGAATTGCAAGAAGTTATCTGGGATGAGTTACCTGTAATAAATATGGGATTAAATAATTTCATTTCAAGTTACAGGGATGATGTAAAAGGTTATTCAGAGTTTATGGGTCCAATTTTTTGGAATATGAGTTTAGACAGATAGTTTAAGTGTGTTTAAAATACTAATTAAATAATCAGATTGTTGATAACTCAGGCGGCTTTAAGGACAGTTTAATCGTTCTTAAAGCCGTATAATACTCTATCAATATTATTTTCTAAATATGTATAATGTGACGAAGTGCGGTTTTAGCATATTTGTGTTATGTGAGGATGAATTTTATGAAAGCATATATTTTCAAAAGGTTATTATCAATAATTCCTGTATTGATTATTGTTGCCATAATGGTATTTTTAATTATGCACATTACTCCAGGGGATCCTGCTGCCGTTATTTTGGGACCTGACGCACCAGAATCCCAGGTTGAGGAATTAAGAGACCATTTAGGTTTGAACTTACCAATTTATGAACAGTTCTTCATATGGTTCTCGGGATTGTTCAAAGGCAATTTTGGTTGGTCTATTCACATGAATAAACCAGTATTAAATGGTTTTTTAGATCACCTAGGTCCAACAATATCCTTATCTATTTTCGCCCAATTTTTTGCCGTTATATTTGCTATTCCATTAGGCATAATTGCTGCAATAAAAAGGGGTACAAATTCTGACAGAGCTGTAATGGGTATTTCATTATTCGGTATATCCGTACCTAATTTTATTTTAGCATTATTATTGGTAATGGTATTTTCGGTTAATTTATCATTGTTACCTGTTGCTGGTTATAAAAGTTTAGATAACGGTTTATTTGTTCATTTAAAATATCTTGTTTTACCCGCAATTTCTTTGGGAGCAATACAGGCTGCATTAATAGCACGGGTAACGAGAACTTCAATGTTAGATGTTTTGAGTGAAAATTATATTAAGACGGCATATTCCAAAGGCTTAAAAGACAATATTGTCATTTATAAACATGCATTGAAAAATGCATTTATACCTATTCTTACTGTCATAGGGCAAACTTTTGGACAATTAATTGCCGGGGCAGTCGTGATAGAAAATGTGTTTAACATTCCGGGGATAGGACAATTAATAGTAAATGCATTAGTACGTCGTGATTTTGAAGTGATACAAGGGTCTATCTTATTAATTGCCCTTTCTTATGTTTTAATAAATCTAATTATTGATTTGTTATATGGTATATTTGATCCAAGAATTAGGTATGGAAAGAATAATTAGAAAGGGTGGAACTACAGTGGATTCAAACAGCTTATCTAAGGATGTCAATATTGCAAAAATGACAAAGAAAAAATTAAATAATGAACGAAGAAGAATATTTATTAAAAGATACGTATCTAATTTCACAGTTATGTTCGGAACTATAACCTTATCAATTATGTTAATCATTGCAGTATTTGCCCCGTTAATTGCAACACATGACCCATACGAAATTGTACCACTTGACCGTTTAGTGCCACCTGATAAAAATTATTGGTTTGGAACGGACAATATGGGAAGAGACTTATTTAGTAGGGTTATTTATGGGACACAAGTATCAATGTTAATAGGATTATCGGTTGCACTTTTATCGGGAATATTCGGAATGATTTTGGGACTATATTCAGGATATTATAAATTTCTTGATCACGTTTTAATGAGATTTAATGATAGTATGATGGCATTCCCAGCAATATTGTTAGCGATGGCGATTATGGCAGCATTGGGTGCTAAATCATTAAACGTAATATTAGCAGTAACTATTGTCATGACCCCACAAGTTGCAAGAGTAATAAGGTCTAGAACCTTAGTGTTGAAGGAACAAACTTTTGTGGAAGTTTTAAAATCACAAGGTGCAAGTTCCTTTAGAATCATATGGCTTCATATTGCCCCAAATACAGTCTCGCAATTAATTATTCAATTAACCTATGTTTTTGCTATTGCTATTATTATAGAAGCAAGTTTGAGTTTTTTAGGTGTAGGTATTCCTGCTCCTGACCCAAGTTGGGGAAGTATTATATATGAAAGTAAAAGTGTTATACATAGTGGTTGGTGGATGGTCACATTTCCTGCTATATTTATAATTTTTGCTGTATGGGCCTTAAATTTATTTGGTGATGGGCTGAGGGATTTGCTTGATCCTCATTCGGCAAAATAAGAAAGGAATTTAAGTATGAAAAATAAAGAAATAATAGATGTTAAAAATTTAGAAATTTCTTTTAAAACGGAAAAAGGAATATTAAAGGCTGTTGACGATGTTTCATTTTCTATTCAAAAAGGTGAATTAGTTGGACTTGTAGGTGAGTCAGGTTGTGGGAAGAGCGTGACAGCCGAATCAATTTTAAGGCTTCATAATCCATTGACTACAAAATATGAAGGTGAAATAAATTTTAAAAATGTAAACCTTTCTAAATTAACAAAAAAAGAGTTACGAAAGATTAGAGGAAATGAAATTTCGATGATTTTCCAGGATCCAATGAGTTCCCTAAATCCGGTGTTTATAATTGGTGATCAAATTATGGAGGTCATCACTATTCATCAGAAGGTTAATAAGGCAAGGGCACGTGAAATTGCAATTGAGATGTTAAAGTTAACCGGAATTCCTTCACCGGAAAAAAGAATCAATGAATATCCACATGAATTGTCTGGCGGAATGAGACAAAGGGTCATGATAGCATTAGCACTCTCATGTAAACCATCATTATTAATTGCTGATGAACCCACAACAGCATTGGATGTCACGATACAAGCACAAATACTGGAGCTGATTAATAGCCTTCGAAGAGAGCTAGAGATGAGTGTACTTATGATTACCCATGATTTAAGTGTTGTAGCTGAAACATGTTCAAGGGTGATAGTTATGTATTTAGGACAGATAATTGAAGAGGCAAATGTTCCGGATTTATTTAATAGTCCAAGACACCCTTACACAAAAGGGTTGTTAAAATCAGTTCCGGATATTGAAGGCAATCGCACTGAGAAACTCCACGTTATTAAAGGTATGGTACCTTCATTAGATAATAAACCAACTGGTTGTAGATTTGCTCCTAGATGTGATTTTGCAACTGATATATGTCATAAAAAAGTACCTCTGTTGGAAGAAATTAAAGAAAATGGTCATAGAGTTCGTTGCTGGCATCATAAGGAATTAATAGGGGTTGAGGAAAATGCAGAAATCTATAAATGATGAATACATTTTGAATGTCGAAGATTTAAAAAAACATTTTCCAATTCTTTCACCGTTAGGCAAAGAAATTGGTAAAGTCCAGGCAGTTAACCAGGTTGATTTTAAAATAAAGAAAAAACAAACCCTAGGTGTTGTTGGTGAATCTGGATGTGGAAAAAGTACTATGGGTAGAACCCTACTCAGATTAATAGATCCTACTGATGGGAGGGCATACTATAAAGGAAGGGATATTTTTTCATTAAATAGGGCTGAACTTAAAGAGTTTAGAAAATCATTTCAAATGGTCTTTCAAGATCCCCATAGCTCTATTAATCCACAACAAAGAGTTGGCAAAGCGATTGAGGAGCCAATGAAAATCCATAATTTATATAATAAAAATGAACGAATGGAAGTTGCCATGGATCTGTTAGAGAAAGTTGGCTTAAGAAGTGATTATTATTTCAGATATCCGCATGAATTTTCCGGAGGGCAACGACAAAGGATTGGTATTGCTAGAGCTCTTTCTTTGAATCCAGAAGTAATAGTATGTGATGAACCAGTATCGGCATTGGATGTTTCTATACAATCACAAGTAATTAATTTGTTAAAAGAATTACAGGAAATGTATGAGTTGACATATATATTTATTGCTCATGATTTAAGTGTAGTAAGATATGTTGCAGATGAAATAGCTGTGATGTATTTAGGACATATAGTCGAAAAATCGGAAACGGATGAACTATTTAAAAATCCTCTTCACCCTTACACAAAGGCCCTTTTTTCATCTATTCCAAGAATTGATCAGGGTAAAAAGAAAGAGAGAATAATTCTGGAGGGAAATATTCCTTCACCTATTAATCCACCAAAGGGATGTAAGTTCCATACAAGGTGTCCATTTGCTATGGAAATATGCAAAAGGGAAGAACCTAAATTTGAATATGTTGATTCTAGTAGCCATAAGGTAGCTTGTCACCTATATTCCAATTAAAAGGAGGTTTTCAAGGTTGTTAGATTCAATTGACAATAAGATAGATTGGATTTTTCATGAACTAGTAGATTTTAGAAGAGATTTACATATGTATCCTGAACTGTCATTCAAAGAATTTGAAACCACCAAAAAAATAAAAAGTTTTTTATCAAACATTGATGTAAAAGTTATTGATAATATTGGTGGAAATGGAATTAAGGCAACCCTAAAAGGTGGTAAAAAGGGGAAACATATAGCATTTAGGGCAGATTTTGATGCATTACCAATTCAAGAAGAAAATAATATACCTTATAAATCGAAAAATAAAGGGGTAATGCATGCATGTGGACATGATTTACATACCGCTAGTTTATTAGGTCTTGCTAAAATATTAAGTGAGGAAAAAGATCAAATTTCCGGCAAGGTATCTTTTATATTTCAACATGCAGAAGAACAGATTCCGGGTGGAGCAATATCTATGGTTGAAGCGGGCTGTTTGGAAAATATTGATGAGATTTATGGTGCCCATATTTGGTCGTCATTACCATTGGGTAAAATTGGATTTTTATTTGGAGCGTCTATGGCATCAGGTGATACCTTTGATATAATTATAAATGGCAAAGGTGGTCACGGAGGGAAGCCTCATGAAACTATTGACCCAATTTTAATTGGAACACACCTTGTTAATAAAATAAACCACCTAACTAATAGGGAAATTGATTCTCATAGTACTGCAGTTGTTTCAATTGGTAGTTTCCAATCTGGTGATACGCATAATGTTATTCCAAGCAACGCTGTTATTAAGGGAACAGTAAGGACTTTTGATGAAAATATAAGAGACTTTATTGAAGAAAGAATCAAACTATTATGTGAAACTATGGGGAGTTTTTATCATTGTAAAATAGATGTAAAATATACAAGGGGATATCCAACCCTAGTTAATGATCCTAGATATGTAAACAAAGTAATAGACATAGCAGAAGATTATTTTGAATTAGATGATATTTTAAGGTTAGAAAAGCCTTCTATGGCTATGGAAGACTTTGCTTATTTTTTACAACATAGACCCGGTTGTTACTTTTACATTGGGGGAGCAAATCCAGAAATAGGAGCAAATTTCCCTCATCACCATCCTAGGTTTAATCTTGATGAAAATTCAATAAAAAATGTAATTAAATTAAATTATGGAATTGTGAAAAATAATAGTGTTGATTTGAAAGCATAGTTAGGGAAAGGCGTGTTATGAATGAATTTTAAGGACAAAGTTGTTATTATTACAGGCGCTGGTGGTGGGATTGGATTAGAAACCTCCATTTTATTTGCGGAAAAAGGTGCAAAGGTTATAATGACAGATATTAATGAAGAAGCGGGAAATAATTCCTTAAATAAAGTGAAGGAAATTGATAAGGATGCCGTTTTTATGAAACATGATATAAGTGATAAAAATCAGTGGAAAAAGGTTGTAAAGTTGGCAAAGGATAAGTTTGGTAAAATTGATGTATTATTTAATAATGCTGGGGTATTCCTAATCAAATCCTTAATAGAGTCTAGCGAGGAGGATATTGATAAGCTATACAATATCAATATTAAAGGGACCTTTTTAGGGATGAAATATGTAATACCTGTTATGAAGGAACAACAAGGGGGTTCTATTATTAATACATCTTCAACTGCTGGTTTAATGGGTTCAAATAATGTTTCTTTATATGGGATGACAAAATCTGCAATTAGAAATTTGTCTAAACATGCCTCCTGGGAATATGCTGGAGACAATATTCGGGTGAACTCTATTTATCCAGGTTTTATAGATACGGATATGTTAAAACAAAGGGATAGGCAAGGGGACTCCACATCAGATGAACAGGCTAAAGGGGTACCATTAAAAAGACTTGGGACTCCAATGGAGATAGCCAAGTCAGTGTTATATTTGTCTTCTGATTATGCTAGTTATATAACCGGAGAAGAATTAATTATTGATGGTGGCAGATCCGTAGGCCTAAGAATTTAGTGATAATAAAAGTATAAAAGGAGTAATATAGATGAAGGGAAATGTATGTTTGACGTTTGATTTTGATGCATCTTCATTATGGATACAACGGGATATGACTAGTACCACTGCCATTTCTCGTGGTGAATTTGGTGTTAATTCAATCGAAAGAATTCTTACCTTTTTAAAAAGCCGGGGAATAAAAGCCACATTTTATATTCCCGGTCACACGATGGAGTCATATCCAGAACAATGCATCCAAATCATGAAAGATGGTCATGAAATTGGACTTCATGGATATATGCATGAAAATTTTAATACCCTTTCGCAAAATGAGGAAAAGGAAATACTTTTAAGAACTAATGATATATTAAAGGAAATGAGTGGAGCCTATGCTTTGGGATTTAGATCCCCCTCTTGGGATATTACTAATCGAACGATGGAAAACCTAGAGCAAATGGGAGTAATTTATGATAGTAGCCAGATGGCCTTGGATTATAGCCCTTATTTCTGTCGAATAGGTGATGAAGTATTTAAGGATAAACCTATTAAGTTTGGAAGAAAATCAAATTTGATAGAAATCCCTATTTCATGGTCTTTAGATGATTATCCATATTTTGAATTTTTAAAAACTCCAACAGGGGTTATACAGGGTTTACAAAATGAAGAATTAGTGTATGACAATTGGCGTAAAGATGTAGATTATATGCTTAGGGATTTTAAAAATGGTGTTTTAGTAGCGACATTTCATCCCCAAGTTTCCGGAAGGGGTCATAGATTTCTAGGTTTCGAAAAATGGGTTGATTATTTAATAGACCAAGGAATAGATTTTAAAATGATGAAGGATGTAGCAAATGAATTTAACAATGGAGTGAAATTTGGTGAGTATTCTCCAATCTATAATGATTGAAGAGGTGAGGAAATAAATGGAACTAATTGATATGATAAAGAATTATGAGGAAGAATATCATTTGTTTTTAAAAAAGTTGATAGAAATAGAATCACCAACATTTGAAAAAAAGCAAGTTGATAAGGTGATAGATGTTGTTGAGGATTTTTTAATGAATGAAAATTGCAAAATTAATAGAGTTTATGATGATAAATTTGGTGATCAACTTGTGGCAGAATGGGGAAAAGGTGACGAACAGATTTTGTTTATTGGGCATGTTGACACAGTATGGGATGTAGGAACACTTAAGGAATTCCCATATAGTATGGATGCTGGTGAATTAAGGGGTCCAGGGTCTTACGATATGAAAAGTGGTATCATGCAAGCCTTATTTGCCATTAAAACCATGAATGAAATGAAAATTAAATTAAAGCATAAGATTGTTTTATTAATTAATACAGATGAAGAAGTGGGTTCTCCGAGTTCAAGAAAATTGATAGAATCCGAAGCTATAAAAAGTAAATTTGTTATGGTAGGTGAAGGAGCAGTACTTCCTGGAGGAAAATTGAAAATAAGGCGAAAAGGTTTTGGTATATTTAAGATGGAAATTAAAGGTATTTCATCACATGCTGGAGTCGACCCTGAAAAGGGGGTTAGTGCCATTCATGAATTTGCTCAACAAGTATTAACTTTGGAGAAAATTTCTAGTCCTAAAAAGGGAATTACAATTAATGTAGGTGTAGTTAAAGGTGGAACAAGGGCAAATGTAATAGCCGATAATTTATATGCTGAAATTGATTTGCGAGCATGGACAAAACAGGACTTATTAGAAAGTGAAAAATTAATTAATTCACTCAAACCCACTAAAGAGGGGATAGAGCTAAAGATTTCTGGAGGAATTAATCGTTTCCCGATGGAATTTGATGAAAAGGCATCAAATGTATTTGAGCAAGCTAAAGAGCTTGCAAGTGAAATTGGGATTGAGCTGGAAGGTGTAGGAGTAGGTGGAATGAGTGATGCTAATATTACCTCTGCTCTTGGAATTCCTACAATTGACGGTCTAGGTGGTGTTGGTGGGGGAGGACATTCTAAAAACGAGCATATTTTAGTAAGTTATATTCCAGAAAGAATTGCGTTAATGGTGAAATTATTTACTGGGCTGAAATAGAGATTTACGTATACGATTAATATTATTTATTGTAAAATCAGAAACAGATTAATAACTTGAAATAAGTCTAGGAAGCAAGGTAAACTTGCTTCCTAGATTATTAATTTCCATAAGATTATGGGATAAAGTTAAGATCATTCAACATCAATTTGTGCACGTTGTAATTTTCCACTGTAGTCAACGTAAACGGCTTTCCATTCTGTATAAACATCTAGTGCTTGGACTCCAGAGTCACGATGACCATTTCCAGTTCCCTTTGTTCCTCCGAATGGCAGGTGAATTTCTGCACCTGTTGTTCCTGCATTCACATAAACAATTCCAGTATCTAAATCTCTTTGTGCTTTATACACTTGGTTAACGTCTTGTGTGAAGATTGAGCTCGATAATCCATACTCAACACTATTGTTTACTTCAATAGCTTCTTCAAAAGATGACACAGGAATTAATGATACAACAGGTCCGAAGATTTCCTCTTGGGCAATTCTCATGTTAATAGTTGCATCCGTAAATACAGTTGGCTCGAAGAATAGTCCCTCTTTATACTGATCTCCTGTTAATTCATTTCCACCGGCGATTAGTTTAGCACCTTCATCTTGTCCAATTTGAATATATTTTTTAATTTTGTCAATCCCAGCTTGGTTGATGATTGGTCCAACTTTAATACCATCTTCAAGGCCATTACCGATTTTTAGATCTTTCATTTTGCTTAAAATTAATGATTCTAATTTTTCCTTTACATCTTTATGAACGATGACTCGGCTACATGCTGTACAACGTTGTCCACTTGTTCCAAAGGCACTCCACAAAATTCCCTCAGCAGCTAAATCTAGATTAGCATCATCCATCACAATAACGGCATTTTTACCGCCCATTTCCAAAGAAACTTTTTTCAACTGTCTACCACACTCGGCAGCAATGTTACTTCCTGTCGCATTAGAACCTGTAAATGAGATAACACGGATATCAGGATGGTTAACCATAGCATCACCGACAGTGCTTCCTTTACCGAAGACAATATTAACGACCCCTTTTGGCAATCCTGCTTCAATGAAAATTTTCATTAATTCTTGGGCCATGATCGGTGTTTCGGTAGCAGCCTTCCACACGACAGCATTTCCAGCGACAATTGCAGGGAATGATTTCCAAGTAGCGATTGCAATTGGAAAATTCCACGGAGTAATTAGTCCAACAACCCCAATAGGAGCACGAACACTCATGGCAAATTTGTCTTTTAGCTCTGCATTAGTTGTTTGCCCAAATAAGCGTCGTCCTTCACCGGCCATATAGAAAGCCATGTCAATGCCTTCTTGAACTTCACCACGTGCCTCTTCTAACACTTTTCCATTTTCTTGCGTCAGTAGTTGGGAAAGATGTTCTTTCTTTTCCTTCATAATGCGACCAACTTCATATAAAACTTCTGCACGTATTGGTGCGGGGACAAGTGCCCATTCTTTTTGTGCTTCTTTTGCTGCGGAAACTGCTGCATCAACATCCGCTGCTTCTGATAATGGAACTTTTACAATTGTTTCTCCTGTAGCAGGGTTGATCACATCTGTTGTTTCCTTTGGTTCAATCCATTCACCATTAATATGATTTTTTAACGTTTCTTGATCTAGAGTTACGTGACTCATTAAAAATCTCCCCTTTTTATTTTTTTTACCTTTTAAATGGTAATAACTTTTCTAGCCTTGACACAACTTCTTGGAGTCGTGCCAAATCAACAGTAAGAGATATACGAATATATCCTTCACCAACACTTCCAAATAAATGTCCTGGTGTGACAATAATATGTGCTTCATTTAGTAACAGCGTAGCAAATTCAGCAGAAGTAAAGTCACCCGGTACTTTCGCCCAAAGAAAAATAGTTCCCTCAGGTTTTTCTGCTTCAAGCCCTAATCGTTGAATTGCCTCATGCAACATTTCCATCCGCTGTTCAAAAACTCGGCTATTTTCCTTTGGAAAAGCTAAATCACTAACCAGTGCTGAAGCTGCAGCCTTTTGGATAGCAGGAAATTGAGAAGTGTCAATATTGCTTTTTAAAGTGGCTAATCCTTGAATGACCTCTTTATTCCCAACGACATAACCAATTCGCCAACCTGACATATTAAAGTTTTTAGAAAGAGACCCAAATTCTACAGCTATTTCTTTAGCACCATCCACTTGCAGAATACTTGGTGCCTCATAGTCACCAAATTGCACCAAACTATAGGCACTGTCATGTGCAAGCAAAATCTGGTTTTCCTTTGCAAATTTAATCGCATCTTTAAAATCTATAATTGAGGCAGTTGCCCCAGTTGGATTATTTGGATAATTCAATAGCATTAACTTGGTCTTTTTATTTACATTTATTTCATCCCAGTTTGGTTTAAATCCGTTATTTGGATCAAGTGGGAAATCTTGCATGACACCATCAGCTAAATGAACAGCCGTTTTATATGCTGGATATCCTGGGTTAGGAACAAGCACACCCTCACCTGGATTGACGACAGCTTGAATAAGGTTGGCAATCCCTTCTTTTGACCCAATTAATGCTAAAACTTCTGTGTTAGGATCTAATGAAACTCCGTAATTTTTTTGATAAAAATCTGCTACAGCCTCCCGAAAAGGAGCAACACCTTGGAATGGAGAATAGCGGTGATTTGCTGGGACCTCTACTTCCTCGCGCATTTTTTCAACAATAAATTTAGGTGCTGGGCCATCTGGTGCCCCAATACCTAAATCAATGACATCAGCACCTTCAGCAATTAGTGCTTGTTTTTTCTTTTGAAAATCAGCAAATAAATATGGAGGTATTTGCTTTACCCTATTTGCGATAAAATCCATCATAATCCCCAATCTGAATTTTAGTTTTTACTAGAAAAATTACCTAAATACTATTTTACAGTATTTAAATAATTAAACAATTGCTTCCTCTATTAATAAATCCTTTTCAGCAAATCTTTCAAAACGTAAAGGAGTAAAGTCAATATTCTCATATTTTCCTGTACGAATATACTCTGACATTCCTCTACCGACTGCTGGTGCCTGTTGCATTCCATGACCACTAAAACCGACCGCCATATGGTACCCTTTTAATTCTGGATGCTCCCCTATGATAGCATTTTGATCAATAGTATTATAGCTATAAATTCCAGCCCAACCACTTTGGATTTTTGCTCTTTCAAAGTTAGGGATACGGTTAGCAAGTATTGGCCAAAGGAATTCAGTAAAGAAGGAACGATTCCAAGAAAATTCGATACCGGGCTTCACATCTTCTGAAAAACCAGAAATAACTGAACTCCCTTCATGACGGAAATAGACCCCTGTCGGATCTACCGTTAATGGCAACATATTCTTTAACGGTTCCGCAACATCAAATTGAATGATTTGCCTTTTTAAAGGATTAATAGGAAGGGTCACACCTACAGTTTCACTAATAGCTGGAGCCCAAGGACCGGCACAATTAATAACAATCGGTGCACGATAAGTATCTCCTCCCGTTGTTTTAATGCCACTTACTTTACCTGCCTCTTGAAGTATTTCCCCAACTTCCTCATATATATATGTGGCACCCATTTGTTTTGCTTTTTTAATGTAACCTTGCATCACAGAATAGGGATCTAAATATCCATCTTTACTGGAGTAAAGTCCCCCGGCAATATCATCAAGATTTAATTCAGGGATAACCCTAAGTAATTCATCATGATACAGAAGCTCTGAATTAATATTGTATCCATTTTGAAGCTTAGCCTGTGTTTCTAATTGTTTCATACTTGTTTCGTTTTTTGCCAAAAATAAATAACCATTCTGGCGAAAATCAATTTCTGCCCTTTCCCCATCTACTGCCATATCCTCAGGGAAGGTAGAGTATTTTTCAACCGCATATTTACCCATTTGTACATTAACTGCAGTGGTGAACAGCTGTCTAATTCCGCCTGCGCTTCGCGGTGTAGAGGAGAATTCATATAATTTATCTTTTTCAAAAATAATAATTTCCCCAGTGTAGCCATCGTTTAATAAATTGTATGCTATACTAGAAGCGATAACACCGCCGCCCACGATAATAATATCTGTTTGTTTACCCATTCTTTCACCCCTAAAAGCATTATAGGGGTAATGCTAACATATAATAATCCCGGATTCTATGGCTAAATTGCACAATTCTTGTATAGATAAATAGTGATTAGTTTATTGTAGACAAAAACAAAAAACCTTTGAATTATGAATAAGTAAACGTTTTCAGAGGTTTTTTAATGTTTTATCTATTTGGTCAATGTGTACATATTTGAAAAAAATTGATCTGACTTTTCTTGAAATAAGCGAAATTGAACCTTACAATTATTTCATAAGTGGAGTAAATTTCATAATTCCAAGCCCATGTGGGGCAAGGGTTTAAAAAGTTAAAAAAGGAAGTACCTCCCCAAATCTTGTATAATGGTAGTTAGAGAATACTATCCAAAAAGACTGGAGGAATACTTCCTATGACCATTATACGACAACCTAGTTTATTTAGCATCCAAGAGTTATACGACATGCAACCTACCCAAAAGTATGATGCCATCATCTCAGCGATTAATATGGATGCGATTTATTATGAAGTTTGTAAAAGATCTAGATTAGGTGCACCAACAGAACTCAATTATGCCGCCATGATTATTTCTATTTTCATTCGGTACGTCGAACGTATCCCAACGATTAAGGATCTTATTAAACGTCTCGACGATGATATTGCCTTTAAACTTAACTGTGGGTACCTTGTTTCCGATGCTGTTCCGTCAGAGGCTTCTTATTCTAGGCTTTTGACAAAACTGAGTGAATCCAACATCTTAGAAAAAGTTCAAGAGCAACTGATTGTTCAAGCAATAAAAGAAGGCTTTATTATCGACGATACTATTGCCATTGATGCCACACATTTCGAAGCCCGTGATAAAGCACCAACTAAGAAAAAAGAAGAGGCGCCAAAGGAACCAAAGAAACGTGGTAGAAAATCCAAAGCTGAGCGTGATCAATGGTTACAAGAACAAGCCGAAATAGAAGCAAACAAATCAATATACGAAAAGAAAATCGTTGACCAACTTGACACTGATCTATCCGAGTTACGTTCTAAAGTTCCACGAGGCCCTGAATGGGGCATTAAGAAAAACTCAGAAGGTAAAAACGAATTTTGGTATGGCTATAAGGGCCATTTAGCTGTTGGAGCAACAAGTCAGTATATTTTACAATCCCTTTTTTCATCAGGAAACTTAAATGATGGAAAAGCTGCGATTGCATTACTTAAAGGATTAGATGAGCGATTATCACTTCCTCATTTGCGTTATCAAACAATGGATGCCGGTTATGATTATGAGCCAATCTATGAACAAGTTTATCGAATGAGGCAACAGTCAGTCATTGCCTACAATAAGCGTAATGAATCTGAACCCATTGGTTTCGATCAACACTTTGCACCCACTTGTTTTAGGGAACATTCCTATCGATATGATAGTTATGATGCTAAGTATGAAACTTTAAAATACACAAGACCTAAAGAATGCATTGACTGTCCCCTAGCTAATGAAGGCATCTGCCAGAAAGTATTTAAAATGAAAATTACCAAAGATCTTAGAAAACACACTGCACCAGCAAGGGGTTCGAACGCTTGGAAAAAGATATACAATCAACGTACAGCTGTTGAAAGGGTCAATGCCTATTTAAAAGAATTCTTTCAATTAAATAATGTTCGTTATCGAACTGGAAAAAGAGCTAAGATACACTTTGATATAGTCACACTTATTTATAATGCTTCAAAGTTAGCAGTAGATCGTTTAAATAATGCATTACAAAATCAGACGCAAGTTGCTTAAAATTAAAGATTAAAGTCTGTGTGGACACCGGCTTCACGTAGACTCCTACAGGAAAAGCAACAGCCGAAAATCCATTTAATACGTTTACCAAACGTATTAAATTAGTTGAGGCGTTGCCTGTGGAAAGCGAAGTGAAGCCGGCAACACAGAAAACAATAATTTTTAAATTTTTAGATTAAGGAATTCTGTTAAACTGTAACTTTTTAAAAAGAGTAATTATGAAATTGACTCAAGTGTAGTAAATAATGGGAAATATTTGGTTTTAAAGCAATCCAGCGACATTTAAGAGCAGTCTTAGCTTAGTATCCGTCTATGTGCGATACCGTTACCCTACAGTATAAGTGCAATAATCTGCGTTTTAAGTGCAGTCATCGTCAGTATAAGTACGATTCCCCTAGGTTTTAGTTTGACCGCCCCGGAATTTCGCTAGAATTTTTAACAATGGAATAAAGTAATACACAATGTTGGAAGTTTTTAATGTCAATCGAGGTCATTTCTTCCAACTTATTAAGTCGATAAATAACCGTATTACGATGAATATATAAAGTATTAGCAGCACCAGTAATATTCATGCCACTTTCACAATAAGCGATAAATGAGCTCATAATATCTAAATAGATTTTATCATTTCTAATTTTGTTAAGACGAAATAATACTCGCTTTTTAAATGTTTGGTCGATTTTATTAGGTAGTAAATCTACCATCACATCCCAATCATGATAGCTTAAAACATTTCTTGAACTATTTAATTGTTCATATTCGAGTAGTAAATGTTCTGCTTCCTGATAAGACTCGTGAATGCTAAAAATTGAATCGGCCAGTTTTCCGACGGTAATGTAAATGTCGGAATCGTAATGTTTTTTTAACCTTCTTAATAATTTATAACTTTGGGTATAAAAATGTTCCAGAAATTCATGATACTCATCCTCAGATGACACTGTCAGCAAGAGTAATATTTCACCTTTATTGAGAAAGTTAACCTTCATTAACTGATTTGATTTGAAAAATAACTTCACTTCATTAATTAAATGTTCTTTGAGATTTCTTAATGTAAAGGAGTAGACAAGTTCATCAAATTCCTTCATTAAAAAATCACTTAGAGTAACAATGATACAGAAGGACATTTTTTCTGTATCTATTTGTAATTCTTTACAATATTGGATGGTACGTGCTTCATTTTTAGTATCGTTAAAAAGCAGATATTGTAAATACGTTTCTTCCATTTCGGCTTCTAGATCTGCCAATTGTTTATAATAGGTTTCTTGCCACATTAATTCAACATAATGTTTCGTTAATTCGGCATGGGGCCTTACCTCTTCTGGGGGGCCAATAATTCCTAAAACACCTACGATTTCTTGTTTGAAAGTCAACGGTACTGCAATTCCCGGAAGTACATTATGTAACCCTATCACATCTTCTTTATCGAAGGTAATAAAGTCGTTACTATCAATGACCTGTTTGTAGGCTGGATGAAAGGTACCAACCCTATCAAGATTGGAATCACCAATAATAAATCCTTTTTCATCACTTAAACTTATCGGAAAAGGTAATGTCTCTGAAACCGTTTTCACGATGTTTTGTGCAATTTGTACGAACCCCTTCACCGGCTCCACCACCCAAGTTTGGTAATTATACTGCCAGATATAACGTTAATTTATGCAAAATCTCACAAAATTATTAGTTATATTGTCTATATTAATTGTACAATATTTATGTTAAATTACAAAATAATCACTTATTGCAAGGTGATGAAGGGAAAGGAGATGTAACAGTTGTTATACCTTAACGAAGCATCGATTAGTAAAACAGTATCAATGAAAGATTTAATCGATGGCATTGAACAAGCATAAGACATTTACGAACAAAATACCTTTAAAATGCCGACAAGAAGTCAAATTCGAGATGAGAAAACACACTTTTGCTAATGCCTTGTATTACAGAAGATTATATGACGACAAAATCGATCACTGTATTTCCAGAAAACAAACAAATACCAACAATCCATGGTTTAGTTGTCTGAATCATACGGGGGAAATTAAAGCATTAGTCAATGGTACCTATCTGACAGGAGTAAGAACAGGAGCCATTGGTGGCTAGGCAGTTCGCCGTTTAGCAAAACAAGACGTTTCTAAACTTTCTATCATCGAAGCAGGTGTTCATGGGCTATATCAAAAGATTGCAGCGTGTAAGGAACGAGAGTTTACAGATGTTTATGTCTATCACCACAAAAAGTGAGAAAGTCACCAAACTATTCAATCGATTGAAACAACATTTAAAAAATCATAATAACATCCATGCGGTGACACTGTCGAAGAGGCGGTTGAAGTGGCTGACGTCATTATTACTGCTACGAATTCATATGAACCAGTACTACCAAATGATGAAAAACTATTAAAAGGAAAATTAATTGTTGGTGTCGGTTCCTTTCAACCGACAATGAGAGAATTCCCTGAAGCATTGTATAAAGTGACGTCCCGTATATTCATCGACACACATGATGCCATCGAAGAATTGCGACTCCATTAAAAAATAACTGGATTACCGAAGATATGGTTCAAACGTTAGCATCCCATATCACCAAAGGTGACGCCATAGATAAAGATGAAACGAATATTTTCAAATCAACTGAAGTAGCATTATTCGATGCAGTAACAGCCTCGATGATTTATGAGAAGGCAGTCAAAACAGGGACAGGGATGAATTAATATAATTTGTAAGTGAAATTAAACTATTGATGCTAGTATATTCTTTTAGTTAATAACTGGTTTTCTCAATCCCGATTTGACATTGTTTTATCTATCGATTGATAATAGATACCCCTTGGTACAGGAGCACTTCACACATTTTTTGAATTGGATAATTTTCTTTTTGGTCATGAATAAAGTCAGTAATCTTAGTGGTCGTCTATTTCTTTTCTAATATGGCATAGCCTTTTTTAATATTTCATTCTCCTGCTGATGCTCAAGCATTAATGAAATTAGTGAAGATTTACATGTAAGGTTACTGGAGCAAACATATACGGAGTAAGAAGTTGAAATTATTTTATGTCCCTATAATTTTGGGAGCAGGATAAGGTTCGAAAGTAGAATCAGAAGATTGAAGTTTTTATGGATGTAACATGGAAGTTAAAATTATTGATTTTGGGGTAAGAAAGGTAGTATTGGGGAATTTAGACATTGTAGTAAGATGCTTTAAAAATTTGTAACAATAAATAGTAAAAACATTCAATTTCATTTATAAAAAAATATAAAAAGAGTCAATAAAAAAACGAATTAAATGAATACTTTACGTTATAAGGAGTTTTGAAGGATAGAAAAAAATACACAGAAAGGTTCTGACCCGTGGTCTGATCTATGGCTCAGCAAAAAAGATATTGGTGGAGGTAAAAATATAGCTATTTGAACACTTGATAATATAGAAAATGTCTTATACAATATGTCCCAAACATTCAGTGAAGTTGTTAGGGTTGTTAATATAGTTTAGTTATTAGAATGTAGACATTTTTGATTACTTGGTAGTCAAATTAGCTATTACAGTAAATAGAATTAGAATACATCTGTGGTTTTGATAGATGTCGAAGTGATACTAACCTAAATAGGCTATTGATACTGTAAGAAACTTCCAAAGAGGATTGATGATAATAATCATTCCTCTTTTAATTAGTTAATCTAAAAGAGTAACCCTCTTTCTAAATAATATCACAAGATTAAATTTTGAAGAGTATTTGTTTTCTCTAAACGTATTCCACTCTTAGTGTAGTATAAGTTTTGGTACCTCCAGTATATTATATTATTTTTAAATAAATTTGTGCACTATGCACGAAAGAACAAAAAGCTGTTAAACAATGCTAATGCTATTTTTCGACCAATTGCAGAGCCCGATATAAAGATATATATCCTAAAAATTGTTCACTTTAACTATATCAATGTAATCATAATAATTTATAATATATATAATTTCAAAACTATTTTTGGGGTGGTGTTATTATAATCCGGATTGAAAACTATTTAGGAGGTGAGCTGTCGGTTAATCTGAAAAAGAGAATCAGGATGTTAATATAGAAATCACTAATTTGTAAACGATGGAATAATAAATACAAACAGTTGAATTTTAAGGTTGAATTACAATTTCCAAACAATAAAATTTAGAAGTTAGAAAGGGGAATTAATAGCCGACTATGTCTCACATACTTTATCTTAATCGTAAAGAAATAGAATCAATTGGTCCAAGCTTCTTAGAAATTACAAATTTAATTGAAAAGGCATTCAAACTAAAGGCGAAAGGAGAGGTAATCCAACCACCGAAACATTGGATACAATCTGGTTCAGAAACCTTTTTTAGTGCAATGTCTAGTTATATTCCTTCTCTTAATGGAGCAGGAGTAAAATGGCAGAGTGGAAATCCTCGGAATCGTAAACAAGGACTTCCTTATATTTTAGGTTTATATCTTCTTAATGATGAGGAGGGGTTCCCTCTAGCAATAATGGATTCAACATGGATAACAGAAATGAGAACTGCTGCTGCATCTGCTTTAACAGCAAAATACCTTGCCCGTAAGGTTTCTGAAACTATAGGTATTATAGGGTGTGGTTTACAAGGGCGAAGCAACCTGGAGGCAATTAAGGATGTGGTCCCTACAATAGAGAGGGCAAAGGCATATGATATTAATCCGGATATAACAAAGGAGTATTGTGAAACTATGAGTCAGCGGTTAGGCATAGAAGTTACCCCTGTAAATTCTCCCCAGTTAGCTGTGGAAGATTGTGATATAGTTGTGACTACTGGTCCGATAAAGAATCCACCTAGTCCAACTGTACCACCGGGATGGGTATCCCCGGGTACACTTTGTATAGCCATTGATTTTGACTCATATTGGACTCCGAAGGCTATGGCTCAGATGGATTATATAGTAACAGATGATTATAATCAAATTACAAATATGAGAAATTATGGACTATTTTTGGATACTCCTGATGCTGATGCAGATTTGGCAGAAATCGTGGGTGGTATTAAGAAAATACGTCAAACCGATAACGAAAATATTCTTGCATTTAATTTGGGTGTAGCCATTGAAGATTTGCCAACCGCCATTGATTTGTTTCAACGGGCTAAAGATAGAAATATAGGTATGAAGTTACCCTATATAGTTTGATTTATAGAATAGAGTTAAAAATTGGTAAAGAAAAAATATAATTATATATTTTTCTATTTGAATTCTTTGAAGTTACCGAAAGTTAGTGATTTTCTTTTTAACCTGTGTACCCAAAAGTAATGGTTAGATGTAATTATTCATTGACATAGTAATATGTAATCTTCTTAAATCGATTATTGAAAAGTAATTTTTTGAAAATATCATTTTTATCCTTATTTTATGTAGTAAAATAATGTTTAATTGAGAATGTGGGTTTAAAGAAAGATTTGTTTATTTCTATTAACCTTTAATTGTAACAAATTAAGAAGTGGAGGAGTTATGATGAAGAAATATGTAGTAGATCCCCTTAAGTCAATTTTAGCTCCGACAGGGGAGGTATCCTTAACAAAAGATGATACAGCTTTGTTAATTATTGACATGCAGTATCTAGATGCGCATCCGGATTATGGTCTCGTTTTGACAGCCAAGAAAGAAGGTATTGATACTTCATATTATGAAGAACGATTAAAACTCATTATCAAAAATATTGAAGAATTGTTACACATGAGTCGTGAAAAAGGGGTGGAGGTGATTCATGTTACAATTGAATCATTAACTAGGAGTGGTCGTGACCGAAATGATATTCATAAATGGACTGATTTGCATGCACCTCCTGGTTCGAAACTAGCTGCTATTATTGAAGAGCTTGAGCCAATTGAAGAAGAAATGGTATTTAAAAAAACCTGTTCGGGGGTATTTAATGGAACAAATATTGACCAAGTACTCCGAAACATCGGAATAAAAAACTTAATTGTTGTTGGTGTGGTTACTAATCAATGCGTTAGTACTGCAGTTCGGGGCGCAGCGGATAGGGGCTATTTTGTTACATTAGTAGAGGATGCTTGTGCTGCCTTTAGTGAATCACTACACCAAGCCTCTGTTGAAATTCTTGGTGGGGAATACTGTTACGTGAACAGTACTTCAGAAGTCTTAAACAAAATTAATAAAGAAAACTAATGTAAAAATTGACAGATATTAGTTGGATAACAAACCATTGACAAATATTATAAAAAATAAAAGTCATGTGGATTCCCCTAAAAAAGTATGACTAACTCAAAATGGTTGAATTCACATGACGCAAGGAACGATAATATAAGGTTTTAGAACCTGGCCAACAATCTAACGTTTCCCTTTTAAATCTACAAGGGATTAATTTCAATTAAGTTGTATGAAAGCCCTTCCAATAACCTTGATATTATTGTTTTCGTAAAAATAAAATATTCCTTTTAAATAATCTGTGAGGTAACCTGTACTATTCAATTAAAAATAGAGGGAGAGAAAAAATGTATAAAAATAAATTTTACTTTATTTATTTGCTGTTATTAATTAGTGTCCTAGTTGTTTCAGGCTGTAATTCAGGCTCACCAAGCTCAATAAAGGAGGAGCAAGAAAAAAGTAAATTAGAACAAATTAAGGATTCTGGGACACTAAGGGTTGCTACTTTTACTGACATGATGGGGTGGGGATCTTTGGATGAATCGGGAGAATACGTAGGATATGACCCTGATATTGCTCGTGCAATTGCAAAGGATTTAGGTGTTGAAGTTGAATTTGTTCCGATAAATACTGTGGATAGAATACCAGTTCTTCAAACAGATAATGCCGATGTTGCTATAGCGGCTTTTACTCCAACAGAGGAGAGAGCAGAATCTGTGACTTTTACCCAACCATACGCCGCGGTGGGGATGCTACCCATTTTTAAGAAAGGTACCGAGGTAAATCAAATTGAAGATATTGCTGATAAGAAAATTTCTGTTACCAGAGGATCTACTCCAGATGCTGTTGTCACTGAATTATTTCCAGATGCTGACATTTACCGTTATGATAGTATGGCTGACAGTATAACGGCATTAACTACAGGTAAGGTTGAAGTGTTTTTTGATACACAGAGTCTAGGTGTAGAATTATCAAATAAAGACCCAGAATTGGAAGTCATGCAAGGGAATCCAATAGCATTGGAATATATAAGTATGGGTATTCAACAAAGTGAAGATAATGAATGGTTGGACTACTTAAATGAATGGATTAAGGAATTTACGGAATCAGGTAAAAATACAGAGTGGTATGAAAAGTGGTTTAGTTCACCCCTTCCTGACTTTAATGATCCAATTCCTAATTTTATCGAATAATATAAACCTATAAAGTAGGGGGAATTTACTCCTGTAATTGGGATACCTAAATACACAATCTTTTGAACTTTCTATATTATAAAGGTGCCTTCGATTATGACTTATTGGAATAATCGAAGGCATAATCAAACTAATGAGAATCAAGAACAATAACTCGGAATATGTTATATAATTGATTGAATTATAATCTTTTTTATTTATGGATGTATTAGATTTGCAAAAAACTTAAAAAATAGGAGGTGGATTCAGATGAGTCTTGTATTCACTGATTTAATTCCTTATATTCCGAACTTACTTAAAGGTCTATCACTCAGTATTATTATAACTGTTTCAAGTATGGTACTTGGTTCATTGTTAGGCATAATTATTGCAACCCTTAGAACCAGCAATAATTTTATGTTAACTTCCTTTGCAAAGACATTTATAGAAGTATTTAGAAACACTCCCATACTGGTTCAACTCTACCTTCTTTATTTTGGACTTGCTCAATTTGGAATACACATTAGCCCGTTGTGGACAGCAATTATAGGGATGACAATTAATACCGGGGCTTATAGTGCTGAGATTTTTAGGTCTGGTTATTCAAGTGTATCTGTAGGAATACAAGAAGCAGGTTTGGCATTGGGTTTTAAAGGCATACAACTAATTAGGCTAATTTATTTACCAATAGTCTTTAAAAACTCTTTTCCAGCTCTAGCAAATCATTTCATTTTACTATTTTTATTTTCTTCCATTGCCTCGATTGTTACGCTTGAGGAATTGACATACCAAATTATGGTTATTCAAACAGAAACTGCGAGAACATTTGAGATATTTATAGTGGGAATCATTTTATACTATTCAGTTTCTTCTGTTTTTGCATATTTGTCTAGAAAGATAGAAAGAAATGCATTTAAATGGTAGGAGGGTATAGATAATGATTCAAGATTTTGGTTGGATACATTTGGTTCCACTTTTGAAGGGGGCCTGGTTAACCATTGTCCTTTGTTTTTTTTCTGGAATATTCGGAACCTTAATAGGTATTATAGCGGGGATTGGGGCTACCTTACAAAATAGAATATTACAAAAAATATCTGCTTTTTATATAAATTTATTAAGAGGAATACCATTATTATTAATAATATTTATGGTATTCTATGGATTACCAATGCTAGAAATAGGTTTTAAATTACCAAGGGAATTTGCTGCAGTTTTTTCACTTTCAATTTATACGGGAGCATACATGGGGGAGATTGTAAGGGGGGGAATCCAATCAGTTGATCAGGGACAGTTTCAAGCGGCTAAGGCGCTGGGAATGAATAATTTTAAAATGTATTCAAATGTGATTTTCCCACAAGCAGTTAAATATATTATCCCTCCGGGTATTGGTTTTATCATCGCCTTAGTAAAGGATTCTTCTCTAGTTTCTGTTATTGGTTATATTGATTTAACAAGAGCAGGTAAAAACATCAGTAATTTAACATTTGATCCTTTTACTACTTACTTAGTGGTTGCCCTAATTTATTTTATTATTAGTTATGTTTTGTCAAAAGTATCGTTTTATTACGAGAGTAAATATTTTCATAATGGTAGATCTACTACCTAATATATTTTTGGGAGGTTTTAAAACTGATTATACAAGTAAAAGACCTAGAGAAAAGTTTTGGGGATCTAGATGTATTACGGGGGATAAATTGTAATATAGAAACAGGAGAAGTAGTTTGCGTGATAGGGCCATCTGGATCTGGAAAGAGCACCTTCCTTCGATGCATGAATTTATTGGAGGATATCACTGGTGGCACGATTATTATTAACGGACACAACTTGACAGATTCGAAAAAGAAAATCAATGACATTAGAACTGAAATTGGTATGGTATTTCAACATTTTAATTTATTCCCACATAAAACAGTAGTCGAGAATGTGATGCTAGCCCCTGTTAAAGTACTTAAGGAATCAAAGGACATTGTGAAAAAAAAGTCATATGCGTTATTGAAAAAGGTTGGATTATCTGAAAAGGCGGACTCATTCCCAAGTAGTCTTTCTGGTGGGCAACAACAGCGTGTAGCAATTGCACGTGCGTTAGCCATGGAACCAAAGATAATGCTATTTGATGAGCCTACATCATCACTCGATCCGGAATTGGTTGGAGAAGTGTTAAAGGTAATGAAAGATTTAGCACATGAAGGAATGACAATGATTGTAGTTACACATGAAATGGGATTTGCTCGAGAAGTTGCTGATAGAGTAATATTTATGGATGATGGTGTTATAGTGGAAGAGGGTATACCTGATGTTATTTTTTCAAATCCAAAATTTGATAGAACAAGGTATTTTCTAAATAAGGTGATTTGATTTATGGACTTTATTATGAAAATGAAATCTTAACCTGATGATGGGCATACTTCTAATTCGATCATTAGAAGTATGATTTGTCACAATTTTATGGGCATAATAAATTATCCGAATGAAAAATAGAATATAAGCATGAGCAAACAGGACGTTACTTAATCATTGCCAGATTGTAGTAAAAACTTAATGGTAATCTATGAATTATATGAAAATTAGTCGAATTTGTTTTTGTGTTTAGATGAATGCATAATATATAAATCTTTATTTTTCAATATTTACCTTCTTTCTAAATTATAAGTTAAAGAGTTGTTTTGATTTATGGTAATTCAGGGTGTTGTGTACCTTAGACTTATTTATGTTATAGGTTTTGTAAATTATTGATTATTTATCCTTAGCGAATCCATCAATATATTTTTAGTTAATAGCATACTTGTTTTTTTATTAAATGTTTATACCACTCTTTATTACATCTACACATATTTATTCTAGCTTGTTTAATTAAAAACTGTATTATTGTTGAATATCTGGAAAATTTACCTATTCGTTCAATCCCCCTTGCTAAATCTATCTATACAAACCCTTTTTTAATGAAAGTTTAACTGACATTCCACACATGGATTTTATGTGTAATATTAATCTAAAAATAGACCACAGTATATTCAACTAGCGGGGACGTTAAGTGGTGGAGAACAGCAAATGTTAGCGATAAGCAGGGGGCTAATGGTTAATCCAAAATTATTAATGTTGGATGAACCATCAATGGGTCTTGCCCCGATTATTGTTGAAGGTATTATGAATATTATTAAAGAAATTAGTGAACAGGGAACAACTATTTTATTAATTGAACAAAATGCAAAAGCTGCATTGAAATTGGCTAGTCGTGGATACATTATTGAAACGGGAGAAATTGTGATGCACGACACTGCCGAAGTATTACAAGATGATGATGCCATTGTCAAAGCTTATTTGGGAGTGTAATATAATTAACTCCTTTAAATACCAACTTGTACTTAATCACTGTATGTTGTTGGTGAAATGAATCATAAATATTACAGATTATTAATCTGATAAAATAAGTTACCTTTTAATTGTTTATTGTGTGAATAAATATCGCGCAGTAAACAATTTTTATTTTTAGTATATTTTACTATTGAGTTTTGATATTTTATTTTACGAAATTTGATTATATAAAAAAGTGGTTATATAAAATAGTTGATTTTTCATAACTTTAATTTGTGTTGGTCAAATTAAATGAAGGAGGCTAGTACTTTTTATTACCCCTTTTTATTATAACGGAAGGGTGACGAAAAATTAATTTGTCTATTGAGGGATATTCCGGTTTGCAGTACATGGGATATACTTTTGTTTGAGTGTCATACGACATTTAAACAATGAATTGAACTTCTTATACATATTTCACTATAAAAATTATCTGAATTTATGGTAAATCTTTATATTTGTGGAAAAGGATTGTATGAATTTCTTAATTATCACAATACTTAAATTGTTTCAATGTAGAAAGGTCAGTCCCTCGATGCCTATTACACTTTTATAAATACATTATTTTGTTTTCAAAATTAGACGATGGAAATTAGTGGGTAAAACCCTGTTAATTATAATTTTCTTGCAATAAACCAATTTTACCAAATGGGAGTGATCAAACTATAACTTTTCAAAATTTTTATAAGGATAACTTTATTTTATGCACTTGTTACATATTAATTTGAAATGTAATGATAAACCCTTTGTATAATTTGTGTTGGTTCATAATAATCAACTAATTTATTACTTGTAGTATTTGATTTTAAAATGAGCATATTTAAAATTTCTAGAAACAGTTCGAAAAGGGACTTGACATATAAAAAATAAACATGTATTATAATCTCACATTTGACAGTCAATCCCGTCCAAAATGTTGATTTAACAACGCTTTGGACGGGACTTTTACGTTAAAAAACTGCGTACTATTTATCTTTTTTCGTTTT
>DAMCTP010000036.1:0-21003 GCA_032113595.1 Pseudogracilibacillus sp.
ATAGGGAGTATATGCTGTATAAAATTCTGATCTTGATATCACATGATCAACAACTGATGGTAAAAAATGCTGATATACGCCTGCTCCCAAAAATGACGTATATTCGTTTGAATGGGCATTCTTACTAGCTAAATTAGTCAATTCTTTCTTTAACTCATATTCACTCGGAGCCTGTTTTATTTGATAATCCCCTTTAAATCGTATTTCCTCAGGAATATCTGAAAATAATTCATTCGTAGATGAAACCCCTATTGCATTTAACATTGACTGTTTATCTTCCTCAGTCATCGGTATATAACGTAACCCCATTATGATCCTCCTTATTTATTTCTTTTATAAAATGGTGTTGGTATAACAACAGCCTTTAGTTTTCTTTTCCGTACTTGAATATATACCTCAGTATTGACTTCACTATAATCGATATCTACTATTGCCAGGCCGATATTTTTCTTTAAAGTTGGTGATTGTGTACCCGAGGTAACAAATCCAATCTTTTTATCGTCAGCGGTTAGAACATCGTAGTTAGTTCTAGGAATTCCTTTATCCATCATTTCCAATCCAACTAGTCGACGTGTTACCCCATTTTCCTTTTGCTCTTTTAGGACAGATTTACCGATAAAATTTCCCTCTTTGTTCAACTTCACGGCAAAATTTAAACCGGCCTCAATTGGGGTGATATCTTGTGATAATTCTTGACCATAAAGTGGGAGTCCAGCCTCAAAACGTAATGTATCCCTTGCTCCAAGCCCCGCTGGTTCTAATCCATCCTCTTCGCCTACTGATAATAAGAGTTGCCAAACTTCCCTAGCCTTATCTGTGGGAATATAAAGTTCAAATCCATCTTCACCTGTATATCCTGTGCGGGAAATAAGGATATTTATACCCGTGTTCTTTATTTCAACATCTCTAATAAATGAAAATGGTTTAATTTCAGATACATTTTCATCAAAAAGTTTTTGCATTATTTTTACGGATAATGGACCTTGGAGAGCTAAAAGGGCATAATCATTCGATACATTTTCAATTGATACATTTTCATCTTTATTTTGCTCTTGTAGCCAGGCATAGTCTTTTTCAGTATTGGCTGCGTTGACTACGAGTAAATAATAATTCTCTTCCATCATATAAATGAGAAAATCATCAACAATACCCCCATTTTCATAACACATAAAAGTATATTGGGCTTTATTTGGAATAAGGTTCCCAACATCATTTGTCACTAATCGTTGTAAAAATGGTAAACTACCCTTTCCTTTTACGATAATTTCACCCATGTGGGATACATCAAATAATGTGGCTTTAGTTCTCGTCAATTCATGTTCATGCTTAATACTAGAAAACTGAACCGGTAAATCCCAACCACCAAAATCAATCGTCTTTGCATGATGCTTTTCGTATTCTGGAAATAATGGTGTCTTTTTTAAAGCTGACATATACTCACTCCTCAATTATTTAAATAAAAAACAGAGACTTCCAACTTAATTAGGAAATCTCTGTCTATAAACAATGCAATAGTCCATTTAAAATAGTGAAACATTTAATGGTATTACACGGTACATTTCAGAGGTGCGTCCCACAAAGGTTCTGTTACCTGAGAGATTCACAACATGCTTGCTCCTTCGGTGTTATTTACTATTAACAAATATAGTAAATAAACTCTCCCTTTGTATTCATTCGCATAATAAAATAAATGATTTTGTACACAATACATTATACCATAAATTATAAAATTAGCATGTTTCTTATACTATAAAAAGGGTAGAGATTTAAAAATGGATATTATCATACAAAAAGATGAACAGTTTTTACCAGGGTTACAACATTTCCTAGATAAAAATGACACTGTCGTAGATTGGTCTTTATTTCAATTAAATTACGATATTAAGGAAAAATTATTAATTAAGGATTTTACCAGCTTACATTCATTATCTCATTTAGATCAGGTAACTTTACTTGATCACCAATTAAATACAGCAATTAAAGTTGTCCATCATATGAATGGCCGTGCTATTTTAGCTGATGAAGTGGGACTGGGAAAAACAATTGAGGCCGGGCTAATATTAAAAGAATATATGTTAAGGGGAAAGGTTAAAAATGTATTAATCCTCACCCCTGCCTCCCTTGTCAATCAGTGGATTGCTGAATTGAGAGAAAAGTTTTATATTGAAGCTGTTCGTTATAGAAAAAACTATCGGTGGGATGATTATCCTATTATTGTTACATCAATTGATTTAGCAAAACGGAACAATCATCGAGAAGAAATTGCTAACATTAACTACGATATGGTTATTGTTGACGAAGCACATTCATTAAAAAACAAGCAAACTCAAAACTATCAATTTGTCCAATCTATAAATAAGAAATTCTGTCTATTATTAACAGCTACACCAATTAGAAATAATATGAAGGAACTGTTTAACTTAATTTCAATCGTAAAACCTAGTTTACTGAGTCATTTATATTTGTCAAAAGGCCAAATAAAATCAGATCATTTAGCTGAGCAAGAAGTAAAATATTTATTACAAAAAGTCATGATAAGGAATCGTCGCGAGGAGACAAAGTTAGACAATATACAACGACATGTTCAACACGTTTGGTTAGATTTTACCGATGAAGAAATGCAAGCATATGAGGCAATTGATCAATGGTTATCACAAGATGCCAATACGTTATCAAAATATATATATTTAAAGGAGCTTTGTTCTTCTAGGGAAGCTTGTTATCTTTCATTAAAAGATAGTAAAGATTCCTTAATTAAACATCATCGTGAACAAATAATGGAACAAATTGCATCATTACCACATCACATAAAGGCAACTAAATTAGTTGAATTAATTCAAAAAATGAATGGAGAAAAAGTCATCGTTTTTACAGAATACCGTGCTACTCAATTTTATTTACAATGGTTTTTACATCAGCATCACATTACATCAGTAGTTTTTAAAGGTTCCATGAAACATAATCAAAAGGAATGGATCAGGCAGCAATTCAAACAATCTGCTCAAGTATTTATCGCAACGGAGGCTGGTAGTGAAGGAATTAATTTACAATTTTCCAATCAATTAATCAATTATGATTTACCTTGGAATCCTATGCGTGTCGAACAGCGTATTGGAAGAATTCATCGATTTGGTCAGGAAAATGATGTACACATCTATAATTTTGTTATTAAACATACGATAGAGGAACACATTGTTAAATTGCTTTATGAAAAGATTAATTTATTTGAACGAATGATTGGAAAATTAGATAAAATTTTGGAAAAATTAAATATCGATAATTTAGATAATGAATTGACCCATTTGATTCATCATTCAAAAAGTAAGGGTGAAATGAAAATTAAATTAAATAACTTAATTTCTGTCATGGAGGATGTTGATCATGAGCTATCAACATAATTTAAATTCCCCTATCAACATTAATATGCAACATTTTATCACAACTTTATTTAAAGGGATCCATTGCCATATTGACATTCATGAAAATGTTGCCAATGTAAAATTAACAAAGGAAATAGATAAAGCAATTATGAATCGACCTTTTTATTGGCAATATACCGAAGCAATGGGAAAGGAAGGAAAACCTAGTACGTTAACTTTTTCTATTGATGGGAAAAGTGACGAAGGGGAAAAACTTTTTGTTGGTGGAATTCGTTTTCGACAGTTGTGTCAATTTTTACATAGTCAATCTATATTCACTAAAATGTTTGAACAAATAAATACAGAACAAAATGTGATGCTACATCCTTGGTTACTAGTTAATGCTTTAATTACTTATGAGGGAAAGCAAATGAAGGAGAAATTACAATCTATTGGATTAAATTTAATTAATGGCACAGTAATTGAAAATTTTATGGATTTATTGAAGGAGAAAGAATTACAACAAACAATATCTAATCATTGTTATACGATATCACCTATCATTTCGTTACCAAGTGGATACAAACGAATAGAACAATTAATTTTAAAGCAAATAACAAGTGATCAGCATAGTTGGGCAGTAGATTCATATAAAACATTACAGGATGAATTACGTTCTATTAATGAATTAGAAAAAATTGCAGACTTACAACATATCGTGGAAAAAGAAAGGGAACTTACCGTCGCTAATTTACAACCTAAAATATCTTATAATGTTTATAGTGGTGGCCTCATTTTTTTGAAAGCATCATCAGTATCTTAATCCAAAAGTAAAACAAAAAATTAAAACTCCTAACTATTTTTAGCTAGGAGTTTTTGTTTACTGATTGAAACCTGGAATCATAATAAATTCAGTATACCAAGTAAAGCCAACCATAAACACTGTTAAATAAGCAGCAAACATATACATGTACATACGTTCAGATAATTTCAAATAACTTAATGTTAGGAAAAAAGCCGTCTGTACAAGGAATAAAGATGCAGCTATGTACATATCACCTACAAAAAACATCACTGTAAATATTCCTGTCCAAAAGGCGAGAACACGAAACATACGGTCCATGCTTTTCCCCCTCCTTTTTTCAACATTACATCATACAAATATATTATAGACTACTGTAGTTCGAATGTACAATATTCATACATATTTTAAAATGAAATGACCAAATATGCAACTAATATTATCATTTACCCTGTCATTTGTTTGTCTTTCGGATGTTCAAGGTTCATTAATAGTTAAAGTAAAACGATAATTAAAATGATATGTTAAATTTTCTGTTTCAACATAAAATGACATGGTTACATTTTCATCTATCACTTCATAATTCCCATAGGAATGAGCATTTGGTAATTCAAATTCGTATTCACCCTTGGTATTTTCCTGATAAGGTTTTCCTGATTTGAATTGATCAATCGTTACCCTTCTCATCGTTTCAAGTTCCAAATGTTCCAATAACAAATTAGTCGCACGTGATTCATTTTGATAAATGTACGTTGATGTCATGAGGGCAGAGAGAGTAATAAGGGATACGATCAGAACAAAAGGCAAATAAAACCCTTGTTCATTTTTCAATAAATTCAAATGACTTTTCATATACCCCTCCTTTTTTAGTCGTAACGATTAATTTACAACCGTAAGGTAAGGATTGTAAATCAAATTTCTCTACGTTACGTAAATAAAATTCTTGTCCACCATTAAGTTGTCTACGTATCGTATGATTAACTAACTTATATATGGCAATGTCATTATTTTTATTTATCAATAGTAATTCATCACCATTGATATTGGCATCTTTTGCAGCAAAAATATCTTTTTCTATAAATATAAAAAATTGCTGCACGGAAATATCATCATATTGACCAATTAAAGTACTATTTTTTAATAAATAACTAACAAAAGGGAATGTCATCAAAATAATCATTAATACGATTAACATCGAGAGCATTGTAAAACCCTTATTGTTTTTCAAGGCTGTAATAACACTGTAATTCATCTGTTTTTTTAGCATTTGTCCATGTAACACATCCTTTTAAATAGTGTCCATTTTTTTCAAAATAAATGTAAATTTCTTTATTATTTTTGGAAATAATAAATGGCTTTCTCAATTGATCATTTGTTCGATTTTTTTCCTGTAATAGCTCATCATGTAAATAGAAGCTAAATGTTCTGCGGTCATATAAAATATCTCTTTCTGTTTGTAACAAATGGTGTATTGGTAAAGTAATGATAATGATGAAACTTACGATACTCATAGCAGTTAAAGCCTCAATGACTGTGAATCCACTATCATTATTCAATATAAGCCCTTCCTTTTCCGAAAGGAAAAACTAATTTATAATTTTCCCCATTTTTATTAAAACGAATTGATATCGGGGGATTAATATCCCCTTGGTTTAAAAAACTAATTGTATTGTTTTCATAATGATAAAAAGAAATATGGTTTGGGTACTCACGTATTAATGGGTTCCTATCTTTCGATGTTTTATAAACGACATAATACCCATCCCGAAACATGATACTTGCCTTATTTAACGTAGAAAAGGATTGATTTTGTACAAAAAAAATATCGGAATGAAGTAATTCAAAAAAGTGTTTTTCTTGTTGCTTATTTAAGAAATCAAGACTAAGATAAACAGAAATTGATACGATTACTGTTAATAATGATAAAACAATTAGCATTTCTACCAATGTAAAACCTTTTTCGTTATTCATTATTAGGTAAACTTACAATGCCATCGTTTTTTGAGTAATTAAGGTTCTGTTCTTTACAAGACAACTGGTCTTCATTAATAAAACCAACTGTTTCTAATTGTTCTAAACTCTCAGGAAAAAATCCCTTATCAAGTTCATAGGCATTTACTTGGGCTTGGACAACAGCAACTAAGGCTTGACAGCCAGTTTCATTTATCTTTTCACCTTTTCCTAACACATTAGGAACGATTAATAATAATAAAACCGTAATAATTGACATGACGATTAACATTTCTATAAGAGTAAATCCGGATTGTTTTTTCAACATTTTTATGTCCCCTTTACATTGATTGGATAAATTCAAGCATTGGCCACATTAACGTGGCATAAATAAATACAATAAAACAAGCTAACACCACAAAAAATATTGGTTGAATTAATGTCATGATACGCAACAATTTTTGCTGAAAAGTATCATATAATACATTGGCATATGCACGAAGGTCTTGTTCTAATATTTCATTGTTAATATTGTTAAAAATATTTACCATTCGACTATCTATTAATGAAAATTGTTTAAATTGGTCTGCAAGACGAAAACCCTGTGACAAATGGTTCCCTAAATGATTGGCATAATACGATAAAATTGGCAATTTGGTTTGCTTGTTCATATGTTCTAGTATTGTTTTAAATGATAATCCAGCTTTTAAAAACGTACTAAAATAATTCGCAAAATAAAAAGATGTTTTGATGGTAATAAAGCGACTTAAAATCGGTATTTTTGAAATTAATAATATTTTATTTTCAATTGTAATTTTTTTTCTAAAGAATAAATAACACACAAAGCTAACCAATGCAAAACCTATTATTAAAACTAATGAATTAATTGTGATATTAATGATGGATATGAAAGTAAAAACAGAGTGTGAGGTACTTGCATTCATTTGGAAAAATTGTACAAACGTGGGGAGAATTGATGTTTTTACAAAGTATAATAATATTAGAAAAATAAATGTTAAAATCAGTGGATAGCGAATGGCTTGTATGAATTTTTGTTTATTTTGTATATGTTGTTCAAATATCTGAATACTCTGAATGATATTACCTGTTAAGTCTCCATTTATTCTAATAAAATAAAGTGTAGAAACAATCATTTCATGAAATCCAGCATCATCAAACGCTTCATCTAAATGACTACCTTTTTTTATTTTATAAATTATTTTATTGACAGTTTGTGTCATTGCCTTATCCCATTGTAATGATTGTAAGGCATTTTGTAGTGGATAACCTTCTTGGAGTAATTTATTTAACCTTTTTAAAAAGATCAGTTGCTTCGTTTCCTTTAGGTGTGTTCTTTGTTTAAAGGGTAAGATTGTCTTTTGAAATAAACCCATATAAATATGCCTTTTGCTTTAAATATTGAAAGGTTTGATAATTTTTAGTCATCTGACCATCCCCTTCTATAGTATTTTTTAAAGATTCTCCTTCAAGCAGTTCAACAATCGCCGCTTGCCGGTAAACTTCTCCACATTTTTGTATGGGAAGTAATTTTAACGAAGCAACTGCAACTAAAGTTTCTTTCATATCAAGCCGATTGATCCCTAACTCGATTATTCTGTCGATAGTACCTTCGGCATTTTTAGCATGTAATGTTGTTAAAACTAAATGTCCCGTTAATGCGGCTCTGAAGGCGAACTTAGCTGTTTCAGCATCACGGATTTCACCAATTAGAAGCACATCAGGATCATGTCTTAATGCAGCCTTTAATCCAGTATGATAATCAATCCCTGCTTTTTCATTTATTTCTACTTGTAAAACTTGGTCTATCCTTCGCTCGATTGGGTCCTCCAATGTAATTGCTTGAAATGAACGTTGTTGTAACATCGATTGTAATAATGCATACATCGTGGTTGTTTTTCCACTTCCAGTTGGACCAGTAAGCATAATTATTCCGGACCCTAAGTGCATCCATGATTTCATTTTATTAAATTGGTTAGGAAAAAGAAATAATTGATTGAATAATGGTGTATCATCTTGGGGAAGAATGCGTATAGATAAACTCTCAAGATAACTGTGGGGAAGTGTTGATAAACGTAATGAATATTTTTTTGACTGGTTATCAATAAATGGTAATATACCACTTTGGGGTTTACGCTTTTCACCAATATCCATATGTGAGGAAAATTTAAAATACGTTAAAAGCATTTGATATCTATCTTTAGAAATTGTTCTATCTAGTTGACGAATACCAAATATTCGATAATAAATATCAACATCGGATTCATTTTCTGTGGGGAAAAAGTGGATATCTGATGCATGTTGCTGACAGGCTTTAAATAAAATTGCTTCAGCTAATGTAGCAGGGGTTTCTAACATTATTTCATCCTTTCTGCTATTAAATTTTAATCACTAATAACATTATTCGACACAAAAACTCAAAATCCTTCTTTATTTTTAAAATTTATGGATAAAGAAAATTTCATGTTGAATACTATAATAAGGATTATCTATTTTGAAAAGGAATGATTATGATGGACAAATATGAATATTTAAAATATTTAATATCGACATTTGCTGAAAAACCTTTAAAAGTCCGTGACACTTCTTTAGAAGGAGAACAAACTGAAACAATGACAAACTTTAAAGTCAACAATTTGATTAGTCACCATTGGTTTGGATTAGTCCCTTTTTCGTTTAAGGTTTACAAACATAAAAAAGAAGTATATTTGCCTAAGAAAACTGAAGAGTATACGGATTTGAGACTTTCTCATAACCAACAGTCGTCTCTACCCCATGACCAGGATATACAGTAAATTCATCAGGTAATTTATAAATATATTTTGTAATACTCTCAGCTAATTGAGGCAAACTTCCTTGCGGTAAATCAGTACGGCCAATCCCATGATGGAATAGCACATCCCCACTTACAATAAAGGAATGTTCGTTAAAAATAAATGTTACACTACCTGGTGAATGTCCCGGCGTATGCACAACATCCATCAAAAACGGTCCAATTTCCAAATGCCCTTCTTGTAAACTATATTCAGGTGGATTTGTAATTACTTTACCTGATTCACCGAAATATAAGATAGAACGGTTTAAATCTGGATTTTCAAGCCAGTTTTTCTCCGCTTCATGCAAGTAAACATCAATTTCAAAATTTGTTCTTAGTTTATGGACTGCACCGATATGATCAAAATGGGCATGTGTTAATAAAATAGCAATCGGTGTTAAATTTTGTTCAAAAAGATATTTTATGATGATATGGGCATCACCACCAGGGTCAATAATTAATGATTGGTTGTCTTTACTTACTATGTAACAATTCGTTCCCAATGGTCCTAATGATAATGATTTAATTTTCATAGTTGATTCACTTTCCTTTTCTAATAATGATAATTATAGGTAATACTCGACAAACAAACGCTATTATTATAAAATGAATGTTAGATTTGAAATATTTAATTACATAAATTTTTAATGTTATTGTTATTTTATCACGTTCACAAGGAGGAAGTAATTAATATGATTTTAGCTACTTTACTTTTAATCGTCGCATTGCTATCAGTAGTGTCTGTCATTCGCCAAGTTAAAATTAAAAACTATTTTGCTCTTGCTTTTTCCGCAATTGCTGCCCTATGTTTTGGTTTCTTTTCAATTATGACGATTATTTGTGACTTAACACAATTAGGCATTTGTACTTTATAATAACATAAAAAAGACGGTCTAGAGGCAATAATATGCCTTCTGACTGTCTTTTATTTTATTGTTATTTTTATTTATCATAAAAATCGATAAATCGAAACAAATCCCCATAAATAATTTCATCAGAATATAACAGTTCTTGTTCTACCTCTTCTTTAATTGGTGTACAAGGTGTCCATGTGTCTTTTGTTTCATTTTCATTTGCTAGCAAGTTCCCTGTTTTACGATCATAACAGATTCCACTAGTATAAACAAAATCCTCACTTATAAAACTTCCATTTCTTTGTGCAATGAATCCTTTACGATCATTGTGAAACAAGTCATTACCAAAATATATATCGTGATCAGTATCAACCCCTAACAAATGTAAAATGGTCGGTTTAATATCAACTTGGCCAGCTACTCTAGACATTACCTTCCCTATTTTAATCCCTGGAATATGAATGTAAAAAGGAACCCTTTGTAACTGCATATAATCATATGGTGTAATTTCTTCCTTATCCAAATATTGTGCCATTGCTTTATTATGATTCGCACTAATCCCATCATGATCACCCATGATAATAATAACAGAGTTTTCATACAATCCAGCTGCCTTCAATTGAATAAAAAACTGTTCAATCGCTTCGTCAGTATATCGTACAGTCGGAAAATAATTATTTAACGTATTTGAATTAGAATCATAAGGTTCAAGCGTCCTATCTCCTTCTTCTAAATCAAAGGGAAAGTGGTTCGTGATGGTGATAAATTTACTGTAAAAAGGATGATTTAAATTTCTTAAATATGGCATAGACTGGATAAAAAATTCTTTATCCTTCAATCCCCAACCTACTTCATTTGTATCTGTTACTTCATAATATTCCTTATCAAAAAAATAATCTATATTTAATTGTTCGTAAATTTGATTCCGATTCCAAAAACTATTGGAATTAGCGTGAAATACCGCTGATTCATAACCATGATGATTCAATATTTTTGGCATTGCATGATATTCATTTTGGGCATGTGTAAAAAACACTGCTCCCCCTGATAATGGATATAATGAATTTTCAGTGATAAATTCAGAGTCGGATGTTTTCCCTTGCGCCGTTTGGTGATAAAAATTTTCAAAATAAAAAGTATTCTCATCTTCTATTAATTGATTTAAAAAGGGTGTTATTTCCTTCCCATGTAAGGTATTACCTATCACAAATGTTTGCATCGACTCAGCGGATATAAAGATAATATTACGATCTTTAGCTACGCCGAATAGTTCAGATTTTTGACCACTTCTTACTTCTTCTTTAATGTATTCCTTTATTTCCATTAAGCCATTTTCATCAGCTAGAACCCGTTGGGTTCTCATTTTTGATTGTAAGGCAACATCATAAATATGAAAGTAAAATAACCCAAGGTTTTTCACTAAATATTCACGATCAAACCCTTTCGTTAACAACTGTGGACGTGAAATTTCCGCTAACAATAGATTCGTAGAAAGTAAAATAAAAAAAATAACAAGCAATAGTGCCTTATGACGTCTCGCAAAAATAATCATGTTCATTTTCTTAGCCATTCGCTTACATAATACCCAGATAAAAACAACATCCGCAATTAACAACATGTCATACCATTTAACTAAAGAGAAAACGCTACTTGACAAATCGGACATATTATTTACTTGAAATAATTGTGGAAGAGTGATGAAGTCCGTAAAAGAACGGTAAAAAACTAAATTTATATAAATGATAATCGTTCCAAATAATGCCCCATATTTCAAAAATGCAATTCTCCTCGAAGATTTCCTTATCCACAAACTAATGCCAAAAAAAATAAAAGAAACAATAAAAGGGTTAATCAATAAAATGACTTCTTGGAGAGAATTATCTAATTCTATTTGGAATATAAACCGATAGATGATATATGTTTTTAAACCAAACAAAAATGCCACTGGGATAAAAAGTGGAATTCTTCTCTGTTTTAAATACATCGCAAATCCTCCTAAAAACTATTAACATTGTCTAAGACATTTCTATACCCAAAATTAATAAAAATTAAACTTAATTAGAAAGTGATCGATATGTTTGTTGGATGATTAGTAATGCTTGTTTATAATCATTCATTGAAATAATATTCGCCTCATATAATGCAATCACTTCATGTTTAATCAAATCTAAATCACGACATTGGTCCCCTGTATATATAAAGCTACCATACTTTTTAAGTAACTGTCGGACGTCATACATATTTTTCATTGATTCTTCTCCCATGACATAATGGATGTATATTAACATATAATGAATTACGATTCGAGGTGAAGTAAAATGTATAAAAAATTAATTATTTCTATCGTTGTTGTTTGGGTAGCAATACTTGTTTTAGCTGGAATGAATAAAAAGTCTCAACCAACTGTGAAATATTTCCCTATTAATGAGTGGCAATATTTTGAAGGGGCAAAAACTTCAATGTCCTACATACCAAATAATAATAAAAATAAAATAGTTTGGCAAACACAATCAACTAGTAATGAACCAGCCTTTTTACGTCAAGACATTTCATTACTCTATGGTAATGGATACTTTAAAGGTATTCAACAAAAATGGAAGCAAAATGTTGCAGAAATTTTATTAAGAAAAAACTTTAAGATAAACCACCCGATTTATTTAAATGCCATTTCATTCCATCATGCGGAAATTCATCAGGAAGATGAAACAATTTCAAGTATTCAAAAAATGACCACTGATCAACTTTATTATGTAACAAAAAATAAAATTCCAATTATTTTTCGCACACCAAAATCTACAAATGAGGAAAAGATAGCAACTGAATTAAATGACAAAATTAATCATGAGTTATCCGAAATATGGAATTCCTGGATAAGTTATCATAACTTAAATATAGCCGATTACAAACTAGTACCCCTATCAGATTTAATATACTTCCAGGAAAACCCAATAGGGCATTTTTCTATGTCACTAACAGAACAAATTATTGGACAACTGTGGGAAGGATTGTATCAAAACTATGTCACTATCTTAATGAATGAAGAAGTTAATAAACAACATGCAATGCCAGTTATATTAATCGCTCGTGATCATACCCATTTAATTGTTTTATATGAAATAGCTAATGACAAAATAAAACTAATGCAACAATTACCAACAGCAAAACAATCTGAATAATATATTTATCCCATTGCCATTATGTAATTGCCTTAAAAAATATCATTAGACATGCGCTTAATATGATGAAAATGCTTATAGCTTGTATAATGATGTTTTTTTTATTTGGTACATAAATGGCCCCTGCTACTATGAAACCAGTCACTAACCCACCTAAATGTGCCCCTATATCTATTAATGGGATGGCCATTCCAAAAATAATGTTGATTAACAAAATTAATAGTAAATTTCCCCCCATAGTTTTAAAAAACAATGATTTATAAATGATAGTGAAAAATAATAATGCTCCAAACAATCCAAATAATGCCCCTGACGCCCCAGCGGATACATTAGTATGGAATGCAAAACTAGCAATGCTCCCTCCAATACCTGAAGTTAAATAAATGATGAAAAATCGTATGTTACCAAAAGTTTTTTCAACAGCAGAGCCTAAATAATAAAGGGCAAACATATTAATTATTAAATGGATAAATCCTATATGTAATATGGTAGCTGAAACTATTCGCCACCATTCTCCATTTATAATTAATGAATTTTCTTTTGCTCCAAATTTAATTAATGTATCAATTTGGATACTACTATCAACAGATAACATCGCTAAAAACATAAATATATTTATTAGTATAATGATATAGGTAATCCGTGGTGTACCAAAATTAATAATCGAAGAAATTCTTTTTTTATTCGCCGATAATAGATTTGATAGTCTCTGTTTATATATGGTCATCCATTTCATTTGGTCTTGTTCTGAAGGTAGTTGATATTCGTCATCTATCGTGGAATTTAACTTGTTTAATAAACGTCCATATTCCTCTGTAAATTGTTGTTGTGATAAATAAAAAATATTCATATATAATGATTTTTTTGAATTCAATAATAATGGTTTTTTTAGAGCCTCCCAATCATCTACAGGTGGGAATTCAGTTACATAAATATTATAAATTTGAATATTTTTCCTATTAAATACATGATTCATGTTGTCTACCCGCTGAAAAACAGAAGCAATATCTTTCTTTAAGTGATTTTTCCAATTGAATCCCTGTTGAATAATACGAATAATTAATGAGGATTTTTGATCATTTTTATTTAACCATAGCTCATCATGATTTGCATCCATATGCAGTATTTGAAATTTATCTTGTTGGACTAAACGATAGGCTAAATAATAGGTGTTAAATTGTTCTGATATATGCACCAATAATCCCCCCATCAATCTTTCTTTTTATCATTTTCTATATGAATCCAATTAGTTTCTGTAACTAAATATTGTACAGGAACATCGAATTCATTGATAGGAATTCTCTTCACCATTTGAAAATTTGCAACTAATGAAACCGTATTTAATTGTTGGTATTGCAAATAACGGTCATAATAACCACCACCGAATCCAATCCGATAACCTAATTTATCAAAGGCAATTCCCGGTACAAAAAGCAAGTCAATCTCGTGATTACTAATTTTAGTTGTTTTTTCAATATCAGGTTCTAATATGTTAGCATAACCTCTTACTAGTTCATTGACATGTGTCAACTGATAAAATTGCAATTGTTTATCTATCGGTGAACTTTTAGGGACAGCTACTATTTTATTCAATTTCCAAACTTTCTCAATAATAGGTAATGTATCCCATTCAAATGGCTGTGAACAAGTAATGCCAATTACTTTTGCTTTTTCCCAAATTGATGATTGAAAAATGATTTCATACATTTTCTCTTCAATATGTTTCTTTTCGATTGGGTCTAACATTTTCAATTGATTCAAAATGTTTACTCTAATTTCCGATTTAATTGTCATTGGGTAACACGCACCTTCGAGTTCCACTTGATTAACAATCATTCTTTAAAGATAATGTATCATAGTGAGTAAAATAATGAAATTAATGCTGATAAAATTTGCCAGTTACGAAATCATTTTTATATTATATAATAAAATTAAATTGTTTCTTTCAATAGTTAAGAGATTAAAAAACCGAATGACATCAAATGTATAACATATTGATTCCATTTCGGTTTTTATTTTACTTTTAATTTTATTCTAATCATTTATTTGGTCTCTCTATGCAACGTGTGTTTTCTTAATCGTGGACAATATTTCATTAATTTAATACGTTCTGTGTTATTACGATTATTTTTTTTCGTAATATAGTTACGATCACCTGTTTCAGTACAAGCTAAGGTAATATTTACACGCATCTTCTTCCCTCCAACTAGAAATTTGTTTTAACCTTTTATAGCATAGCAGATTTTAATGAATGTAGCAATTTTGGATACTTTATATTTTACATTAGAAAATGTATAGTTTTCATAGTATACTATAAAAAGAATGGAGGTAAAAACATGTTCTATATATTCATAACACTTATCATTGTATCCATTGTCCTATTTATAGGCTCCTATTACATAAGTGATAAAATTGATCAATTGGAAGAACAATTTGAACAATTTTCAATTTCTTCAATGCAAGATACATATCAAATGAAGAAAAAAATCAAAATTTTAGAAGAAGAATTATTAACTGAGGATTTTTCTGTTAATTCAAAACAAAAAATTTCAGAAGATAAAAAAATTTCTTCTATGTTGGCGAACAAACCACTGTTAATTCAAAGGATATATCACTTAAATGACGATGGCCTGACAATGGATGAAATAGCAACACAAACAGGTTTAAAAGTGCATGATGTGAAAACTATTTTGAATCACAAAAGTTAGGAGTAATAGATTAACATGAGACAACCATTAAGATTTTTTTCTATTGGGTTACTAGTTGCTTCTATTTTACTATATGGGTATTATTTTTTCTTTGTTTCTTCTAAAGTGACTGAAACTGAATTAGAAACTGATGAATTAATTGCTCAAATCGAAGAAAAAGGTTATCGGGTAATATCTGAAGACGATTATTTATCTTTTACTTTTTTAAAACAGCAGGAAGAGGAAAAGGAAGCCCAAACAGATCAAAATGATAAGAATGAAGCTGATGAAGATACAGATAATGGAGAAACAGAAAAAACAGATAAAGAAGATGTAAAAGAGAAAGAACTAAAGAAACAAGATGAAAAAAAGGAAGAAGACAAGGAAAAAGAAGTTAAAAAGCATACATTTACAACCGATGAAAATGTCGTTTCACAAAAAGTTGCTGATGTATTATTGGATAATGGAATTATCGATGATAAACAAGCATTCCAAAAGTATCTTGATGATAACAACTATAGTTCTTACATTCAAATAGGTACCTTCACTGTTTCAAGTGATATGAGTTTTAAAGAAATAGCCGAAATTATTACCACTTATCCTGGTAATTAACATTTAAAAAGTGCCCCTTTGAGATATAAACGTAATGTTTTCCAAAGGGGCACTTTTTTTAATTTTAAATTGACGATAATTCCCATTTATTTATGATATCTTAGCAATCTGTCAAATTAATCTTCAATATGTTTATCTTCAAAATACAAATCGAGTATTCTGGTACCAATCATATGTTGTATCGGATGTTGTCCCCTTATATCACCTAGATTTGGAGCAATAACAGCAAACGCTATTTCAGGATCATCAAAAGGAGCATAACCAACTAGGGCTAAATTTAATGTGTTTTCGATTTGGCCATTCTCATTTTTAACCTTTGATTCAGCTGTCCCAGTTTTTCCTGCTGGATTATATTTCTTATTGGCCCAATAATGATATCCTGTTCCACCACTTTCATTGTAAGCCTGCCAAAAACCGGTTTGAATTCGTTTAATAAAATCATTATCAGTATCTAAGGAATTTAATACTTTCGTTTCCCGTTTACGGTAAATCGAATTTAAAGTATCATTTTTCCCTGGATAACGCACTTCATTTACTAATTTAGGCTGTACACGAATCCCATCATTAGCAATTGTTGATATATATTGTGCAAGTTGTAATGTTGTGAATGATTCGTATTGACCAATTGCAAAGTCAAGTAAATTACCAGCATCTGGATTTGTTCCTTCGAACCCAATTCCCTCGGTAGGAAAATCGATTCCTGTTTCAATGCCTAACCCAAATTGATGAAACACATTACGCATTTCAATTATTTCGGTCCAATCATAATTTCTTACAGGTGACCCGCTTGGAAATGGATAACGATAATCACCAATTATTCTTAATGCGACATAATACATATATACGTTTGACGATTTTTTTAGTGCTGATATATCATTGACAGACCCAATTCCTCCCGTATATGACCCTTTGATTAATCCAGCAATATTGATGGGAGAATCAAAAAATACTTGGCCGGGTGTAATGACCCCATGATGTAATCCAGTATATATAGTAGCCCCTTTAATAGATGAACCTGGTAAATGGGCATCATAAATAGTTTTAAAAGGTGCATTTTCATATTCATCATTTTCTTTATTATAATGTTGGCCACTTAATGCTAAAATTTCGCCAGTTTTTGGATTCATTACTACTGCTAACGCATCTTCGGCATGTCGATTCCTATGTGGACTTAATCCCCTTAACGTTTTTAATTCTTCTCTTACAATTTTATCCACATTTTCTTGAAATTCTAAATCTATTGTCAAAACAAGATCCTTCCCACGCTCACCCTCAACAATAATTTCAGAATCAATTACCCTACCCTCTTTTGTCGTTGTAAAATTCACTTGCTCTTTTCGGCCACGTAGTACATCTTCATATTGTAACTCAAGACCATTTTTTCCTACACGATCATTTCGGTTATATCCCCTACTTAAATAGTAATCTACCTTTTCTAAAGGGATTCCCTGTTCCTGCGTCGTAATGGAACCAATAATGGATTGTAATGCTTCTCCAGAAACGAGCTTTCTATCCCAATCAATGGAAGCATTAATTCCGGGAAGTTCACTTAAATTTTCAGCAATACGTGCATATTCTTCATAAGGTATATTGTCTTTTTTAATTACCTGTGGTGTTAATGCATATGCTTTATCCAATTCCCGTTTAATAGCAATAATCTGTAATTCTTCTTCTGAAAAATGTTCAATCTCTTCTTCGGTAATTCGTTTTAATGCTAAATCATATTGTTCAACATCATCCAATTCTTCTATTTCTTTCGTTGAAAGTCTGCTAACAGCCTCTTCTTTATTTATTAAATACCAATATTCACGTTTATTTCTATCTGTAATTCGTTTTAAATGTTTATCATCCATTTTCATATAATTTACTAATTTTTGGGCTAGTTTTAATTTATCAATGGCTTGCACCCTTTTTGGGGGTGTGTACGTGATTGAGTACATTGCCTCATTATCGACAACTAGTCGGTGTTTACTGTCATATATTTTGCCCCTCGGTACAGGTATCTTTGTCGTATCCTCAATTGTACGGTCTATTTCAGTTTGATAACTTTTCCCCTCAATAATTTGTACGATGCCAAGCTGAAGAATTAATAATGCAAATGAAAGAAAAACAATAAAAAATAATATATTTAACCTAAATGGTAATTGACTTTTTATTTGTTTATTTTTATCCATAAAAATCCCCTTATGCTCAATCCAATAAACTAATTATACCATAATATATGTTACTTTTACTTCAAAATTATTTATTTAAATGTATCTTTTTCATGAAATAAAATATAAAAAGATACGACTGGCTTATGATAATGAGTATATATTTTATGGTATCAAAGGATGGCGCAATGATTAAACAAATAATAAAAGCTGAAACTGAAAAAATTCTACCTATATTGACAAATAACTCCAAAGTGACTACATATTCAATTCGCAATTCCTTTGCATATTCACTTTTGCCAATTACGTCGTAACTGATGGAATTAAAAGGGACATTTAAGACGGGATAACTAATTCCAATAACTATTGCATACAAAAGTGCGAAGAGATATGAAAAATTCATATACAAAATAAAAATGGATAATGATATTGCAACACTGCCTATAAACAAAAAAATGTTCCTTTTTGCAGTTTGAACTAATTCGGTAACGATAATATAAAAAATAAAAGAAGTACTAAAAATAACCAAATTAAAAATTCCTACAGCCAATTCATTGTTTGCCATGATAAATACTAAAATGGTAATGACAAACATAAATAAACCTTCCCTAATTCCTTGTGAAACGTTGGCAAGTAATACATATCTCCAATTTTGATTATCTTTCAATGAAATAATGATTTTTTTTAATTGGTATTTACCTGATGCTTTTCTTCTTTTTATAAAAAATGTCATAATGACAGCCATAATAAACAGTGTTAATGAAATTGTGAAAATAACCATATATCCACGGTTTGTCACCATTGCATTTATTATTATACCGGCTAAGATGGGGCCAATCATCCCTCCTAAGGATTCTAATCCCCCCATCATACCATTAAAAAAGTCCCTAGTATCTGGCTCCGTAATTTCGAATGTTAAAACATTAAATGCCAACCAGTAAAATCCATAACCAATACCTAATAGACTTCCCAATAGTAAATGAAATGAAGCCGCATTCTGACCAACCACTAATACAGTTAAAAAAAATATCGCTAAAAATGAAACCCCTAGTCTTAAAATAATGATTCGATCGACTTTTTTTGCTAATTTACCAGCAATTATAAAAGTGATTGACTGTAAAACATAAATAGCCAAATTGTAAGAAGCAATAGTGACAAAATCATTTGCCTGGCGCCATAAATAAACATTGACAAATGTATTTGATAAAAATAGACCTAATGAATATAGACCACCAATTGCGATTAACAATGTTAGATCTTTTTGTTTAAATTGATTCTTTTTAAAAAATGTAAACATATCTCAATTCCTTTTAATATATATTGTTCACATTATTTATTGAGATATGTATACATACAAAAAGAAGAGGCTCTAATGAAAGAACCTCTTCTAAATAATGATGATTAAATCTATTTTGCAGCATTATATAACTTTGTAACCTCATCCCAGTTAACGACATTCCAAAATGCCTTTGCATAGTCTGGACGACGGTTTTGATAATTCAAATAGTAGGCATGCTCCCATACATCTAAACCAAGGATTGGTGCTTTACCTTCCATAATTGGAGAATCTTGATTTGGGGTACTCATAATTTCTAATTCCCCGTTATTGACGATTAACCAAGCCCAACCAGAACCAAATCTTGTAGCTGCTGCCTTTTGGAATTCCTCTTTAAATGCATCGAAACTACCAAATTTTTCATTAATCTTATTTACTAACTCTCCTGATGGTTCTCCGCCACCATTTGGTGACATAATTGTCCAAAATAGACTATGGTTCGCATGGCCACCACCATTATTACGTACGGCTGTACGGATAGTTTCTGGAACACTATCTAAATCACTAATTAAATCTTCAATCGATTTATTTTGTAGGTTGTCGTGACCTTCAATTGCATTATTTAAATTTGTCACATACGTATTATGATGCTTTGTATGATGTATATTCATTGTTTCCTTATCAATAGAAGGCTCTAATGCATCATAAGCATAAGGTAAATTAGGTAATTCAAATTTTCCCATCTTAAATCCTCTCCTTTGAAATATCTATACTTTTACAGTATCAAAGCTTGTCACTACTTGCAACTAATTAGATTTCACAAATTTGCCATAAATGCCATCAACTAAGTAAAAATATCATTTTTACTAATGCCCTATAAAGTCATTTAAAAATAGTACTAGAGAAAAGAATGCAAAAACGATACATTTACAAATACTCATCAAGCAAACCTGATTGATAAAAAAAAGGATAATTTAAATTATCCATAAATGGCTCGAGACGGAATCGAACCGCCGACACAAGGATTTTCAGTCCTTTGCTCTACCGACTGAGCTATCGAGCCTCATTAAAAAATTATTCCTTATTAAAAATGTAGTAATGATTCAGTTTCGCATCTACGGTCCGGTTGGTCCCTCGATGCAGATAGTAAAATTTTTTTTCAGGAAATTTCGTTATAACACATTGCATCTACGGTCCAGTAGGTCCTCGATGCAGATAGTAAAATTTTTTCTTGAAAAATTTTACATTGCTCTACCGACTGAGCTATCGAGCCTCATTAAAAAATTATTCCTTATTAAAAA
>DAMCTP010000036.1:21103-31467 GCA_032113595.1 Pseudogracilibacillus sp.
TGTAGTAATGATTCAGTTTCGCATCTACGGTCCGGTTGGTCCTCGATGCAGATAGTAAAATTTTTCTTGGGAAATTTAGTTATAACACATTGCATCTACGGTCCAGTAGGTCCTCGATGCAGTTGGTGAAATTTTCTAAATGAAAATTTCACCATGCTCTACCGACTGAGCTATCGAGCCTCATTAAAAAATTATTTCTTATTAAAAATGTAGTAATGATTCAGTTTCGCATCTACGGTCCGGTTAGTCCTTGATGCTGGTGTATGTCTCGAATAAACACTTAGCTATCAAATTAATTATGTATGGAGGAGGAAGAGGGATTCGAACCCCCGCGGGCTTTGACACCCCTTTCGGTTTTCAAGACCGACCCCTTCAACCAGACTTGGGTATTCCTCCATTTTGTAAAGTGGACCCTGCAGGATTCGAACCTGCGACCGATCGGTTATGAGCCGATAGCTCTAACCAACTGAGCTAAGGGTCCTAAATAAAAGTAGCGGCGGAGGGGATCGAACCCACGACCTCACGGGTATGAACCGTACGCTCTCGCCAGCTGAGCTACGCCGCTAAATGGCTCCACAGGCAGGATTCGAACCTGCGACCGATCGGTTAACAGCCGATAGCTCTACCACTGAGCTACTGTGGAATTCATGTAATAGATATTAAAAATTGAATCCAAAAAATATTATAAACTATTTCTTATCTGTTTGTCCATTAAGTATGTTATTCAATTTTTAATAAAGGGACAACAAAATATAATTTACCATGATATATGGTGTCTGTCAATTTTTATTATAAATTATTTAATTTATTTAAATTGCAAGTGGATACTTTATGCTAACCCAAATTATTCTACTTGTGGTAAAGTAATTCCTTTTAATATCTGCCCTTTCACACACGAATGTCATTGCGTATAGTTGTTCATTAATGTTTTCCCTACCTATTACCGCCGCAGTATCAGGCTTTATTTAATGTCCTTACATGAATATGTATTTTGGGATAAGCTGCAAATGACTAATGGTAGCCCTATAAGCCTCTTGTTAACAGTACACGGATTACCACTACCATAAGTCGTTCATTTATCCTGATGGCATTTTACCATTTCAATTAACTTTTTTACTATTTCTTAAAGTGTGATTATTTTTCAAGAGTTGTGACTACTTCATCCTGAAAAACTTCTTCCGCTATGTTTACAGCATGATCAGCAATTCTTTCTAAATTACTAACGATATCTACAAATACGATACCAGCATCTGCAGTGCAAAGCCCTTCATTCATTCTTAAAATATGTTTTTTTCTATATTCCCTTTCCATTTTATCAATTTTCTCTTCTTTTTGTATGACTATATTAGCCTGTTTTTGATCCATTTGTTTTAGGGCATTTAAAGAAATTTGGAATGCATCTATCGTCAATTGAAACATATTATTTAAATCAGAATAGGCCTGATCTGTTAAATGAATTTTATTTGATTGTTGAAAATTTATCAATTCTACAATATTTTCAAAATGATCGCCTACACGCTCTATATCCCTTACAGTATCCATTAAAATCGTATGGATAACACTTTCCTCTTCAGTTAACTTAATACTAGCCACTTTAATTAAATAATTCGTAATTTCCTTATCTAAATTATTTAAAGCTCCCTCGATTTGAATACTAATGTCGGCATGCTTTTTTTCACCACTTATTACAAACTGTCTCGTCTCCTCAAGCCCCCTTAGCGCATCCTCACCCATGCGAATTACTTCAGCTTTAGCTTGTCCCAAAGCAACAGGAGTCGACTGTTGTATAAATAATGGATCTATATGTTTCGGTTTATATTCAACAATAACATCTTCACCAGGGATGATTTTCGTGACTATGTATGCAAGTGCGCCAATAAATGGAAATTGAATTGCCGTGTTAAAAATATTAAAGCTCCCATGGGCAAAGGCTAAAGTCATTGCTGGGTTTAATGACAATAAGTCTTGCAAAAATAAAATTAAATGTTGAAATGGTTTTAATAAGATAACAAATATTATCGTTCCAATAATGTTAAATAACACGTGAGTAGCAGCAGCCCTCCTAGCTGCTACTGAGGCTGTTAAAGCAGCCAAAATTGCTGTAATTGTCGTTCCTATATTGTCTCCAAATAATACCGGAATTGCTGCATCTATGGTAATAGCTGCCTCAGAATATAATCCTTGCAATATTCCTATTGTTGCACTTGAACTTTGTACAATGACGGTGAATAACGTACCGATAATCACCCCTAATAATGGGTGCTCACTCATTTTAATCGTTAAGTCAATAAAAAATTCCGATGCCCTTAATGGCGACATGCCAGTACTCATTAATTGTAACCCGAAAAATAAAGCACCAAAACCAAATACTGCCTGCCCTATGTTGTTTGTTTTTTCATTTTTAAAGAAAAATAATAAAAATGCACCTAAAGCAATAAAAGGTAGTGAGTATTCAGTAATATTTATTCCGATAATAAAGGCAGTTACAGTTGTCCCAATGTTCGCACCCATTATAACACCAATCGCTTGTCTTAGTGTCATAAATCCAGCATTTACAAGGGCCACAGTTAATACCGTCGTTCCTGAACTACTTTGGATGAGTATCGTGACAAGCATTCCTGCCAAAACACCCAATAAAGGATTAGTAGTGAATTTATCTAAAATATTTCTTAACCGATCACCAGCCAGCTGCTGGAGTCCATCACCCATAAATTTTATTCCTAATAAAAATAAACCTAGTCCACCAATAAATTGAAAAATCACTAATTGGAAATTTATCGTTTCGTCCACTAATGGCACTCTCCTATGAAGATATTATGAATTAGTTGGTGTGAAAACTACTCATTTACTTTATTTACTAATATTTTGGTTCCATCTACCTCAACGACGATTATTTCCGTTTCTTTTTTAATCCACTGAGCATTAGATACACCACTATATTCCTGATCATCTATTTTAATAGTCCCTACAGGCCTTAAATCAGAAATAGTTATTCCGGTTTTTCCAATTAATTTTTCATATTCCGCATTTAAAGAAGAGTACCCTGCCTCTTTTGTTAGGCGATCTTTCAATGCTATTTTACTCCACATATTCCTTTTTTTAAATACCTTGAGGAATGTAAACGACAATGCTCCCCCGATAAGAACACCCAATACCGCATACATACCTGCAAAAAAGTTTGGTGCCGCAATAATAACAGCTAAAATCATCCCAGCTAAACCTATTGTACCTAAGGTTCCATCATTTAAAAGTTTACCATCAATAATAATTAACAATAATCCAACAAAGTAAATAATTAAAATGATTGCAAATGTTGCGGGGTCATTTAAATAAGAATAGAAATAAACAACTATGAAGCTTATACCTAAGACTGCAAAAATTCCCCTCATATTAACTAAAATTTCACCAATTAGGAACATTGTTCCAAACCCAACAATAAATAAACTAATCCAATCAGATTCAAAAATGATATCCATAGCGATGCTCCTTTAAAAATTAATAAACATCTCTCCTAATTAATACTATTATACGTTTATTTAAATGATTTTTGTATTATTATTACAACACGCCTATTATATCATGATACTTTAATGATATTGCAAACAAAAAGGGGTTGATAAAAATCAACCCCTCCCTTAAACCATATATTTTTACATTTAAAACATGAAAAAAAACAAACGTACTAATAAAGAAATAATACCAATCACAATAGCCGTATATCCCAGTGTTTTTGTATCTTGCATGCGAGCAACGACACCTAAAATAATCCCAGCACCAGCAAATAAAAGTGGGAGCATGAAAAAGGATAAAATACTAAGAGCAATACCAATCCAAGCGACAATATTCCCAGAGGCCATTAAATCATGTTTATCCGCTACTTCGTGATCATTCATTTTATCATCAGTTAATTCCACTGAAGTTTCCTCAACAAATTCGTTCGGATAATCCACTTCAGCCTTTTCCGGGAATTCATCTTCTCTTCGGCCTCGATCAAATTCATTAATATCCATAAACTAATCCTCCTTTTAACTTAAGTAATCTTAGTTTATGGACTTTTTGTCTTTTCATTTATGCTATTTATTGCTTATTCTCGATCATTGCTTTTAAATTGTTATTAAAATCACCTGATTTTATCATGTCAATTTCAAATTTATAAGGTGGCTTTTTATCTTTCTTTTCTTCCCCAACATATGGTGTTTCTAAAATTTTGGGAATATTTTTGAATGTTTCAAGAAATACTATTTCATGCAGACATGAAAACCCGATATGCCCAAATCCAATATTTTCATGGCGGTCCTTTTGTGCACCACGTTCATTTTTACTGTCATTCACATGAACCACCTTTATTCGGTCTAAACCAATAATTTTATCAAATTCTGTTAATACACCGTCAATATCGCTGACAATATCATATCCAGCATCATGTATATGACATGTATCTAAACAAACTGACAAACGTTCATTATGCGTCACACCGTCAATAATTTTTGCAATCTCATCAAAACTTCTGCCTATTTCTGTACCTTTTCCTGCCATTGTTTCAAGCGCAATTTGTACAGGTGATTTATTTGTTAACACTTCATTTAAACCTTCAACAATCCTCTTAATTCCTACTTCGACACCTGCCCCTACATGTGCCCCAGGATGTAAAACAATTTGTTTCGCACCAATTGCCTCTGTTCTTTCAATTTCCTTTTGCAAAAATTCTACACCTAATTCATAGGTTGCCGATTTTATTGTATTGGCAATATTGATAATATATGGTGCATGGACAACAATATCATCAATAGTGTGATCAATCATATGTTGTTGCCCTTTATCAATATTTAATTCCTCAATTGGTTTTCTGCGAGTGTTTTGTGGAGCACCTGTATAAATCATAAATGTATTTGCCCCGTATGATTTAGCTTCTTCACTAGACCCTAATAACATTTTCTTGCCACTCATTGAAACGTGTGATCCTAATTTAACCATCTGTACACCCCTATGTTTATTTTCTTTTTTCATTTAATAATTTTCTTTTGATTTTTTCTTGTTCTTTTTTCATTTTCTTTTTGTAACCGGGTTTAACTTTTTTCACTTTTTTCACTCGTTTCCATGCCTCTTTATCCACCTTTGTAACAAAATCTTTTCGCTCCTCCCGATATGCAAATTTCTTCGTTTCTACCCACTCTGAGTTCTTAACATCACCATAAGAAAATTCTATTCCTTGCTTTTCTAATTGTTTAAGTAAAGGCATGTCTTCTTCTGTAAAAATACTAATAGCCATTCCTTGGGCACCAGCCCTGGCTGTTCGACCAACACGGTGAACATAAAAGTTTACTTCTTTTGGTAATTCTGCATTAATAATATGGCTTGCGCCTTTTATATCAATACCCCTAGAGGCTAAATCAGTTGCAACTATATATTGGTAAGTTAAATGTGTTATTTCCTTTACCATCCTTACTCTTTCACGATTTGTTAAATCACCATGAAGAATACCAACATTTAATCCCTTTTGTTTCAATGATTTTACCATTTCATTCGCTGATTCTTTACTATTTACAAAAATAATGGCAACATACGGTTGAATTATTTCGGTTAAATCAAACAATAATTCCCGAGTATCCCGATGTTTTTGATCAATTAAACGATGCTCAAGTTGTTCAGGTAATAATCCTGCTTCTACCTTGACAACAATTGGATTACTTAAATATTTCTTAATAAAATGTTCTAAAGGGGTTGGTATAGTCGCAGAGAATATTAAAATTTGTACTTGTTCATTACTTTTTACTAATAATTGGTCAATCTCCTCAATAAAACGCATATCTAACATTAATTCCGCTTCGTCAATGACAAAGGCATCTGCTGAATAAATGGAAAGTGCGCCTTCATTTACCATATCCAAAATTCTCCCTGGCGTTCCAACAATGATATGGGCTTTATACTTAAGTTGTTTGATCATTTTTGGACGATCCATTCCACCAGTAATTAATCTAGCTACAATGCTTTTTTCTTCCCCCAATAAAGTTAATATTTCATTAATTTCAGTAAAGAGCTGAATGGATAATTCTCTCGTTGGGGCAGTAATAACTATTTGAGTATCGTCCTTTTTTCTATCAAAATTTTGTAACAAAGGAAGCAAGAATGCATGTGTTTTACCTGAACCAGTTTGTGATTGTCCCACAATACTTTTGCCATTTAAAATTAGTGGAATTACTTTAGATTGAATTTCAGTTGGATGGTTGAAGTGTAATTTATCAACCACCTGCAACATTCTTTTATTTAATTCAAGTTGATTAAATGGTATAGGTTTCATCATTATTTACTCCCAACTAAAATTTTTAAATGGATCTGTATTTACTTTGGATGAATAAACGATTAACTTTGGAAAATAATTATGTAAATAATTTTTCATTGACTCTTTCATGATTTCTTCAATATAATGGCCAGGATCGATTAGTAATAAACCTTTTTCGGCTGCTTCCTGGGCATGGTGGTATGTCACATCTCCTGTGATAAAGACATCAGCCCCTTTTAAGATTGCTTGATCTATATATTTCTCTCCACTTCCCGCTAAAACTGCTATTTTGTTGACAATTTGATCTAAATCACCTACAAATCGCAATTGATTTAAAGGGAATGTTGCATTAATTTTGTCTAATAAAGCACGAAAAGTCATTTTGTCATGTAAATAACCGATCCTCCCTAAGCCATATCGTTGTCCATCATTTGCTAATTTAATTAAATCATATGCTACCTCTTCATATGGATGGGCATCTTTTAACACTGAAATAATCGAAGAAATATTTATTTCATTAACTATCATTTCTAACTTCATTTCATCGACAAAAGTTTGTTTAAATGTCTCACCAATGTGAGGATTTGTCCCTTCTAATGGTCTGAAGGTACCAGTACCAGCCGATTGGAATGAACAATGACTATATTGACCAATATGGCCCGCTCCCGCATCTCCTAGGGCTTTGCGAACTTCGTCAACATTAGTAACAGGTACATAGACGATTAATTTAAAAAGATTTTCTTTAAAAGTTTCCACCAATAATTTTGGAGATTGGATTGATAATTTCTGACAAAGAATATCATTCATCCCACCATTAGCAATATCAAAATTTGTATGACTGACATAGACAGTAATGTTATTGGCTAACAGCTTTTGAATGATTTTTCCTTTCCATGTCTCGAGATTAATGTGTGTTAACGATTTAAATATAAGGGGGTGATGGGCAATAATTAAATTAACATTTTTCTCTATTGCTTCATTAACAACTTTTTCAGTCACATCTAACGTTGTCATAATGTTTTTCGTCTGTTGGTTCCTTGATCCTATTTGTAAACCGACATTATCCCATTGGTATGCCAAGGATTTTGGAGCCCAATTTTCGATGGCATTAAAAATTTCTCCATGATTGACAATACTCATTCTGTTAATACCTCCTCAATCAAAGACAATTTATTTTCAAAATAATTTAAATTAGCTTGTTGATTCGATTTAGATTGTTGAATATTGTGTATAATATTTGTGATATTCCTTTGTTCTTCTGTCCAGAACTTCTTGAATGTTAATGATTTATTCTGTAATAAAAACGGTCCAAAAAGGAGTTGTTTTTCAAATTGATGTGAATTTTCATCATAAGGATTTAAATGGGTTTTATCTGCAATTAGAATTTGATAAATATGGTTATTCTCTTCCATTATTATTTCTTCATATAAATGAAAGTTTAATTCAATAAGTTTTTCTCTAACAATTTCTGCATGATTATTTGGTTGTAAAATTAACTGTTTAACAGTAATAAGTTTTTCCTTATCTTGCTCTAAAATTTTAGCAATTAATTTTCCACCCATACCAGCAATGATAGTAACCTGTACTTGTTCATCAATGACTTGTAAACCATTCCCTAATTTGACTTCTATTTGATGATTCATATTAAAATGTGTCACATTTTCAATTGCCCGTAAGAACGGGCCCTCTTGGACCTCACCAGCAATTGCTCTAGCTGTTGAATCATTTAAACAAACGTAACAAGGTAATAGGGCATGATCAGAACCAATATCAGCAAAAAAACTTCCTTCAGATATATGTTTGGCAATTTCTTTTAACCTGTTTGAAATATCCAATGTTATAATTCACCTTATAATCGAGAAAAGCTTTCTGTTGGTACAGAAAGCTTTACTGTTTTATTAATTCTATATTTGTTAATATTTTTCCAGCTAACATAGTTATTAGAAAAAAATTTCATTTTAAATGTTTATTTCTTTTCGCTTAACCATTTTGCTAATGCTTCAGCTTCCTCACCAACCGCAATTCCCGGTGGCATTGATCCTTGTCCATTTATAATAACATCAAGAATTTCATCTTCAGATAAGGTTCCACCAACAGCAGTTAAATCTGGCCCCATACCTCCAGATAAATCATCCCCATGACAACTAGAACATTTGTTAGCAAAAATTTCATCTGGTTCAGCTAATTCAACCTCTTCATTATTAGCATCCCCATTTTGCTCAGCTAGAATATCAGCCTTTTGTTCAACACCCATATAAAACACGATAATAGCCGCGAATATTCCAACAATAGCAATTATTCCAAATGGAAGAACATTTCTTTTCATATCTCTTTTTTCCTCCTAAGATTTTGTAAATATTAATTACTCTTATTCTACTCGATTTTTTATTATTTTAAAAGTAATTTACTGTTCAACTAACTGACAGCAGGAAATTGTACCATCAACAAATTTTACTCCAAAAAGTCTTTTAAACGTTTACTACGACTTGGGTGTCGTAATTTCCGTAACGCTTTTGCCTCAATTTGACGGATTCTTTCTCTCGTTACACCAAATACTTTACCTACTTCTTCTAACGTTCTAGTCCTTCCATCATCTAATCCGAATCTTAATCGTAATACATTTTCTTCCCGATCAGTTAAAGTATCCAACACATCTTCAAGTTGTTCTTTTAACAATTCATAAGAGGCATGATCGGAAGGTGATATAGCCTCTTGATCTTCAATGAAATCACCTAAATGAGAGTCATCTTCCTCTCCGATGGGTGTTTCTAATGACACTGGTTCTTGAGCTATTTTTTGAATATCACGAACTTTGGCTGGACTTAATTCCATCTCTTCTCCAATTTCTTCGGGTGTTGGCTCTCTGCCCAAATCTTGTAACAATTGTCGTTGTACTCTAATTAATTTATTAATTGTTTCTACCATATGAACAGGGATTCGTATTGTTCTAGCCTGGTCAGCAATGGCACGGGTGATAGCTTGACGTATCCACCATGTGGCATAAGTACTGAATTTAAATCCTTTTTCATGATCAAACTTTTCGACTGCTTTAATTAATCCCATATTACCTTCTTGAATTAAGTCAAGAAATAACATCCCTCTGCCAACATACCTTTTGGCAATACTTACAACTAATCGTAAGTTAGCCTCAGCAAGTGCTCTACTTGCTTCTATATCACCATCAACGATACGTTTTGCCAATTCAACTTCCTCATCGGCTGTTAATAAATCGACACGTCCTATTTCTTTTAAATACATTCTAACAGGATCATTTATTTTAATACCTAAAGGTACACTTAGGTCTCTTAGATTGTCTGGGTCTGTTAGATCATCTTTTAATGCTTCTTCATCTTCTTCATCACCGACTACTTCAATGCCTTGTTCTTCTAAATGTTCATAAAATTCATCAATTTGTTCTGGTTCTATTTCAAATACAGATAAACGATCAGCCACTTCTTCATAAATTAAAACGCCGCTTTTTTTTCCTGCCTCTACGAGTTCTTCTTTTACTTGTTCTAAAGTTTGATCATTTTCCATTGTTTGAGATGATTTATTCTCTGACATATGGTGATACCCTCCTAAATACATTCATTAAATCTCATATATAACTATTCATTCAACTATTTTTTAATTGATTCTCCAATTTTATAATTTCCAATCCAATTTTTATTGCTTCTTGTAGATTGTTTTGTTGTTCTAACAGTTGTTGTTGTTTTTTTAGGTCTTTCAGTTGTGTTACTTCATTCATTTCAGATCGAATAACATTAATATAATCGTTAATTTCTTCCTCACCAATGTTTTCATTTACTTCAACCATCGATAATTCGCCAATTAATTGGCGAATATTTTTTTCCTCAAATTGATCAATGAGCTCACTAATATCAATTTTATGATTGAGTTCATAAAGTGCATATAATTGTATTAAAATTAACTTATGTTCTTCAATATTAAAATGAATACCTAGCTTATCTTGAACAATTGTAATTAAATTAGCATTATTCAACATGTGGGCAATAAGTAATTTTTCAGCATTATGAAATGCAGGTAGCATATTCTCATTTTTATTATATAAATAACTACTATT
>DAMCTP010000037.1:0-30825 GCA_032113595.1 Pseudogracilibacillus sp.
ACATTCTTATTGCTTCCCTCTAACTCAATAACAAGGATACTTCCATCTTCAGATACATCAATTGCTTGAAGTGCATGTTCAGGTGGTAATTTTTCATCTGTTTTTACTTCTTTAACAGTAACAGCGGGACCGACAATCGTGTTATCGTTAATACGTGGTTTGATTTCATAATCCATATATCCTGTTGATCCTACAACTTGGTCAACTGCATCTGCAACTGAAGCTGTTGCCATATTTTTAAAATGTTCAATTATTTCTTTCGAGTATGTCATTGTTTCTTCTCCTCCTAATTATGTTCAAATACTTTATCTAAAAATCTCATACCAATCTCTTTTATCCGATTGATATCATTATTAACTAAATCAATATTGACAAGGTCATTACCTACACCTACAAATTCTGCACCAGCTTTTAAATAGTCGTCTATATTATTCAAATTGACACCGCCGGTGGGAACTAATGGAATTGTGGGGAATATGGCTTTTAAAGATTTAAGGTATTCGGAACCACCCATAGAATGTATAGGAAAAACTTTAATAGCAGGACTATGCTTTAACCAAGCATTATTAATTTCAGTTGGTGTTAAACCACTCATAATACAAGGTATATCCAACTCTAGGCAAAGTTCCAATACCTCTTCTACCATAAATGGAGAAACAATGTATTTTGCTCCTGCCTTAATACATTTTTCAGCTTGCTCTCTGTTGATGATTGTACCTGCACCTATAAGCAAATTACGTTTCTCATCGTTGAGTTGTTTGATGAGGTTGGCAGCATTAGGTACTGTCATTGTTATTTCTACTGTTTTAAATCCAATTTCATTAAGTATACTTACAACTTGATAGGCATCAACAGGTGAATTTGTTCGAATAACTGGTATTATTTTGTATTCTCTTAATTGTGCTAATACTTGTTTAGTTTTTAACCCATGCAAATCTAGCCCTCCCACTATCTAGCCAAAAATTTAAAGCAATCTATCATCTTTTTGAAATGATTAGCTTATTAAAAGGGATAAAGCAGAAGCCCCTAGTTTTACACTAGCAGCCCCAACTATATTTATCCCAATCCCTATCCTTTTAAATACTAGTACGTTTTATCTTAACTTTTCTACCTCTTCTAATAAATCATCGACCCATTTTGCGCCAAATTCATCCCTCATCCACTCAGCGATAACTGGTTGTGTAGTTTCTCTAAACACCTCAATTTCTTCTGGTGTTAATTCTGTAACTGTCATTCCTTGTTCAGCTAAAATAGTTCCGGCATTCATGTCTTGATCGGCTGTCATGCCACGGTGAATCCATTTAACAATATCTATTGCTTCCTCAATTGCTTTTTGTTCATCATCTGTTAAACTAGAAAAGAATTCATCACTAATCATATAAGCATGATAACTGTAAACATGGCCATCTAAAGTAACAAAATCTTGAGTTTCATAGAGACTTGCTGCCAAAATATTCGTTACCCCGTTCTCTTGTCCATCTACAACACCTTGTTGTAATGCTGCTGGTAGTTCTGGCCATGATACTGCTGATGGACTTGCGCCAGTAGCATCAACAAATTTTTCATATAAAGGACTAGGCTGTACTCTAATTTTTAAATCTTTCATATCATCGGGACTACGGATTTCTCTGGTACTGTTTGTGAAATGACGAATTCCATTATCAGCAAGAGCCATGACGCGAATTCCTGTTTTATCAAGCATGTCATCAAATAAATTCTTGGTATATTCACTGTCATAAATGGACCATGCTTCCCCTAAACTATTAAATAAGAATGGAAGATTAAATACACCTGATTCTGGATAAATTGATGAAATTGGCCCGTCATGCATTACCGCCATTTGAATTGATCCCATTTCGAGGCCCTCTATCACCGTTTGTTCGTCTCCTAATTGACTTGCGGGATAAATTTCAACTTCAATAGAACCATTTGTTTGTTGTTCAACGTATGATTTAAATGCTACCGCTGCAGCCTGTTTAGGTTGATCTAAAGAACCGGGTTGGAAGTGTGCATATTTAATTACCTTAGCGTCTTTTGAACCACTATCATTCGTCGTTGAACCTTTGTCACCATTACTATTCGTTGAGCCTCCACTGTCTTGCTGACAACCTACGACTATAAGCATTAAAACTAAGGTTAAAGCCGTAAATAGTAACTTTCCAACATTTCTCTTCACTGTAATTCCTCCCTTTAATATAATAAAATAGATTGCCTTAAATTTTTACCTTACTATCCTCCTTTCAAAGATATTATTTACCCATAAAGAATTTAGGTAAGGCTGTACTTATTTCTGGAATTAATATAATTAAAAGTACAACTATTAATTCCGCGAACAGTAATGGTAATACGGCAATACTCAATCGTTCTAGTCGCAATTTTCCCACCATACTTACAACAAAAAGTAATGGTGCCACAGGTGGGGTTAGCATACCAATTGTCAAACATGTAACGATAAGAATAGCCACCTGTAGGGGATCCACACCAACTTGTAATGCAACGGGGGACAATATAGGCACTAAAATAATTAATGCCGGAATCGTATCAACGAACATTCCTGTAATTAACGCAAAGATGGCTATTAAAAATAAAATACCTAAAGAATTACTCGTTATTCCAGTCATCCAAATTGCCATTTTCTGTGGAACTTGTGAGTATGTTAATACCCACGAGAACGCTGATCCCATTGATACAATTAATAGTACTGATGATGTGACTAGGGAACTATTAATGAAAATTTTGGGTAAGTTTTTCATCGTTAACGTTTTTGTTACAAAAACTCCTACTAACAATGCATAAGCTACAGCAACCGCAGAAGCTTCAGTCGTTGTAAATATGCCACTAAAAATACCACCTAGTAAAATAACAGGCATTAATAAGGCTGGGATCGCTTTCATAAAGCTTTTTATAATATTTTTAATCGAGGCCCTCTTTGTAGAATACTGATAACCTCTTTTAATTGATATAATGTGGTTAGATATCATTAAAATAATACATAATAGTAACCCGGGTATAACACCAGCTAGAAATAAACCATTTACAGAAGTGTTACTTTCTGACAAGGCATAAATGATCATTAAAATACTAGGTGGAATAATATTACCAATAACGGATGTTGCCGCTGTTAGTGCCCCTGAATAATATTTATCATATCCCGCCCTACGCATCATTCTCATAATAACTGCTCCCGGACCAGATGCATCAGCAAGTGCCGAGCCACTAATTCCAGCAAAAAGGGTACTTACAACAACATTTACATGTCCTAATCCTCCCCTTATATGACCAACTAAGTTGTTGGAGAATTTAATAAGTAAATCAGTTAATTTACCACCAGTCATTAAATCTGCAGCTAATATAAAAAATGGTATCGTCATCATTGGAAATGAATTTATCCCACTAAATATACGTTGTGGTAGAACCGTAAGAGGGATTGAGCCATCTGCTATAAATGCCCCAAGAGTTGCTACCCCCATCACAAGTGCAACTGGAAGGCCAATAATTAATGCAATAAAGAAAACAATAATTAACATAGTAGCCATCTTTATATTTCACCCTCATCCCCTAAAAGATCATCAAACAAATCAGATTCTTCCCTTTTAACATATCTTCGAAAGTCCAATAACATGTGGAAAATAAATAAAACTGCACTAATTGGAATTACTAAATATACATAGCCGATCGGCCATCTTAATACAGATGTTAATTTATTCATTGACCCTAATGCATACTGATAGCCTAGATACGCTAAAATCCCCATAAATATAATAATTAAAATTGCATTTATGATCCGAATGATTGGCACCATTTTTTGTGGAATATAATCTTGTAATATTTCTATCGCCACATGTTTACTGCCCCTCATTGCTAATCCTGCACCAATAAAGGTTATCCATATCATTAAAAACTTTGAAATTTCTTCTACCCAATTGATTGAAAATCCAAATATATAGCGTGTGATAACGTTTACAATCACAAGGGAAAACATTAACACCATCATTATCCCAATTGCCAATTTATTCATCTTTACAAAAGCATTATCCAGCTTTTCGACCATATCAATTTCCCCCTATTAAACTCGTTTAATTTTTAGTGCTTCCTTCATATTTTTTAATCGATTGGTTAGATGTTGGCCACGTTGTAACGATACACCGACAACTAAAATATCTAATATGAGAAGATGTGACATTCTCGAGATCATTGGTGTGTATACTGTAGTATCTTCATCAAGGTCCACATCAATCGTTTGTGAACATTCTTTAGCTAATGGTGAATTAGGTGAGGTAATTCCTAAAATGATTGCTCCAGATTCTTTGGCGAGTTTTACGTTTTCAATAAGTTCCCGAGAACGACCTGTATGTGAAATAGCAACAACAACAGACTCCTTACTTAATGTGCTTGCTGACATACATTGCATATGGGAATCTGAATATGAGTTACACGGGATGCCTAATCTAAAGAATTTATGATAAATGTCTTCAGCGACGGCAGCTGAAGCCCCAAATCCCCAAAATTCAATCCATTTTGCATTCGATAATGTAAAAACTGCCTGCTCAATTATTTTATAATCTAGTATATTTACTATATTCGACAAAACATGCACAGTTGAATTCCCAATTTTTTGGATATAGTCTTTTGCATTATCCCCCTGCTCAACTTCTCTGTGCACATGATGATTTCTAACGGCTAATTCTTTAGTTAGCTGAATTTTAAATTCACGAAAACCATCTAATCCTAATGACCGACAAAACCTTACGATTGTTGGGTCACTTACATTCGCTAAACTTGCAATTTTTCCAATACTCATATTGACTACTTTTTTAGGTTCAGACAATACAATATCTACGACCTTACTTTCGGCATTACTATAATTATCGTAATTTTCTTTCAAAGTATCTAAAATATGAATGTTATTATTCAATTTCCTATCACTCCAAGTAGTAGTTTTACTACATTTTTGAAAATTATAGCATAACTTATACTTTAGGGCAATACCTTTTTGAAAAATTCTACATATTTTTAATTGTTCGAATTTAGATGACGCAAATAATGCGTATCAAATCTATTCTTCTGCTGAGGAACTATTTAAATCCCTTGATAAAGAGTTGGAAGAAGATGAGTGAGTATTGAGTTTTATTATTTCGAAAATCGGTGGTTAATTTAAGAAAACTCTTATATAAAGTTATTTGGCCAGTTCATTCAAAGATATCTTGTAAAGCGGAGGAAATATCCACTGACTCCTGTGGGAAAAGCAACAACCGAAAATCCTTATTGCAACACGGTAGTGGAGCAATAAAAGTTGAGGTGTTGCCCAAGGAAAGCAAGGATATTTCTGGAGCGATAACAACATTTAGAGAATCATTTATTGATCCCCCTCATTATCAGATCCCCCCAACACACCTGATTGTCCCTTTCAAAATAAACTTCAATCTATTTTCATATACAATCCCCCCAACTATGCTAAAATTGAATGTTGGGAGTTAATTTGATTTAACATTCTTAAGTAATGTTTACAATTCGACAACACGACAAGGGGTAAATCAATGGACAAGCGTATCTATTTACTGACAATGATTGCTTTTGTTGTTGGTATGGCAGAATTAATTATCGGTGGTATTTTAGATTTAATTGCTGATGATTTACATATTACTATTAGTCAAGCAGGGTTACTTATTACTATATTTTCATTAATATTTGCTGTTTCAGCCCCGATTTTACTTATCGTTTATAAAAAAGTAGAAAGAAAAAAGTTAACGATCATCGGGTTGATCATCTTTTTTATCGGAAATATTGTGGCTATTTTAAGTGAAACGTTTTCGATGCTCATGATGTCACGAATCATATCTGCCGCGAGTGGTTCATTGGTCGTTGTATTATGTATTAATTTAGCATCAAGAATGGTTGGAAAAGCCTATCGTGGTCGGGCGATAGGTTTAGTCGTCGTGGGTACAAGTGCATCGTTAGTGTTGGGATTACCTGTTGGGGTGTTTTTGGGTCAACTATTCGGGTGGAGGACACCGTTTATTTTTATTGCCCTCTTAACTGTAATTTTAATAATTGCTGTCCTTATTGTTATGCGAAAAATTACGCCAAGAGGGGTAATCCCGTTAAAGCAACAGTTAGTCACACTTAAAAACAACAGACTTTTATTTGCTCACTTAACGACATTTTTCTTTTTGGCTGGACATTTCACACTGTATGGATATTTAACTCCTTATTCACAAATGATGTTTCAATTTGGGGGAACGACTATTTCTGTTCTATACCTAGTGTATGGGTTAGCCGCTGTTAGTGGGGGGGCAATTGCCGGATTTGCGTCAGACCGTTTCGGTTTAAATAAAGTTGTTTATTTAACGATTATTTTACTAGCAATTGTTTTGTTCGTTATTCCTTTTACTGCATCAGCGACCTTATTTTGGGCTGTTTTAATCATATGGGGTGTGTTAAGTTGGGCAATTACGCCTCCAGTGCAATCACATATTTTTACTATTTCACCAGAAACATCAGATATTCAGCAAAGTTTAAATAATGGGGCATTACATTTTGGGATTGCTTTTGGTACATTTGTCGGTAGTATCGTGATTGAAACTAGCACATTAGCATATAATGCTCATGTTGGTGTTGTTTTTATTGTTCTGTCACTTGTTTGTGCTGTAATTTCATTTAAGGGTGAAACACTTATACTAAGGGAAAAACCAGTATAAGGGATGGATGTATCATTTATAGAAACAAAATATAATTTTTAACTATTTCATAATTAATTGTGATAAAATATGAATGCTAAAATGTTGTTTACGAACGGAGGTAGGCGATTGAAAAAGATAGCTGCCTATTTATTAACGTATAAATGGATGATTTTGACAATATTTTTATTTGTGTTTTTACAATCATTGTCACAGCTCTTCTTACCGACCTTAATGGGGGATATTGTTGATAATGGAGTTGTTACAGGAGATATTCCTTATATTTGGAAGGTAGGTGCCATCATGTTGGGTGTTGCAGCTGTCGGTGTTCTAGTATCTACGGCTGTGAGTCATTTTGCTGCAAAGGTGGCAATGGGTGTTGGTCGGGACATTCGTGAAGATGTGTTTACGCATGTGAGTGGTTTTTCATTATATGAATTTGACAAAATTGGTACAGCATCATTAATTACGAGAACAACGAATGATGTGAATCAAATTCAGCAAGCAATGATTATGATGTTAAGGATGTTTTTAATGGCACCATTTATGTTGTTTGGTGGGCTATTAATGGCATTAACTCGTGATGCGAAATTATCGGTAGTCATTTTAGTGGCGATACCATTTATCGTAATTTTTGTCTTAATTATTTTGAAAATAGGATATCCATTGTTTAAAGCTATACAGCAGAAATTGGATCACGTCAATTTAGTTTTTCGTGAAAATTTGACAGGAATTCGTGTCATTCGATCTTTTGCAAAAGGGAAGGAAGAACGGGTGAGACTAAAGGATGCTAACGAGGATTTGACTTCGGTGACGATTAAGGTAAATCAGTTGATGGCGTTTACGATGCCTTTTATGATGTTGTTGCTAAACGTGACAATAGTGTTCGTAATTTGGTTTGGAACGATTCGGATTGATGTTGGATCAATGCAAATTGGTGATTTAATGGCATACATTCAATATGTCATGTTAATTATGTTTTCATTAATTATGACGTCAATGTTGTTTGTCATTTTACCACGGGCAAGTGTGTCGGCTAATCGAATTAAGGACGTATTGGAACTAGAACATCTTGATATTCCTGAAGGGGAAAAATTTTTGGCGAAAAATCGTGGTCAGCTCGAATTTGATGACGTTACTTTTTATTACCCGGGAGCAAATGAACCAGCATTACAAAATATTAGCTTTACGACTAAGCCTGGTGAAGTGACAGCGATTATCGGTGGAACAGGTTCTGGGAAAACGACCCTCATTAATCTAATTCCACGTTTTTTTGAAATTTCATCTGGAATAATTCGTGTTAATGGGGTTGATATTAAAGAAACGACAGCACAAGAAGTGAGACAACGTGTCGGTCTTGTCCCACAAAAGGCATTACTTTTTTCCGGAACAATCCGAGAGAATATTAAATTTGGTAAAGAAGATGTCACAGACGAGGAAATGATTCGAGCATTAACAATTGCCCAAGCGAAAGAGTTTGTCGAGAAAATGCCTGAAAAATATGAAAGTGAAATAGAGCAAGGGGCAACGAATTTATCTGGTGGTCAAAAACAACGTATCTCCATTGCCCGGGCACTCGTTAGAAAACCAGATATTTATTTATTTGATGATAGCTTTTCAGCTTTAGACTATAAAACAGATGCAAAATTAAGGGCTGCTCTTACAGAGGAAACTAAACATGCCAGTATGGTTGTCGTTGCTCAACGTGTGAGTACGGTAATGAATGCAGATCAAATTATTGTTTTAGAAAAAGGTAAAATGGTCGGTTTGGGTACCCATGAGGAATTAATAAAATCGAATGAAGTGTATAAAGAAATTGTTGTTTCCCAACTCGGAGAGGGGGAAATTGCATGAGCAAACAATCAAAACAAGCGAATGTCAGATCCGGTGGACACGGGCATGGGCATGGCCGTGGCGGCATGATGATGGGGCTAGATAAGCCGAAAAATTTCAAAAAAACTTTACGGCGATTGTTAGCCTATTTAAAACCACATCGTATCAGTCTTATATTTGTGTTGATTGCGGCTATTTTAGGGACGGTATTTAATGTCATTGGCCCAAAGGTAATGGGGAATACGATTACAGTTATATTTGATGGAGTATCTGATAAATTACGTGGCATTCCCGATGCAGCGATTGACTATTCGATGGTCTTAAAATTACTGTTATTGCTTGCTGGTCTTTATGTTTTTACGAGTTTATTCCAATTTATACAACAATTTATGATGGCAAAGGTAGCCCAAAGAACGGTCTATCAATTAAGGGAAGATATTTTTACAAAAACGAACCAATTGCCGATTTCTTATTTTGATGAACATTCCCATGGGGATACGTTAAGTCGTGTTACGAATGATATAGACTTAATTGCGACAACGTTGCAACAAAGTTTGACTCAATTTATTACGTCTATGGTAACAATTGTCGGTATTATATTGATGATGTTGTGGATTAGTCCTTTGTTAACGTTAATTACAGTTATAAGCATTCCATTATCGTTTTTCGTTATTAAGCCATTATTGAAAAAGTCACAAAAACATTTCAGTGATCAGCAAAATACGTTGGGTAACTTAAACGGTCATATTGAAGAAATGTATAACGGTCATGAGGTTGTGAAGGCTTTTGGCCAAGAGGAAAATTCAATTGAACAATTTACTGAAGTGAACGACAGTTTATTTAAAGCGAGTAGAAGGGCCCAATTTATTTCGGGGATTATAATGCCACTTATGTCATTTATCGGCAATGTAAGTTATGTGTTCATTAGTATCGTCGGTGGAATTTTGGTGACACAAGGGCGCATTTCGATTGGGGATATTCAAGCGTTTATTACGTATTCGAATCAATTCCAACAACCAATCACTCAAACAGCAAATATTGCGAATATTATTCAGTCGACAATTGCGGCAGCTGAACGAGTGTTTGATTTATTAGATAAGGAAGAAGAAAAGCCGGTAGATGACCCGGTTGCTGTTGAAAAAATTAACGGGATTGTTCGTTTTGAGCATGTGAAGTTTGGCTATGGGGAAACGTTGTTAATGGATGATGTTTCGATTGAGGCAAAGGCTGGGAAAACTGTTGCCATTGTCGGTCCTACTGGGGCAGGAAAGACGACGTTAATTAATTTGTTAATGCGTTTTTATGAATTAAATGGTGGTCGGATTACGATTGATGGCATAGATATTACGAAAATGAGCCGTGATACACTAAGAAGCCTATTCGGAATGGTACTTCAGGATACTTGGCTATTCAAAGGAACGATTAAAGACAATATTGCTTACGGCAAAACGAATGCGACAGATGAAGAAATAATGCGAGCATCACGGGCAGCAAGAGCAGATCATTTTATTCAAACATTGCCTGATGGATATGACACTGTTCTGAATGAAGAAGCGTCGAATATTTCCCAAGGGCAAAAACAATTAATCACAATCGCACGGGCAATGTTGGCTGATTCGCCAATGATGATTTTAGATGAGGCGACATCAAGTGTCGACACAAGGACGGAAATTTTAATTCAGCAAGCAATGAATGAATTGATGAAAAATCGCACAAGTTTTGTTATTGCTCATCGTTTATCGACGATTAAGGATGCTGATTTGATTCTAGTGATGGACCATGGGTCTATTATTGAACAGGGTACCCATGAGGAGCTTTTGGAATTGCAAGGGTTTTATGCTGATTTATATGAGAGTCAGTTTTCCAAACCGTTAGTTGGATAGCCGGTGAAAAACTTTTTTGTATGGATACAACTTACATATGCCAAATATTATTATCAAAATATGATTAAAGAAGTTTGATAATTTGCATTCAGATGTGGATTATCAGCTTTTTTAGTTTTGTAAAATTTGTGGACGTCATGAGTGTGAATTGTAAAAACTCAAACCGTTGTTTGAATGTTATACGAACATTTTGATAGAAAATTGTTCTATTTTACGTCATACTTAATTAAGGTAAATTTTTTACAAATGGGGGAAAAGAAATGGGAAAAACAGCAAAAATTTTATTCGCACATGAAATTGAGGGAAAAACACATTTGCAAGATTATGTAAAGGATTATGGTGGCAATACTTCAGCAATTTTTGTTGATGATGAGTTACATATCATCGTAAATGATGTTAAAGCCGAAAAGCAATCATTTGATAACGTTCGAATGATAGCAGGAGACATTTCAAAACAGTTAAAAAAATTGAATATAAATGAAGGTTTAGTTGATGATGAAGCCTTAGCAAGTGCATTTGAATCATATGATAAAAGTAAATTAGTGACAGCTTTTGTTGAAGGCTGGCATTTAGGAGCATATGAATTTGATGCTTATAAATCTAAAAAGGCGAAAAAAACATCTCATTTAACTTTTATGAATGGAGCAGAAGTAGAAGCGGCTGTTTCAATGGGGGAAATTCGTGCTGCGTCAATGTCATTATCGCGTGATTTAATGAATGAAACGCCAAACACATTAAATCCAGAAACATATCCGACTGTTTTACAAGATGTGTTCAGTGATAGGGAAGTTGAAGTGATAGTTCATCATAAAAACGCATTAGAAAAAATGGAGATGAACGGAATTTTGGCAGTCAATCGCGGTAGTAAATATGATCCAGCCTTCATTGAACTTCATTATCAAGGCGATGAATCCAAGCCATTAGTCGCACTAGTCGGTAAAGGGGTTACTTTTGATACCGGAGGTATTAGCTTGAAAAAAGGTCGAAACATCAGTGATATGCGGATGGATATGGGGGGATCTGCTGCTGTCGCTGGAGCAATTAAATTGTTAGCCGACTCGGGGGCACAAGTGAATGTTGTCGGGTTAATTCAAACGGTGGAAAATATGCCTGACAGTCATTCGATTTTACCCGGGGATGTCATTGAATACAAAAATGGCAAAACAGTTCAAATTGGTAATACAGATGCAGAAGGGCGTCTGATTTTAGCAGATGGATTAATTCGGGCAGGGGAATTAAAGGCTGAGTACATTGTCGATATTGCGACATTAACAGGGGCTGTCGTCGCAGCATTAGGCACAAAAGTCGCTGGGATTTTTGGTGAAGATGAATGGACAAGTGTGATGAAAAAAATAGGTGACGTTAATGGTGATTTTGTCTGGCCAATGCCGTTAGTGGATGAGTATGATGACACGTTAAAAACTGATTATGCTGATTTTAGCAACATTAGTAATCAACCTTATGCTGGTTCAATAACTGCCGCTCTATTTTTACGTAGATTCGTTCCTGAAACAGCTAAATGGGTACACGTCGATATGGCGGGAACGATGGAGGCAAAGGATAAAGGCTATTACCATCAATCAGCTTCTGGTTTTGGTGCAAGATTGTTAGCGGACTATGCCGTGGAAGTTTCAAAATAAATATGATAAAAAAAAGTTAAGGGAGCCTTGTGTCTGTGGTAGATGCAAGGCTTTTATACTATAAAATTATATGAATAATAATTAAGTAAAATAGTGTAAAGGCAAATGCTAGATGTAGAATTCTTCTTTTAACAGTCGTTCGCAATTGGCGGATCCATCCGAAAATAACGACAAAAGTCATGATGATAAGTGCCATAAGACCAAAGGTCATTTTGTAATTATGTGGTTGAAAACCGTAATGGCTAATGATTGTGACAGCATGAAAAATGATAAAAACGAGTGCCACAGTTCCTGTCCAACGGTGAAACGGCATTGCTTTTTTAGAAATCTTTGCGTAAATTAATTTTTTTCCCCTAGGGATGTTAGACCGAATTGTCGCAAACATGGCATGTCGCATCCAATTAAACATAAAAAAGGTAAACCCTATGATACCCAATATGTGTTGGATGCCGATGTAACTAGTAGATGATATTTTCCAAATAACGACAATAATTACGACGAAATTGACATAAAACCATTTACTCATTTTGTCACCCACATATGTGGTAAAATATATTTGAGCATCTCGTGACGAATGTCGCGATTTTGCACATCCTAATTATTAATCATAACATTACTCATTGGAAAAGAAAGTGATGTAGGACATAGGTTGTTAGCAAAGGAATTTTAATGAAAAAATTGTCGATGGCGATTCTTTATTTTTTTAGGGTGTTGTTGATGTAATGAAAAGTGTGATTATGCGAAAATGGTTCCATCAAGAGGTTCGTTGATGTAATGAAAAGTGTGATTTTGTAAAAATGGTTCCATCAAGAGGATCGTTGACGTAATGAAAAGTGTGATTTTGTAAAATGGCTCCATCAAGAGGTTCGTTGATGTAATGAAAAGTGTGATTTTACGAAAATGGTTCCATCAAGAGGTTCGTTGATGTAATGAAAAGTGTGATTTTGCGAAAATGGTTCCATCAATAGGATCGTTGATGTAATGAAAAGTGTGATTTTGCGAAAATGGTTCCATCAATAGGATCGTTGATGTAATGAAAAGTGTGATTTTGCGAAAATGGTTCCTTCAAGTGGTTTGTTGACGTAATGAAAAGTGTGATTTTACGAAAATGGTTCCTTCAAGTGGTTTGTTGGCATAATGAAAAGTGTGATTTTGCGAAAATGGTTCCTTCAAGAGGTTCGTTGATGTAATGAAAAGTGTGATTTTGTAAAAATGGCTACATCAATAGGATCGTTGACGTAATGAAAAGTGTGATTTTACGAAAATGGTTACATCAAGGGGATTGTTGATGTAATGAAAAGTGCGATTTTACGAAAATGGTTCCTTCAAGTGGTTTGTTGACATAATGAAAAGTGTTATTTTGCGAAAATGGTTCCATCAAGTGGTTTGTTGACGTAATGAAAAGTGTGATTTTGCGAAAATGGCTCCATCAAGAGGGTCGTTGAAGTAATGAAAGGTGCGATTTTACGAAAATGGTTCCATCAAGAGGATCGTTGATGTAATGAAAATTGAGATTTTGTAAAAATGGTTCCATCAAGAGGTTCGTTGACGTAATGAAAAGTGTGATTTTGCGAAAATGGTTCCATCAAGAGGATCGTTGATGTAATGAAAAGTGTGATTATGCGAAAATGGTTCCTTCAAGTGGTTTGTTGACGTAATGAAAAGTGTGATTTTGCGAAAATGGTTCCATCAAGAGAGTCGTTGATGTAATGAAAAGTGTGATTTTGCGAAAATGGCTACATCAAGAGGTTCGTTGATGTAACGAAAAGTGCGATTTTGCGAAAATGGTTCCATCAAGAGGTTTGTTGAAGTAATGAAAAGTGTGATTTTGCGAAAATGGCTCCCCTAGAAGGCCTTTAATACTTTAGGATTGCCGAATTATAAAAATGATGAATAGGAGAGATCAATATGACTAAATTCAGTTTTGAAATTGTAAGAAATATCGCGGTTTTGTCGGAAGGTTCAAAAGGATGGAAAAAGGAATTGAATTTAATAAGTTGGAATGGGCGTGAACCAAAATACGATATCCGTGACTGGTCTGAAGATCATACGAAAATGGGTAAAGGGGTTACGCTATCAACGAAGGAATTAGAAAAGTTAAAAACAGTTTTGGATGAAATTAGTTAAAGGTTCTATTTTAAAGGGGGGCGGAAACCGATGGCAAATTTTCATGAAAAGCCGAATCGTTTTATTAAGGAAGTAACGATTAAAGTGTTAGATATGGATAGGTCAGTTGATTTTTACACAAAATTTATCGGTTTGTCAGTATTGGCGGAAAAAACCGCGGAAGTAGTTTTAACAGCAGACGGTAAAATTCCATTATTACGAATTATCCAACCAACCGATGTGATACCAAAACAAGGAAGGACAACCGGGTTATATCATTTTGCATTATTGTTGCCATCAAGGGAGGACTTATCCGGCTTTTTAAATCATTTAATTGCCCTAAATTATCCATTTGGTTCGGCTGACCATATTGTTAGTGAGGCAATTTATATCGATGATCCCGACGGAAATGGGATTGAAATTTATTATGATCGTTATGCAGAAGATTGGCAATGGCATGTGGATCAGGTTGAAATGGCAACATTACCTTTAAAAATAGAAGAACTAATAGGTTTGTCGCGAAAAAAGTGGGGTAAAATTCCTAAAGATACGATAATGGGGCATATTCATCTACATGTGAAAGACCTTGAGGAAACTGTCAAATTTTATACAGAAGGCCTTGGGTATGATATTGTTGCCCGTTATCCGGGGGCTGTCTTTCTATCAACCGGACAATACCATCACCATATTGGGATGAATATTTGGAATGGTGTTGGGGCTGTAAAACCCGAGGATAATAGTGTTGGCATGGATAACTTCGTTGTCGATATAGAAGGTGAAGAAGTAAGATCAAAATTGGTTGAAAAGTTACGGGAATTATCTGACCGAATAGAAATCTTCAGAGATGGTGATGACTTCATTGTACATGATCCTTCTGGGAATAAAATACTTTTGCAAATTTAAAAGTCACCTTATTATGAAACTTTCATATGTCCGTAAGCATTATATGATGGACCCCAGTAAATAAAGAAGAGATTAAACTAGCAAATTTTTAAAATTTAGATATAGATAACATATTTTCGGAGTGTGAGAAATTGAACTATAAAGCAAACGTCATGGCACTTTTGACCATTCTTATTTGGGGATCAACCTTTGCTGCTGTTGGTGCCAGTTTAAAAGGTGGCTATTCAGCAGGTCATTTAGTTTTGGTACGTTATTTTACTGCGTCAATATTTTTTGTCTTTATTGCTCTGTTTTCAAAAAATAAATTTAAATTACCTAGCAAAAGAGATGCTATTAAAATCCTCGTACTAGGCTGGATTGGAATTAGTATTTATAATATTGGGGTTACTTTTGGTCAAGAATTTATTACTGCTGGTACAGCTGGGATGTTAATTGGCTCTGCTCCTATTTTTACTTCCATTATCGCAGTCATTATATTAAAAGAACGTTTAAGTCTTGCTGAATGGTTAGGATTATTAGTTGGGTTTGTTGGGATTATTCTTATTGCCCTTGGTACTTCTGAATTATCATTTTCTTTTTCTATAGGAGTCTATCTAGTTCTGATAGCAGCAGTGGCTACCTCGATATTTTTTGTGTATCAAAAACAATTATTAGTTCGCTACAAACCTGTTGAATTAACAGCGTATTTAACATGGGCTGGGACGATACCATTTTTTATTTTTTCACCAGGAATTTTTAGTACGATACAAAACAGTACGTTAGAGGCAAATTTATCAGCAATTTATATTGGTATTTTTCCCGCAGCAATTGCTTACATCCTGTGGGCAATTGCACTCTCATTGGGAAAGGCAAGTTCCGTGACAAGTATGGTCTACCTTGAGCCTGCTGTAGCAGTTATTGTTGCCTGGTTTTGGTTAAGGGAACTCCCTAGTTCAATATCAATTATTGGAGGGATTGTGGCACTATCTGGTGTTGTCGTCATGAATATGATGAGTAGAAGGCACTATTATGCTCGGACATTAAGGGATAACAAATGAATGAAAATTAGAATAACAGGACAAAACTCGTTCAATCATCTCTCCAACAATGGATTGAATAGTATGGCCCACTTGGACCATAACCTCATTGGTGAATCATTTTACTGTACGCCAACGGTGTTTTACCAATGAAGTTTTTAAAATCTTTAATAAAATGTGCTTGGTCATAATAGCCAAGGTCATATGCCAAGTCATTAATGCTGTTTATGTTTAGTTGTTCAATTTTCTCAGCGGCTTGCTGTAGTCGATAAAGTTTAATAACCCATTTCGGTCCAACTCCAACATAGTCATTAAATAATCGTTGCAATGAACGTTTATTAATAGAAAAGTGCTGACAAATTTGATCTACAGTGACAATATCATCATGATAGTTTACCTCGTCAATCATTTGATTCAACAAAATGACTTGTTGATCAGGTTCCGGTAACACGGTTTGTAAGAAATTTTCCACAGAATGTACTAACATTTCATTACTAGTTTGGCTTAGGATGGTCTGTTCTAGAGTCTCACTATTCATCTGGAATGCTTCCTCCAAAGAAAGGGAACCATTTGTCAATGTAGATAACGGCCGTTTCAAAAATGGATAAAATCCACCTGGTTTGAATTTTACCCCTATGACCATTCCGCTCCCAGACAGACTATGTCTAGATTTCCCCTTCTTAATACCAAATATAGCCGTTTTATTTTTTTCAAATACTAAATTGATACAAGGATTTGGTATGACCTCTTGGGTAAATGGCCCTTTATTTGCTAAATCCCAACGGATAATCCAATAATGTTTAACAAAAAAGTCAATTCCCTCAGAAGGTTTTATTCTTTTTAGGTCAAAATGATTGTGGCTATTCTTTTTGTTTAAAATTCCTAAGCCTTGCCCTTTAATTTGAACTGGTTCTCCAATAGAAGTCACGCTGATTCCCTACCTTTGTCGCGAATTTACAATACTTAGCACCCATTATTTGTTAATATCATATCAGTTTAGCAACATCACTTCAATTTTATTATTTAAGGGGCTGAAAAGATGGAATTACATTATGAATTTTATATTGGTGCATCACCGGAGAAAGTGTGGGATTCATTTATGTCTCCTGAAGGTGTGAAAAAAATCTTTTTTGGTAGCGAATTTCGCACTGGTGGAAAGGTTGGTGATTCCTTCGAGTACATTGGACCAGGTCCTGATGGGAATGAGACAGTTCATTTATATGGTGAAATTTTGGAATTTGAGGAAGGGAAAATATTAAGCCTATTGGAGCATCCGGGGCCATCTTATCAAAAAATGCATGCCGAGCTAGTATCTAGAATTACTTTCAAATTGGAAAAAGTAGGTGAGTGTACAAAACTGACGCTCACAAACGATAGATGGACAAAAGATCACCCATCTTATCAGGCTACGAAGGAATCGTGGCCGGTAGTCCTAAGTAATATAAAAACGTTAGCGGAAACGGGAGAAACTTTAGCCTTGGAATAAACTATTTAACTTGGGAGTAAAGAGAAAGGGAATCCTAGTTTTTGTGGCACATATGATTCGACTAATAAGTAAAATTGCCCGATAGTTATTTAAAAAACTTTGCCGGGATAAGTAGGGAAAAATTGAAGAATCCCTACGCCAAAAACATCATGTTCATTTTTCGTCAAGCGGTATTGATTATGAAACCTTGACTAAGCTTGAAAAACCAAAATTAGCGTATGATAAGTTGCTTTTCACTTAATGAATATTCATTAATTGGGGATATTGTGATGAAAAAAAGAAAGGTAGTCTTATTTATTGCGACAAGTTAAGATGGCTATATAGCCACAACTTATGATTCAATTGAATGGCTTTATCAGGTTGGTGGTGAAGGGGACAATGGGTTTACGGAATTTTACGATACGGTCGATACTGTTTTGATGGGTAAAAGAACGTGAATCGTCATTTAATTGATTTTCCCTACAAAAATAAAGACTACTATGTCTTTATTAGTAAACAATATCATCATACCGATGATGTAACATTATTGACAAGGACTTCCCTCAATTTATCAACCAACTAAAGGCAAAAACGGGACAAAATATTTGGCTAGTTGGTGGTGGGGGATTATTAAAATCCATGCTTGATGGAAATCTAGTTGATGAATGCGTAGCACCCATTATGCACGGAGATGGAATTAAATTGTTCAAAAGACTTCACCATCGGCACGAATTAACTTAAAAAAGTACCCGCCGTTTTAATCAATTTATTGAACTGCATTATTCTATAAAAGTAAGTGAAGTAGATAGGAAACGATGAGGTAAACTTATTCATTTGTTTAATAAAGGTAGCCCATTATGAATCAAAAAGGGGCTAACTTTTTTCTTTATCCGCCAACATGTAAATCAACTAGGTAGAACATAAAGGGAATAGGTAGTGTAACCAATTATGTAACCAATTGTATTCTCGTTGCATAGATTCCTTAGTTAATGGGGAAAAATAAAAGGTACCTATTTTCTAAGGAGGTTTTTATTTTGGCAAATGAAAAAGACTTGAACTATTCTAATAATGATGATGTGAAACGTGAGACGTTAACAACACGTCAGGGTAGACCTGTAGAGGATAACCAAAATATTCGCACGATTGGTAATCGTGGTCCGGCTACACTTGAAAATTACCACTTCATTGAGAAAATTTCTCATTTTGACCGAGAAGAGGTCCCTGAACGTGTGGTACATGCAAGGGGTACAGGTGCGTTCGGTTATTTTGAAACGTATGGAATGGTAGGGAGTGAACCGATTGAAAAATATACACGGGCAAAGGTATTTTCAGGTGCTGGGAAAAGGACACCCTTGATGGTCCGCTTTTCCACTGTTGCAGGGGCAAAGGATTCACCAGAAACTGCACGGGACCCACGTGGATTTGCAGTAAAAATGTATACAGAGGAAGGAAATTGGGACCTCGTTGGTAACAACCTGAAAATTTTCTTCGTGCGTGATGCGATGAAATTTCCAGATATGATTCATGCATTTAAACCCGATCCAGCTTCTAACGTACCACATCCGCAAAGAATGTTCGACTTTGTTTCCCGTAGTCCTGAGGCAACACATATGATTACTTTTTTATTTTCCCCTTGGGGCATTCCAGCTACATACCGACATATGCAAGGTTCGGGAGTTAACACCTATAAATGGGTTAATGACAAAGGAGAATCTGTATTAGTAAAATATCATTGGGATCCGAAAGAAGGCATTCGTAATCTAACACAGGATGAAGCCAAAAAAATTCAAGCAAAAAATGTTGGCCATGCGACACAGGATTTATATGAGGCGATTGAGCAGGGAAATTTTCCGGAATGGGAATTATTTGTGCAAATCATGGAAGATGATTATCATGCTGAGCTTGATTTTGACCCACTTGATAATACGAAGCTTTGGCCAGAAGATAAATTTCCTTGGTTGCCAGTGGGACGCATGGTATTAGATAGCAATCCAGTAGACTTCCATGCGGAAATCGAACAAGCTGCTTTTGGGACAGGGGTACTTGTCGATGGCATGGATTTTTCAGATGATAAAATGTTGCAAGGACGGACATTTTCCTATTCAGATACACAACGTTATCGGGTAGGTTCTAACTATTTGCAATTACCAGTTAATGCCCCAATGACACCTGTTCGTACAAATCAGCGTCGTGGCCAAATGGATTTCCGAAATCCAGAGCAATTTGAAGAGAACCCACACATTAATTATGAACCTTCTATGTTAGGTGGGTATGAGGAGAAAAAGCCAATCCTTCCGCCTCACCGTCCAAAATTTAACGATGCAGCAATGAGTGCACCAATTGATCGTCCTAATAATTATGGACAAGCGGGCCATACGTATCGTAGTTTTGAAGAATGGGAGCGGGATGAGTTAATTAAAAATCTGTCTGAGGCACTTGCTGTCTGTGACAAACGAATCCAAGATGCCATGATAGAGCATTTCACTCAAGCTGATGAGAAATATGGCCATCGTGTGAAGGAAGGTATCAAATCGCAAATGGAAAAACTTAAGGAAATGGAAGTTGGAAATGTGCCTGGACGTGAATCAGGTCAATCAAAATATGGTCAAGGTTCATCTGTTGCAAATGAAGCAACAAAGGAAGCTGTGGAAAAAAGTCATAAGGCAGACCCTTACTAAATAGGAGTGAGGAATTAGATTAATAACTGTATAATTAAACAGACAGCCTTAATTGAGAATATTTTGTTCAACGAAATTCAGTTTTAAAAGATGTATAATATGTTACAATGAATTTAATAGACTAGCTTCACATGAGGGGTGGCGCACCTGTAGCCTTCTTTGATTTATCAAGAAGGGGGTGATGCCTATGGATATAATAAGTGTTCTAATGCTGATGGTTACCTTCGGCATGTTAGTAGCGTTTATCATGTCCGATAAAAGTAAAAAGTAACCCCTCTTGTGCTTGCACAGGCCCTTGAGGGATTACTTCCTTGAGTGCGCCTAGCCCCTCTTGATGGGGTTCGGTCTATGTGACCGTTCCATGTATTAGCATGGACGGTCTTTATTAATTTATGAACTTTCTAAATATATTATACCACGAACGGACAAATTGTACACATATAAAAATGTTACATAGATGGCTATAATGGTGCATCATGACAATTATATTAATTTTTTTGATTATCTAAGTGTCAATTCTAAAATGTCAATGTCATAATAAGAATCATAACTTCCTGATACTTCCTCACTAAGTATTACTTCAAAATTATCTCCTTCAGCAATTGTAAAATTGAATCTTTCATCATCTTCTTCATTGTAGACTTCAACATTGTGTATTTCGACGTCATGATCAAGAAGTGTATCATCATTTGTATCAATAGAAACTAATTCATAATCTCCATCAATTATTTGGTCACGAAAATAAAAGCCAAATTGATACATTTCTCTTAACGTTTCGGCTACAAAACCATGTGCCACTTGAGTTGGTAATTCTTCGCCATTTGCAGAGGTTGCAGCAACACCGAATCCTCCTTCATCTAACCAAGCATGAAATTCTTTATATTCTTCCGGATGGTCTGGATCATCACTTAGGTAGTGAAATTTATGGGCCATTTCACCGTCAACTTCTTCTTCGCCAAGCCATTCTAAACGAAATGTTGCATCATGTTTTATAAATTCATAAGTTGAAATAAACGGAATCATATCGTTAAAAGTATAATATCCCCTCGGATCTGTAATAAAACGGGGTAAGTCACTTGTGTCAGCGTTCTTTTCCTCCCCAGCTTCATTATTTTGTTGTTCCCCTGTATTTGCATCATTTTCTTCAGTTGTATTATTAGAATTCGTCACATTATCATTGGCTGAACCACCGCCCCCGCACGCAGCTAAAAATACCATCAAGACGAATAACAACAATAATACTGTAACTGAATATACATTTTTTCTAAAATTCAATGCTAATCCTCCTAATGTTAGTGTTTTATTATTTTACATATTCACTATACCACCCGAAGGTTAAAATTAGGTGAAGATTTTATTTAATTGAACAAATGTAAAAATATAGATGGGAATGTTTTGTATATTATGCATTTATCCTAGAAGTTTAATCTTTAAAAGAGAATTAAACATAGTAAATGTCAGGCTCTTAATGTTGAGATTATATTATTATAAATTGTGTATAGTATTTTAAATAAAGTATCATCATCCAATATGATCAATAAAAAATAGACATTATGATAAATGTCTACTAAGAGTTTGTTCTATTTAATTGTATATAGATTTAATCATTTCAGTCGAAAATACATAAAAATCTAATTAAAAAACAACTGAATTGTGGGCATTATTTCTAAATTAATAGGAGAATAGTGACTTATACCGGATGATACAAAATCACATTTCTTCCATTAACCCGAGCAAAATGATCCCGATCATGACAATCGCAATCATTAAGTATTGCTTTTTTGTCATGATTTCTTTTAAAAATATTCGCGATAAAATGACAGAGAAAATTCCATGTGCTGCAATTAAAGGGGCAGCAAATAATGCATTTCCTGCCATCGCAAAGACGTAAAAAAACTGTCCTGTTGTTTCTAAAATAGCGGCAAGACCTTTATCCCGTTCTTTAATGAGAATAAATTTTTCCTTTTTAAAAAATTTAAGATAAATATAGCAGCCAATCGCACAAATGAGAAACGTATATTCATAAGCAATTAAGGCGGATTCCTCGCTAATTAGAGTTAATTCATCTAGGTAAATTCCATCGGCGAAAGTTCCAAGTCCATCGATAATCGCATACAAAATCGGAAACGTTATCGCTAAAACGCCAATTTGATATTTTTTATCAATAATTACACGATTAGATTTTAACACTTCATTTTCAGCCTGTTTTTCTAAAATAGCCAAACCAATGACACCGACAGTGACGACAATAATACCAAAAATAGCCATGATACTTAATTCCCTTGGAAAAAAGATGAAAAGTAAAATAGCACTTACAGCACCAGCTGAATTTTGCACTGGTGCAGCAATGGACAGTTCGATATAACGTAATCCTATATAGCCAATCGTCATTGATAAAATGTACATTGATGATACGGGCAAATATCGGATCATATCAAACGGGTCAAATGGATGTCCTTTGTAAATTAAATAAAATGTCGCATGAATTCCCATGACAAAACCGACTAATGTGACGATTTTTAAATGGCTGTATTTATCATCTGGATTTGAGCCTTTTTTATAAAATAAATTAGCAGCTCCCCAGGCAAAAGCTGTCAGGAGTGAAAAAATAAACCACATAACTTGTGCACCTTCTCTGTCAAAAATACAATTACCAATTAGTTATTATAGCCCAATTATCGTAATAAAGGAAATTTCGATAAAAGGGTCATTGTTAGATAATTCCAAATGAAGTATACTAGAGATGCAATGATCCTAAATAAAATGAAGGGGTGATTTGTTATAGTAGAAAAAGGGAATGATCATGAAAAACAAACTGATGCAGATGAGAAAAAGGTTGTTCAATGGATTGATGACCAAGATAAAGATGATTGGATGGATGATTTCCTGAGCAGAAAACCAATTAAGTATCAAGGTGATGACAAAGAATATTAAAGAGAAATGTTTTATGATTCATTAGGGGTTACTGTGACTACTAAAGATTATTGAATCAAATTGTGTGAAAATGAAAAAGGGAGGTTTTTTTATCTCTATTCCCGGTTGGATTTCTATATTGATTTTACTTTTGTTGATGATATTGTTAGTAATAAATATACCAAAACAAATGCCTTCTAGTAATGTTGGGAAACGTTTTTCCGCACTATCTCCATTGATATTAGCAGTGTTATTTGTGTTAATTGTCCCGAATAATTTACTGTATGAAGATGGGGCATTAGCCTCTTTCATGAAAATGATGATACCATTTGTAGGTATGGTATTTTCACTTCCATTAATTTTGCAGGCGAAAAAAGAAATAGAAAAGGGAAATTAATTGTTTATTTCATTTTTAATGCTATATTCCGGTCGAACTGATCATTGGCTAATTTATCAATTGTTGGAGAAGATTTTACCAGGAAACTAAAACTTCTGTGAATTGAATTCAAAAAAGATGCTAATCCAAAATGGATCGCATCTTTATTTTCTGGCACTTTAAGATGTCAGTGGCTGACAAATCGTTATTCTTTTTGTTTAAATTCATGCACCCATACGATACTTTCTGGGTCCCATACTGCTCCTTGATGAATGGAGGTAAGGGCCTCTTTATATTCCCCTAAGTTAGCATAACCTTCCTGATTAGCCATTTCATCTGTCATGTCTTTCAATTTTTGTGGATAGACATCTTTAATAATAAAGGCCTGTCCCTTTAGTTCAAGTTCGTCACCAGGATCAGCATAACGATCATTACGTCTTACGGATATTTTATCGCCACTCTTAATTTTATCTATATCTAGATTGCGTGTAACAAGTTTGTTTATGTCATATTTTCTGGGCCAGTTTTGTTTGTTTTCATATACCATGGATTTTCTCCCCTTTAAGTTTTAATATATTTTGCTATACCCGAAGTATGAATAGTGTAAGCATTGGGTGTGATGTTTATGAATATTTTGCTTGGTTTGCGTTGAAATCTTGATAATCAATCTTATTGGTTATATTGTAATGATAAACAGCTACACACAAATTTAAGGAACACAATATCAAAATCTTTATTATTCCTATTAAATGAGGGTGGTTGAGAAATTGAACAATGGACAAAGTTCTAGACATCATCAAAATAAAATGGGTGGCACTAACCTAATTTACACTGTTATTGTTGGTGTTATGTCAAGCATCGCTATTGGCATGTATTTTAAGGTCATTGAAACCTTCTATGAAATTAAAGTGTATACCCTTTTATTAAACATCGATTATTTTCCTATTCTGAAAACTTATAAATTCCCCGAGATGATCGAGTTTTCCTTTCATATCATTGTATCTATTATTATTGTATCCTTAATGATCTTCGTTATGAAAAAACTTAACTGGACCAGACGTCAAACATTTTGGAGAATCCCAACTATTTCAATCGCCATTGGCATGATGATTTATCCAACGACGACATTATCAGAAAGGACTCCTGAATTACTTTCTGCCATTGCATTAATCCATTGGGTTATCGGTCATTTTTTATTCGGAATAACAGTAGCCTTTTGCATAAAATTATTCCTTAATAGGGCTTAATTAAATTTTTTGTAGATGTGTATCTTTAAATGCTGTCGGATTTTTTAGGCCGTAACCAAATAAACGGTCTATACCTATATGAGCAACCCAAATAATGCCAATTATCATAATTATATGATGATTGAGCAAAAATCCAATCAACAAAGCTGGTACTGAAAAAGCATACGTGTGGAAGAGATTATAAATGATAGCACCAACTTTCTCATCTACTAAATAAGCAAATGCTGAAATGTCAGGTGAAAGCAAGAATAAGAAAAAAATCCACCAGCTTCCCCCATAGTGAGCATACAAAACAATCATCGACATAAATACTGCAAAACCCTCTAAATGAATTAGTTTTTTTACCATCATTGCCTCCTATTAAATTTTCTAGTAAATTCGTATATAATGATAGTATTGATTGTAAATGTTTTCATAGAAAAATTCGAATAAATGTAAAGCAAATTTCTAAAGAGGTGTTTAAACGTGAAAATTTTTCATACAGCCGATTGGCATTTAGGAAAAATTGTCCAAGGTGTCTCAATGATTGAAGATCAGGCACATATTTTGGATGAATTTTTACAAGAAATTGAAGGAGAAAAACCAGATGCTATCATTATTGCCGGAGATATTTATGACCGGGCCATTCCACCCCCTGAAGCAATTCAATTGTTTGACCGTGTGATTGGTAAAATTGTACTAGATTGGCAGATTCCTGTTTTAGCGATTGCCGGCAACCATGATAGTCCAACCCGGCTTCATTTTGGGACAAGCATTATGCGTGAAAATGGCTTTTATCTCGTTAGTCAATTAGATGAATCTTTGACCCCTATTGTGCTCAGTGATGACCATGGTGAAATTTATTTTCATTTAATCCCTTATACTGATCCAAGTATTGTGAGAAATATATTCAAGGATGATCCTATAAAAAGTCATGAAGATGCGATGAAATTTATTATTGATAAAATTTCCGAAAATATGGACGTCAATGTCCGTCATGTTTTTGTCGGACATGCTTTTGTCACCCCTTATGGCGAGGAAGAGGCGAATACGAGTGACAGTGAAAAACCGTTATCAATCGGTGGTGCCGAATATGTCAATGCTCACCATTTTGAACCTTTTCATTATACAGCTTTGGGACATTTACACCAAGCCCATCAAGTGTTACATGACAAAATAAAATATGCTGGCTCACCGTTAAAATATTCGCTTTCGGAAGAAAATCATAAAAAAGGATTTTATATCGTTAATTTGGATGAAAAGGGAGAAGTCACTGTAGAAAAACGAAATTTGCAACCAATTCGGGATTTACGAACGGTAGAAAAAACAATGGCTGACATTTTAACGTTACCGATGAATGATGATTACGTTTTTGTCAAATTGTTGGACGAGCAAATCGTACTTACACCGATGGAAAAAGTTCGGTCTATTTTTCCGAATGCGATGCATGTGGAAAGAAGTCATGACCCGTTCATTCAATCAATGCAAACAACAGGCCAGAAACAGGTAAAAGAGTTATCTGATTTACAATTATTTACGGCTTTTTATATGGAAATGACAGGCAAAGAAGTGTCAGAGGAAATGGAAGAAATGTTTAAAGAAGTGTTAGATGAATTATTGAAAATTGAAAATGAAACAGTGCTAGTAAATTAGAGATTAAATAGATTGTAAGTTTTTTTAAGAGGTGGATGACGATGAAACCATTAGCATTAACGATGATTGCCTTTGGACCATATAAAGAGGTAGAAAAAATTGATTTAAATAAATTAAATGAACAAAATTTATATGTTATTTCGGGTGTTACTGGTGCTGGAAAGACGACCATTTTTGATGCGATTTGTTTTGCATTGTACGGTTTAGCCAGCGGGAGCGACAGGGATAATGTTAGAATGTTGCGGAGTCAGTTTGCGGAAGATGATGTACATACATCTGTCGAATTGAGGTTCAGTTTGAGTGGCAGACAATATCGAATCTTTCGGCAAATGCCCCATGTGAAAGAAGGCAATGTATCAAGTACAGGGGACAAACATGAATTTTATCAAATTATTGACGGGGAAGAAATTCCTTGTGTTGACCGGCAAATGGTGACAGATATAAATGAAAAAGTCGAGGAATTAATCGGATTGAATCATAACCAATTTCGACAAATTGTCATGTTGCCACAAGGGGAATTCCGGAAATTACTAACCTCATCAACCGAAAATAAGGAAGTTATTTTAAGAAAATTGTTTAAAACTGACCGATTTCAGCATATGAATGCATTGTTAAAAGAGAAGCGCAATAAGCTAGAAAATGATTTGGATCACGAAAAACGAGCAATGGAAATTTATATTGGAAATATTCCCAATAAGATAGAAAAGCGTGATGAATCTCCTTTGTTTCAGTTGCTGGAACAGGAATATTATCATATGAGTCAGATGATTCCTGCTTTGGAAGAGGAAAAACGATATTTTGATGTAAAAAAGCAAATTGATGAACAGACTTATCTTGGGCAGGCTAAAAAATATGAAAAAATGCAAAAGGAAGTATATGATGCGACAGAATTAAATAAACAGTTTGATTCATTAGCTGAAAAGAAAAAGAGTTTAGATGAATTACTTGAAAAGCGTCAATTGATGTCGGAAAAAGAAGAGAAGTTGGAGGCGGCAAAAAAAGCACAATTAATTGAACCTTATGAACTGCATTTTCTACAACGACAGGAAGAACAACAGAAACAGGTACAAGCCGTAAAAGATACAAAAGAACTTTTGGAACAGGCAGCATCTGTTTTGGAAAAGGCTAAGGGGAAGTATTCCATCGAAAATGATAGGACAAAAGAACGCGAGGATTTATATCAGGAAATTTATCAATATAAGGAATTTGAAAAAGTTGTGATAGCAAGTGAGTCGACAAGGAAAGAATTAGTAAGAGATAAGAATGAGCTCGAACAATTGGATAAAAAGGTTAAAGATTTGAAAAAGTATGTTGATGAAAACAGTGATAATATTGAAAATCGACGAACTGAAATAGAAAAATTAACGGAAAATATTAATGAAAATCGGGAAAAGAAATATAAAATTAACGAATTACGCTCAAAATATAATTTATTAAACAGCTATATCATTCAAACGAAGGAAATTAACAAATTAAAGGAAAAAGTTCTGGAAAAACAAAAAGTTTTAAAGGAGATTGAAGCGGAATATAATGAGGCAGAAAAGTCATGGCAACATAATCAAGCTTATTTATTAGCATCACAATTATTGGAAGGGGATGAGTGTCCTGTTTGTGGGAGTGCCCATCATCCTCATAAAGCGACAGTGACAGAAGGAACAGTTGAAAAAGAAACATTAGATCGGTTGAAACGGGATTTTGAAGTGGCTCGTAATGATGTTAGTAAGGTAAAAGGGCAATATGATGCAAATGTTGCACAACTAGAAAAAATAGCACGGGATATAAAGGCAAACCATGAAATTGCTGAATCTGAAATTGCAACAAAGGTCGTGGAAGTAGTTGAACAGGGTAAGAAAATGAATGGTGAGGTTTCTGAATTAGAAAAGAATGAACAAAAATTAACTGATTTGAAAAAGGTGCAAAAAGAAGCTGAAGAATTAGTTAAGTCTAAAACGAAAGAAAGAGAAACAATAAATGAATTATGGCAGAAAAAACAGAACGATTTTACAACAAAATTAGCAACATTTAATACACAAATGGAAAAGATTCCTGAAGAATTACAACGGGTTGACATTTTACAAGCGAAATTGAAGGCGAAAGAATTAACTTATCATAAAATGTTGGCATTGTGGGAATCTGTTCAAGAAGAGTTGAAAAAGGCTGAAAAGGTATCTACAGAAATGTCTACATCGTTAAAAAGTGCAGAAGAACAAATGGTAAGTGTCGAGGGAAAATTGTCGTTAGCTAAAAAGGAATTTTTAGCACAGTTAACTTCGAGTGAGTTTTCTACTGAAAAGGCTTATAAAGTGGCAAGACTAAATGCCGAAACTAGAGATAAATTAGAGAGGGAGATAAGTCATTACAAGCAAACCGTTCATACCTTAACGAAACAAGTGGATGAGTTAACAGGTTTATTGAAGGGTAGGGAACGGTTAGACTTACATGAATTGGAAGAAAAGTTAAGACAATTAAAAGAAACACAAGACGTGGCGTATGAACACTATAATCGCTCCAAGGAAAATTTTAAAGAGATTGCCTCAACAATTGGAAAATTACAAGATATTTGGAAACGTTCAGAAAAATTAGAGAAGAAATTATCGATGGTGGTAGAATTGCATGATACAGTTCGCGGACAAAACGAACAGAAAATATCGTTGGAACGTTTTTTACAAATCGATTTTCTTGAGCAAATTATGCAAGCTGCCAATGTCCGTTTTTATGATTTGTCAAATGGGCAATACCGATTACTGCGAAGTGATCGACAGGAATCTCGTGGTCGTCAAAGTGGCTTATCGATTGATGTTTATGATACGTATACAAGCCAAACACGAGATGTGAAAACACTATCTGGTGGGGAGAAATTTATTGCTTCATTATGTTTAGCGTTGGGTATGTCAGATGTCATTCAAAGTTTTCAAGGTTCGGTATCAATCGAAACAATGTTCATTGATGAAGGCTTCGGTTCATTAGATGCAGAGTCATTACAAAAAGCAATTGACGCATTAGTTCATTTACAACAAGACGGGCGAATCATCGGAGTAATTTCCCATGTCGATGAATTGAAAATGAACTTTCCGGCGATGCTCGAAGTGACAAAAACAAAGGATGGCTTTAGTAAAACAGAAATTATTGTTAAATAAAATCATTCATTTTGTTGGGGACTGGGGGATTGTGAAAATGAAATGGTTGTTATCGACAAATCCCCCTCTTATGGAAAACATTGTTGTGAAAAAAATGTTTTACCCAATATCAATATTCGTTTCTAAAATCATTTATTCATAGATTGTATAAAAAATGGTATTTCCATTGAAAACTGCTTAATCCCAGTGTATTATAGGCTGCAAAGATTTAGCATAGAAAATATCTAGATTAGCTTTTTTATTTGGTTGAAAAAATCATTTTCAGACAACGTAGAAAGGGTGTTTTTAAGTGAGTAAATATCAAAAAAGCACTATTTTTATTTCGATTGTAACACTTGTTTTCTTCTTAATTTTATCACTAATAACACAACAATGGGGCTTTTTCCTATGGAGTTTATTGCCTGTTTTTATGGTTTTGATGTCGATGTTTTTCACGAATCCTGATGAGAAGGGTAATGAAGGGTGAAAAGGCCTACTCAACAATTGGATAGTCGTATTATAAGATTAACAAGTCTCATTATGTTGAACTTATAATACGATTATGCCAGATTGTGTTTAATTCTTGGACTCCTTCAAACTGAATTCCGCAAGAAAATAATGAAAAACCACTTTATTTAAAAAAATCATATCAACCCAGAAATATTGACAGTCAAGTATTTTTCCAAACCGATTCATCAATTAAAGTTGGAGGTTTTTTACCGTCTAATCCCGCCAACATATTGTCACAAGCTAAATGGGACATTTTTAATTCAGTCGCAAAGGTAGATGATCCGATATGCGGTAAAGTAACAACATTAGGCATTTTAAGTAACGGATTATCCCGATCAACAGGTTCTTTTTCAAAGACATCCAGTCCAGCAGCAGCAATTTCTCCGTTTTTAAGTGCCTGAATGAGGTCACTTTCAACAATTGTTCCGCCACGGGAACCGTTAATAAATATGGCTGACTTTTTCATTAATTTAAATTCTCTTTCACCAATCATTCCCTCTGTTTCCTTCGTTAAAGGAGTCATTAAAACGACAAAATTTGACCTCTCCAACAACTCGTCCATGTCACAATAAGTCGCATTTAATAATTTTTCCGCTTCGGGTTTCCGTGAACGGTTATGATATAACACATTCATATGAAAACCGTTATGTGCCCGATGACCGATTGCCTGTCCAATTTCGCCCATACCAATAATCCCAACTGTTTTGTGATGGACATCAACACCGTAGTAGTCAGCAGTCAAATTGCCTTGCCATTGACCACTTTTTACATAATGGTCTAATTGAGGAATACGTCGAGCAGTTGCAATGAGAATCCCCAAAATAGCGTCA
>DAMCTP010000038.1:0-29591 GCA_032113595.1 Pseudogracilibacillus sp.
AAATTGATTGGAACTTCAGTTAAACAATTTGGGATGTTCAGTAAACCCTAATTAATATATCAAAAAATTCCATGCACACACATCCTCCATTGAAGCCCTTCTTTGTTGAATGTTGGGACGTCATTTCGTTTTGAATTTTAATTACTTCATTATAGATCGTTATTGACAGTTTATCATATACTATTTCATATGTCGCAACGTTGTCAATGATGAGGAACTTTTCCTGTGATTTTTTGATTTGCGGGTTAGGTTGATTTAATTGAAAAAAATCCCCTTTGAGTCTGAGGAATTTCTTAAGTCCATTAACTCAAAAGGGATTAAAATTTATTTAACAAAATTTATGCTCGTCTTCTCGTCCGATACCATACAAAGATGAGTGCCCCAAATGCCATGATTAACATTCCAATCAAAAGCATGTTGTAGTATGGTGTGGCGGTTTTAGGAATTTCCGAGTCTGTTTTATCCGGAGTAAACGTATTTGTTATGTCAAATCCATTAATCGTTGTTTCATATTGATTAACTGGGTCTTCTTCTATTGTGTACTCAATTTCTTCACTGTTTTCATTATAAACTGGTGATTGTTCAAAAGTGTATTTCCAACCAGTTTCTTCCGTCATTTTTATCGTATCTACCTTAACGCCATCTGCATAAAGGTGTAATGTTATCGAATTTGGACGTATTTCCTCGTTGTCACCTTTCCATGTTTTCGTTACGGTAATATCCTTTGTCAATTGTGTATTCGTCATATCATATCCGTTCACTTCTGTTTCATAACCTGGCAATGGTACTTCCGCTATTCCATAAACAATCGCTATTCCATCTTCATCGTAAGCAGGAAGCTCATAAAACCCATAGTTCCAATCTGTTTTAGCCGTTACTTGTTGTTCCTTTTCGACTTCGCCATTTGCCAGTAATTGAACTGTAATGCTATCTGGGCGATATCGTTTGTCAACTTCATGCCATGTTTTTGTTCCTGCAACATCGATTATATCTGTACGAGTATTAATAATGTCATTTCCATCGTATTCTGTAGAATATCCCGGAACAGGTAATTCATTAATCTTGTATTCTATTTCTTCACCATATTGATCATGGGTTGGTAAGTTTGTGAATGTGTATGTCCAATCACCATACTGATCCACTTCAACTTCTTTCTCCTGAATAACTTCTGTATCTTTTAATACTTGAACAGTAATTGAATCTGGACGATCACCAGTTGCATCATCATTATCAAGCCATGTTTTTGAACCAAAGATTTCTGTTGTGTTTTGAGTGTTGTATATGTTATTTTCTAAAACTTCTGTTTCATATCCTGGAACTTCTATTTCCTTAACAGTATAATCATAAGTTTCTCCTGAAGGATCTGTCGCAAGTAAATCCGTAAATGAATATTTCCATTCTCCACTATCGTTTGGTTTAACAATTTGCTTTTCAAACTCTTCACCATCTCGTAATAAATGTACCACTATTGACCCAGGACGATATTGGTCATCTGCCTCAATCCATTGCTTCTCACCGCTAATTTCAATTCTTTCAATTGCAGTATTTTTAAAATCCAACCTTTCTAATTCTACTGGCTTTTCTTTAATTGTAAATTCAATCGGTTCATCATCTAGAAGATAACCGTAAGGCGCCTCAATTTCAACAAATTGATAATCACCAGGTTCTAGATTCTCAAGGAATATTTCACCATCTTGATTCGTTTCAATTTGTGTTTCTCCATTTATTTCAATTGGATCATTAAGGTTCCTGACATCATATAATTCAAAAGTAGCACCTGATAACTCATCATTAGTAACACTATCTATTTTTAGTAATTTAACATCCCATTTTCCTTCAGTATTAGTGAAGGTATAAGGCTCATCAATTTTTTCTTCATTATCATCAACCTCATATATAATCGAATCGTCATTGGAGTCCTTATCAAATATAATTACTTTACCTTGTTCATATTCATCGGAAATAAAATATCCCTCTGGAGCCTCGATTTCCTTTATCAAATATTTCCCAAATTTATATTCTCCCTCAGTAGTTGCAACTCCATTATCATCGGTAGTTATCGTTTCAAGTAAATTTACCCCTGTTACATCATACAATTCAAATTTTGCATCTTTAAGTGGCATAGAATTATCAGCATCTACCTTCTTAATACTAAACTTCATTCCACCAGTTGAAAAGACGGAACCTCCTGCCCCACCTTGGAAACTAACTTCATATTCCTGACTTGCTTCATCATTTGCATCGTCTTCACCTGTTTCATAAAGAAAAGCATTATTAGAGATTTCCTCTCCATTCTTTGCATTGATATATGTGTCATATGTTAAAATATATGCTTCTTCAATAGAACCATCAAAATCCAATTTAAAAGATTCTTTCCAAGTATCAGTATCAACAGAAAATTTAAGGTCATATTGAGACTCATCAACAGGGTTTCCTTGAGTTATATTTCCTTCTTCATCAACAATAGTTTCATATAACACAAAACTATCTTGATAATAAAATTGATTATCCGATAACTCATCTATAACTATTGCATCTTCAATAAAAGACTTGTTTCTATTAATATTGAGTATCCAGTTTGCTGTCCTTCCATCTTGACTAACTTCCTTATGCGAATTCTTATCTCCAAACTTGGGTCTTACTTTTGCATCTCTTTCTAGCAGAATATTACCTGGTTCCTCAGCATTAAAAAGGGTCGCCTTATTATTGTATTCTTCTTCAACCGGAAGGCCTTTAAGATTTGTTTGATAAGTAATACGATATGGTTCTGAAATTCCTTCGTTAAAAGTCAATTTAAATCCATTACGATTATTGTCGGTAACTTCTGAATCCAAATCAAAATTTTCAAACTCTGAATTATCTATAACTTCTACTGTCCCATCTGAATTAATTTGTAGCCTTTCTACTTTTAATGAATTAGCATCAAAGTTTTGTTCACCAGAATAAAAGTCTGTCACAACAGGTTGATTAATTGTATGACGATTGTAGTTAATATCAATTGTCCACGTAATTACCTTTTCAGTTGCATCATATTCAGCTGTTTTTGCACCATTATGTTTCATTAAATCATTCGGTGTTAATGTACCGGTTTTTATCATATCTGGTTTAGAATCATCTATTTCATCCCAATCCAACGTTGCTTCATTTTTATAATTTGCAGTCTGAACATTTTCAAAATCAAAGTGAGTTGGATCAAATGCTGTTTGATAAGTAATAACAAGTTTCTCTTCTATATTACCTAATTTTAATTCAAATCCTTCCTCATCGCTATCAACATTTAATTCATATCCTAAATTAGCTGATAAGTTTGGATTAGTCTCAAGTGAATTTTCTACAAATGTCAATCCCTGATCCCTAAAACTATCAGTAATAACTACATTGGTCATGTCATATCCATCTTGATTTACAGTGATAGTCCAAGTAATTATTTTGTTTTCATAATCAATTTTTCCGTTATTTTTATCGAATATAACTTGATGAATCTCTTGCTCTGCATCTTTTTCAGGACCGTCTTCAATTTCCACCTTATTATTAACTTTAAAACTATCTTCATATACTCTTTCTGTAGCAGTTGTTTTATATTTAATAATAAAGGCACTATCAATATCTTCAGTAAATGAAAACTCAAAACCACCAACACTTAGATCATTCGGATCCGTAAAATCGACCACATTATATTTTAAGCTATCTACTTGTTCCTCATTAACCGGTTTTCCGCTCGGGTCAATATCTACTTTAAATACCTCAAATGAGCCAATATCTAATTCCTGATGTTCAATATTAAACGTATCAATTAATACTGCGTCGTCTTTATCAATAGACTGCTCATTAAAATTATATTCAATTTCCCATCTTATTTCTTGATTTTCCTTAATATAACCTATTGAATTCTTGTTTAATGGTTCGTTAAAAGATATGTTTACACTATCATTATCTTTTAATGTTTCATTATTATCCTTGTTTGTTATTTCAACTTGGTTTTCATATCTAGGATTATAATCTGGATTTTCTCCAGAAGGTGTAGGTACACTCGTTTGATAAATTACACGATATGCACCGTCAATTTTACCAAAGTCAATCTCCAGTAATTGACCATCTATAACCGGAGTTTTGTCAGTTACCTTATCTTCTACCACATCATAATTAACTGTACCATCCAAATTAACAGTTAATTCATAAATTTCAATTGAGGTATCAACGATTATTAAACCTGCTGGAAGTGTATCAATGAGAGTTACACCATTTAGGGATTTCTCATCCAAGTTAAAGTCTACTATCCATTCAATAGAATCAGAATTACGATTATTTTCTACATCATCTTTTTTCGGTGTTCCATTTTTATTAATGTTATTACCTTCATCTTTTTTAAAGTGAACGGGAATAGCGATGGAGTCTCCATCAATTTCAAATTTAATGTCTTGCTTTGTTCCTTCTTTTAATTTACTTTTATCGAATTTTTTCCAGACGAAAAAGTCACCTTCATAGCCTTTGCCTTCATTAATTTGATCATTAAATGTGAAAGTAACCTTACCCTCGGTGGTGACAAGATAATCTGCTACTGGAACACCTTCTTCATTGGTTAATTCTCCAGTTAAATCCTCGTCCCCAAATAAGAAAACATCTGGCAAATCAAATGTATAAAAGTCTCCAGCAGAATAATTGTGACCTCCATCCAGCTCCCAGTTAAATTCAATAGACAGACTTTCATCAGTTGATGGACGGAAATCTGGTATTTCCTCAGAATCACCTGTTTTTTTACCATTCTCATCAGGATTAGTAAACATTCTTACGCTATTAATTTCGAAGTTCTCTGTAATTTCACTTCCACTATTGAAAGGAACATTGTTACTATTTGCCGACATAAAGAACATGCCTTTGTTTTTATGCCCCTCTAGAATAGCATTTAAAACAATATCTCCATGAACTTCTAAATCTACATTTCTACTAATTGCGACCGATAGATTTCCATCTTCTGATACATTAAATTGACCAATCTGCACATCTTCAACGACCTTCTGTTCATTAATTAATTCATTTGTTTCCTCTTCTTCCTCTACTTCTTCTATTTCTTCCTCACCGGGTTCTACAGATTGATCATCGAAAATAGATGGTGCGTCTTCCAACAAACTCCCATCAACAACGATATCTCCTGATTGCCCCTCGGTAACTACCAGGCCATCTGGCAATTCTAGTGTTCCCGTTGTTCCTGCTTCAACTGTTCCATTGATTTTCCATGCAACGGAAACTGTGACATCTGCATCTTCCTCTCTCTTCGTCGAGATCGATAATTTCACCATTTTCGTCTTTGACATTTTGCAATGATAATTCGATATTCTCATTGCCAGTAGCATCTACTGTACTAGCCTGCAAATTCAATCCACTTAATACTGTTTGCATGACTAGTAAAAAGACGAACATGATACTTACTCTTTGACTCATTTAAAAATCTCCCCTACCCTATCTCATTTTTTAATATTTTTTTATTTTTAAGCTTACCAGTCCATTATATATACGTTAGTACTACAAATTCTCTACATAATCCGCATTATATCATATATTTTTTCTCTATTTTTGGGCAAAAGGGACTATATAAAACCACTCTTTTCATTGTTTATGTCTATATTGTTATATTTTAAAATCTGCATTAAAATATAGACTCATAATGTTATACATTAGGTTTTATATTCGATAAAATAGAAATAGGGGAATCATTAGGAGTTTCATAACATAAGGTGGTGAAGAAATTGAAGGCGATTTTAGTAGATGATGAGCAGCTTGCACTAGAATTTTTAGAGCGAAAATTGCAAGATATCGGTTCAATAACGATAGTTGAGAAGTACATTCAAATTGATATCCACCAATTAGAGTCAATTGTAGAAGACATTGATATTGCTTTTTTAGACGTTGAAATGCCCCATTTAAATGGGTTAGAATTGGCTGAGTTAATTTTAGCGATTAATCCACAAATTCATATTGTTTTTGTCACGGCATTTAGCCAATATGCTGTGGAGGCATTTGAGTTGAATGCGATTGATTATATTATTAAACCAGCTGAGGTAAATAGATTAAAACAAACGATTGATCGAATTGAAACAGCCATGAAAAGGGCCATAGTCGATAGGAAACCTAGCACTAATATCCTTCAAATTCAATTATGTCATGAATTTTCTATTAAAATGGAGAATAATAAATCGGAAATTATTAAATGGAGAACATCCAAGGCAAAGGAAGTATTTCTATATTTGTTGCATCATCGTGGTGAGCTTGTTCGTAAATCGACGCTTATTGAACTTATTTGGTCCGATTTTGAACCTGATAAAGCCTTTCCTCAACTGTATACGACGGTATATCACATTCGAAATACGTTACATACATATGAAAATCATATTTCAATCAAAAATGTGATGGATGGGTATATTTTAACGACAAATAATGTGCAAATTGACATTTATGAATGGAGCGAACTGGTGGAGAATCTGCCTCCCATTTCTGAAGATACGATAAATGCTTATGAAACAACGATGGCACTTTATAAGGGTGGATATTTGGAAAACGAAAATTATATGTGGCTTGCTTCAGAGCAATACAGATTGAATATAAAATGGGCAGAGGTCGCTCATAAAATGGCTCATTTTTATCGTCAAAATAATAATTTAGACAAAGCGGAAGAATGGTATAGAAAAATTTCCGGGCAGATACCAGAAGATGAGCAAGCTCAGTTTTCGTTAATGAAAATCTACCATCAATTCAATTATCGTTTGTTGGTGGAGCAACAGTATCGTCAATTACAACAAACATTGGAGGAATTAGACACCCCGATGAATCCGGAAATTGAATCATGGTATGAAGAAATGACGAAAAAATCTACTCGTTAACTATAATTTGAATTTGGATGAATGTTAATGAAAAAAACTTCGATTAAATTGAATCTATTATCTTGGACAATTGTTATCATTTGGATGGCTGTCATTTTTTACTTGTCCCATCAAACCGCTTCTGAATCCAGTGAACTTAGCACTGGTTTTATGAGTCTCATGATTAATATTTTTTCAAATGTTTTTCCATTGGACGTTCCGGAAGAGTTATTGCATTTCTGGATTCGTAAAAGTGCCCATTTTACTGCCTATTTATTGTTAGGTATTTTTGTCATACAAGCATTGTTTAGACAGGGAAAATGGAAAAAAGATAGTATCGTTGCAATCATTGTTTGTGTAGTTTATGCGATTTCTGATGAAATACATCAAGTGTTTATACCTGGTAGAAGTGGTGAAGTTAGGGATGTATTGATTGATAGTAGTGGTGCTATTGTCGGGATTATTTTATACATTTTTGTGCGATTAATTTTTCTCAGAAGGAAAGGGTGAATAGGATGGGTAAACAAGGTGCAAAGCTATATGATCGATTCATGGCGTCTATTTCCGCTTCAAGGTTTCAGAAGATACGAGAAAAAGTCATTGCCCAATCAAAAGGTGAAGTATTGGAAATTGGTTCCGGGACGGGTATCAACTTCCCATTATATCGTTCGGAATCAGTAGGGGTTGTCCATGCTATCGAACCGAATCGTCATCATTTAAAACGATCTAAAATAAAGCAAGCAGAAGCCAAGGCCACGATTCATTTATACGAAGAAAAAGCAGAAAATCTGCCTTTTTCTGATGCCCAATTTGATACGATTATTTGTATGCTTGTTTTTTGTACCATTCCTGATCCTATACAAGCGATAAATGAAGTTATTCGTGTTGCAAAACCGGGTGCCACAGTTTTATTTTTGGAACATGTAAAGGTAGAACGTCCTTTTATTAAATTGACACAAAATATGCTTAATCCTGTATGGAAGCTACTTGCTGGGGGATGTCATTTAAACCGTGATACACGTAAGTTAATTGAGCAATCGCCCCTAGAAATTGTTGATAGTCATACTTATTATAAAGATGTGTTACAGTATGTGAAATGTGTGAAACGATAGACAATGGACCTGCTATTGTCATTTAATCATTGAAAATGAATATGCATTACCATTACACGAAACTAATCCATGATTAGTAATGAAAAAGGAGTTTAGATTACCATTCGCTAATTTTCACCCAATATTGGTAATCGAAAATGAATATTCACTACCAACCGTTACTTCCAATTTCCAGTACAACGATTATCAATTCTCCAATCAGCCGTACGGAATCCCAATCATCCATCCAAACAACCACATTCACACTAAAAAACCACCACCATTTCAGTAAAAAACCGAAATAGTAGTGGCCCTTGAAATTTTCACGTCACGTCATGTAATAAATGTTAGTTTTCCGCAGCTGGCGGTGGATTGTTCCCTGCAGCTGCCTCTTCTTCTTTTGATTTGTTAAATAGTGCTTTAAACCTTGATGATACACCAAGTAATTTTTGTTGTAGATCGATTTTTGGCTCTTGGTCTTTAATACCAACTTGATACGTACGAATCATCGCAATCATTACGATTGGATCGATTAAACCACGTTTTAACATTGTCGTAACTACTCCGGCACCCATTAAGGCGATAAAACCAATGAAAAATCCTAACCCTTCATTACCAGAAGAAATGAGTTTCGAGACAAACAAAAATGGAACGAGGAAAGCAACGAAAATAATAATATTAAATAAGTAAATGAACACAACGGAACCGGTAGCTGTTTTTAAAACACCTTTCCAACTCTGGGCATAGAGAACAACCCCGTCGGAAGCTGACTTCCATACTGTTTCGTCTTTTTGTTTACTCTTTTGTAAGAAAACATAACTCATAATGGCTTCATCAATGTAATTTAAACTCACCGACATGATTGCATTGATGATAGAAATGATATTTTTGGAACCCGGAATAAAACTGAAAAAGTTCCCAACCCTCATAATCCATCGCTGAATTTGTCTTACGGCTGCATAAACCATTTTGTCGACAACAAAAGCAACGTTTGAAGCACCGAAGTTTTCCTTCACTGTATCCTTTCCATAAGCAATCATACCTTTACCTTGTGGAATTTCTCCAGTTCTGAGTAGTTCTACAATAACTGCGATGTGACCCATTTTGACCATGTACAACACATAACGTTCAATAAACCTTAATAACCCAAAAATTCCACCTATCGTAGCAATCATAATGATAATCACAGCAATGGAACTTTCCCCAAACATTTTAAATACTAAAAAGCCAATACCGATCATAATTCCTAAAGCAATAAATGATGCCACACCAAATAACGCATAAATTAAAATTCTCATGAATATGAATGGCATTGTTTTTGTAATTAACTTCATTAAAGACATAGTGATTGATCAACCCTTTCAACAAATTATATATTCACATTTTCGAAATAATCCTGATGATATAAAACAAATGTTTATACTTAACAAAATCGTAACGAATTACAATAACACGTCAGCATCTGACGGTTGACTACTTTGTGACGACGTCTGACTAGGTGCCGGACTCGGTGGCGGTGTTGGCGTTGGCGTCGGTGTTGGTGATGTAGGACGATTAGAATTATTTAACGCCTCACGAATGTCTATTAAGGATCCTTGCATTTTGAATATAACAATCAAAATTTCACAATAAACCCGTAAAATAATTGGTCCAATAAACACCGTCGCAATTCCAGATAATATCATGACAATTTTACCGGTATCAGAGAAAATGCCCATAATAGCTGTTGCAAATCCAGCAATTATAATGGCAATAAATCCAATCCAAAAGACAATTTGGATAAAAATTGGGGTAATCATTCTTTCAAATTTAAGAAACTTTCCCATGTGTATCGCTCCTTTTTAATATATTCAAAAAATGTAGCAAAGAGAATCATCAATTGATTGTATGAAATCTTGGATGAAAAATATAACCCCTCAAATTACTTCATATAATAGCTATCAATTTGAAGTGTTTTTCAACTCATCCTTCTTTGAATCTAGTATATATGCACCTTTCAACGCTCATTTTTCCCGTATCCCCGCTGAATTTGAAACTGACATTTATTGTTGTTCTACTTACCACCAACCTTCTTATTTTTAATTATACTTTCCAAAGGTTAAAATTACGTAAAGACGATGAAATTTTTTAAAATTTTTTTACCCATTTTATGTAAGCTAGTTTACTTGTTTCTTAATCTCTTTATGGGCAATTTTGATTGGTAATGATATATAAAAAGTCGTCCCTACATCTACTTGACTTTCCACCCATATTTTTCCGTTATGGCCTTGAATGATTTCCTTGACAATCGCCAATCCCAAGCCAGTACCATCTTCCTGATGATCTGCCAAAGGTCTATATTTTTTTCGATAAAAACGGTCAAATATAAATGGTTTATTGGCTTCATTAATCCCTTTTCCATTATCACTTATTGCAATAATGACACCCTCTTGTTCATCGTCAATGGAAGCCCTGATTGCTATTTCGCCATTTTCCTCTGAAGTAATTTTAACTGCATTGGAAATGATGTTGGTAAAGACTTGATCCATTCTTTCCGTATCAAAAAAACCCCGATACATCCGTTTTGTAAATGGAATGTCTTGTTTTATTATTTTCCTTTCTAATGTTTTAACATCGAAAGAAATCTTATGAAACACTTTTTCAAGCCACTCGTATAAATCATATTCTTTGAAATCTAGAATGGCCCCTCCCTCTTCTAATCGTGATAAATCAGCTAAATCATTAATTAACCGGTCTAATACTTTTATTTTATCGTCGACTAGCTTACGAAAATATTCATCGTCAGCCGTAATAATCCCATCCTGCAATGATTGAACATAGCTGTGAATTAAGGTGACTGGTGTACCTAACTCATGTGCGATATTTGCTAGAAGATTACGTCTTGACTCCGCCATTTCCATTAGCTTTACATTAGTTTGCGATAAATCTTCATTAGCTAGCTTTAATTTTTTCGTACGGTCTGTTACTTTTGCCTCCAATTGTATATTTAACATCTTTAATTCTTGATTCATCCATCTTAAATGTGTCAACGTTTTTACCCTTGATAACAATTCTTCCTTATCACAAGGTTTCGTTAAATAATCATTTGCCCCTACTTCAAAAGCCATAATTTTATCCTGTACTTGATCTTTTGCTGTTAACATTAAAATCGGCAATTCTAGTAACGAATACGTTTTTCTTAACCTTTCACAAACATCAAATCCGGAGATTTTTGGCATCATAATATCTAAAATAAGGACATCAAAAGTATGTTTTCCTACCAGATTTAATACTTCCATCCCATTCTTAGCGGGAATGACATCAAATCCTTCTAGGGTCAATTGATTGATTAATACCTGGAGATTAATAGGTTCATCATCAGCTATTAATACTTTCATGGCTGGCTTATTTTTCAATTTCTCAGTTGTAACTACTGGTGGTTCGGCAATTTCTACTAGACTGATAGATTGTTTCACTTTTTCTATTGACTCCGTATTTTCCTCCGCGAAAGGAAGTGTAAAGCTGAAAACAGACCCTTTTCCAACATCGGATTCGACCGTTAACTCCCCATCATGTAATTCAACTAACTTTTTTGTCACATTTAAACCAATACCAGTACCAGAGGATTCCCTCGAATGGGTAGATTCTACTTGTTTAAATGGCTCAAATATCACTTTTAAATCCTCTTCATGAATCCCTTTTCCCGTATCAGAAATACTTACTTTTACTTTATCTCCGACAATTTCTGCAGTAACTTTAATTTCACCATGGGTAGTAAATTTGATTGAATTCCCTATTAAATTATACAAAATTTGTTGCAGACGATTTTGGTCTGCTAACACATCTGGAATCGATGCGGGAATATCATTTATTAATGTCAGGTTCTTACCTTTTAATAATGGGTGACTTAAGTCAAAAACGATGGAAATTAGCCGCTTTATATTAACTCGTTTTGGGTGTATCACCATTCGATGATGCTTCAATTTTGAAAAATCTAAAATATCATTGACGATATGGGTTAATCGATTACCACTCATGACAATTAAATCTAATTGCTTACGCGCCTTTTTGGGCAAATTTCCACTAATCCCACCTTTTAATGACTCGGCAATCCCAATCATGCCATATAAAGGGGTTCTTAGTTCATGGGAAGTGATAGCTAAAAATTCATTTTTTAATTCATCGGCTTTTTTCAAATTTTCCAATGCCAGTTGTTGGTTTTCTATCGCACGTTTTTCGGCTTTCGATTTTTCCACTCGCATAATATTAATTTTATCCGCTAATGCAATCGACAATAACACGACCTCAATAACTAGTGCTCCTTGCCCAGCATATTCGACATACAATGTATAAGGAATAATTGTTGCCCTTCCTAAAATTGTGATAAATACCCCAGTTAAAAATATTAACCAGCCAACTACAAAAAACCTTGCCTCTCTTACTCCTCTTTTTAAACTAATGAACGCAACAGTAATAGTACTTGAGAAGGTTAAAAATGTCACAGCAAACATTAAGTTCAGTGCCAGATAATGGAAGAAGAACAATGTCATGATTGTTAGACTATTTAATCCCATTAACCCTATCACGATATAACGAAAAAATGGTATATGTTTTTTCGTATATAGAAATTCCTTTGTAAATAACAAGATTACGATACAACTGATACTCACCCAAAAAGGAACAGCTATTTTATTCCAATCGGGAAATTGTGGCCATATATATTTAAAAGCCAGACCATTTAAAGACATTTGAGCAATCAATGTTGCCGATATAGCAATCACATAATATAGATATGATTTCATCCTCGTACCTATAAATAAGAAAAAGTTATATAAAATCATAATGATGATCATACCGTAAAATAAACCTAAAAACGCCGTTTCTTTATTTGAGGATTTTATAAAATTGTCTTTATTCCATATTTTTATTGGTGGATGTAGGTCAGCACCACCTTCTACAAACATGAAGTAAGTTTTCTTTTCCCCTGATTTTAAATCTAAAGGAAATAAGAAATTTCGATGATTCAAAAATCGATCTTGAAAAGGGTAATTAGCCCCCGATGAAACGATTTGTTGAATACCATTTTCATCTTCCGTATAGACCTCGATATTAAAAATGAGTGGAAAAGCAAACTCTATAATCCAATCCTCTTGAATTGATTGATTTTCAATATCCAACTTTAGCCATTTTCCTATGTGAAAAAAGCCAATCTTTGTCGAGAATTCCTCTGATGTCACAAATTCATGGTTATATTTTCCAAAGGCAATATCCTCGATAGGGATTTCACCATTATTATCGGAGAGTAGTAATAAAGTTTCATATAAATCTTCTTCTTGTGTCTCATCATTAATGATTAGTAGATTTTCACTGGGCTGCTGTTCTGTCGCATGTATCGTGTCATTTGAAAGGACAACAAAAAAAGCAACAATAAGAATCATTACTTTAAATTGTAAAAGGTTTTGCAACAATTTTTTGTCACCTCTACGGTGTTATTCACCATTTTTAAATGTATTTAGCTTTTTTATAGGGGTTCCCGATTAAAAATTATTGGGGAGGGTCTTCTAACAATGGTCATGTTTCATTTTCAAAATTAAATCGATAACCAAATCCCCTGACCGTCACAATAAAGGTTGGATTTGTTGAATCCTTTTCAATTTTATTACGTAAATTTTTAATATGAACTTTAACCGTTAGTGGATCTCCTATATGGTCATGTCCCCATACACCGTCATATATTTGTTCAAGGCTGAAAACCCGATTTGGCTCCTCAACCAACAACATTAAAATATCCGTTTCAATTGCTGTTAATTCAATTTTCTTACCATTTATGAAACATTCTTTTGATTCAACATTGATTTCCACTGAATGATTATCTGCACGGAATACTTTTGATTGATTTGTTAATAATTGATATCGACGTAAATTAGACTTTATTCGTGCATGCAATTCCTCAAAATCAAACGGCTTGGTTATATAATCATCTCCACCGAGATTTAACCCTTTTAATTTATCCTCAATCATCCGATTATTACTAATAAAAATAATCGGAATATCTGAATACGCACGTACTTTTTGACAAACTTCATAGCCGTCCATTAAAGGCATTTCTATGTCTAACACAATAATATCAATAGAGTTATTTTTAAGTATTTCCATTGCTGCCTTACCATCATCGGCAATCTCAACGTCATATCCTCTTTTTTCAAAATATAGTGCCAACAATTTTTGTATCCCTAAATCGTCTTCAACAATTAAAATACTTTCCGAGGCCATTAATGATGTTCCTTTCAAAAATTTCTTTCTAAAAAGTATACGTTTACATCTGCGGACAAATTAAAATCCCCAAGCCTAGTTCTGTCAACTGAATTTGGGCTCATGAAGATTAAATTAACGATAGTATACCATATTCACGGTTAAAATGTAGGATTACTATGGATAGGTTTTTGAAAATTTGATGAATTACGTTGGTTTTTAATAGAAAGCTATGAATACGTTGGTTGGATTAAATCCAATGAAAACTGAATGTCAGATTAGATTCTTCATATAATACGAACAGATTAAAATAAAAAGCTAACAATTTGGCTAGTTGTGTTATTATCTACCTCATTGTTAGCGTCCAATATGTTAAGTTTTAACCATTATGTCTTAGTGGACAATTTTAATTTTTGTTACATTTTTTCCCGGGGATTTTCCGTTTGCCCCATTCTTAGCTCATTATCCGCTAGAACAACAATATTTCCTGCCTTTACTGATTCAATGCATTTCTGTGCTGACTCCGTCGTTAAACCAAAGTCAACAAGTTTATCTACTGAATCTAGCTCAACATCTTCATTCCCAAGAATTGATTCGATAATTTTTTGTCCTTTTACCTTAAATGAATCCTCATTTGTCAGAGTTTTTGTTTGCACAGTCACATTCGTCAGTTTATCCAATGTTTCAGCATCATTTTCATTTGTTAGAGCAATGATATTTTTTGAGTGATGTCCTTTTAACTCATAAATATTAATACCTTTCATCGCCTCCTCAGGGGAATGATAAACACCGACAACTTCCTTCGCCATTAATATCCCTCCTTTAGTATTTATCCATTCCTTTCTTCGGTTTGATTTAAACATTTTTACCGTATGGAGCACTAATGAATCATATCGTTCTTTTTTTGATCCAAGTGCCCTTCTACCCGCAATTCTATTTGAGAAGGGAAGGATTAATCTTTATTCATGCCATTCTAACCGGAATTTCAATTGAGAAGGGAAGGATTAACACTTATTCGTGCCCTTCTATCCGAAATTCCAATTGAGAAGGGAAGGATTAACAATTATTCGTGCCCTTCTATCCGCAATTCTAATTGAGAAGGTAAGGATTAACAATTATTCGTGCCCTTCTAGCTGCAATTTCAATTGAGAAGGTAAGGATTAACACTTATTCGTGCCCTTCTGACCACAATTTCAATTGAGAAGGTAAGGATTAACAATTATTCGTGCCCTTCTACCCGCAATTCTAATTGAGAAGGGAAGGATTAACAATTATTCGTGCCCTTCCACCCGCAATTCCAATTGAGAAGGGAAGGATTAGCACTCATTCGTGCCCTTCCCAAGAGAATATTCAGGTGGAACGTCACTCAAATAATATAAAAGGTACTTCTTCCTTTTCTTACCACCCTAAAATTCTTTGATAATACACGTCTAATCGATTTAGGTGAAATGAGCTGGGTCCATTGCGAAATATTTCCAGTCGATATCTGTTTTTCTGGAAATAGTAGATGGAATTCATGGACACTTCGAATAATTGCTTCATTGTTTGTTTCCTTTGATCCACATGCTGGACAAATGACAATATTTTTATTGAATAATGACATAAACCTTGAACATTTCCTACATATGATACCTTTTTTCAAATCGCCATAATAATACTCAGGTAGACGCTCATGAGATGATCGCACGATATTCGATTCAACAAAAATATGGGCTAATTGTCGATCTTGGTCCCGTGGTGTATACGGATTCTGAGTTAACTTCCTGAAAAAACGATTCATTTGACCAGGAAGAATCATTGGCAAATTCATTGGCGCTTGAAATAATGTGAATTCAGGGTGGACAAAAACGAGATAAGAGTAAATATTGTGGTTAAATCCTAGTTTTTGAACTTTTTGCCTTAGTAGGGAATCACTGCGGGATAACTGAATGTGAGGGTTATTAATTTCTTTACCTGTAGAGGCAACATACCAGTTTTTATTTTTTATGTAAAAGTCACCGGAGAAATTTTTTACTTCAAATAAGTAAATAGTATTGTGCCAAAACAACATGCTGTCAACTTGAAACTCTGAACCATCATTCAGAAGTCTTAGACTATGCAATAAGATCCGATCACGTGGTAACAGTTGGGTCAAAAATTGAGAAAATTTCATTTCACCTTTGTAACCCTTCAAATAATTATTATAAGCATTTTCCCCATCGTTAGATAGATCCTTTCTTGCCTGTAAAGACTGGAAAATCTTCAACTCCAGTGGATGCTGCGGTTGATTGTGATTGTGCTGGTTCATTCCATCCTTCCCTTCTTATATCATCTATTTTTGTTCGTGATTAGTTCAATGCGTGAAAAGCCTTTTTATTATTGTAGTATAAAGTTTTAAATACTTTAAATTGTTTGTCATAAACAGCACTGTTTTCTCTGTTAGGGAAAAACCTATCTTTCACTTGAATTAACTTTTTGGCATCTTCTATTTTTTCAATATGCCCTAATCCAATGGCTGCCATTACAGTCGCACCAACGGCGCCTATATCTTGTGGCCTATCCACCGTTTCTATTTCCCTTTCTAAAATATCCGCCAATATTTGACATGTCAAAGGAGCTAAGGCCCCACCACCGACAACCCTTATGACTGATGATGTTTCTACCTTCTTTTCTGATGCCTCCAATTGCCACCTTAAGTGAAAACCGACACCTTCGAGAACTGCATGAATAAGATCCGTTTTCCCAGTGTTTAATCCAATATTAAAAAACATTCCCCGTGCATTTGGGTCCTCAAAAGGATTTCGGTTTCCATGTAACCAAGGGGTAAAAATTACACCGTTACTACCTGCGGGGACATTTTTTATCGCATGCATCATATAATCGTACAATGTTTCGAATGCTGAATCATCTGATTCATCAATTTGCTTTCTTTCTAAATACACATTAATTTCATCCAATGCCAAATGATCCCTTACCCACTCTAGGCATTTTCCGGCTGTTTCAAGTTCCGCAAAATAATTAAAGGTGTTGGGATTCGCTCCAACAATAGACGCAATCATATGTTTAATGTCTAACACTCGTTTTGTAACGACAGTGGATACCCATCCAGAGGTCCCCAAATAAATATGGGTATCATTTTCCGCGACAGCACCTGCACCCACACCAATTAACGAGGCATCCCCCCCACCACCAAAAACTAGGGTCCCTTGATTTAAGTGTAATGCCTCTGCGGCTTTAGCTGTTAATTCCCCGACAACATCTGTGGATTCTACAATCTTAGGCAGATGGTCCATATTTACCCCGAACATTTGACAAATCTCTTTACTAAAACTCTTTCTCCCTTTTCTAGTATCATAAAGAAGTGTCGCAAAGGCGCTATCTTCTGTCATTACAAATTCACCAGTGCATTTGCAAATTAAAAATTCTTTTACATCTAACCACTTATGGACTTTTTCAAATACGTCTTTTTCATTTCGTTCTACCCATTTATATTTCCAAACGGGGTCTTTAACACTTAATGCAGCAGCACCAATAATGTTAATCGACCTTAATAATTTAAACACATTGGCTCCGTCAAATTTAATTCCAGTCGCAAAACCTTCTTTTAACTCCTGTGAAGCCCTGTTATCTAAATAACTCATTGCTCGCCTAACTGGTTCTCCCCCTTTATCAACGAGAACCAATCCTTGCATTTGCGAACAAAAAGAAATGCCTTTTATTTTATTTGCGGCAATACCACTTTCCCTTAGTAACTCCCTCGTTGTGCTACACATTGCATGCCACCAATCGTAAGGGTCTTGTTCTGCCTCTCCGTTATCACCAATATGTAATTCATAGCCTTCTAGTTTGCTAGCAATAAAATGAATCTTATTTGATATGTGATAGATACTAGTTTTCATCCCAGTTGTTCCAACATCATAAGAAATAACGTATCCGTCCATAGTAACCCCCCCAATTTCGCCTTTAAAAAAACACATTACTTTATTTAAGTGGTGGCACAATGCTAATTAAAATCTCTGTGTGCTAAGCCTGCTCACCGTTATTGCCGTTAACAAAGGGTAAATTTTCAATCACTTGGGAAAATTTCCAGCTCTGGCAAATCCTCAAGCAAATAATTCCCTTGCAAAATTTCTTTGTCAGCTAATTCTTTCCATTACAATGTTAGCTAGTTCTTCCCATCAGTAAGACCCCCACCTAACATCAGCTAATTCTTTCAACACCTAGATTCCCCAAGCAAATTCTCAATCACTAGATTCCGCCTGTTTAGAATAACTTTTCAAATATACAAATCTCATTAACATACTTTCAAAAGAATTGATTGGCTTTATTTTCCCATTTTCCGCAAATAATAAAGCACCGATAAATGCTTTACTTGCTTTTTGCGTTACCATCTTAACTGCAAGAGCATCCTCTTTTGTTTTACCGCAACATAAAGCCCCAACATTTTTTACAAAAACTACGGAAGACCTTTTTAATGCTTTTGCAATTTTTAAAGGATTGGGATCTACATTTCTAGCCTTTGTGCCAGCAAGTTGGGCAAAGTCATCAAGTAATGGCCTTAATTCAATTCCCGAACGTGAAATAGCTAGGGCCTCAGGTGAATGATTGACGATAATATGATTGATATCCTTGTGTTTTTCATATATTTCTTCATAAATTTTAGCTTCCGGTGGTAAGGTTGAATCAATTTGTTTGTTCATTAAGTTCATTTCAGTTTCATCATTATACAACGTAAATCCATTATTTTCTCTTTTAGATTGGAGAAATTCAATTGTATTTCTATCAAATTGCCCGGAATTAATAGACTTGTTTTGTAACAGTGCAAATTCTGACATTTCCAATCGATCATAACTTTCCCGTTCACTTATTTCTAAATAATGATGCACTAAAAAGTCGTGACAAAAAGTTTCTAATTCCAAAGCTACCGTAAAAGTTTCCTCAGCATCTTTGCCAAAACAAAGCGCACCATGATTTTTCATAATTATCGCTTGACCCTCGGATTTCCGAAGTGCTGCCTCAACATTTTTACGTAAGGAATTAGTTCCAGGTAGTGCATACTTCGCACAATATACTTCCCCACCAAGTAGTGGATGACTATCCATTACAATAGAATCTAGCCCTGTGGATCCTAAGACAGATGCATTTTCCTGATGAGTATGAATGACAAAATTAACCTCAGGGAAAATCTCATATGCAGCAGCATGAACTTTTTTCTCTGATGACGGTTTCACATCACCAGTATGACTTAAATCAGCAATTTTTACTTGAACAATTTCATCAACCGTTAAAGACAAATATTCTCTACCGCTTGGTGTAATCACGAAACTATCGTCATCTACACGACAACTGACATTTCCCCAAGTACGTGCAATTAACCCAGATTCAACAAGCTTCTTTCCAGCCTTGATAACAGCCTCTTTTGCTTGAATAATATCCATCGCAGTTGTTTCTCCTAACTAATTTATTTTGACAACATTTTTAAAGACATTTTCAAATCGGGAAAGAATGTCTGGAAGCATCTCTTCGGTGTATGCAGCACTCGTATAAATTCGACTACCCGCAAGGGTGACAATCCCTTCAGCCATATAGGCAGCCCCCATATGTTCCATTTCCTTTTTCCGTTCAGATGTCGCTTTTAAAACAGCGGGAATTTGCCAAGGTTTAGACCAATTAATTGAAAAGTGCATCGTTCCAACGGTTTCTAAATGACAAATAGACCCTTGATTGTATGCGACAAACGGTAATTCATATTTTTTGATTAACTTTCTTAAACCTTCTGTCAGTAAATCACCGAATTTTCCGGCCTTTTCAATTGCATTTGTTTTCTCAATTTCACAAAGGGTATAATAACCTGCTACACAACTGAGTGGGTTAGCAGCCATCGTCCCTCCAACAAGTGCTTTCTTAACTTTTTCACCACCACTTATACCTGCCCCTAAATATTTCATATATTTTTGTTTACCACCTAATCCACCAGCACCTGGATAGCCTCCAGCGACTGCCTTTCCAAAAACAGTTAAATCTGGTGATACCCCGTAATACCCCTGGGCGCCTGACATGCCAATTCTGAATGCGGTTACAACCTCGTCAAAAATTAATAATGCACCATACTTTTTGCAAAGTGCTTCGACACCTTTATTGAAGTCGTAGTTTAATGGTCTTGTACCACTTTCAGGGCCGACTGGTTCAATCATAACTGCTGCAGTTCCACCTCTAAGTCTATTCCTTCTTAACTTTCTTTCTAAGTCTTTTAAATCATTCGGGAAAAACTCCTGAGTATATTTAAACATTGAACGTGGAACACCATTCGCCTGTGTCCATTTTGAACCTGGAACTCGAATGCCATAGGCAAGCTGATCACTCCACCCATGATATCCACCACCCATTTTAATAATGTTCTTTTTCTTAGTCGCAAGTCGTGCCACCCGAATGGCGGCCATACATCCTTCTGTACCAGAACCAAGCATTCTAAATTGATCAACTGACTCAATACTATCAGTGATCTTTTTCGCCAACTTATACTCATACTCATGCAATAATCCAGTAGATGGGCCACACTCATTTAATAGATCAATTACCTTTTCACGAACGGAAATTGGATTACTTCCTAACACTGTTGGACCACCAGCTTGTAAAAAATCATAGTAACGATTCCCGTCAATGTCGTATAAATAAGCATCTTCTGCCTTTGTAAACGTTAGTGCAAACGGATAGTTAAAAGCTAAATTATGTTGTACACCACCTGGTATTTCTTCAGAAGCCTTGGCAAGCATCTCTTTTGACTTTACACATTTCTTATCAAAATACTCATCCTCATAACGCTGTAAAGCATCTGGTTGAATTGAATAAATTGGCTTTGAAATTAAATTGTCTAATTCCTTAGTAATTTTCTCAGCATCATGATATTCTGTTATTGCAAATCCATTCCCCATAAACAACTCCTCCTTGTATCATCAGTTTATAATAAAAATGATTATTTGAAAATTAAATTAATTTTTCTTAGTGGTATCTGCATGAAGAAAGCAACTGATATAAAAATGAATAATATAATTATTAAGTGATTTATTCTCATGTTGAAAAATAAATATTGTGGCTGTGGCTTTTTTGAAATTGGTGAAGTTTTCCATATGTTTAGGGAATCTTTTCGTTTTTTTCGATGTTAGGAGAAAGGCTATTTTTAACATCAAATTTTCGTGGTGTCAATAAACCTATGGTATTTGTGTATCACTAGGCTATTCTGATTATAATTATATTTGTTATTTACGGTTAGTCAAGGTGGGAGTGAAAAGAATTAATAGCATACTTTGTGTGATGGTGGTTTGTTTTAAAGATTAACATAAGTATTTTGCTAGAACGTTAATTATATTCCTAAATATAATTTTTTATTATTCCCCTGAAAGTTAAAATATCGCATCAGGAATGCACCACTACTAATGTTAGTAAAAACAATTATTCTTGATTGCAAAACCCGATGCGATAATGGAATTAATTTTAATTAGTAGCTATTACTGCCTCAACCGAATCATTTAAAATTGTTAGCATATCATTAATTTGTTCTTTATTTATAATTAATGGCGGAGCTAATGCAATTGTGTCTGAATCGTTATATGTTACAGATCGGCAGATGAGGCCTCTTTGATAAGTTACAGCCAATTATTTTTCTGATAATATGCTAATACAAAAACGTTTAATTAATAATGGTAATATACTAAATGTATACGGTTTGTAAACTCGTTCTGTCATTTTATGTGCGTCCTTACCCCAACTTCCAAGATTTAAAGCCGGAATATTTAACTTCCTAATTTTATCAATGGGTACTGGATAAAGTATATCCATTCCTGGGAAATTACCTTTCAATACATTAATTTCATCGTCAGTATCGTCCATACATAAGTAGCTACTGTCAGTCAGGGATGGGAAAAACTTTTGGACTTTAAACTTTTCCCCGGTTTTATTAGTAAGTTCCTTTAGTTGAAAGTTTAAATTATCAAGGAGTTTTTTCTCACGTTTTGACTTACCTTTAACGAAATTTCTAGGAACATAAGGAGTAGCAAAAAACAATACTATTACCGGTGTTTTATCTTCATCCAAAAGAAGTAAATCCTCAACCATTAGTCTCCCAACTTCCCTTGGGTCCATTTTGCCTGAGTTTTCTACCAAAATATCATTTAGTCTAACATTTACCATGTCTCCATGTTGTTGAAAAACTCTCTGAAATAGTCCCTCATAGGTGATAACCCTTGTTTCCCAAGGGAGTGCTTTATATTTTGCACCACTTCTATTACAATATTTTTTATATTGTAAATTTAATTCGTCTATAACTGTTTGAAAGGCATCTATCGCAATTCCTTTTAATTGTTCTAAAATTTTGTCAGGTGACATTTGGTGCACAAAGTAATTAAAATAAACAAAACTTGCTATAGGTGTCTGCACATTATAAGTTGGTTTTAGATCCTTCATTTTTAATGTTACTGGTGGCTGTGTTACCTCCCCTTCGGCTTCATCTGACAAATCGGTATTAAGGTTTATTTGATTAATTAATTCGGAAGCAACCAAATTAGGGTCCAATCCTTCAAATGCTTGCGCTACATGGGTTTCTTTACCCCTTATATAAAAAGAAGGAAGTAGTTTTCCCACTGATCCCAAGTAAACATACTTTGTCAAATCCCCATTATATAATGGTCCAACAAAATCAGTATTAATGGCACATTCAAATTCTAAGTTTTCTTCATTTTTCAGACGTTCCAATTCCGGTAAGGCATCAATAATACCACCATGTGTTGTTTCCTCAATCGGATTAGCCATAAATAGAATATTTCCATCAAATAAGTCCCTATTTTTAGATAAAAATTCTAATACAACCAAGTGAGCAGCCAGACCACTTTTCATATCTAGAGCCCCCCGACCAAATAACCATTCTCCTGATTCAATATCTTTTTTTACATCAGTTGATAAATTGGCGCTCTTAAAATTCTCAATTAATTCATAGGGTTTAGTTGCTAACTCTTTAAATTCACCAAAATCATCAATTGTCACTGTATCGGTGTGGGCGTGAAATAATATTGTTTTGTCAGAATGTTGGTTACTTTTTAGTAGGGCAAACACGCTTTTACGATTTAGTTCGTCTTTATTTACTTTTTTACACCAAACATTATTTGGATTATTCCTGAAATATTCAATTTCTCTTAATTTACTTTCAACTTTTTCCGCCATTGCAACTTCACCTAAGGTACCATTTACACTATTAACATTTACTAATTCTACGGTTAAAGTTTCCATTTTTCTTTTAATTTCTTCATTATTCCAGGACATCAGGGACACTCCTTCTAAATAATATTTATCTTCCATTTATTATTTAACATCAATGATCATTTTTTTCCCAATATTTCAATAGATATAAATCATTTGCTGTTTATCTATTAACCTGAATATCAATATATATAATCAAAAAATAATAGCATTTCAATCTTTTTAGATATTACTTATTGGATAATAATACTGCTTTAGATTCTTTTAATATAGTGAGCATATCATTAATTTGCTCTTTATTAATAATTAGCGGTGGGGCTAAGACAATCGTGTCTGAATCGTTATAGGTTACTGACCGACATATGAGTCCTCTTTTGGTTGCTTCTTCTACTATTTTTGGTGAAATCTTTTCTTCAAATCGGACACCTGAAACGGCATCCCTGTAAATTTCAATGGCAGCCAATAGTCCAACTGTGCGCCCTTCTGCAAATTCGGGTTGCTCACTTTCAAGTTGTCGAAATCCATTAATTAATTCCTCACCCATTAGTCTTGCATTTTCTACAAGGTTTTCTTTTTCAATAATTTCTATATTTTTCAATGCTACTTCACATGCCACTGGATGACCGCTATAAGTATATCCGTGAAATAGTGTTCCATCGATTTTATCTATAAATGTTTGATGAATTTTTTCTGAGATGACAACGCCTCCTAATGGGATATACCCACTTGAAATACCTTTAGCAATAGACATCATATCCGGTACTACGTCCCAATTTTCCATGCCGAACATTTTACCAGTTCGTCCGAATCCTGTAATGACTTCATCTGCTATAAAGAGAATACCGTATTCATCACAAATATCACGTACTTCCTTAAAATAATTCTCGGTTGGGATAACCACTCCACCGGCTCCAACGACGGGCTCTGCCATAAATGCAGCAATTGTATCGGCGCCTTCTCTTTCAATCACGGCACGTAGTTCATCACTTGACATTGTTTCAACATGATAAAATTCTGGCGATACGCCAGCTACTTTCCAAAATTCCGGTATTCCTGTTGCGGATGTTGCCCCAAGTGCTACTCCGTGATAGGCTCTTTTTCGGGAAATGATCTTTCTTTTATCTGGTTTTCCTTGGATAGTCCAGTAATAACGTGCAAGCTTGATTGCTGAATCATTTGCTTCCGAACCTCCTGATGTGAAAAAAACTGTATTTAAACTACCGGGTGTTAGTTCGGCAATTTTATTTGCTAATTTAATGACAGGCTCGTGACTGTAAGTTGAAAAGGCAGAGCTAAAAGCCAAATTTTCAATTTGTTTAGCCACTACCTCCGCCACTTCTTTTCGTCCATATCCTATGTTCACATTCCAAAGAGAGGACATTCCTTCTATATACTTTTTCCCATCTATATCTTCTACATAAATTCCTTCACCCTTTTTGAAAATGATAGCTGGCCCATTTTCTTGTTGTTGTTTCACATTTGATGTCGGGTGAAGGAAATGTTTTTTATCCATTTCCATTAATTGTTGTTTTGTTAAATTATTTGCCATTGTAATTCCTCCATTTTTGTTTAATAATTATAAAGTCACTATTTAGAATGTTAATTACCACGATTTTTGTTGAAACGGGATTGTTAACTATTGTTAACTGATTACTTCTTAATCGGATCTGATAAATTTTAAATGTTTTAATAGAATTGTTTGTTTAAGTTTGTTATTACTAATATTAGGGTGAATCACATAATAATTACAAAACTATTAACCTTTTATTCTAATAGTTACTTATTATTAACCCATTATTTTTTTATAACGGATTTCAATAATTAACCAATCCGTGTCGTTATCAAGCCTTTTTTCTCTTTTTAACTACTTGTGAAAAGGTTACCGCCAACACTAAAGCCCCACCATAAAAAAGACTTTGTACAAAGGAAGCAATACCTATTATTTGCAGCCCAGTAATCCCCGTAATTAAAAAGAATACTGCTACTAATGAACCCCAAGGATTAAATCTACCCGGAACAATTGTAGTAGAACCCAAAAATGCCGCTGCAAATGCAGGAAGTAAGAATGACAAGCCTGATGTAGGATTTGCTGCACCACTCATTCCCGTATACATAACACCGGCTAGAGCACTACCAAATCCTGATGCAATTAAACTTAACCAAATAATTTTATCAGTTTTTATTCCGCTTAGTTTAGCAACCTTCCTATTTTGTCCCACAATAATAAACCTACGACCCAATGAAGTGAATTCAAAGAAATACCATAAAAGAAATGCACACAGGAGCGCTATATAAAATCCTAATGAAACCCCTAAAATTTTAGTTGTAGCAACTGACTTTACCAAGAGAGGAGATACCCCTGTTACGGTTGTAGAATCACTCATCCATAACACTATGCCCTCTAATATTGTTGCAACCCCAAGCGTTACAATAAAAGGATTAATATCAAAATAAATCACAAAAGCCCCATTAATTATTCCAATTAATATTCCTACTAGTAATGCTATTAAAACTGAAATTAAAATAGGGACCCCTAAATTCACATTTAAAACCGCTACTGTCATGGAAGATATTGTTAAAGTGGCTGCAATTGAAAGGTCAAAGTTCCCTGTTACCATTGGAATAATAAGAGCTAGTGTTAGTATAGCTAATGTTGATTGTGACCCTAAAATCATTGAAAAATTTGAAGTTGTTAAAAAACTCTCCGGCCTTAATATCCCAAAAATTATTATTACTAGAATCCATACCCCAATTAAAGCAAATCTTTCGAATAAATTATCAATTTTAAACTTTTCATTATTTTCTATTTTATTCACTATTATCTTTCCCTTCTATATATAGTTGCATTATCTTGTAATAATCTAGTTAAACCTACATCACAAGGTCAAAAGATGGTTTTATTATACAGTTAGGCATGCTTCAGAAATAGAATCTTTATTTAATTCATTTCCTATTAATGTTTTTATAATTTTCCCCTTTGAAAAGACTAAAACCCTGTCACATATTTCCGACAATTGTTCATAATCCGAGCTACAACAAATGATAGATGTTCCATCTTCGGATAATTCTCTTATAATATCAAATACTTGTTGTCTTGCTCCTACATCAATACCTTGGGTTGGTTCATGTAATATTGCAAGTTTGGGGGACGTTTGAAACCATTTAGCTAGAATAACCTTTTGTTGGTTTCCTCCACTTAGATTTTCTAATTTAAGGTTTACATTCTTTGGGTAAACATTATTTGATTCAACCATTTTAATGGTATCTTTTTTCATTACATTTCGTTGTAAAATACCCTTTTGTGAATATTTTTCTAAATTAGGAATCGTATAATTATCTACTAAGTTCATTGATTCAACTCCACCTAAATTATGTCTATCCGATGGTATCAAAATCATTTTCTTTTCAATGGCTATTGATGGATTTAAATCATTTAATTCTATTTTTTCACCATTTATAGTGATCGTCCCGGAATAAGCTGATTTATCACCATAAATTATATAAGGCAACTCTTCAAAACCTGAACCTACAATTCCAGTAACACCTAATACTTCCCCTTTTTTAGATTCAAAGGTAATATTCTCTAAATTTTCACTTTTAATATTTTCCACCTTAAAAATTGAATCTCCCATAAATTTATTCCTATTTGTATAAGTGTTAGTCTCGATTTTATCTCCGGTTATTTTATAAATTAAATCATCTTTAGTAATTTCACTTGTGTCGCTACTTAATACAACCTTCCCATTTCTAAGTATTGTTACCTTATCAGTTAGTTCCATTACTTCATCCAAGTCATGGGAAACAAATAATACACTTATTCCCAATTTTGATATTTGTCTAACTAATCCAAACAATTGATTTACACTATCTTTAGGAAGAAATACAGTCGGTTCATCTAAAATTAACAATCCTTTTTTATTTTCATTATTTTTAATTTCTTGTTCAATTCTCTCAACGGCCCTGATGATTGACAATAAAGCCTTTTCTACTGAAGTAATTTCACTTACTTTACTTAACAAATTAATATTTAAATTATATTTTTTTAATATTGATAATGCTTCCCTGTACATTTTATTCCAGGAAATTTTAATGTTATTTGTTAATGAGATATCATTCAGGAATAAATTTTCCAGAACTGATAATGTTTCTATTAGTGACAAATCCTGATGTACGAAACTCATAACAATAGCATCATTATCCTTAATAGGTAAGGATACTTTATTGCCATCTAATTCTAAATAGCCACCACCTTCATCCATATGAAACCCTGCCAATATTTTAATAAGTGTAGATTTCCCGGAACCATTATGCCCTAGCAATCCATGAACTTCTCCTTCTTTTATGTCAAAAGTTACATTATCCAAGGCAAGTTGTCCCCCAAAATGCTTTGTTATATTTTTAATTTTTATATAGCAATGAGTCATCTTAACATCCCCTTTCTATTAATAAACAAATACAAAATAAATTAAAATATTTAAGTATAGAAATATAGAATTTGTGGTTACATTGTTAATATATTCAAAGTAAAATATTATAATTTATAGAAAATTTGTTTGCTTATTGAAATCAAGAACAATTATCCTATTTAAGCGCCACTGTTTTGGCCCTTACATTAAAAATAAATTAAATCTACTAACCAATATTACGTCTGGTATATATTATCCCAAGGCCCCATTAAGGGATATGGTTAACCTATAAAATATTTAAAAAAAGGCGATATCAACTTAGAATAATCAAGTAAATATATCGCCATTAAAAGAATTATGCGAATATCTATATAGTTTTATATTTCTATTAATTACTATGAAGTAAGGTCAAACTGAAACAATTAAATGCTGCATACATTTTATGAAATAATAACAATATCTTTTTACATTATTCTTTTTAATATATTAATCAGTTAAACCCCAAAGTTTTTCATATTCTTCCTTAAACTTACTTCCAAAACTACCTTTGTTATTTGATGAATCTATTCCTTCATCAATATTTTCTGATGTCCAAATGTGTAAAGGGATATTTGCATCTTTTGGTGGCTCTAATCCCGCTAAAACTCTCATCTCGGCATCTAACGTAACTCTTGCTATAATTTCTACGTCCTCACCTATTACCATCTCTACATCTCCATTTTTAACATAATCCAGTACAAATGGCGTGCCATTAAACGATGCAATTTTAATCTCACCTTGTTGCTTACCAGCCAAATTTAATCCTGTAATTACATATTCGGTCATACTATCATACAAAGGTAGAATATAATCTATATCAGGATTTTTAATTAATGCAGATTGGACTTCAGTTTGAATTTTACTTGACCAATCAGGAATAGGAACATTGACATATTCCACCTCGGGAGAAGGACATTTGTCAAATTCCTCTTTAATTCCACTAACCATAAATTCCGTAGCATCCGCCTCATCAGAGGTGATAACAAGGGCCTTTGGAGCACCTTCGGTATTGACGCAAGCCCATTGTGCTAAGAGTCTCCCAGCCTGATAAAAAGGAACATTAACATTATAATCAACATTTTCCGGTGTTTCCTCATAACCATTTGAGGTAACTACTTTTATCCCTTTTTCCATTGCATTATTAATTTGTGGGCCTAAAAGTTTTGGATTTGATCCACCTAAAAGGTCAATCAAGTCAACATTGGAATTAATACCATGTATTATTCCATTGGCCCATTCTTCTGGTTGACCCTGGTTTTTCCATTCCGTAACTTTAAAGCCAATTTCCTCCGCTAAATCCTGCATATTTTCTAGGATACTCAAATTAAAGGGGTTTGAGCTAGATACTGGTATACTAATTATTTCTTTACCCTTCATTTCAGTCTTTGCATCGAATGGTTCTCCTGGAGATACAAATTCTGGTTCTCCCATAAAGGAATCAATCTCCTTTTGCATCTCTGTTAGGGCTTCATTATTTTGATCATTTGAATTATTACTATTCCCATTTTCACTTCCATCATTTTCCGTTGTGCTATTACCATCATCATTCGAACATGCTACGATAACCATCATTAATATGATAAATATTATCCCAAAAAGTTTTTTCATTACTTTCTCTCCTAACATAATTTTATTAAGAACCTTTTTTATAAATGTTATTAGCCAATTTTTAAATATACAGGAATTTAATGGACCTTTACCTCTCATAGACTTAATAGAAATCAAATACCCTTTAAACCTAA
>DAMCTP010000039.1:0-29403 GCA_032113595.1 Pseudogracilibacillus sp.
TAAGCCGTATAATGTTATTAATTATTATTTTTAATTGTTTGAAAGAATGGAGAGTTTGAATGATTTATGCCGTATTAGCCCCACTTATTATTGCTTTTTTTATTCCAATGATTAGTAAAATGAAAAACAAGATTCATACAGGTGTTTTTGTTTTATTTGTTCCATTCATTATTTTTATTTATTTTATCCAGTTTGTTGGAAAAGATTTTTCACCAATCACCCACTCTTATGATTGGATCCCTTCATTATCCATTCACTTTGATTTCTTTTTGGATGGCTTAAGTTTATTATTCGTTTTATTAATTAGTGGTATTGGTACCCTGGTCGTACTATATTCGATTTATTATTTACATACATCTGAAAAACTAAATCACTTTTATGTATACTTGCTTTTATTCATGACAGCCATGTTAGGTATCGTGCTATCAGATAATATTTTTGTCCTATATACTTTTTGGGAATTAACTTCTATCTCTTCGTTTTTACTTATCGGTTATTGGCATGTACGAGAAAAATCACGTAATGGTGCTCTGAAATCACTAATCATTACAATTTTTGGTGGTTTAAGTATGTTTGGTGGCTTTATTCTCTTATCTGTTTTAACCGAAACAACAAGTATTCAAGCAATGTTTGCAAAATCAGAAGTTGTCCTTTCAAGTCATTATTTCCCGCTTATTCTAACATTTATTTTATTGGGAGCATTTACGAAATCAGCTCAATTTCCATTTCATATTTGGCTACCAGATGCAATGGAAGCACCTACACCTGTCAGTGCCTATTTGCATTCAGCAACAATGGTAAAAGCCGGTTTATATTTAGTAGCTAGATTTTTTCCGTTATTTTCCGATCATATCGCTTTTTTTATCGTCGTCAGTCTCTTTGGATTGATTACCCTCTGTTGGGGATCATATATGGCCGTTCGCCAAACCGATTTAAAAGCGATTTTAGCTTATTCAACTGTGAGTCAATTAGGCATGATTATGGCAATGCTCGGTTTCGGTACTGAAATTGCGATTTTTGCTGCTGCCTTTCACATATTAAACCATGCTACTTTTAAAGGTAGCCTATTTATGGTAGCTGGAATTGTAGATTTACAAACAGGGACAAGAGATATACGTAAACTTGGTCAACTTTACACATTTTTACCGATGACAGCAACATTGGCTCTATTTGGTACGTTTTCAATGGCCGGTGTTCCTTTACCTTTTTTAAATGGATTTTATAGTAAAGAATTGTTTTTTGATAGTTCTTTAATGTTACAAAATGGAGGTTCTCCATTAATTTCTTTATGGGGGACAATCATTCCCGTGTTGGCTGTCCTTGGTAGTATTTTTACTTTTGTCTATTCCATGTATTTATTTTTTGGAACATTTATTAAGAAACAGGAGAAAGACAATAAGGTGAATGATTCAATCAAAGAGGCCCCTATTGGCATGATTATTGCTCCTGCAATATTAGTTTTTGGCGTCATTATTATTGGCCTAATGCCTAATTTATTTAATTCATCACTACTAAGCCATACAGCGCAAAGTATTTTACCAACTTCCACAGTCAATTCTATCAAATTTTGGCATGGACTCAACACACCATTTATCATGTCTCTAATTGTCGTAATTGTTGGTGCTATACTTGCCTATACAAAAAAATACTGGGATAAAATATATCATTTCTTCCCTGGTAATTATAGTTTTAATCGGGTGTACGATCGCTCACTAATGATAATTGACTCATCTAGTAAAAAAATTACTAATTATTATATGAATGGTTCAGTTCGAACTTACATGATGCTAATTTTAGGAACAATGGTAGTTGTTTCGTTTTTCTTTATGTATATGACAGATGGTTTTACAATTGATTATTCCGATTTAGCGAATATTACTGTATTAGAAGCTACACTAGTGTTTGCGATTATTGTTTCGGCAATTGGGACTATATTTTCCAATCAAAAGGTAATGGCTATTTTAATTTTGGGTATTACCGGATACAGTGTAGCAATCTTATTCGTCATATATCGTGCTCCCGATCTTGCTTTAACACAATTAGTTATTGAAACCATTACTTTAGTGTTATTTTTATTAACTTTTTACCATTTTCCTAAATTAAGAAGACGTGAGGAAACAAAAGGAACAGTGATTTCTAATTTAATTATTTCTGCTAGCTTTGGTCTTTTAATGGCGATGATTGGTATCTCTGCTTTTAGTAGTGACTGGTTTGATAAAATATCGGGTTACTTTGTCGAAACTTCCCTATCTATTGGTGGAGGAAAGAATATCGTTAACGTAATATTAGTAGATATGCGTGGTTTTGATACGCTATTTGAAATTACAGTATTAGGGATTTCAGGATTAGCTGTTTTTGCCCTTATAAAATTAAGAAACGATAAGGAGGCAAAATAAGTGGAGTTTATTATAAGTATTTTGGCAGGGATTTTGTTTGCCACAGGCGTATATAATATTTTACAGAAACAACTGTTACGAATTGCAATTGGAACGGGACTAATTTCACATGCAGCACACCTGTTCATTTTAACGATGGGTAAATTAAAGCGAGGTCAACCACCGATTATTCAGGAAGGTGTGACAAATTACACTGATCCACTGCCACATGCTTTAATCTTAACATCAATTGTCATCAGTTTCGGGGTTACGGCGGTCGTTTTAGTGTTAGCATATCGAACAGCAACGGAAAACGAAACTGATAATATGGAATTATTAAGGGGTACTGAAAATGAATAATCTCGCTATATTACCAATTATATTACCGCTTGTGGCGGGGTTTACAATTGCATTTTTTAATAAATATGTAACAATTACAAGGATACTAACTAAATTTTTTATTTTGTTAAATTTATTTTCAGTTGTTTATATTACTTATATTGTTTTTCACAATGGTTCAATTATTTTAGAAGCTGGAAATTGGGCGGCTCCATACGGAATCGTGTTTGTTGCCGATCCATTATCGATTGTTATTGTATTAACGACAAACATTTTAGCAACAGGATGCGCATTTATTGCCCCTAGGTTAATGTCTGAAACGAAGGAAAGGTTTTATTTCTATGCATTTTTCTTCTTTTTAATAAGTGGTGTGTCAGGAGCATTTCTTACTGGGGATTTATTTAACTTATTCGTCTTTTTTGAAGTATTATTAATGGCCTCCTACGGTCTAATTGTTTTGGGAGGAAATAAGGTACAATTACGAGAATCAATGAAATACATATTAATTAACTTATTTTCATCGGTTATTTTCGTAACGACTGTTGCTTTTTTATACGCTGTTGTTGGGACAGTCAATATGGCACAAATTGCTGAAAGAGTTCACGAGGTGGAGCAGAAGGGTGTATTAACGACAATAGCGATTGTTTTGTTTTTCGTTTTTGCTACAAAGGCTGCATTGTTCCCACTCTATTACTGGATGCCGAAGTCATATGTTGTACCAAATCCCGTGGTTTCTGCCCTATTTGGTGCCCTGTTAACAAAAGTAGGAATATACTCCATTATTCGTATTTTTACGTTAATATTTACAGTAAATGATGATTATACGCGCTATTTATTTTTAATAATTGCTGGTTTATCGATGCTGTTTGGTGTCATCGGTGCTTTATCAACGAACGATGTGAAACTCATCGTTGCTTATAATGTTATTCCATCCATTGGTTTTATTCTGTTTGGACTTGCAATTTATAATGAAACTTCCCTAAGTGGTTCGGTCTACTATTTAATCCATGACATGCTCATTAAAGCCGCGTTGTTTTTAATCGTTGGTGTTATCACATATATTGCAGGCACATCTGATTTAAGAAAGATGGGCGGATTAATTCATCATTATCCTTATATTGGATGGACATTATTTTTTGCAGCTTTTATTTTAGCTGGAATTCCACCTTTTAGTGGATTTATCGGAAAACTTTTATTATTAAAAGGATCATTTGAAGCAGACCATATACTGTTGATTATCATCGGATTGCTGACAAGTTTGCTCATCCTATACTCGATTACTAAAATTTTTATCAAAGGCTTCTGGGGAGAAAAACAAGTAAATGTACCAAAAAAGTCTACAAAAGGCATGTTATATCCCATCGTTGGAATTTTAGCCTTTTCGGTTATCTTAGGAATCGGTGCAGAGTTATTTTATCCAAGTATTGAAGCAGTTGCAGCATATTTATTAGATCCTGATATATATATTCAATCAGTATTAAAGGAGTAGTGAAACATGGCTTTTCAAATTGTTATTCATATTGTCATTGCATTTCTGTGGATGTTTTTAAGTGAAAGTTACACGATTTTATCATTGTTATTTGGCTTAATCATCGGGGCTTTATTACTTTTATTATTAAATCGATTTTTCACAGGTGCTTTTTATTTAAAACGGTTATATAAAATTTTTATTTTAGGACTTATATTTGCCCGCGAATTGATCTTATCGAATATTGCCATTGTTAAGCATGTATATCGGAGAAATCCCACTTTTGAACCAGGTATATTTGCGATGCCAATTGATGTAACGGAAAAATGGGAAATTACGTTACTAGCTAATTTAATAACTTTAACCCCTGGGACATTAACAGTGGCAATATCGGATGATCAAAAACAATTATTTATTCATGCAATGGACATGGATACAAAAGAGCAATCGATTAAGGATATTAAAAATTCATTTGAAAAAGCAATTCTGGAGGTGACAAAATGACGGAATGGCTAGAAAATATCGAATATATATTACAAATTACAACGCAAGTTTGTTTAGTTGGTATTGCCTTATCACTCCTTTTACTTATAAGAAGGGTAATCATTGGACCATCAAACCCCGATAGGGCGACGGCATTAGATGTCATTGGTATTTGTTTAATGGCTACTGCTGCTTTGAGTTCGATTCTTCTCGTCACAGATAAATTAACTGACGTTATCTTGTTAATCGCAATTTTGTCATTTCTAGGCACATTAGCATTAGCTAAATACATTGAAATGGGTGTTATCATTGAGCGCGATCGTGATTAGTATTTTTATGTATATTATTATCATTTTCCTTTTACTAGTGGGAACATTTTTTATCTTTTCAAGTGCCGTTGGTATTATCCGTTTTCCAGGAGTTTTTACACGGCTTCATGCGGCAACGAAGGCACCGACATTGGGAATCATTAGCATTTTAATCGGTACATTTTTTTATTTATATGGGACACATCAAATTGTCAGTGGTAAATTACTGTTGGCTATTTTATTTATTATGCTTTCATCGCCCGTAGCTGGTCATATGCTCTCAAGGGCTGCCCACAAAAGTGGAATAAAGCCCTATTTACGACATAAACAAGATGAATATGAAGAATATATGAAAAATAAATAACATGACATTTCCTGCTTTTATTTGACAAAAATTGTTTTAGACAAACACATTTTAAACGCCCAGACATATACATATAAATAGATGTCTTTTTATCGGAGGCGATTAATGTGTCATCAATTCTAACGTTGTTTACTTTTTTAATGAAGGAAACAATTTTTTTTGTTGCTTACATTAAAAATAATGCTTTTCCCCAACCCCTATCAATAAAAAATGAAATTAAATACATCGAGGAAAAGGAACAGGGAAGTAAGGAAGCAAGAAATAAATTAATTGAACATAATTTGCGTCTTGTAGCCCACATTGTAAAAAAATTTGATCAAACTGGGGAAAATGTTGAGGATCTAATTTCTATTGGTACAATTGGATTAATCAAAGGGGTAGAAAGTTATCAAACAGGAAAAGGAACAAAATTGGCTACTTATGCTGCACGGTGTATCGAAAATGAAATTTTAATGTATTTAAGGACATTAAAAAAAACACAAAAAGATATTTCTTTACACAGTCCTATTGGACGTGATTATGAAGGAAATGAAATCAGCCTCATCGATGTGATAGAGGCAGATAATGAAAATATTATTGACAAAATTCAACTTCACCTAGATATGGAACATTTAAGTCAACATTTCTCCGTTTTAGATGAAAGGGAATTATCCGTCATTAGTAATCGATTTGGCCTGAATAATCAAAAAGAGTTAACTCAGAGAGAAATCGCTCAGCAACTAAATATTTCCCGTAGTTATGTTTCTAGAATAGAAAAAAGAGCATTGATGAAAGTATTACGTTCATATATTCAACAAAATAATGCCTACTATTTTTAAATAGATTATTATTAAGTCAAAATGAACTTTTCAATCGTCTTGGTTGTATTTCTTGCAGCTACATCAATAAATTCCCGAAATGACATTGACGAATCCCGCCCTGCGATGTCCGATATGGCCCGAATTAAAATAAATGGCACTCCATATTGATAACACACTTGAGCAATGGCAGCCCCTTCCATTTCTACAGCCAAAATTCCTGGAAAATTTTCCTTAAGTATCATTATTTTATTGTCATCTTGCATAAAAGTATCTCCAGTACCAATCAAGCCTGTTTTATTAGGAATCATCAGCTTTTGTAAAATACTTTGTACCTTTTTAAAAAGTAGTGGGTCTGCTGGGAAGGTTGGGGGTAACTGTGGTACTTGTCCTAATTGATAGCCAAAAGCCGTCACATCTACATCGTGATGAACAACTTCATCTGCGACAACTATTTGTCCAACTGCTAAATCTTCGTTAATCCCTCCGGCAGTACCTGTATTAATAACAAAGGTGGGCCGAAATTTTTCCATTAATACGGTTGTTGCCATTGCTGCATTTACTTTACCTATCCCAGATTTTAATAAAATTATTTCTTTCTTATGTAGAATTCCTTTGATAAAATTTACATTAGCAATATTAATTTCATCTTGATTCGTCATTTTGTTTTTTAAATGTTCAATTTCCTCATCCATTGCGCCAATAACTGCAATTACCATAGCAATACCTCTTTTAACAATTATTCATAAAATTACTTACGGTATTTATCAATATCAAATTCTCTTATTTTTTCGACCTTCGTTACTTGCCAACCTTCTTGATCAATCCATGATAAATATAATTTAAAAAAATCCTTCCTGTCTTGATCAGAGATTATCGTAAATACTTTTTGTGGCCCATCATTTCCTACCCATCCTACAAACATATCATTAGCGGATATTCCCGTTACTTTAGAACTTGCTTTTTCAATTTCAATACGATCTAAAGAGCCATCATTGAAATTTGTTACATGTTCACCTGTTTGCACGGTTCCAATTGGTTCCCAATTACCTATGTATGTTCGGATGACATTTTCATCATTTGACTCTTCTATTATTTCCAAATCCTCCAATGGTTCGGAATTGGAGTTACTTGGGGATTCTGTTTCTTCATCCATTTTATCGTTATTTGAATTGTCTTGCTGTCCATTTAACGCATCCTCAACTAATTGATCATCATTTTGTTGTACCTCAATTAATTCATTTTGGTCACTGTTATTCATAGTATCATGAGAAGTTTTATCTTTTTTTCCGGATGTTATAATCGATAGTAAAGTAATTAGAAGTACAATAAAAACAATTGACAAAATAATGACTAAAATAGTTGTTCGACTATTATTTCGCTTCTTTTTATGTCGATTCATTCTCGTATATCGATGATAATCTTCATTCATTTTTAATAAACACCCCTAATCATGATAGTAAAAAAGAAACGAGTGCCCTACCCATTTCTTCTTTTGAGTATTCATTTTACTATTTAAATGATTTAAATTATAACTTTATTGCACTTCTAAAATCTTCACTTTTATATCTCCACCCGGAGTTGGGACTGTCACCTCAGTACCAATTTCATGACCTAATAAGCTCTTTGCCATCGGTGAATCATTGGATATTTTCCCTGAAAATGGATCTGCTTCTGCACTTCCAACAATCGTGTAAGTTTCCTTTTCACCATCCGGTAATTCGGAAAATGTCACTTTTTTACCCAAGCTAACGACACCTTCATTATCGTCATTTTCAATAATAACAGCATTTCTTAACATTTTTTCCAATTGGACAATTCTAGTTTCAACAAAGGCTTGTTCTTCCTTAGCAGCATCATATTCCGAGTTTTCAGATAAGTCTCCAAAATCACGAGCTACTTTAATTCTTTCAACAACCTCAGGTCGTTTTTCTGTTTTTAATATGTGTAATTCTTTTTCAATTTTTTCTTTTCCCTCTTCAGTCATATAATACTTTTTTTCATCTGTCATGTAAATTACTCCCCTTCAACTTTCGTAGTTCTTTTTATAATTTTTTCTTAACACTAATTGATAAACCATCACCAATGGGCAAGATCGTTGTCATAAACTTCTCTTGTTCCATTAACCAATGATTAAATTGAGTCATTTTATTAGCAATTCTTTGTAATCTCTTTGGTATTTTATCATTATTTTGATAGACATATCCCTTGAATAAGACATTGTCACAAACGATAATACCATGATCATTAAGGATCCGTTTGGAGATATCAAAATAACTTTTATAATGTGCTTTGGCTGCATCAATAAATATAAAGTCAAATGTTTTACGTTTATTAACAAATTCTTCTATAACCTTTATTCCATCCCCATGGATTAATTCGATTGTATCCTTTTGTCGGAACTGTTTAATATGTTTTTCGGCTAATTGAAACATTTCCTGATTTTTCTCTATGGAAACGATGTTAGCCGATGGTAGGAAATGATGAATTCTTAGGGCGGAATAACCAATAGCTGTACCAATTTCAAGGATACTTAACGGCTGATGGATGAGTATTAGTTGGATTAAAAATTGCATACTCACTTTGTCCATAATTGGAATATGATTAGCTTTAGCATATTGTTCTAATTTTTTGCTCCAACTTGTTTGCCCGTATGTTAGCTGTTCTAAATAATTGTATAACTCAACCATATGAAATTTCTCCACTATTTATTCTTCATCCTGTTTCATTTCTTGATCAAGTTCATGCCATTCATGTTCATATTTCTCTTTTACTCGATTATGTTCATCTAATGTTTTCGAGTAAAAAGTTTCTCCACTAGGTCTAGCATAAAAATATATTTCAGTAAAATCATCACCTTCTGGTTGCACAACTGCTTCAATTGATTCAGCACTTGGTGAATCGATTGGACCTATAGGTAATCCATCTGTCACATAAGTATTAAATGGAGAATCAACTTCAGTGTCTTCATATGTCATCAATACTTTATGCTCCCGATTGGCATAAGCCGCTGTCACATCACTTTGTAGTCTCATACCTTCATTTAATCGATTGATAAATACTTGTGATACTTTTGGGCGGTCTTCGGGAAATTTTGATTCCTTTTCAATAACTGATGCTAATGTTAAAATTTCATGAACGTCAAACCTTGAGTCACCTATGTTAGTAACGATTGAATGGATTGTCGATTCAGTTCTTCCAACCATTAATTTTATAATTGATTCGACGGATGGCTCTTTATCAAAAATTTCATACGTACCGGCAAATAAATACCCTTCTAAAGGATAAAATAAATCATCTTGTAATATTTTCTCTGTTAAAATTTGAGGAAAAGCATCGATTAATTCACGTAAAAACACTTCATCATTTGCTTTATCAATAAATTCCTCTTCAGAAAAAGTAAGTTTGCCAGCCATGATTTCCGCGATTTGTTCTAAAGTTTTTCCTTCCGGTATCGTAATTGTATAAATTGGATCTACAATTACTTTACCTGTTTTAAGTTCCTCGATAATTTCATTTAATGCTAAAGAAGGTGGTAAAGCATAGTTCCCTGCTTGAAATTCAGCTCCACCCCTAAATTTCAAATAATATTTAAACACTCTTTTATCTTTAATAAGCCCCTTTTCCTCTAATGTTTCCGCTATTTGGGATGTCGTTGTTCCAATTGGTATTTCAAAATAAATTTCTTCTTCACTTTCCGGATCTAACGGTTTCAGTGAAGAATCAACATATTTATATACTGAATAAATACCGATTGCAATTATGATGGATAGAATTGTGATAGTGATAAACACAATCCTACGGACGATAGAAGCCTCTTTGTTTTTTTCGATAATTTCTGTTTCTTTATTGTTTGTCTCTTTATCTTTATCCATTAATGTAATCCCCTTTTATTCATCATTTATAAAAATCGATGAATAAATCTTTCAAGTTTATTTATTTAATTCCTCATTTTCTGATAAGGTGTGTAACATTTCCTCGACCATATCCCACTCCTCATCAGATTCAATTGGAAATAATTTTAAATCATTTTCATCAACCTGACTTTCATCCTCGTAACGAAATGCATATACTTCTGCTTCTTCACTATCTAGTTGATCAATTGGTACTAAACATATATATGATGCATTTGTTTCATCAATATTGAATGTAAAGAGTACTTCGAATAAATGTTCTTCACCGTTTTCATCGGGAATAATGATGCGTTCCTTCTCTTCTAAACCCACGATAAATTAATCCTCCCACTATTGTTGTTCTAAAAACTGTTGCAAAATAATGACTGCCGCCATTTTATCAATGACTTGTTTGCGTTTTTTCCTACTCATATTTCCCTCAATTAATGCCCTTTCAGCAGAAATTGTTGTTAAACGTTCATCAATCAAGATGACCTCTAAACCAAACTTTTTCTCTAATCGATTAGCATATATTTGCGATATTTTTCCTCTATCACCAATCGATCCATTCATATGTTTTGGGAGACCTACAATGATTTTTTTTATCTGGTATTCGGCAATAATTTTCCTCAGATCATCATCGGCGGAAGACATATCATTTTCATCCCAGCGTAATGTCGTTAATCCTTGAGCAGAAATTTGTAATTCATCACTTATGGCAACACCAATTGTTTTAGAACCAACATCTAAACTCATTACTCTCATTAGTTATTTATTCAATTCCTTTAAATAAAATTTTACTAGTTCCTCAATGACTTCATCCCGTTCCATTTTTCTAATTAAATTTCTTGCATCCTTATATCTAGGAATGTAGGCCGGATCACCAGATAATAAATAACCAACAATTTGATTAATTGGATTATAGCCTTTCTCATTTAATGCATCATGAATCGTTGATAAAGTTTCTTTTATACTACTGTCATAACTGTCATCTGAAAAGTTAAATTGCATTGTTTTATCAATAGAACTCATTTAAAACACCTCGTCCCATGAAATACTTGCATCCATTTTACCATGTTTATACAACATTTAGTATCTTAACATTCAATTTTATCCAATTATTTTAAATTTTCCAAGATATAATCATCCACAATCCGGAGTGCCTTATCTAATTGTGAAGCATCTTTTGCTCCAGCCTGTGCCATATCCGGTCTTCCACCACCACCACCATCACACATTTTCGCTACCTGATTGATTAGCTTTCCAGCATGTAAATTACGAGCCACTAAATCTTTTGTCACTCCGGAAATTAATTGGACCTTCCCATCCGTTTCTATCGCTAATAGTATAACACCTGAAGGTAACCTTTGCTTTAATTGATCAACCATCGTTCTTAATTGTTCCATATTTTTTGCGGCAACTTTTTCTGATAAAACGTCAATACCATTTACTTTCTTTACCTTGTTTACAAGTTCATTAATGACTTGTTTTGCTTGTGTTGCTATTAATGACTCATTTTCTTTTTCTATCTGTTTTAAAAATTGTTGATTCGTCTCAATTTTTTCAATGATTCTATTTTCCTTCGTTTTTAATATTTTAGCAACTTTCATCAACATGTCATTTTTCTCTTGCATCAGTTGATAGGCTTCTTTACTCGTTTTTGCTTCAATTCTCCTAACATCTGCACCAACACTACTTTCCGAAGTTATTTTAAATAACCCTATATGTGCACTGTTTTTAACATGACACCCACCACAAAGTTCTATACTGTAATCACCTATTTGAACAACTCTCACAATGTTACCATACTTTTCACCAAAAAGTGCCATAGCACCTAATTTTTTTGCTTCATCAATTGACATTTCTTCAATCTTTAATGGTATTTCAGCCCAAATTTTTTCGTTTACAATGTGTTCAATCTTTAATAACTGTTCATTACTTAGCGCCTCAAAATGTGTAAAATCAAACCGTAATCTATCGGGAGCAACAAGGGATCCAGCTTGTTGGATATGTTCTCCTAATACATCCCTTAACGCTTGATGTAATAAGTGAGTAGCTGTATGATTTTTTACCGTTGATTTTCTCAAATCAATCGCTACCTTAGCGGTAATATTTTCATTTCGAGCTAAACTTCCTTGATTAACAACAACATGATGGATATGCTGGCCATGGGGTGCCTTTTGGACATTCATGACCGTTGCTTTACTGTCCATTGTCATTAAATAGCCTTTATCTGCTACTTGTCCACCACTTTCTGCATAAAATGGAGTTTCCGCTAAAATAACGAATACTTTTTCTCCTTCAAAAGCAGTATCAATTTCACCTTCATCATTCATTATAGTAATAATATTTGTCTTTGCCTCTAAATTATCATAACCGATAAATGTACTTTCTACTTGTAAGTTTGATAGCATTTGATCTTGCACATGCATGGAACTAGACGTATCCCTCGCATCTCTCGCCCGTTGTCGCTGTTTTTCCATTTCTATTTCAAATTGAGCTCCATCAATCGAATAACCTTGTTCTGTCACAATTTCTTCTGTCAATTCTTTTGGAAATCCATAAGTGTCATAGAGCTTAAAGACTTCAGCCCCTGAAATAATTTTATTATTTGTTAATGATTGTTTTTCAATCAAATCTGATAATATAGTCATGCCATCTTGTAACGTTTCGTAAAAACGTTGCTCCTCTATTTGGATCACATTCATGATTGAATCCGTTTGTTCAGCTACTTCAGGATAATAGTCTTTCATTATGTTGCCAACAACAGGTACTAGTTTATACATAAATGGTTTTTCAATGCCGATATTTTTTCCATATCGTACAGCTCGCCTAATTAATCGTCGTAAAATGTAACCCCTGCCCTCATTCGATGGCCTTGCTTTGTCTCCAATGGCAAAAGCTACTGTTCTTACATGATCGGCAATAATTTTATAAACGGAATCAGTTTCCGTAGAAAATCCATACTTCACATTTGCCATTTGCTCCGTTTGTTCAATAATCGGTACAAACAAATCTGTATCAAAGTTCGTTTTAACTCCTTGAAGAACAGATGCCATTCGTTCCAATCCCATACCTGTGTCAATATTTTTATTTGGTAAAGGGGTATAAGTACCATCAGGATTATGATTAAATTGTGAGAAAACAAGATTCCAAACTTCTAAATAACGTTCATTTTCTCCACCTGGATATAGTTCTGGATCTTTCATATCGTTACCAAAGGATTCACCACGGTCATAAAATATTTCTGTGTTTGGCCCACTTGGACCTTCCCCAATATCCCAATAATTTTCTTCTAAACGAATGATTCTATCTTGATCTAACTGAATAATATTTAACCAGATATCATATGCCTCATCATCCTCGGGGTGTACCGTTACATATAATAAATCAGGATCAAATCCAATCCATTTATCATCGGTTAAAAATTCCCATGCCCACAAAATGGCCTCTTCTTTAAAATAATCACCGATAGAAAAATTCCCTAACATTTCAAAAAAAGTGTGATGTCGTGCTGTAAATCCAACATTTTCAATATCGTTTGTCCGAATAGCCTTTTGTGCATTAACAATACGGGGATTACTAGGAATAACAGTTCCATCGAAATATTTTTTTAATGTTGCTACCCCACTGTTAATCCACAACAAACTCGGGTCATCTTTGGGTACCAATGATGCACTTGGTTCCACCTGATGATTTTTTTCCTTAAAGAACTGAATAAATAAATTTCTTATTTGTGAAGCAGTTAATTTTTTCAATACTTTCTCCTCCATCTATGATAAACATAGCATCTTAACATAGCCTTAAAAGTTAAAAAAACCCCTCTCTGCATCAGCAGGGACGAGATTTTCGCGGTACCACCCTTTTTATGTATTTCATACATCACTTGGACAACATAACGGGTTGTGACCGGCGTTTTTCAAACGCACTCTAGTATAGCTTTCCATAATGTTACATTAGCATTTATTTCACCAACTACTAAATACTTCTCTAAAATGTAAGAAATTATGTACTTTTTACTATCAACGTATTCATTTATTGAATTAAAATTAGTATAAATAATTGTCAATAAAAAGTCAACGGGATTGGTTATTTACATACCATAACTTCTCAAAAATTCCTTTGCAAATCGTTACGACAGGGATGGCGACAATCATTCCAATGATCCCCCCTATTTCAACGCCGACTAATAAACTTAAAATAATTAAAATCGGATGGATCTGCACGCTTTTTCCCATAATATAAGGGGATAAAAAGCTCCCCTCAAGTATTTGCACAACCATCGTAGTTATGATGACAAATATCGTTGTTTTCCATGAGATGGTGATTGACAACAATAATGCTGGCAATAAACCGATAAGTGGCCCAAAATAAGGTACAATATTCATCACCCCGGCAAACATTGCCAAAACAAGTGCATATTTCAAATGTAGTAAATGATAGGAAATTAATGTAATAAAAGTTATTGTCGTCGATATCAATATTTGTCCACGAATATATTTGCCTAAACTATCATCCACTGCTGACATAATTAGTTCAGCTTTTGCATAGTTATTTTTTGTCAACAACATTTGCAAACTATTTTTAATGATAGTAAAATCTTTTAAAAAATAAAATACTAATACAGGGATAATCGTTAATATGACAATAAAATCAAATATATTCGTTAATTTATCTAACCATTTTGTCGTTTTCCCGTCGAGTAATGTTTCTAATTTATTGATAAATTCGGTTATTTTATCATGTACAACTTCTGGTAAAAATGCCGTTGAATCGTATATAGAATAAATAAACTGTTCATAAATGTAAAATAAATGTGGTAATTGATCATTTAATTCTATTAACTGTCTTGTCAAAATTGGTAATGTTAAATAACCAATGATAAAAAATAAAATAAAAAAAGCAAGAAAAATAATCAGAACAGAAATGGCTCGATTAATTCGTAATCCAGTAGTTAAATAGTCGACAATCGGATGAAGTAAATAACTAATAAAAGCAGCGATAATAAAAGGTAATAACATTTTTCCAATAAAAACAATGATAATAGAATAAAATGGGAAAAATTTTATAATTAAATAGATGAATATTAAGATAAGAATGGAAATTACTAAAGTAACAATAATTTTTTTTTGACGTTTCAAAAAAATCATCCTTCCTTACATTATTGTTTGTAAAGAAGGATAAAATCATACTCTCACATAAAATCAAAGGGTGACAACTCTTTTTCATCAACATCACTATCTAGTTGTAATTTTTCATTTAACCATGTATTTAATGTCGTATATCGTTCGTTGGCATCCTTCGTTTGAATACCTTTAAGAAAAGCATCCTTTTCCCCACAAATGATTAAAGATTGTTTACTTCTTGTAATCGCTGTATATAATAAGTTTTTTCGGAGCATTCGTCTAAAAGGCCATACGACTGGTAAAATGACGATGGGGAATTCACTTCCTTGGGATTTATGAATAGAAATGCAATAAGCATGGGTGAAATTTACATAGTTTGTTCTTGTGTAAACAACGTCATTTTCATCATAGGTAACAACAATTTGTTCTTCATTATCATCATTTTCAGATGGCTTGACGATTTTGATAATTTCTCCAATATCACCATTATAGACATCATCTTCAGGTTGATTCACCAACTGAATTACTCTGTCTCCTTCACGATAAATGACATCATTAAAAAATCGTTCTCTTTTCCTTGAAGATTTTGGGTTGACTAGCTGTTGAATATGAGTGTTTATTGCATTGATTCCGGCAGCTGTTTTATACATTGGTGCTAAAATTTGAATATTTTTAAATTCGATTCCTTTATTAATCGCCTTTTGGATCACCTTTATCATCACATCTATTACCTGGTCATCATAACAATTAATAAAACTAAAATCTTTATCGTTTTGAATTTGTTCCATCGAACAATCATCCATTTTTATTTGGTGGGCCAATTGAATAATTTTCGAACCATCTTTTTGGCGGTATATTTCTGTTAACCTCGCTGTCGGAATCAACTTACTATGTAACATGTCTGCTAACACTTGTCCTGGACCTACTGATGGTAATTGGTCATCATCACCAACTAACAACACTTGCATATCATCCGGAATCGCTTTAAATAAATGGTTCGCAAGCCAAGTGTCTACCATTGAAAATTCATCAATAATAATATATTTTCCAGATAATTGTTCGTGTTCATTTTTTTCAAAATAGTCATTACCATCCCAACCAAGTAATCGATGAATCGTCATCGCTTTCATACCAGTAGATTGTTGTAAACGTTTAGCTGCCCTTCCGGTTGGGGCAGCCAATATAAAAGGAAATTCTGAAGCCTTTTTATAGTCCTTTTGATGAACTGATAATTGATGGATCGAAGCAAATGCAGTTAAAATAGCTTTCACCACGGTTGTTTTTCCTGTACCGGGACCACCAGTTAAGATCATAAGTTTTGAGTGGATGGCACGTTTAATTGCTTCAAATTGTTCCATTCCATAACTGATTGCCTCCGATTCTTCAGTTTTACCGATTAACTTCATTAATTCAGCGTCTGTTACAGACATTTCAATTGGTTGATTCATTAACCTTGTTACATGGGTACTAAAATGTTTTTCAGCATAAAAAAGACTTGGTAAATAGAGATTATCATTTTCAATAACAATCCGTTCTAATTCATTAATTTCCCCTATTTGTTCATCAATCATGTCATCGGAAATCGTTGATTCTTGTAAAATCATTTTCATCGATTCGACACATTGATGTTTTGGTAAATAAACGTGACCATCTAAAATACTTTGCTGTAAAGCATAAATGCAACTTGCTTGTATACGATGGTGGTTTGTTTTTGAAATTTGATTAAACTGGGCAATTTTATCGGCGGTTGGAAAACCAAAGCCTTCAATATCAATCGCAAATGTGTAGGGGTTTTCTTTAATTAGTGACAATGTTTTTTCTTTATAAATACTATACAATTGTTGGGCCATTTTTAAACTAATACCGTAAGAGGTTAATAGGACCGCTACTTGTTCAAAACCTTGATTTTCTTGTAAATTTGAAATAAATGTTTTGATCGTCTTTTTTTTCATATGTCGTATGTTAAATAACGTATCAGGGTCTTCTAATATTTCAGTGATTGCATTGTCGCCAAGTAATTCAACAATCGATTGGGCAGTTTTTTTACCGACCCCGGGAAATAAATCACTAGACAAATACTGGATAAGTCCTTCGCTTGTCTTAGGGACATATGACTCATATGCCACGACATTGTATTGTAGACCATATGAGGAATGTTTGTGTAAGTTTCCAAAGAACTGATAAATGGTTCCCTGTTGCAAATGGGCAAAATGACCTTTACCAACTATTTCTTTTTCTTCGTAAGGTTCATTTGTATCATGAATTTTAATTTTAGCAATCGCAAATTGATCTGCTTTATTTTCAAATATTGTGAACATAATTTCACCCTTAATAAAGCCACGTTCTGTTTCAATTATTGGTTCATTTTGATTCATCATTAAAACCCCGCTTACTCATTCAGACAATCATTCACCCTGTAGTATTCGTGAAGCACGTTTTGCTAATAAATGATCTGGTTGTATAGACAATGCCCTAGTAATCAATTCTTCCGCCCATTTTAAATCATCTTCATGAAAGGCAATGATTCCTAAATTATACATTGCGTCAGCATGTTTACTATCTTTCTCAACTACTTTTTGTAAAATCGCTTTTGCTTCTTTTATATGTTGAGCCTGTGCAAGTGCAAGTCCGTATTGAAAAAGTTTCTCCACTGTCTCATCTAATTCTATTGCCCGCAATAAATATGGTAGTGCCATTTTAAAGTGATTCTGTTGTATAAAACTTAAACCAAGCATGTAATAATTATCACTATGTTCTAATCCTAATGATATCGCCTGTTGAAACTTAGAAGCAGCCTGAACAAATTGTCCTTTTTTGTAATGAAATTGGGCGATGCCATAAATCGCTGTTGCTGAGGTAGCATCTTTTTCTATCGCTATATCATAAAAGTGCTTTGCTTGATCTAATTGATTTAATTCTAATAATAGATTGGCAAAATTAATATAATGAAGCGGTTCATCTGGAGAATCCTTGATTAAACGAAAGAATATTTTTGCTGCTTCATCATAATTTTCATTCTGCAATGCACTTTTAATTCGATTCATTTGTTGCATGAGAACTAATGACCTCGACTTTCATTAAGGATACTATCAAATATAGAGTAATTTCTCGCTGTTTTTTAATACGTGATCAATCGTTCCTCCACCTAGACAAACATCTTCCTCATAAAAAACAACGGCTTGCCCTGGAGTAATCGCACGTTGTTTTTCATGAAAGTCAACCCTATAAGTGCCATCATTTAAAGGTGTAACATCCACAAATTGATCTTTTTGTCGATAACGGAATTTTGCCGTACAAGTAATAGATTTTACAGTTGGACCATGATGAATCCAATTAACTTTAGAAGCTATTAAACCATGAGAATATAAATGTTCATTATTTTTTCCTTGTCCCACATATAACGTGTTCTCGGCAACATTTTTACCTACAACAAACCATGCTTCACCTTCCCCACCAATGCCTAAACCATGTCTTTGTCCTATCGTATAGTACATTAAACCATCATGTTCTCCGATAATTTCCCCTTTTAACGTTTTCATCGTACCTTTTTGTGCGGGCAAATATTCACTCAAAAATTGTTTAAAATCGCGTTCTCCTATGAAACAGATACCTGTGCTGTCTTTCTTCTTTGCAGTTGCAAGTTGATTTTCAGTAGCAATTATTCGCACTTCTTCTTTTTGTAAATGGCCAATTGGAAACATAATTCTTTCTAGCACATCTGCTGTTAATTGATTTAAAAAATATGTCTGATCCTTATTTTCATCTGCACCACGTTTTAAAGCAATTAGTCCATTTTCACGACTTATTTGCGCATAGTGTCCTGTTGCTACATAATCGGCACCAATTGATATTGCATAATCCAAAAATGCTTTGAATTTTATTTCCTTATTACACATTACATCGGGATTTGGGGTTCTTCCCGATTGATATTCTTCTAAAAAGTAGGTAAACACTTTATCCCAATACTGTTTTTCAAAATTAACAGAGTAATAAGGGATTCCTATGTCGTTACATACTTTAACAACATCTTCATAATCTTCCGTTGCACTACAGAAACCACTTTCATCAGTGTCATCCCAATTTTTCATAAACACACCGATGACTTCATATCCTTGTTGCTTTAACAGTAATGCTGCAACTGATGAGTCTACACCACCACTCATGCCTACGACGACACGAATTTTTTCCTTCATAAAATCTTTCACCCTTTAACGATTTAATCGTTTGACAATTTTGGCTAGTATTTTTGCAGCCTCTTTCACATTTTCCTTAGAATTTAAATGACCAAAACTAAATCTAATAGAGCCCTTTATTCTTTCGCTTGATTGACCGAACATTGATTTTAATACATGGGACGGTTCAACTGACCCGGCAGTACATGCACTTCCACTTGAGGCAGCGACATTTTCCAGATCTAAATTAGTTAATAACACTTCAGATGAAATGTTGGGAAAATATAAATTTACGATCGTTGCTATAGATTGATTAGTGTCACCATTTACTGAAAACTTAACTTTTTCCTCAAGGAGAGTTTGTAAAAACAATTCCTTATATATAGAAAAAATTTCACTGTACTTTTCTTGATTATCAATTGCTATTTTGGCTGCATGTTGGAAGCCAACAGCCCCAATCATGTTTTCTGTACCGGGACGAAGTTTTCTTTCTTGTTTGCCACCATAATGTAAGGGCTGTAACTCTACTTCTTTACGTTTATATAAAAATCCAATTCCCTTAGGGCCTGACAATTTATGGGCAGATGTCGATAATAAATCGATTCCCATTTTTTTCACATTGATTGGTAACATACTAAATGCCTGGACAGCATCTGTATGGAAATAAGCTTGGTGACCTTCAAGTATGTTGGCTATTTCTTTAATTGGTTGGATCACACCAGTTTCATTATTAGCTGTCATAATAGATACTAAAATTGTTTGATTTGTTAATGTTCTCGTTAAATCATTAGGATTAATTTGGCCATCTTCATTCACGGGCAAATATGTCACATGAAATCCCTTTGATTGTAAAAATTCCATAATATGCAAGATGGCATGATGTTCTTGGGCTGAAGTAATTATATGATTACCTTTATGTTCATTAGCCATCACAGTACCAATAATCGCTAGGTTATTCGCTTCTGTACCACCGCTTGTAAAAAATATCTCTTGTTCATTCGCATTGATAGTAGATGCTAAGTAACTTCTTGCATCGTCTAAATAAAATTTAGATTCCCTTCCGGCTGCATGGATGCTTGAAGGATTACCATATAAGTCCTTTTCTAATTGATACATCTGTTCTAGCACTTCGGGATGTACAGGAGTTGTAGCGGCATGATCAAGATAGATCAATGAAATCTTCCTTCCTTATTAAATATAAAACATATAAGAATCTTTTTTTTCCTCATCCTTATCAATTAATTGTTGTAGCGTCGTTCCATCTAATACATCTTTTACGGCATCTCTAATTTGTATCCATAAAGTTTGTAAAGCAGGTTCATCATTTTTTATTCCTTCAACTGGTGTAATTTTACCTTCTAACACTCGGATAATTTCACCTACATAAATATCATTAGGTTCATTAGTTAACACATAACCACCATATGCTCCTCGAATGCTTTTTATTAAATCGGCATTCCTTAAAGGTGTTGCAATTTGTTCCAAATAATGTGTGGATAAATTTTTAGAGGTAGCAATCGTTTTTAAAGAGACAGGACCTTGACCAAACTGTCTTGCCAATTCCATCATAATGGTTAACCCATATCTACCCTTTGTCGATATTTTCATTTTTGCACCTCATTAATCGTTTTTTCAATGACCATATAATCATTTTATCATTATTCGTTCAACCAATATTATAACACGTTGTACATAGTTCTTGCATTTTAATGAATACAAGTCTACCCTAAGGATAATCTTACTATAAAGGACGTTCAATATATGAATAATCAACCCCTAGCACTCAGAATGAGACCAAATCATATCAATCATATAATCGGACAACAACATTTAGTTGGCAAAGGAAAAATAATCCGCCGTATGGTTGAGGCTAATACTATTGCCTCGATGATTTTATTCGGTCCGCCCGGTACTGGTAAAACATCGTTAGCTTTTGCCATTGCTAACAGTTTAGGCATTCCGGTTCGGAAATTAAACGCTGTGATCCACAAGAAAAAAGATATGGAAATAGTCGTTGAAGAAGCTAAAATGACAGGAAACCTCATCCTTATTTTAGATGAAGTCCACCGACTTGATAAGCAAAAACAAGACTTTTTGTTACCCCATTTGGAAGAAAACATTGTGACATTAATCGGGTGTACTACAAGTAATCCTTACCATTCTATTAATCCGGCGATTCGTAGTAGATGCCATTTATTTGAATTAAACCCGTTATCGTCTGTAGATATGAAAGCGATGATTTCCAATGTTCTAACCGATAGGGATAACGGATATGGTAATAAACAAATTGATATAGATGAATTAGCCATTGATCATTTTCTGAATAGTTCCAATGGTGATTTAAGAGCAGTTCTAAATGGAATCGAATTGGCGGTTATTTCAACCCCTAAAAATAGTGATGGCACGATTCATATTACATTAAAAACAGCTGAACAATGTATGCAAAAAAAGAGTTTCTCCCACGACAAAGATGGTGATGCTCATTACGACGTATTATCTGCTTTTCAAAAATCTATCCGTGGAAGTGACGTAGATGCCTCTCTCCATTATTTGGCCCGACTTATAGAGGCGGAAGATTTAGATAGTATTGCTAGGCGTCTTGTCGTCATTGCCTATGAAGATATTGGTCTAGCAAGTCCACAAGCGGGACCAAGAGCATTAGCCGCTGTTCATGCTGCGGAAAGACTGGGGTTTCCAGAAGCGAGAATTCCGTTAAGTGTTGCTGTCGTTGAACTTGCTTTATCTCCGAAATCAAATAGTGCCTACAAAGGGTTAGATCATGCGATTTCAGATATTAGAAAAGGTAAAACTGGTGCAGTTCCCGCCCATTTAAAAGATTCCCATTACTTTGGTGCTAAAAACATCGGTCGCGGCATTAATTATCAATATCCCCATAATGTTGAAGGCGGATGGATTCCTCAACAATACTTGCCTGATAATATCAGTCATCAGCAATATTATGTTCCGAAAGATAATAGTAAATTCGAACAATCTTTAAAAAACGTATATGAAAATCTTCAACAACGAAAAAATAAAAATTAATGCTCCCATTTTTCATGATTTATAATGAAAAAATCTATTAGTTTGTATAAAAATTTTAATATACGGTCATAATAAATAACAACTTACAAGTGGATGTTAAACAACAAAATTAGGAAGTTATCCTAGTTTAAAAGGAGAGTTATTATGGCCAAGGTAAGACAAGATGCATGGTCACATGAAGATGATTTATTGCTAGCAGAAACTGTACTACGACACATAAGAGAAGGTAGCACCCAATTAAATGCCTTTGAGGAAGTTGGCGATGAATTAAATCGTACATCAGCAGCATGTGGTTTTCGCTGGAATGCTGAAGTAAGGAATCGTTATATACAAGCAATTGACCTTGCTAAAAGACATCGAAAAGAAAAGAAGCGTGCATTAGTTAATGCAAGTGACAAGCAATCAAACGCAAATCAAGTTTTAGTAAATAAAAAGCGGCAGCATGAGATTAAAAAAAGTAGTGAGCAATCAACTTTACTACTTGAGCATGAATCCATCACTTTTGCAGATGTCATTGAATTTTTGCAATCAATTCAACAAAACTATTATGCTTACAATCAATCAAATAATAAGGTAGAACAGTTACAAAGAAAGAGTAGTCAAGATGATTTAAGAATTAATGAATTAGAACGAGAGCTAAAGGCAACAAAAAGTAAATTAGCCACCATTGAGGAAGACTATAAAATGTTTATTCAAATAATGGACCGTGCCCGAAAAATGTCCGTCCTAGATGATAAGGGCGGTCATTATCATACGCCAAAATTTAAAATGGATAAGAATGGCAACCTTGAACAGTATGTTCAAGGGTCCAACTGATAGGAAAAAATACCGATAAATCATAATCATAAAGCAAAGACCCTTCCACAGTCGGAAAGGTCTCCTTTTTTATTCCTCATCATCAATAGTTGTCAAAGCAATAGATAATTCCCCTAACTGGGCTTCACTAACTTCACTTGGTGCATTCGTCAATAAATCTGATGCTGATGCTGTCTTAGGAAATAGAATTGTATCTCTTATATTCGATTTTCTTGCCAATAACATAACGATACGATCAAGCCCTAATGCAACACCCCCATGTGGCGGAGCGCCATATTGTAATGCATCAAGTAAAAAGCCAAATTGCTCTTTTGCGGATTCCTCAGAAAAACCTAATACTTTAAACATCTTATCTTGTAATTCCCTTTCATTGATCCGGATTGACCCACCACCAAGCTCATAACCATTTAACACAATGTCATAGGCATTTGCACGAACACTTGCGGGATCCGATATTAATTTTTCCTTATCCTTGTTTAGGGGTGAAGTAAACGGGTGATGTGCCGCAACATAACGTTTAGAATCCTCATCATATTCAAGTAATGGCCAATCAATGATCCATAAAAAGTGAAAAACATCTTCATTAATTAATTTTAAGTCTTTTCCCAATTTTAATCGTAAAGCACCTAAACTATTATGAACAATATTCGGTTTATCCGCTCCAAACAGTAGCAAATCCCCATCATTAACAGAAGCCCGGTCAAAAATAGCCTTCTTTTCTTCCTCAGAAAAAAACTTCGCGATTGGACCTGTCATATCGCCATTAGCAATTTTTACCCAAGCTAGACCCTTTGCGCCATATGTTTTCACAAAATCCAATAACCCTTCGTCAATATCTTTTCGGGTAAATTGATCTGCATTGCCTTTCACATTAAGTAAAGCCACTTTTCCACCAGTTTGGGCGGGTTGACTAAATACTTTAAATTCACTGTTTTCCACGATGTCCGTTACATTAATTAATTCCATATCAAAACGAGTATCAGGTTTATCAGATCCGAAACGTTCCATTGCTTCATCATAACTCATTCTAGGAAATGGTGTTTTGATATCCTTTTGTAAAACATCTAACAATAATTTTTTCATCATCTTTTCTACCAAAATTATGATGTCTTCATTTGTCACAAAGGCAGCTTCAATATCAAGTTGTGTGAATTCAGGTTGTCGATCGGCCCGTAAATCCTCATCACGAAAACAACGGGCAATTTGATAATACTTCTCAAAACCACTCATCATTAATAACTGCTTAAATAGTTGTGGAGATTGTGGCAATGCATAAAATTCCCCTGGATGAACCCGGCTTGGTACTAAATAGTCACGCGCTCCTTCAGGTGTACTTTTTGTCAAAATTGGTGTTTCCATTTCTAAAAATTGTTCACCATTTAAAAATTCACGAATGGAACTAGTGATTTTATGCCGAATTTGAAAAGTTTTTTGCATCTCTTCACGACGTAAATCAATATAACGATATTTTAGTCGCAAATCTTCAGAAACATCTTGGGCCTCATGAATTAAAAATGGTAATGCTTTCGACTTATTTAACACATTAACACGAGATACTGTCACTTCTATTTTACCCGTATCAATAGTTGGATTGATTGTTGCTTCGTCCCTTTTGATTACTTTTCCCTCGACTTCAATAACATATTCACTTCGTAATCTTTCAGCAATTTCTAACGATTGCTTAGAATAGTCTGGATTAAAAACAATTTGAACGATACCAGACTGGTCCCTTAAATCAATAAAAATTAAATCACCTAAGTCCCTTCTACGATGAACCCAACCTTTTAATAAAATAGTCTCATCGACATTTGATTCACTTAAAGTTCCCGCATAAATACGTTCTGTCACTTGCTAGTCCTCCCTAATTCTTTTTCCATCGTTCCGATTAAATCGTCAATTTGAATGTTAAATTGCTCCCTCGTCTTCATTGATCGAACAGTCATATTATTAGCCTTTAATTCATCTTCACCTAAAATAAGTGTATAACTTGCCTGTAATCGATCAGCCATTTTTAATTGGGCTTTCATTTTTCTGTTGTTATAATCCTTTTCCACCGAAAAACCATGTAAACGGAGTTCATGAACTAATTTAACAGCATGTTTTTGAACCTCATCTCCTAGAGCGATAAAATAGATATCAATCCCTTCGGTAATCGGTAGCTCGATTTTTTCAGCTTCTAATGCTAGCATAAGGCGCTCTATTCCCATACCAAAACCAATACCTGGAGTTGCTGGACCACCTAACTGTTCAACAAGTCCGTTATAACGACCTCCACCAAGCAATGTCGTGATTGCACCAAAACCTTCTGCCTCAGACATTATTTCAAATGCAGTATGGTTATAATAGTCCAAACCACGTACTAAGGTTGGGTCTACAACATAAGGAATTTCCAATTCATCTAAGTAGCTCCTAACTTGTTCAAAATATTGTTTCGACGAATCATTTAAAAAATCTAACACGGAAGGGGCACCCTTCATTGAAGAATGGCCAATGTCTTCTTTACAATCTAAAATACGTAAAGGATTAGTTAATAATCGATTATTACAGTTAGGACAAAGTTCCCCAATATGTGGAGTGAAATGTTCAATTAGTGCTTGGCGGTGAATATTTCTACTTTCATTATCCCCTAAACTATTAATGACTAACTTAATATTTTTTAAACCTAATTGTTTGTAAAGTGTCATGGCTAATGCAATTACTTCTGCATCAATACTAGGGTCATCACTACCTAATACTTCGACTCCATATTGATGGAACTGTCTCATACGGCCTTGTTGTGGCCTTTCATAACGATACATTTCAGCAAAGTAAAATAGTTTTGTTGGCTGAATTGGAGAACCATATAATTTATGTTGAACATAAGAACGGACAACAGAAGCGGTTCCTTCAGGTCTTAACGTAACACTCCTTCCACCTCTATCTTTAAATGTGTACATTTCTTTTTGCACAATATCAGTCGTATCACCAACACCACGTTGAAAAACTTCTGTATGTTCAAATAAAGGTGTGCGAATTTCACCGTAATTAAACTGTTTGCTTAGATTTCGTAAAACACTTTCAACATATTGCCATTTTTTCGTCGTATTTGGCAAAAGATCATCTGTTCCACGTGGGGCTTTTAAATTCATCCTTTTCATTCCTTATAGATTATATTTAAGGTTTTAGTCTCCCGACTGCGAAAGGAAAACCTTATGAACCTGAGTTATTTCTTAATTGGTATTTCCCCAATTATTTGAGAAGGTATACTTAATGGATTAAGAGGTTGGATTGTTCATTCCTAGAAAAATAAAAAAATCCCAACCCATTTTCTTTCGAAAAAGGGACGAGATTACCCGTGTTGCCACCCTAATTAATGTAATAAAATCATTACACTCACTTTTAAACAGTTAACGCCCGTCAAACGACTATATTTACTTAAATTCAATATAGTTCTTCAAGAATGTCATTCATTAGAAAAATTTGTGTAAATACTTTCAGCAAATGTATTTTTCTCTTTCCACATTTATTCTAACTACTTTTTCTATCATTAGATTTGTGATTCTTTTACTGTAATTAATCATAATTTGTATCATTGATTGTGTCAAGAAGTTAAGATGATTTAACCAAAAAATCATCATTTTATTCCCAAAACATATATTAAATGATTTGACCGTCCTTTGACTCTAAGATAATTGTAACGGGACCAACATTCGTTAATTGTACATCCATCATTGCACCAAATTCACCGGTTGCGACATAGATTCCTTGTAACCTTAAGAGTTCATTAAACCGGTCATACAAATGATTCGCCTTTTCGGGCTTAGCAGCCTTAGTAAAACTTGGTCTTCTTCCTTTTCTCGTATCAGCATAAAGTGTAAATTGTGAGATAGATAATATACTCCCTTTTACATCTAATAAAGAACGATTCATTTTACCTTGTTCATCTGCAATAATCCGTAAATGAATTAATTTTTGTATGATTGTCTCAATATCCTTAACAGAATCCTCTTCCATTATACCAACGAGAACAACAAATCCATTATCAATTGCACCAATTTCTTCACCGTTTACCGTAACACTTGCATTTTTTGCTCTTTGAATAACAACTCTCACGTCTAATGCCTCCTATCTTTTAGGACTAGTGAACGGTTCTTGTCACTGCGTAAATATCTTTTATTTGTTTAATTTTTTCAACAACATATTGTAAATGGTCTGTGTTTTTAATTAATATCGTTAAATGAATATGAGCAATTTTATTTTTGTCAGCACGTCCACTAACAGAACTAATTTGCGTATTAGTTCCATTAATAATTTGTAGCACTTCATTTAATAAACCATGACGATCATAGCCGGAAATTTCTAAATCGAGTGGATAATCTTTGTTTGACGTGACATTAGTTTCCCACTTCACATCCAAGAAACGTTGTTTTGCTTCTTCATTTTGCATGTTTGGGCAATCTTTTCGATGAACTGATACCCCTCTTCCTTTTGTTATATAGCCAACGATTTCATCATATGGAACGGGGTTACAGCACTTAGACAACCTTACTAAAACGTTGTCTACCCCTTCTACAATAATCCCAGAATCATCAACAGATTTTGAAAAAGTCTTTTCCTGTACAGTACTTTTTACCTTTTCAATCACTTCTTCTAATTGCCCGGATTCGCTCTCCTTCCTAATATCATCTGTCAATCGTGTCACAATTAGTGAAGCAGTAATCCCTTGATAGCCCACAGCAGCATACATATCTTCTTCATTCGCTAAATTAAATCGTTCCAACACACGTGTTAAATTTTTTTCTGTCAATACGTCTTTTGGTTGAAGTCCCATATCGATAATAATTTGTTCGACTTCCTGCTTTCCCTTATCAACGTTTTCCTCACGTCGTTGTTTTTTAAAATATTGTTTAATTTTATTTTTTGCCTTTGAAGATTGCGTAATTTTCAGCCAATCTTGTGACGGACCATAGGAATGACGAGAAGTGATTACTTCAACAATATCACCATTTTTTAACTCATAATCTAACGGCTCCATTTTACCGTTAATACGTGCTCCAACTGTTTTATTGCCAATTTCAGTATGAACACGATAAGCAAAATCAAGTGGGACTGAACCCGAAGGTAATTCGATTACATCACCTTTTGGTGTAAAAACATAAACCATGTTTGAAAATAAATCGATTTTTAAAGATTCAACAAACTCTTCCGCATCGTGAGTTTCATTTTGGAAATCTAAAATTTCTCTGAACCATGACAGCTTATCTTCAAAACTCTTTTTATTATTTTTTAAATTCATTCCTTCTTTATATGCCCAGTGGGCTGCAATCCCATATTCTGCAATTTTATGCATTTCTTTTGTCCGAATTTGTACTTCTAGTGGATCACCTTTCGGACCAATAACTGTTGTATGTAATGATTGATATAAATTTGGTTTCGGCATCGCTATATAATCTTTAAATCGGCCAGGCATTGGCTTCCAAAAAGTGTGTATTATTCCCAAAACAGCGTAACAATCTTTAATACTATTAACGATGACACGAACAGCTAGCAAATCATAAATTTCATTAAATTCTATATTTTGCACTTTCATCTTACGAAAAGTGCTATAAATATGTTTTGGTCGGCCAGATATCTCAGCAGCAATTTTAACCTTCTTTAATTCTTCGTTAATGACGCTCATCACTTCATCAATATACTGTTCCCGATGATCACGTTTTTGTTTCATTAACTGAACGACACGATAATATTGTTGTGGTTGTAGATATCGAAAGGCAATATCTTCTAGTTCCCATTTAATCGTCGAGATACCTAAACGATGTGTGAGTGGTGAAAAGATTTCCAAGGTTTCTTTTGCAATTCTTTGTTGTTTATCAGGTGATAAATATTTTAATGTCCTCATATTATGTAATCTGTCGGCAATTTTTATTAAAATAACCCGAATATCTTTCGCCATGGCGACAAACATTTTACGATGTGTCTCTGCCTGTAATGATTCTTGAGATTTATATTTAATTTTATCTAATTTTGTTACCCCATCAACGAGCATAGCAACTTCAGAGTTGAAATTCTCCTCGATTTCAGTTAATTCAATCATAGTATCTTCCACAACATCATGTAAAAAACCACCGGCAATTGTTTCTGGATCCATTTCTAAATCAACTAAAATATTCGCTACTTGTACTGGATGTACTATATACGGTTCGCCTGATTTACGAGACTGTCCTTCATGTGCTTTTTTTGC
>DAMCTP010000040.1:0-29119 GCA_032113595.1 Pseudogracilibacillus sp.
ATGGGCGTGTCAGTCATGTAACATTGCCATTCATTTGTTTTTGGATGATGAAAACATAGCCGCTTGGCAAATAGTGCCTGATAGGAAATTAAATGTGACTTTTTCCTACAGTACAATGGGTCTCCTACAATCGGATGTTTAATGTATTTCATATGAACCCGTATTTGATGAGTTCGACCAGTTACTAATTCACATTGAACATGCGTCATATTTGAAAATCTTTGCAACACTTTATAATGAGTTTCGGCATCTTTCCCTCCATCAATAACTGTCATTTGTAATCGATTTTTAGGATCCCTGCCAATCGGAGCCTTAATTACTCCTTGATCATGTGTTAATTCGTGGAAAACGACAGCTTCATAGACTCTTTTAACTGTACGATTTTGAAATTGGTTTTTTAAGTGCTCATGAGCGTCATTATTCTTTGCAATAACGATAACTCCGCTCGTATCCTTATCCAACCTATGGACTATACCTGGTCGATCATCTCCACTTAATGTTGATAAATTTTTTGTATAAAACATTAATGCATTAACTAAAGTACCCGATTTTACCGTATTAGTTGGATGGACAAGCATTCCCTGGGGTTTGTTTAGGACAATGACAGAATCATCCTCATAAATAATTGATAATGGTAAATTTTCAGCTTCAATTTTTGCATTCTGATCAATTTGTTCCATTTCCCAAGTGATGTAATCATCCACTCGACATATATAATTCGCTTTTTTTATCTTCCCATTGACGAACACTCTTTTTTGTTTAATTAGGTTTTGAATTTGATGACGGGACATATTCTTTTGAAGATTCACTAATAATTTATCAAGTCTTTCACCTTTTTCACTTTCCGTTACGTGCCAAGTATTACTGTTCACGCGATTTCCTGTCCCTTCTGCTTTCTATCTTCAATTAGTGAAAAAATAATAAATAAACACACACCTACAACAAGGGCAGAATCAGCAACATTAAAAATCGGAAAATTATATCTAATAATTATAAAATCTAAGAAATCAACGACCTCTTTTCTAAAAAGTCGATCAATAAAATTACCTATTGCCCCTCCTAAAATGAGGCCCATCGCAACCAATAAAGCTAATTTACCTCGTAAATGTTTATGAACATAATAAATGATTCCGATAACGACTGCAACGGTAATTAAATAGAAGAAAACCATTTGATTTTGTAGTATTCCCCAAGCAGCCCCACTGTTTCGATGTGATGTAATCGAGAAAAAACCTTCGATGATTGGAATTTGTTCATGTAGCTCCATCTTTTGTATAACAATCCATTTCGTCCACTGATCTAATAATATTACACTTAATGCAATTAAATAATAGCGAATCATTTAACTACCCTCCACTAAAGCATGTTGACATCTAACCTATCAATAACAATATAGATTTCAGGAAATTTATTCAAGAAAAACGTTAAAAAAACGACTGACTTCTTTCTGTTGATCAAAAAGTCAGCCGTCTAATAAATAATTGTCAAATTTACTTTATTAAATGACTATAATGGGTCTCCACCACTTCTACACAACGTGTACACAGTTCCGGATGTTGTTCATGATCACCAACTGTTTCGGACATTGTCCAACAGCGGCTACATTTTTCACCAGGGTGTTTTTCAACAAACATCTTAATATATTGATAATCTTTAGCCTCTGGATGTGCCTCGTTCAACACTACTTCAGAAACAATTAAATATTGATGAAGATGGGCAATTGAGTTCAACACTTGTTTTGTCACGTCATCTTTTGCCTCAATTGTAACTTTTGCCTCAAGAGAATTACCGATTGTTTTATCATTTCTCGCTTCCTCTAGTCCTTTTAAAACATCACTACGCACATTCATAAAATGGTGCCATTTTTCTACTAACTCGTCTGGGAAATTTTCTATTTCTCTTGGTTCAGGAATATCCGTCAATTGAACATTGTCTGCCTCCGCACCATTAATATGCTCCCAAATCTCATCTGTTGTATGCGGGATAATTGGTGCTAATAATTTCACTAAAGTAGTTAACGTTTCATAGTACACTGTTTGAATGCTTCGGCGACGATGGTTATCAGCCGCCTCAATATATAAAATATCTTTAGCAAAATCTAAATAAAAAGCACTTAAATCAAGAGTCATAAAATGGTGAATATCATGGGTACCAGTAGCAAAATCATATTGTTCATAATTTTCTTTTACATGCTTAACCAATTTTTGAAGTCGGTATAACATATAACGATCAATTTCTTCTAAATCTGCCTCTTTTATCGCATCTTTCTTCGCATCAAAATCGCGTAAATTACCTAATAAAAAGCGAATAGTGTTACGAATTTTACGATAATTTTCAGATACTTGTTTTAAAATATCTTGGGAGATTCTCACATCTGCTTGATAATCAACTGATGCCACCCATAAACGTAAAATATCTGCCCCAAGTTGTTTTTGGATATTAGCAGGTGCAATAATATTTCCTAGGGATTTACTCATTTTTCGGCCTTCACCATCTAAGACAAAACCATGACTTAGGACACTTTTATATGGTGCTTTTCCTGTCACGGCTACAGATGTTGATAAAGAAGAATTAAACCAACCACGATATTGGTCACTTCCTTCTAAATAAATATCTGCTGGACGTCGATGACCTTCACGATGTAATAATACTGCTTCATGTGATGAACCAGAATCAAACCAAACATCCATAATATCTGTTTCTTTTGTAAATATTCCATTAGGGCTATGTTCAGAAGTAAACCCTTCCGGTAACAATTCCTTTGCTTCTTTTTCAAACCAAATATTAGATCCATGTTTGGCGAATAATTTCGACACATGGGCAACAGTTTCATCTGTTATAATTGGCTGACCATTTTCACCATAAAAGACTGGGATAGGAACCCCCCATGTTCTTTGACGGGAAATACACCAATCTTCACGATCACGTACCATGTTATAAATTCTTGTTTCTCCCCAATGTGGATACCATTGAACCTCTTTAATTTCATCTAAAATGTTTTTACGAAAATCTTTAATCGATGCAAACCATTGGGAGGTTGCCCGGAAAATCGTTGGCTTCTTCGTTCTCCAATCATGTGGATATGAGTGTGTAATAAATTTTAAGGAAATTAAAGCGCCTACTTCATCTAATTTTTCAGTCACCACTTTATTCGCATCATCATAAAATAAACCTGTAAATCCAGGAGCTTCATCTGTAAAAACCCCTTGTTCATCAACAGGACAAATTGCCTCGATATCATAGGACTGGGAAATATAAAAGTCATCTTCCCCGTGTCCTGGTGCAGTATGAACACAACCAGTTCCCGCTTCAGTTGTGACATGCGTTCCTAACATGACTAAAATGTCACGTTCATAAAAAGGATGTTTTGCCATAATTTTATCTGCTTGACGTCCCATAAATGTTTTAATAACATTGGCTTTATCCCATTTTAATTCTTCTTCTAAAGAATCAAGTAAATCATGGGCAACAACGTATTGTTTGTCACCAACTTCTACAACAACATACTCCAAATCAGGATGCAAACTAATTCCTAAGCTTGCTGGAATTGTCCAGGGCGTTGTTGTCCAAATAATAATTTCTGCCCCTTCAGGGATAATACCATTCCCATTGGTTACTTCATAACTAACATATATTGAAGGAGAACGTTTATCTTTATACTCTATTTCCGCCTCGGCTAAAGCTGATTCAGAAGATGGGGACCAATAAACTGGCTTTAAACCTTTGTAAATATAACCTTTTTTCGCCATTTCCCCGAAAACTTTAATTTGGGCAGCTTCATAGCCCTTTTTAAGGGTAATGTATGGGTCTTCCCAATCACCACGTATGCCTAGTTGTTTAAATTGTGTTCGCTGATTATCAATTTGTTCCATTGCATAATCTGCACACATTTGTCTAAATTCAGCAATGCTCATCTTTTTCCGGTCAATTTTTTTCTGTTTAGTTAGCGCAGTTTCAATTGGTAACCCGTGTGTATCCCAGCCCGGAACGTAAGGGGCATGGTAACCATTCATTGATTTATAACGGACGATAAAATCCTTTAAAATTTTATTTAATGCATGTCCAATGTGTAAATCACCATTCGCATATGGTGGTCCATCATGTAAAACAAACAATGGACGCCCTTCAGTTCTTGCTTGGACTTGCTTATAAATTTGTTCTTGATCCCATGCTTCACGGCGCACAGGTTCTTTATTTGGTAAATTTCCTCGCATAGGAAATTCTGTTTTTGGCATTAATAATGTTTCCTTATAATCCATCAATATCATTTTCCTCCTTTTAACACTAAAAAAGTATAAAAAAATCCTCACATCCCTGAAAGGGACGAGGAAACCCGCGGTACCACCCTTTTAAAATTAAACGCTGAAGAATAAATTCACTCAACATTCGTAACGGGAATGAACCGTCATATCTTACTCACCTTTCAGATAGATACTCCAGAACGATATTCTAAAAGTGACCTGCATTAGGCTTTCACCAACCCCTAATTCGCTATGCCAGCTCAACCTTTATACTTATTCTTTCATCATAGTTTTACCATATTAAAAATAACAATATAAGTCCGGTAATTTTATCATTTATTGATAAAATATTGTTTAAATTATAAAAATAAATCTAGTCATTTCCCTCTTCATTATCCATTGCAAACTGATCCCAGTCATCATTATCGATCATATCCAACTGTGCTTCTATCAACATTTTCAATCTCGTTCGGAAAACCTTTGCCTGTCGCTTAATGTTTTCAATTTCCATGACTTTTTTTCTAGACTCTTCCAATGCTTCATTAATAATCCGATCAGCATTTTTTTCAGCTTCCTTGATAATTAATTTAGATTCTTTTGCAGCAGTTGATTTCCATTCCTCGGCAGTTTCTTGGGCCATTAAGATTGATTGGTTTAATGATCCTTCAATACTTGAATAATGTTCAAGTTGTTCCTGAAGTTCCTTTACCTTTTGTTCAGATTCCTTTTTTTCCCTGAGGACTATTTCATAATCTTTTATAATTTGATCTAAAAAATCATTCACTTCATCTTCATTATAACCAAAAAACCCTTTGGAAAACTCTTTATTATGAATATCTAATGGTGATAGGGCCAATCGAACACACCTCCTCATTCCATCTAGCTTATTAGTATCATGGTTACACGTCTTCTTTTATTATATACATTATCATATACTTTTCGACAATATTTTTCCACAATTATCTAGCTTTTAATCTTTTAACAGTAATATGCAACTTGTTTTTTCTAGTTGTCCCATTTATTTTTACTATTTTACTTCTTCCCATACCTCTTACGGAAAGTAAGTCGTGTTCTATTACTTGCATCGATGGATCATCAACATCCGAAAAATTAACCTTCACTTTATTGGCTTTAATTAATTCAGAAGCTAGTCGCCTCGATGTACGGTATATTTCCTTAACTAATAAGTCCAACCTCAACGACGTCACGACATATGTTGACTGTTCCCATATATCTTTGCTTTTCAATGGACTAGTTAAAGATTTTTCTTGTAAGGAAATTGACGCCTGATTAATTTTTGTCATGTACATTTGGATAAACGGGGCAATTTCCTTCGTAACAAAAAAATGAAATTGACCGTCATCTACAAATATATCACCAATTACCCTTCGATCAATTCCCTGGGACATTAATGTGCCTAATATATCACGATGTGTTAAATTGACAAACTTACTTGGGTAAGTTGCCCCAAGTAATTTTAACTGAAAAAAATCAATTGAAATTTCCTCATAAAAAGGGGCAATGACAGCGCGTTTCCGTTCGGATTCCTCTATTCCCCCATAAAATAAAACTTGAATATCCTCATTTTTTTCACCGATAATCATTTGCAAAATTTGCTGTTCACGGGGATCCAAAAATTCAGTGACATAGAAAATAAATTTTTCCTCAACTTGTTGTTTCCACGAGAGTGCTTGATCAACAAAAGGATGTTCATGTTTACGATAATGTTGGTAAATACTCAATAATTTTTACCATCCTAACATTTGAAATAACATATGTAAACCTAGTCTAGCAAAGTGCAAAACAAAAATAGCGATAATCGGCGAAATATCAATCATCCCAATCGGTGGGATAATTTTACGAAATTGCTCTAAATATGGTTCACTTAATCTTCCTAAAAAAACGCCAAATTGAGACTCTCTTGCCCCTGGAAACCATGACATTAATATATAAACAATTAATACATAACTATATAAAACCATTGCTTGCGACAACACATATTCTAATAAACCCATGTAACATTACCATCCCTTTTCTAATCCATCCTCATCATATACATTGTTGGAAATTGCCCCAGAAACATCAACATTTTCTGGTGTACATAAAAACGTTGCTAACCCTAACTTTTGAATATCACCATTGACAGCATATACGGTTCCACTTAAAAAGTCGACAATTCTTTTTGCTTGATAAGAATCAACCCGCTGTAAATTAATGACGATTGAACGCTTGTTCAATATATTGTCAGCAATTTCCTGTACTTCATCATACGATTGTGGTTCACATAATACTACTTTTGAATTCGTTTGTTGAATTGAAGATAGACTGACGACATTTTTATTTTTTTTCCTTTCTACCATTGGAGCTGGTTCCTCCTCTTCAACTGTGACTTCCGTGTACTCATACTGGTCGTCCAAGTTGAAAAAATTCTTAAACTTATCACCCAAACTCATATCAATCTCCCCTAACTTTTAATAATTTATTCAAACAGTTTTGACCCAATTCGAATATGTGTTGCCCCTTCTTCAATGGCTATATGATAATCATTACTCATCCCCATCGACAAAAATGTACATGGCGCATGGGGAAATTGTTTCCTTGTTATTTCATCCCTTAACTTTACGAGTTCTCGAAAAACAGACCTTAATCGCTCTTCATCTTCAATATGAGGGGCCATTGTCATCAACCCGACAATTTTTACCTTTTCATATTGTTGAACATCTTCAATAAATGGTACCACGTCTTCGGATGATAAACCATGTTTTGATTCTTCTCCACTTACATTCACCTGGATAAAACAATCGATAATTCTATCTGAGCGACTATTTATTTGTTTGGCAATAGATAGTCGATCAAGTGAATGAATCATTTTTACTTTGGCAATAATATCCTTCACTTTGCGTGATTGCAATGTACCGATGAAATGCCAGTTTGCCTTTTGCTGAATTTCGGCATGTTTCCGTAGCATTTCTTCTGTACGATTTTCTCCAATATCTAATATACCTGCAGCAAGCAATTGTTCTGTTTGTTCTATTGTAACATATTTTGTAACACCGATAATTGTTATATCATTCATTTGTCGATTAACTTTTTTACAGGCCCTTTCCATGTTTTTTTTAATGTTTGCAATGTTGCTTGATATTGTCATTCTGTCATTTCTCTCCTAAAAAAATTTTATCAATTGATTAAATGTTTACTATGATGTTTCTTTCTCTTTATTCTATCATATTTTTCAAATTCTTCATGCTTTTCATGGCGTATTTTGATGATTTGGTAGCTTTTTTTGTAATTCATTCCATTCATTAATTAAAATAACGTCCTCACCAATAATGATTATTTGTTGCCAACTAATCATTTTTTGTTTACTTTTGTTAAATAAATTTACATTTTGTTGTCGCTCTATTAAAATAAGCGCGGTAATTTCCCCCAATTGTTCATCGATTTCCAAGTCATCAATAAACCCTAATTTTTTACCAGAACTTATCATGATTACCTCTTTATTTTGTAACTCCGATAATGTTATCATCTGATCAGCTCCTTATTATTCATATGTATGTATAAAATTGGGAAAGTTTTCATCATAAAACTATTTATATTATTTTGATCACAAAAAAACAGTTAGTCTCCTAACTGTTTCTAAAATGTATGTCAATTTTTAAGCAAACATGTCATTATTCATTTGTTCGATTGCAGCCTTTTCTAACCTCGATACTTGTGCTTGTGATATACCAATTTCCTCTGCTACTTCCATTTGTGTTTTTCCTTGAAAGAAGCGTTTATTTAAAATTAATTTTTCACGATCGTTTAATTGATATAATCCTTCTTTTAATGCCAAGAAATCATCCCATCCAACACTTGTTTCCTTATCATCACCTATTTGGTCCATCACATAAATAGGGTCACCACCATCATTATAAACTGGTTCAAATAAGGAAACTGGATCTTGAATCGCATCGATAGCAAACACAACATCTTCCTGAGGAATTCCCATTTCCTCGGCAATTTCTAAAGGTGTCGGTTCTTTTTGTGTTTTATTAATAAGTCGTTCACGAACTTGTAAAGCCTTATAGGCAGTATCTCTTAATGAACGGGAAACTCTTATAGGATTGTTATCCCGAAGGTAACGCTTAATTTCCCCGATAATCATCGGAACTGCATACGTTGAAAATCGCACTTGATGTTTTAAGTCAAAATTGTCAATTGATTTCATCAGTCCAATACAACCAACTTGAAACAAATCATCAACATTTTCACCACGATTATTAAACCGTTTAATCACGCTTAGAACTAATCTTAAATTACCATTAATCAACGTATCCCTTGCAGCGTTGACATCTTCATTTCTCTCTATTTGTTTGAATAATAGTTGCATCTCCTCATTTTTTAATACTGGAAGTTTTGATGTATCGACTCCACATATTTCTACCTTATGTTTAAGCACTTTCTATTACCTCCCATTATGTCATACTGCTCAAAGTAAGTTTTTCCTGAAGGGAGGTAATTTATTCATTGCAAAACATTCTAATACTTAAAATATTTTAATTATTGGTGTCGAATATGCATGTTCAAAGCCTTAACGTATTAAGTCATTTTTTTAAATTCATTTTGTAACCTTTTAATTATTTTTTTCTCCAATCGAGAAATATAAGATTGTGATATTCCTAACATATCTGCCACATCTTTCTGTGTTTTTTCCTCTTTATTCACTAATCCAAACCGCATTTCCATAATTTGTTTTTCGCGATCATTTAATGTTGATAATGCATTAATTAATAACTGTTTATCCACTTTAGTTTCCAAGCTCTTAGAAATAATGTCTACCTCTGTACCTAATACATCCGATAACAATAACTCATTTCCATCCCAATCAACATTAAGGGGCTCATCAAATGATACTTCAGATTTTAATCGATTGTTTTTTCTTAAATACATTAAAATTTCATTTTCAATACAACGTGAAGCATATGTCGCTAATTTAATATTTTTATCGGTTTTAAAAGTATTCACCGCTTTAATAAGTCCAATAGAGCCAATACTAATTAAGTCTTCAATATGGACACCTGTATTTTCAAATTTTCTAGCGATATAGACAACTAAACGTAAATTATGTTCAATTAATAATGCTCGCGCCTCTTTGTCCCCACCAGATAACTGATGTAATAGTTGTTTTTCTTCATCTTTTTCTAGTGGTGGAGGTAATACCGTTTTACCTCCAATGTAGTAAATATCATCCCTTCTGAATAATAAAATATTAATCATTTTATTAAGCCATAAACGTAATTTCCAAATGACATTTCACCCTTTCATTTCTTTTATGCTGATTTATTGATTGATGTATGTACCATTTCGGGATGTATTAAACATTCATAGCGTTGATCTGCCTTTAAATATGTCCAATTAATACCAATTAAAACTCTTTTTATATTTAATTGTTTACCTTGGTAATAAATTGACATCGCTTGCGGTTTTAACGTGTATATCACTTGACTTTTTCCATCAACGGTATGAAATGGGATAACATAAAGGGAAGCTCTTACATTATTTGGGAGTAGGTCTAAATTGTTTTTGGTTAAGGCTGTTTTTATTTGTGTCCAATCTTTATTTGAAAAAAACTTTTTAATAAATGCTTCATCACAAACAGCGACCGGTCTTCCCGAAATAGGATCCATTAATTGATTACCACTATCAATAAAGCCATTTGTTTCATGTCCTTGTCCATTAAAATTGACTTTCACACGATAAATCCGGTCATAATCTAGTTGATCCCTGGCAAATTTTTTCATTAAATAACGGATAAAAAACAACATGAAAGGAGCCCCAATTACAACAAATAATCCATTCACTTTTTCATTATAAATATTCACCGAAGCGATTCCGTTTACATAATGTTGTGTAAAATATCCAACAAAATATAAAGCAAGTAATCCACCACCAATAATGAATGTTGCAAAGTAAAATGTAAAAACAATTTTTCCGATTGAACGAATATGGCGAATCCCAAAGGTACTCAATATCGTTACAATGGATAAAATGAATATACTGATCCATGATGAAAAAAATGAATGAGGATAAAATAATGTTAAAGGAATAATACTTGAGGCAACTAAACTACCTATTAAAATCCGATACCACTTTGTATTTAATCTAACTAATTGATCTGTGAGCTGAAGGATAATCCAGTGGCAATATGTACTGATGGCTAGTACAATGTCTAGGTAAATAATCACGAAAATCATTCCAATCATTTCTTCATAAGAGGATTACTATTAACATTAGTATATGTAATGAACCATCCAAAACATGTCATTTCTTGTACTTAAAAAAGTTAATTTTATTACAATTTATGACGATTTAAAAGATAGTTAGCAGTTATTTATTAAAAAGTAGGCTCTGTTAAATCTTGTTGTTGATAAAAAGGTACTCGCGTTCACCACAGGCACAAGCGCGACATCTGTTCAAATGTCACTTCGTTCATTTTCACAGTGTCTTCTTTGCACCACAGGCACAAGCGCGACATCTGTTCAAATGTCACTTCGTTCATTTTCACAGTGTCTTCTTTGCCGTTGTTTGGCTTCAGCTAACTTGGTAAAGTAGTACTTTACCAAGTGGATCTTCAGCTCAAGCTTTCCCACAGGAGTCTCGTACTTTTTATCAATTATATTCAATTTTCAACAGTGAACTTTAACAGAGCCAAAAAGTATAAAATTTATTTGTACGAGAAATAGCAATGCATTCCCTTCATAAGTCAGAAATGTTCACAGTAAATTCGGCATTGGCATGTGACACTTCCAAATACAAATATAATTTTTAGACATTAAATAAGTGGACATCGAAAATGAGGAAACAGTTTTTAAAGAAATAATCTGAAGTAATTAAAATGACATTGATAAAATTAACGGGGCTTTATTTGACACATAGTCTTTTTATTTCGGATACAATACTCAAATTTAATCATATAAATAACCCAAAACAAAAAACACCGACCAATTATTTAATAATTGAACGATGTTTCATCTATAAGTTATCAAACTATCATTTACCCAAGGAGAGTTGACTGACCATAACAGATTTAAGTAATGTAAAAACAACATTAAAGCTAGATACGAATTTAAATTGACGTCTTAACTTACTTTCGATTACGATTTCTTAAAAAAGTTGGAATATCTAATGTATCATCACTATGTTCAAACCCTGCTGCCGTTTCTTCATGTGCCTCGTTACTTTTTTGCTCATGACTTTTTTGACTATGAACAGGCTTTTGATAGGATATCGGTTGACGTGAATTCATTTTTCTAGGCTTTTTATCCTCAGCAAAACCTGTTGCAATAACAGTTACGACTACTTCTTCATTTAGTTGTTCATTGATAACATTTCCGAAGATGACGTTCACGTTTTCATCCGCTGCTTCTGTCACCAAATCGGCTGCTTCTTGGACCTCATATAAACTTAAATCTGGTCCACCAGATATATTCATTAATATACCTTGTGCCCCATCGATTGAAATTTCCAACAATGGAGAAGAAATAGCTTTTTTAGCTGCATCAATCGCACGGTTTTCACCAGTTGCAACACCTATGCCCATTAAAGCTGAACCTTTGTCATACATTATCGTTTTCACATCGGCAAAGTCAACATTAATAAGTCCAGGCTTAGAAATTAAATCAGAAATTCCTTGTACACCTTGACGGAGAACGTTATCAGCCTCTCTGAAGGCCTCAAGCATCGGTGTATTTTTATCAACAATTTCTAGTAAACGATCATTAGGGATAACGATTAATGTATCGACACATGCCTTCAACTCTGCAATTCCTTGATTTGCTTGTGTTTTTCTCCTAACTCCTTCAAATGAAAATGGTCGTGTTACTACTCCGACAGTTAATGCCCCTACTTCTTTTGCAATTTGTGCTATTACTGGAGCAGCCCCTGTTCCTGTTCCGCCACCTTTACCGGCAGTGACAAATACCATGTCAGCACCTTGAAGTACATCTTCAATTTGTTCCTTACTTTCTTCTGCAGCCCTTTTCCCTATTTCTGGATTAGCTCCTGCACCTAAACCACGGGTTAATTTTTCTCCGATTTGTAATTTTATTTCTGCTTTAGATAAATTTAATGCTTGGGCATCTGTATTAACAGCAATAAATTCCACACCTTCTACACCATAATCAATCATTCGATTAACAGCATTATTTCCACCGCCGCCTACCCCAATTACTTTAATCGTTGCAAGGTTGTCCATATTCGTATCTAATTCTAGCATGGTTAGTCCTCCTAAAGTTAAATTACATTACTTTACTTAAAATTTATAAACTAATTTAAACAAACAACATTTATCCTTCATTCAAAAAAGTACTTGAAGAAATTGCCAAACTTTGATTCGCCATCTTTTTCACCTTTTGATTTACGTGGTTTCTTTACTTTAACTTTTTCGGTTGTAGCCCCTACTAAGGAAGGTCCTAAATCTTTTCCTTGAATTTTTGCATTCCGATAAGCGAATTGAATTGTGCCAACCCCTGCTGTAAATTGTGGTTCTCTCACACCAATATAATTCGGTATGGAAATTCGTGCCCCAAACGGAAATACTTCTTGTGCTAATTCTAATGCACCATCTAACTTCATTGAACCACCAGTTAATACAACCCCACCAGGTAGGTCGGAAAATCCCATTCTTCTCAATTCTTGATAAGATAGTTCATAAATTTCCTCTAATCTGGCTTCTATCATATTGGCAATTTGTAATTGATTATACGTTTCCTTTTGTTGATTACCGATAACTGTCGCCTCAAAAGTTTCTCCTTCAGAGGCATTATCGTAATAAGCATGACCATAATTTAATTTAATCTCCTCAGCTTCCTCGGTAGAGGTTCGTAGACCAATAGAAATATCCTTTGTGATATTATCCCCACCAAGAGGGATAACGTTCGTTGAAATTAAATGGTTATTCTCAAATACTGAAATCGTTGTTGATCCCCCACCAATATCAATTAATGCCACACCTAAGTTCTGTTCGTCCTTGGATAATGCAATCGTTCCAGCCGCAATTGGTTGTAAACAAATATCTGATATATACAAATTTGCATTTTCAATACATTTAATGATGTTATGTAAAATTGTTTTCGTACATGTAATGATAGTTCCTTCCATTTCCAAACGTACACCAATCATTCCACGTGGATCTGTAATTCCATCCTGTCCATCTACGATAAATTGTCTTGGAATAACATCAATAATTTCTCTTTCAGGTGGGATTGACATCACCTGAGCACCATCAATGACACGTTTAACATCTTCATCATCAATTTCCCTATTTTCATTTTGGACAGCAACAACCCCATGACATGGATGAAGCTGAACATTATGACTATTCACTGTCACAACGACATGATCAATTTTCATATCTACCATATGTTCCGCCCGTTGAACAGCTTGTTTAATAGAGAGAACCGTTTCATCAATATCAACGATTGAACCTTTTTTCAACCCTTTTGATTCAGAAGTGCCAACTCCGATAATATTTACTGTATCAGATTGAACTTCACCGATGATTACTTTTATTTCAGACGTACCAATATCTAAACTGACTAACATTTCATCATTTTGCATAGCCTTGGGCACCTCCTAATGCTTCTATTATTCTTCTATTTTTTCAAAATAAGTTCCAACGCCCATATGAATGATACCATAATCACCTTCTTCAATTTGGGAAACAATTGAAGGATAGTCTTTAATTCGATTGGAAAAATTCCTTATCGTTGTTTGTACTATAAAACCATCATTCATAAATAGTGTAATTTTATATTTATTTTGTTTCGATGGTTCCCACGAAATTTCTGAGATTAAATCAAACACTCCCGAAGGAGTTTCACCTAATTCATACGCCATTCTCTCTAATAAATCCTCTTTTGAAAAGTTTTTCAATAACGGTGCTTCACTTACATCAATTTCAGTTTTTTCGCTTATTATTTCGCCGTTAGCCAAAATTGGTAAAAAAGTTTCTTCCTCTTTGATGAAACCAGCAACCTTATATTCTTCTATAGTAATATGAACAGATTGTGGAAAATGCCTTTGTACTTCGACAGTGTTAATCATCGGATGATTTTGGATCAATTGTTCAGCTTGTCCCGTATTAATTGTCCAAATATTAGTAGATGTGTTGATGTCACTTAATTCAATTATATCGTCTTTCTTCACCATTAAACTACCATTAACTTGAATCGTTTGTACATCACTCAGAGGTGATTGTAAATAAACAATGATTGTAATTAATATAAAAAACAAGGATAAATAAAATAACAATCGTCGATTAGCCTTCTTTTTTCTAGCTTCTTTTAGCTTAGGAATTCTATCCTCAATGGAGATAATTTTCTTTTTTTCCATTAAAAACTTCCTTTAAAATGGTCATTGACCTTAATCGTTTTTAAATAACGATATGAGATTGACTATACGTTAAATTATAACATATATCATACCAAAACATATCATTGATTTCTATCTAAAACATTGTCATTACTTTTTTACAAATTTGCTTATATTCAAAAGAATCCCAATGGAACAAAGAGTTATCGTTAATGAGGAGCCCCCATAACTAATAAATGGTAATGTTATTCCAGTTACAGGAATTAAACCACTAACGACGCTTATATTAATTAACACTTGGATCATTATCATCGAAATAATGCCAAATGCTACAAAACGTGCAAATAAATCTTGGACATTCATCGCGATATAAATACCCCGATAGCAAAAGAGCAAAAATAATAAAAGTAACGAAGTTGCTCCAATAAAGCCAAACTCCTCTGCGACAACAGAAAAAATAAAGTCAGTTTGCGGCTCAGGCAAATAAAAGAACTTTTGTAAACTATTACCAAACCCAACACCAATTAACTTTCCCGGCCCGATTGCATACAATGATTGAATAATCTGAAATCCCTCACCTAATGGATCTCTCCACGGATTTAAAAATGCCGTGATTCGTTTAATTCGATATGGTGCAGATATTATTAAATAAACAAAACCAATGACACCAATAAAACTAAACATAATAAAACGATAAACTTGTACACCCGCAATAAAAATCATCAATAAACATGTAATGACAATAACAATACCTGTTCCAAGGTCCGGTTGTAGCATGATTAAACCGAAAGGGATAAAAATGAGCACAATCGGTATTAAAAAACCTTTCTTAAATGAGAGTATATATCGTTGTTGTTCTGCTAGATAATGGGCTAAATATATGATTAAACCAAGTTTGACAAATTCAGAAGGTTGTATACTAAAAGATCCAATTCCAATCCAACTTTGGGCACCACCACGGACCATCCCTATACCGGGAATTAATACAACTAGTAATAGAATAAAACTTGATAAAAAAATAACTGAGGCATATTTTTTCCAAAAATAAAACGGGATCCCCATAAAAACAGACATACTAATAAACCCAATAACGCTAAAAATAAGTTGCCTTTTCACATAAAACAATCGATCATCATATACATGATCTGCCCAAATATAGGAGGAACTGTAAACAGTTAAAATACCAATTATGACTAGAATAATAACAATAAATAATAAAATGATATCTGGTAATCTATTTTTGTCAAACGGCAACAACATCACATTTCCCCCATATACTATTCAATTAGGAAAATTGTAATTTTTTAAAATCACAAATATTTTCCTTTATGAAAGTATATGTACAGCTTTGATGAACATGTCCCCCCTTTCCTCAAACGTTTTAAATTGGTCCCAACTGGCACAAGCTGGTGACAACAAAATGACATCATTTTCATTAGAAATTTCATATGCCTTTTTAACTGCTTCTACTATATTTTCTACTTCAATAACTGGATGAATAAGATTACTTTCACCAAATAGTTTTAATTTTTTAGCGGTTTGTCCAAAAACAACCATTGCTTTTACATTGACCATATATGGTATAATTTCCTGGAAATCATCACCACGATCTAGGCCACCAGCTAACCAAATAATTGGCTGACTAAATGACTTTAGGGCAATTTCAGTTGCTAGTAAATTTGTTGCTTTCGAGTCATTATAAAATAAACGATTACGAATTTCCTTAACAAATTGTAACCGATGCTTTACACCTGTAAATGACGTTAATACCTTTTTTATACTTTCCATTGAAGCACCTAATAACATCGACATACAAATGGCAGCTAATATATTCTTAATATTATGCTCCCCTACCAGGGCTACTTTATTTTTTTCAATGAATTTTTCTGATTTATAATAAATATATCGTTCATCAACCCATGCTCCATTTAATAACTTTTTTTCAGTTGAGAATGGTATTAATGTAGAAACAGAGTTTTTTATCGCTGCACAGACACGTTTATCATCAGCATTGTAGATTAAAAAGTCTGATTCCGTCTGATTTTTGAAAATATTTTTCTTTGCTTGTTCATAATTTGCAACTGATCCGTGATAATCTAGATGGGCATCATGTAAATTTAATAATGCGGCAATATGTGGGCGAAAATTCCTAATTCCCTGAAGTTGAAATGAAGATAATTCCAATAAAAGTATTTCATCCGGTTGCAGTAAAGAAGCCTGTTCTGATGCTACGATACCAATATTTCCTGCCACACGTACTGGTTGGTTACTTGAGTGTAATATTTGCTCTATTAGAGTTGTCGTTGTCGTTTTTCCATTCGTTCCTGTTAAAGCCACAACTTGTTCACTATTGATTAGGTAGTGGATAATTTCAATTTCTGTTATGATAGGAATATTTCTGTCTATTGCTTCTTTTATAATTTGATTCGAATAGGCAATACCAGGATTTTTAATCACGATATCAACGTTATTCAATACAGAAAGTGGATGCTCACCGACGATCACTTCTGCACCTAGTTTATTTAAAATAGTTACTTGCGTATCATCTTCACCCGTATTCACATCATTGACACGTACCTTTTTCCCAGCATGCAATAATAACCTGGCGATTGCCATCCCGCTTTTCGCTAAGCCTAGCACCAGTATATGCTCATAATCAAATCGATTTAAAGTATTCATTATGTTAAAGCCACCTCAATAAAAATCCCTAATATCGCAAAAACAATTCCAATTGTCCAAAATGTGACAACTACTCTCCATTCAGTCCATCCTAACAGTTCATAGTGATGATGTAACGGGCTCATCTTAAATACCCTTTTACCAGTCGTTTTAAAAGAAATAACTTGAATAATAACAGATAACGTTTCTATCACAAAAACCCCACCGATAATAATGAGAATGATTTCCGCCTTCATTAAAATCGCAACGGCCGCAATTGAAGCCCCTAGGGCTAATGAGCCAGTGTCTCCCATAAACACTTTTGCGGGATGAGCATTAAATACTAAAAATCCAATTAAAGAACCGATAACTGCTAGGGAAAAGATCATCACCGTTTCATACTGTGGAAAATAATATGCAGCTAAAATAGCAAAAGCCCCGAATGAAATCGTTGCGGTTCCTGCTAATAGACCATCTAATCCGTCCGTTAAATTAACAGCATTAGAGGACCCTACAATCATAAAAATTACAAAAAGACTATAAAACCAACCAAACTCCCATTGTAAGTCTGTCCCTAATATTTGAACAGTTGTTGGAAAATCATTCATTTTTAATACAATAAAAAATATGATAGCGACAAGCAATTGGCCAAGCAATTTTTGTTTAGATGTTAATCCCAAATTCCTCTTAAAAGCAATTTTAATAAAATCATCTAAAAAACCGAGTAAACCATAGGCTAATAGGATAAAAATTAATAACCAATACTCATAGGTCATAACTTCATTCGTTGATTTCATCGACATGACGACAAATGTAATTAAAATACTTATGACAATAATGACCCCACCCATTGTAGGTGTGCCAGACTTTTTCATATGTGATTGTGGTCCTTCTTCACGAATGCTTTGTCCAAATTTTAATCTTCTTAAAAAAGGAATAAATATTGGAGATAAAAGGACAGTAATTAAAAAACTAATCGTTATCGTAATGACGATGATTGCTAAATTCATTAAGATGTTACTCCTTCCTACGATTCCCGACCATTTAAGATGACATATCCAAAGTGGACAAATAGTTGCCCGATTATAAACATTGTTCAATCATTTGTTCAAATGCTAACCCTCTAGAAGCCTTAAATAAAATTATCGTATCACGATTAAAATATTCCTTTAATTCATCGACTAACAATTGCTTGTTTTGAAAATGCTTCGTTTTAATGGAGGGTTCTCTCTGCCGAATATTTTCGTAAATCAATTTGGACTTTTCTCCATAAGTGAATACAAGATGAATTGGTTCCGAAATTTCCTTAGCTACGGAAAGGTGCAGTCTTTCGGCATGATCTCCTAATTCCAATATATCACCTAAAACAAGTATTTTACATGAATATGGGTCCATTTTTTTAACCACATTGATGGCAGCAATCATAGAAGAGGCTGAAGCATTGTATGCATCATTAATAATTGTGACACCTTGTTGACCAGTTAATACCTCAAATCTCATCCCTGTACGATCTAATGTTTTTAGTGCCTGTTTTATTTTTTCATTTTCCATTTCCAAATGTTCTGCCACTGCAATTGCTAATGTAGCATTTTTAGCATGATGCTCTCCTAACAGAGGAATGGTATAAACATTTTCCCTATTCAGTGTGAAAACCGTAGTCATATTGTACATATCCACTGCAGAAATATGATAGCCTTCGTCATTTGTAAAACCACAAGGGATTTTTTTAAAATGATGCCTATCCTTCATTAATAATGGTTCATCACCATCGATAAATAAGAGCCCAGTCTTTTTTAACCCTTCTAATACCTCTAATTTTGCTTTGGCAATGCCTTCCCTAGAACCAAGAAATTCAATATGTGATTCCCCTATATTCGTAATAATAGCTATGTCAGGTTGGGCAATGTGTGTTAGTAAAGCAATTTCCCCAAAATGATCCATTCCCATTTCAACAACTAACATTTCAGTATTCTGGGGCATCGACAAAATAGTTAATGGTAATCCTATTGCATTATTAAAATTGCCTTTTGTCCCATGAGTTACGTATGTTGTTTGTAAAATCGCAATGACCATATCCTTTGTCGTTGTTTTACCATTTGATCCAGTGATAGCAATTACTTTAGGATTAACATGTAACCGGTACTTATGTGCTAATTTTTGCAATGCAGCTATTGTATCTTCCACCTGATAAATCATAAAATTTATAGGTATTTTTTTTGGTAATGGCCTTGATTTTTGCCACAAGGTTGCTACTGCCCCATTCTCAATAGCTTGTATAAGAAAATCGTGACCATCAAAATTTTCCCCAACTATCGGGACAAACAAGGCATGTTCACACTTTTCTCTACTATCCGTCATGATAGTCTTAATAAAAGTTTTTCCAGTTGTCCCATCATTCAATCGTTTAAAAAGGCAATCTAAAAAATCAGTATTACATATCATGATTAGTTACTCCTTTAATTCAATGGCTTCTTTCGCGATTATGCGGTCATCAAAATGAAATCTTTCTCCATTTATCTCTTGATAAGTTTCATGACCTTTACCAGCAATGAGAACTACATCACCATCTTGTGCCAATTGAATCCCTCGACGAATTGCTCCCTTACGATTTTCAATTCGAATAAAATTTTCATCCTCTAAATCTTTTGTCATATCATTTAAAATCTGCTCAGGATTTTCTGTTCGGGGATTATCTGATGTAAAGATGGCTAAATCGCTATATTTTAAAGCAATCTTTGCCATTAGAGGACGTTTATAACGGTCTCTATCGCCTCCTGCCCCTACGACGACAATAACTCGTTTGTTGGCAAATTCTTGAATCGTTGATAATACATTTTTTAACGAGTCGGGAGTATGTGCATAATCAACAATAACGGAAAACGATTGACCGATATTTACTTGTTCCATACGCCCATCTATGCCCGTCACACTTTCCAATGCTTTTTTAATTGTCAGGGGTGGTATTTTCATTAACATGCCTACTGTTGTCGCAGCAAGTAGATTATAAATATTAAATTTACCAATTAGATGACTATTAATCTCCAGTTTCCCATGAGGTGTAACGACTGTAAACAACATTTTATTTTTCGATAATTTAATATTTGTCGCTCTAACATCCGCATGCTGATGAAATCCATAAGTAACAACTTGTTGTGAGGTACTATATTGAAAATAATCCGCATATGAATCATCTTTATTAATCACAGCAAACTTATTGTTTTCACTACTATAATGATTCCCTAATCGGGAAAATAACAATGACTTAGCTTTCACGTAATTTTCCATATTGCCATGATAATCCAAGTGATCTTGCGAAATATTTGTCATTAGGGCAATATCAAAATTACATCCATTCACTCTTCCTATATCTAACGCATGAGAAGATACTTCCATTGAAACAACATTTATTTTCTCTGTAATCATTTGATGAAAAAGCTGTTGTAATATTAATGCATCAGGTGTTGTGTTTTTCAATTGGATAATATTTTCATGGTATTTCGCATGGATAGTTCCAATAATAGCACCATTCATGTGATGTTCAGTGAATATAGCATCTAATAAATTCGTTATTGTCGTCTTACCATTTGTACCTGTAATACCGATTAAAAATAGACTATTTGTCGGATATTGATAAAATTTTGCAGCAAATATCGCTAAAGCACGTTTTGTATCACGGACTGTTATTATGGTACATTCTGATAATGATAGATATTTTTCAGTAACAACAACTAATGCTCCATTGTCGATGGCATGTTGAGCAAAATCATGACCATCAACAGTAAAACCATCGATACAAATATATAAATCGCCTTTATTAACTTTTCTATGGTCTACCTTAATGTTCTTTATCGTTATATCATCTATTGGCCCATTTGATTTATAAAAAGGAAACTCGTTTAACAAGTTTGCTAATTTCATTTAAAAATTCCCTTCCTAAGAATTTCTAAAAAAGCTCCTTATAAATCTTATTTATTATAGCAGATTTTATTCATTTTCACGAAACTTTTTACTAGTTAAATAGAGTCTAATTGTAGCACCTTCTTCTAATTTCGTTCCTGCTTTTGGCGATTGATCAGCGATAATTTCTCCTTTCCCATGCACTTCAATGTTAAATGGAGATAAATATTGCAACATTTCATTTTTTTCTAAACCTATTAAGTTAGGTACCGCTTTTTTAGGTTGTTCCGGCCATTGATATTCTTTTTCAAGTCCACCTTTTCTTACTGGGATATTTAAATTCCGAAGACTATCTTCTATTATTGCTTTTACGACTGGGGCAGCTACGACACCACCAAATTGTACGACATCTTTTGGATTGTCTATCGCAACATAAACAACTATTTTCGGGTCATCAGCTGGAGCGAAACCAATAAAGGATAATATATAATTATTTTTCATATAACGTCCATCTGGACCAACCTTTTGGGCGGTTCCGGTTTTACCACCTACCCGATACCCATCAATATAAGCGGGTCTTCCTGTACCGTTAGCGACGACCGATTCAAGAATATCCCTCATCTGTTTAGATGTAGATTCGGAAATTACTCGTCTTTTTATTTCTGGTTTTGTCTTCTTCATTGTTTGATTCGTTTCTGAATCGATCCATTCATCGACGATATATGGAGTATATAAATAACCACCATTTACAACAGCAGCTAATGCCATCACTTGTTGAATTGGGGTCACCGAAACACCTTGCCCAAACGATGTTGTAGCTAGTTCAACAGGACCTACTTGTTCATCTTTAAATAAAATACCTGTTCCCTCTCCTTGTAAGTCAATGCCTGTTTTGGAGCCAAAGCCAAATTTCCTAATAAAGGAAAACAATTGTTTCTTGCCAACCTTTTCACCGATATGCACAAATCCCGGGTTACAAGAATTTTCTGCTACTTCTAATAATGATTGACTCCCATGTCCTCCTGCCTTCCAACAACGTAATTTCGCCCCACCGACTTCAATGTGCCCTTTATCATAATATGTATCTTTTTTCATATCGATTAGATTATTTTCTAATGCTGCTGCTAATGTAATGATTTTAAAAGTTGACCCTGGTTCAAATGTACTCCAGATAGGAACATTTCTACCAAATATATCACTATCAACTGCTTGATAATTGTTTGGCGAGAAATTCGGTCGTGAAGCCATTCCTAAAATTGCCCCATTTGTTGGATCAACAGCAATAGCAGATACTTGATCAGGATGATATTTTTCCGTAACATTTGTTAATTCCCGTTCAATAATCGTCTGAACAGTAAGATCAATTGTCGTTTTTAAGTCATTGCCGTTTGTTGGTGGGGTATATTTATATGGTTTATCAGCCATTCGATTTCCCTTTGCATCTGCATAAAAAGATAGGCTTCCATTCTCGCCACTTAGTTCATCATTATGCTGTAATTCTAAACCCATTAATCCTTGATTATCAATGCCTGTAAATCCTAAAACGTGTGATAAGTATTTATCATACGGATAATGCCGTTTAGAATCCTTTGCTAAATAAACACCATCAAGGTGAAGTCCCCTAATTTTGTTTGCTTGTTTTTCAGTAATTTTCCTTCCTTCAGGGTGAACCTCCACATTTGTTGCCTTTTTTGTCACTAGTTTATGCATCTTTTCGTAAGAGATATTTAATATTTCAGATAATTCTTTTGCTACTTTCTCTTGATCCTTTACTTGTTTAGGAACAATAAACACCGAAAATGCTGTTATATTTTCAGTTAACACTTCGCCATTTCGATCTAAAATAATCCCTCTTTCACCGCGAAATGGAATGTCCCTTAACCAAGACGATTCTGCTTTACTCGTTAATATCTCTCCTTGCAGAACTTGTACATAAAATAATCTTCCGATTATAATAAATACGATAATACAACTAGCAAAGAATAGTAGACGAATTCTATTTTGAATCATATATGTAGTTACATGCTTCATAAAAAGACTTCCTTTCTTTATAAAAGCTTGTAACTACTATATGTATTGTATCGTTGTTTATTACGGTGATTTAGTCGCTTTTACTATTACTTTTCTCTTTAATTCCTTTTGCTGAAAGGGTTAATTTAACTTGACTATCGAAATTTAACCTTGTTCCCTCTTCTATATTTTGCTTTGTCACATAACCGCCACCTTCAATGGTAAACGGAATTTGTAATAATTGACTTAACACCATCACATCACGATAGGACCAACCAATCAAATTAGGCATTGTTACATCATCGGTAACAATGATAATCCTTTGATTTGCAAACACGGTACTAGACGGATGCACATTTGTTTTTTTCACTATTTCTCCATTACCAATTACGGAAATATCGTGGAAACTAGCTAACTGTTCTTCAACATCCCTAATATTTTCATTTAAAATATTAGGAAACTTTATCGTTTCGGCTTTTAATGATGCTTCTTCTTTATCCGGTTCTATATTTAAATATCGTAAGGATTTTTCCATGACGTTATTAAATATGAATGAAACTACATTTGACCCTAACTCATCAGCACCAATCTTAGGTTGTTTGACAGATACGTACATCATAAGTTCTGGATTATCTTTCGGGGCCATCCCTAAAAATGAATAGATGGCATCATGTTCCCCCGTTAAATATCCACCATTTTCATAGTCGGGAATTTGGGCAGTCCCTGTTTTACCAATAACCGAGTAATCCTTTAATCGATAATGTTTACCAGTTCCCTCTTCAGTGTTTACGACGGTATCAAGCAAATGTAACATTTTTGTAGCAGTTTCATTTGAAATAGGTTTAGAAATGACTTTCCGTTCGTTACTTTCCACGATGTCACCATTGTTAGAGTCAACTATTTTTTTAATAATATATGGTTGAAGCATTTCTCCATTATTTGCAAATGATGTTGCGGCTTTCATCTGTTGTAACGGAGTTAATGTACTACCCTGACCAAATGATGTTCTCAATTTATCGGATGGGTAATTAAAGGAAATTTGTCCATGTGTCTCCTTTGGCAAGTCAATACCAGTATTTTCTTCAAATCCAAATTCATGTAGATAATTTAAAAACACATTTTCGTCCATCTTTTCCCAAACTAATTTTGAAGCCGCCACATTAGATGATCTACGAAAACCTTCATCAAAAGTTATATTTCCCCAGCCGACACCACGGTTATGATCATTTACTGGTTCTACCTTTTCATGTATTTTATACGTACCTGACTTGAAAGTCTCATTACCATTATATACACCTGAATCAATTGCAGATGCCCATGTGAACATTTTCATCGTTGATCCGGGTTCTACCGGGGTTGAAATCGCATCATTGTACCAATTTTCAATATCATCTGGATTATTTAAATTAAAACTTGGTCGATTACCCATCGCAAGGATTTCCCCAGTTTGCGGGTTCATGACAATAGCAACCATTCTTTCGGGATCAAATTTTTCATCAGCTTGTGTCAAAACATCTTCTAACAAGCTTTGAATTTTTTGATCAAGTGTTAAATAAATGTCATGACCATTGACTGCCTCTTTTATAACATCTTGACTTCGTAATAACTTTTGATCATATTTATCCCTTTCATAATGGATATAACCATCTTCTCCGGTTAAAATGTCATTTTTATACTGTTCAATGCCGGTCAAACCAACTAATTTGTTTTCTTCCTTATCATTGGCAAATCCAATGACATGGGATGCAAACGTATTGTTTGGATAGTAGCGGGTTGTCTCTTGAATGAAATTTATTCCTGGCAGTTCCAATGACTCTATTTCATCTTTTATTTCCTTAGATAAATTTCTCCCATTTAATTTGAATTCTACTTGAAACGAATCATTTTTCATTCCGTTTTCGATAATATTCTCTATTTCCGACACTTCCATATGTAAAAAAGGAGCCAATTCCCTCGCAGTTTTTGAAGGATCAACTACATGTTGTGGTTCCTTACCTTTTTCCGAATAATTTTGATCAATAATAGCATAGAGCCGATACACTGGCCGATTAAAAGCCAATAAATTTCCATTGTTATCATAAATATTCCCTCGTTCTGATGGTAATTTAATTGAGGCACTTCTCATTTCCTTCGCCAATGCTTTTAATGGGGTTTGATGTACCTCACCAGTAATTTGTACATAAATAAAACGGCTAGAAACAGTTGTAAATAGCATAGTAAATAAAATGAATAAAAATATAGTTGTTCGACGAGTACGATTATTTTTTTCCATATGCCTTTCCACCCGACTTAATTATGTGATGATTTCGATATGCTTTTCACTTTAGTGTCTTGAATTTTCAAGCCATTTTCTTCAGCGATTTGTAAAATCCTTGCTGGTTCACTCAATATTTTTATCTCAAATGTTAAATTGTCATTTGAGATAGCCTTTTGCTTCACAGCACCTTCTAAATTTTGCGCATCTCTAGAAATAGAATCTATCGTGGAGGAATATGAGACAATGTAGATGGAACTTACGATAATTAATAATGCAAATAGAGAATAAAGTGCTTTTTCTCCCTTTGTTAGCCAGCCCTTTTTCTTTACTTTAACAATTACCTTTTTACTTTTCTTCGGTTCGGCTAGATAACTTTCTTGCCAATGTCTCGCTTCATTTTGCATCATTAAATCCACTCCTTCTTATACATGAATGTTTGATCCCATTCTTTTACTTTTTCAACAATCCTTAATTTAGAGGATCTCGCCCTTCTATTTTGGGTTATTTCTTCGTCCAAAGGCACTATTGGCTTTTTCGTAATTAATTTAAACGGAGATTTGTTTTCCTCGGGAATAACCGGCAGCCCCCTAGGGGTTTCTTTTTCCCTTGTCCAACGATTAAAAACTGTTTTACATAACCTGTCCTCTAATGAATGAAATGTAATGACAACGATTCGGCCACCGATTGTACAAAGCTCAGCCGCCTGATGGAGTGCTTCATTTATAGCATTTAATTCATCATTGACAGCGATTCGAATGGCTTGAAAAGTCCTCTTCGCTGGATGGCCACCTTTTCTTCTCACTGGTGCAGGAATCGCATTTTTAATAATATCAACTAATTCAAATGTCGTTTCAATTTTGGCCTCTTTTCGACGTTTCCCTATACGACGTGCAATTTGCTTAGAAAACCTCTCTTCACCATATGTCGTAAAAATTTTAACTAATTTTTCATATGGCCAGTCATTTATGACTTCATATGCTGATAATGGATTGTTACGGTCCATTCTCATATCTAATCTTGCATTTTGCTGATAACTAAATCCTCTTTCACTTTCATCTAATTGAGGTGAAGAGACACCAAAGTCAAATAAAAAACCATCGACATTGTTAATTTCGTAGTGTAATAATTCTTTTTTTAAATGACGAAAATTTGCATGTATTAAAAGTGGTTGAAACAACTTTAATTTAGTGGCACTTTCCTGAATGGCATCAATATCTTGATCAAAACCGATTAACTTCCCGTTTTCATTTAATTTGTTCGCAATCTTAAGTGCATGCCCTGCCCTTCCTAAGGTGCAATCAACATAAACCCCATCTGAAATAATGTTTAATCCTGTAATTGCCTCTTCAATTAAAACACTTTTATGCTTGTCCATTACGCCACCTACTTCAATTAATATACAATTAGATATCAAAATCCATTAGGTTTTCGGAAATTTCAACAAATGAATTTTCAGATTGTGAAATGTAATCTGCCCACAATTCTTTCGACCATACTTCTACCCTATTTGAAACCCCAATAACAATACATTCTTTTTCCAATTTAGAATATGTTCTCAAAGGCTGAGGGATATTGATTCTTCCTTGCTTGTCCACTTCGCATTCAACAGCCCCTGAGAAAAAAAACCTTGTAAAACTTCGGGCATCCTTTTTTGTCAAGGGTAATTTTTTAAGCTTTTCCTCTAGAATCTTCCATTCTTCCATTGGATAAACAAACAAACATTGATCGAGCCCACGAGTAAGTACAAACTGATTGCCTAAATCAGCTCGAAACTTTGCTGGAACGATTATACGTCCTTTAACATCAATTTGATGTTCGTACTCACCCATAAACATGCCTATCTACCCTCCGATAAAAATATTTTACCACATTCCCCCACAATCTACCACCTAATTTTTAAAAATAATTGCTTTTTTTGAAAAAGGGGTAAATATGCCCACTTTTAAACATAAAAAAACTGCCATTTCTAGTTATTTAGGCTATGCTATAACTAGAAAAGACAGTTTTTAAAGGTGGAGGGAATATTAGCTATAAATAAAATAGTGGTCATCTTCAAAGGAAAACTTGTGTGTAAATAGTTGTTCAATAAAATCAATGCTATTTTCGTTAATCATCTGCAATGGACTCCACACCCGTTCCTGTAATTGACCATTCGGATTTAAACATCGTTCCACATTATCGTAACAATTTAATTGTACTTCATATTTATGATTCATTTGATTTACTAATCGTTTTTCTAAATAAGTTAATTTTTTTTCAATTTGTACCATGTTATTCTGGGCTAATACTTTCATATCTGGACTAATATTAGCGGCATATCGTTGTAACGGTTCATGGGATTTAGCAATATCCTTTTTCAATTGATCAATCGCTTGTTGGATAGGTGCCTGCTGCTGCGATAAAATCCAATTCATTTTTATATGTTTTAGCTCATGATTTAAAACAGTAATTGGTTCAATTGATAGTCTTTCTAACCACTTATTCGTTTTATTTGTAATATAAGTAATTGATAATCTTGGGATCACCGGAGGCATTTTCATTTGACATTGATGAAATGCGTTTTTTAATGTTGCCCAATAGGATATTTCCCCATGACCACCTATAAAAGCAAGTGTTGGCAATAAAAATTCTTGCATCAATGGCCTTGTCACCACATTATTGCTCAATTTTTCGGGTGATTGATTAGCTAGGCTTAACATTTCCTTTTCGGAAAACTGGACCTCATCATTTTTTCCAATCCATTGTGCGCCTTTTTTCTTTAACAATATCCGTTCATTATGTTCATCATGATAAAACAGATGGGCATCATCTTGTTCAACTTCTAACGAAAGTAAATACCCTTGTTGTCGTAGTTGTTCGGTTGCCCGAAAAACCTCTTGACTAATTGAAGGTTGTTCATGAATTAATTGCTGAAACATGGGGGATTCTAATTGCCGTATCGATGGATGGGCAGCATCAAGTAAAACAATTCCTTCCCGAGGAAATAGCTCAAAAATACATCGTGCAAAAAAGTCCACAAACGTTTGTGAGTCTTGTAAACATTCCACTAATTTTTCCGAAATGTTTTTTGTATGAGTCGTTTCCCCTAAGGTTAAAAGGGCTTCATTTATCCATTGCATCACTTGTTCTTTATTCATATCAATGTGTGATATTGATCGTTTATATATTTCATGTTGTTTTAAGATATGTTTTTTCACATGGTCAGTTTGTTCAACATAAATATGATTAATTTCATCAAAATCATGATCCTCCCCTGCAATCCAAAAAACTGGAATAACAGGAATGTTTAATTTTTCTTCTTGTTGTTGTGAATAAATTAAAATCGAAATGATTTTATTAACGGTATATAATGGCCCAGTTAACAATCCTGCTTGTTGTCCGCCCACTACAACAACACTTTGTTCATCTAGCAATTTATCAATATTATTCATCGTCTTTTCGGGGGCTTTCCATGATTGATTCATGTCATAAAGGGCCTCACGCAATGATTTTCTATTAAATTTCCTAGATTTTAAATCTAACAAACGTTGTTTCCGTGAAGCAAATGGCTTATAGTCAAAAAATTTCATTACTTGTTCATCATGTAATTTATATCGTTGAATTAATTCATTTTTTTGCTGTAAACTAGTCGAATGAATCTGCATATATATACCCCTCGTATAGTATATTTAGGCCTCCATTCAGCCCATTAATTTCTTAAAAA
>DAMCTP010000041.1:0-27244 GCA_032113595.1 Pseudogracilibacillus sp.
TTGTTGAAGGTTATGAAAGGGGAAATCATCACCCACCTTTGCAGTTGCGAAGGGAGAGGAAATGCATGATAGAACCAGATCGTACCGAGTGGCAAGTTCGCTGTGCATTTAATTCTTTTTGTAAACGTGTATTGAAAAATGAAGCAATTAATATTTTCAACGAAAGACAACAACGACAAGCAAGGGAGATGACATTTTCTGATCTCACACCACAAGAAGAAAATCAACTCTATACCTTAGATAAGCAATATGAAGGAGAAGAAGGAAAGTTTTCAAGTGGCTGGAAAGAAAATAACTCCGAAATTACTTGCTGAAGCAATGCGTACCTTGCCAAAAGAAAAGCGTATCACTATCCTACTATACTATTTCTTTCAACTGTCTGATGTGGAGATTGGTCAACTTCTCGATATTCCACGCAGTACAGTTCAGTATAGACGGACAAGCTCTTTTGAACGGTTAAAGCGATTTTTGGAGGAACATGCAGATGAATGGGATGATTAATTCTAATGTTGAAAACAACGAGCGTGGTTTATTACCGTATCCAATTATTTTAGCTGCAAATAAGGGTGAGCCAGAAGCAATGAAAGTAGTTGTTCTACATTATGGAAGTTACATGAACAGCTTATCCATGCGTAAGCTTCGAGATGAACAAGGAAACACTTATTGGGGCATTGATGAAGATACACGTGATCGATTACGTTCAAAGCTTATGCATTCTGTTTTAGCATTCAAGATTTGATGAAATAATAGTCAGGTTTTCCCTTTCAATAATCATATATTTGTTCCTTGACAAAGAAAGCACGGAAGATAATACCGTGCAGTATATGCATAAAATGCATAAAATCAGATATGTTCTACTGATGATGAGCCACTTGATTCATACGCCATGACTTTTTTGGAAACGAGCGATAATCTATGAGTCTAACGCAATCGTGGTGGATTGCTGGCGAAAATCCATCAGTATGATAATGATACTCCCTTACAGTCATGGTTCGAGCGTTTAAAGCGTCACAAGCTATGAGTAGGGCTGGAAGAAATACTTGCAGGGGTGAAATTCCCGTGGAGCTGTACCAACAGCCGTCTGATTTTATAACAATAGCTAGTAAATTAAGAAAAGGATATACTTTTAAAGTTTGGAGGTAATTACAATAAGTAAACAAGTGCCTATTGAGCAATTGATAACAACCAAGTCCACTTTAATTGAAGCTTTGGAAACAATGAAAGAATATAAATTTTGGTCGGATTCCACATTATCTAGCTATCAACATGATGTACAAGAGTTTGAAAATTTTCTCTGTGATATTGGTTTAAATCCTTTTTTAGAAAACGGTAGACTGGATTATGTCCAAAAATGGATTAAGAAACAAAAGGAGGAAGAGAGGGTCAGTGTTTCTACTATTAAACGAAGAATAGCAGCTTTATCATCCCTTTATTCATTTTATCGTGATTTAGGAATTGTTAGTAAAAATCCTTTTAAAGTAATTACATTACCAGTAGGAGAAGCAGGTCATCATTCGCCTATTTTAACGTTAGAACAGTTACGACAAGTTTATCATTATGCAGATTTACTTCAAAAAGAGCATCATCCAGTAGCAATGACTATAAAGACACTTATTTTTACAGGTTTAAGAAATGAAGCTTTGACAAACTTATCTGTAAAACACATACATCTTGATAAGCAATGGTTAAAATATGAGCAAGAATATATTAATAGCAAACATAAAGTTCAAATCATTCCGTTACCTTCTAAACTACTTTCGGGGCTTAAAGAACACATCGAAATGTACCAACTTCAACCAAATGATTCACTATTATATGGTTTAAATGGATATCCCTTAAAGCCAAAAGCATTGAATCGGCTCACTAATCATATCTGTGAAAAAATGGGATGGAAAGGGGAGGAAAGGGTCACTCCACATGGTTTTCGAGCCACAATTTCCACTATTCTAGCAGAAAAAGGGGTGGAGATGACAGCGATTAAATTCTTGTTAGGGCATAGCCAACAGGATAACCTTAAATATTATGTCCGTAAAAATTATCGATTATTAAATATTTTAAGAAGAGAAATTAATCGTATGGAAGATGAATTAATAATAGAGAAAGTTTTTGTAGAGGAAGATAAAAATAAATTTACCACGGAAGATGAGAATCAATTATCTTCCGTGGAGATAACAGAAAACCATGAACCAATTATTTCTAAAGAGGCCTTCGTTCAATTGATAGAAAAAGATCCAAAATTAGCATCTATACTGATTGAAAAGAAGTTGGTGAATTTATAAATAAAGAAATTACAGTTTCCATGCGGACATAACTTTTCGCTTTTGTTTCATATTAATATGCGTATACATGCCAGTCGTACTAAGACTTTCATGTCCAAGAAGTTCCTGTAATACTTTTAAATCAACATCTTCTTCATTTAAAAGTATGGTCGCAAACGTGTGTCGCAAATGATGTAATGAGAATCGTTCTGGTGGTAAACCAGCTTGCTTCAACAGTTTTTTAAATACGCTATGCAAACCACGGGGATCTATTCGAGTACCTCGATAACTTAAAAAGATTGGTTCTGTTGGATAAGTGCGATGCGCTGGCATTGATTTCTTATATGCGATCAATAAAGGGACGACAATATCGTGAAGAGGGAGGAGACGTTCTTTTCTCCTTTTTCCGATAACACGAACAGTATTTGTGTCAAAATCAATTTGTTCCCAGGTTAGATCAACTAATTCTTGCCGACGCATGCCAGTTGTCGCTAATAATTTAAACATAGTTTCATTACGTAAGGCAAAATCACCAACATCTTGTTCTAAAAATGAAAATAATTGTTGTAATTGCGATAAGGACATATAAACTGGCAATTTTTGATCAGATTTTGGCACTTGCACATTTGCCATAAAATCATTTTTTAACCAATTTTCTTGAAGCGCATATTTACTAAAAGATTTTAAACACGAAATTCGTCGTTGCAATGTCCATGGTTGGATTTGATGTTTTAAAATTTGTTCCTGAATAAAACGTCTTGATGTCGAAGAAGATTGTTCATGCATTATAAGGGAACGATTGTGGTTAACTAAAAATTGATGAAAAAGTTCTAAGTCATATGCATAGGATCGAATTGTGAAAATAAGATAGTTTCCATGGTAACGACCTCCAATAAATTTTATTACGGAGCCGTACCAGTAATTTATATAGCGACATAAACGATTATTGAACCGACATTAGGAATTATGGTACAGTAGCTAAAATTAGATGGACACTGTACTAATTAGTTCCTAATAAAAGTTATTATGAGAACTTAGAGGGTGAAGTTATTGTTTCACTTGAAAATATTCTAGTTTACATAATATATATTATATAAAGTAAAGTAGGAACAGAAAAAGAGAGCAATCATATTTTCTATCACTCTCTTAATTCTAACAAAAAATCAAATTAAATTAATATCCATAATACGGACCTATCCCAGACCCTTCTACATACGGTAATAATTCCGAAACTGTAACAAATTCAAATCCATTGTTCGTTAAATATTGCATAATCTGTGGTAAGGCTTCAGCAGTCGTTGGATGAATATCGTGCAATAATATAATTGAACCTGGTCTTGCATAGGTCTGTACTGATTGGTAAACTGAATTGGCATTAAGGCTTTCCCAGTCCCTCGTATCAACTGACCAGAGAATTAACTTTTGATTTGATTCTTTCGCTTTATTTTGAACATTTTCATTATGATTTCCATATGGTGGTCGAAACAATGTTGGTCTAATTCCAGTTGCTTGTTCTATTTGGTCTAACGAAGTAACCATTTCCTTATGAACTCTTTCTGCACTTACAGCCCTTAAATTTGCATGTGTAATGGAATGATTGGCAATTTCATGGCCTTTATCGGCAACTTTCTTAGCTATTGTTGGCATACTAGCCGCATTTTGACCTAACATAAAAAATGTAGCCTTGGCGTTATATTGATCTAACGTGCTTAAAATCCTCTCTGTGACTACACCGTGTGGTCCATCATCAAAGGTTAAAGCGATGTATTTTTTTCCTCCCAAACTTGCTGGTGGTGTATTAGAAGAATCGTCTTCATCTTGCTGTTTTTCTTCTTCTTTTCTTTTTTCTTCCTCTATTCTAGCAATCTCTTTAACTACCTTTTCAGATAAAATCATAGATTCATAAGTTTCATTTATAAAAGGGTAAATGGAAGTAAGTGGAATTTCTTTAACGATAATTTCATTATTATCTTCCAATTCACCGGGATTAAAATGAATTAATAATTGTTCTTCATCAAATGACCAAGGGACATTATTGTTTGATAAAAGCTGATGTAATGAATCTTCATTTAAGGCATCAGTCTCTTTAAAAAGTTCGAGTAATACCCCGTATAACTCACTATTGTCTTCTGGATAAAATACATCAGCCCATTTAATTATCTTTTCTTCATCTACATCAATAATAAAGGTATGTACTTGGTTAAATTCATTATTTTTCTCAACCAATTGTTCTGTTTTTAAAATTAGCTGATACTGGTGATCGTTTACTTTAACGAATTCTGTTTGCAAACTGAAATGTGACTGAAATGATTCCCCCATCATGTCATTAATAGTGTCCATTTCTTCATAAAATTTCTGTTCTTGTTCTGAGACAAACTGTTTAATCGGAACATCAATAGCCTCTATTTTGGTGTATGGATAAGTAATGTAAGACGTGAAATATTCAGCCTCTTTTGCTTCAGATTGCAAATAAATATCTTGTTCAACTTGCTCATTATCAATTTTAACACTAACTGAAGCTACTTTAATCCGTTCTTGTTGAATAAAATCAGTAATAACCGCAATTGTAACTGTTAATATTGATAAACTCAAAATAACAACAGCTAAATTTGACCAGTTAAACTTCTTCCTTTTTCTAGTTGCTCTTCTATTTTGCTCCATTAGATTAACTCCTCGTATAGATCCTACTATTTTAAAAATTGCATACCACTAAATTATATCAAATTATATATAAAAATGACATAATTTTTAGACAACCTTAATCATTATTTTTTAAACTTACTTTAATTAATGGTTTTACTGCAGGACCATTTATCACTTCCCCTTCATGGGAAAAACGGGAACCATGACATGGACAATCCCAAGTTTTTTCTGCATTGTTCCAACTGACCTCACATCCTAAATGGGTACAAGTCGTATCAACCCCGTATAATTCTCCATTTTCATCCTTAAAAACACCGACACGTTCCCCTTTATATGTTACAATTTTAGCAGTATTTTTTACAATTTGTTCAATATCTTCTTTTGGCCGTTCCAATTTACCTTTTACTAAATGCTTTGTGACATCAGCATTAAAGGTAATCAATTTACGTACCGATGGGTCAACCTTTAAATTCCTTGATGGGGAAAAAACTTCATTATATTTATTTTCATTTTTTAAGATAGTATCTGTTAAAATTTTTGCTGCGTTTGTCCCATTGGTCATCCCCCACTTCCTATAGCCTGTGGCTACAAAAACATTCTTTTGATTTTTTGTGACAGCCCCGACGTAAGGAATTTTATCTAATGTAACGTAATCCTGTGCCGACCAACGATAAGCAACTTCGGTAACGGTGAAGTGTTTTTTAGCAAATTGAAGAAGTGACTCATAATGCGTCTCCATATTTTCCCCTTGACCTGTTTTGTGGTTGTCCCCTGCTATAAGTACATAATTTTCATTATTAATTTGACAAGGTCTGATTGATCTGCTAGGTGAACTGCTGTTAATGTACATTCCTTCATCAACACGTTCCTTCGTTTTAATGGCGATTATGTAGGCTCTACTCGCATACATTCTTGTCGGATAAAATCCTAAACCATCATAAAAGGGATAATGTGAAGCTTGGATAACGTACGAAGAAAAAATTCTCGTTTCATTGTTCGTAATAACTGTAGGTTTTGTAGTAAACTCTAGATTTAAGGCACGAGTATGTTCGTAAAATTTAACGCCTAGCTTAACACATGCATGTATCAATTGATTGGCATATTCCGTAGGATGAAAATGGGCTTGATTTTTCATTTTAATGGCTAATTTAATTGGTAAATGGATTGGTAGTATATGGGTTGTTTCACTGTCAATATTTAATTTATTATATGCATTAAATTCCTCTTCTATTTTTTTAATTTCTTTATTGTCATCCGTATATAAAAAAGCATTTTCATTTGTATATCGACATTCAATTTCTTCATCCTTTATAATTTGTTCAATTAACCTTTTTGCCTCATTATTTGCCTCATAATAAAGCTGAGTTTTTTCCAAACCAATATGATTAATTAATTCTGAATAAATTAATCCATGCTGTGTCGTTACTTTCGCTGTAGTCAATCCTGTTGTGCCATGTAATAACTTACCAGCTTCAATGACAGTAACTTCAATTCCTTGTTTTGATAATAAATAAGCTGCTGTAATTCCAGTAATACCACCGCCAACTATACATACTTCAGTATGGTGTTTTTTTTCGTCGTGTTGTTCAAATGTAGGAATATTGACTGAGTTAAGCCAATAACTAGAAGATTGTTTTGGTAATGAAACGTTCATAATAGTCCCCTTTCTGTCATATACATTTATATTATGGGATTTATTAAAATAAATATGTATTTAAAAGGGGAATTTAAATTGCAACCGTTAACAGGAAATATTGGTACATTTTATAAATGGAATGAGTTAATTAATTGGATAAAAAAACAATCACATTATGTATTAAACAATAACTTACATAAGGAAAATAACATGATATCGGAGAATGTTAGAATGGGCTATATGGTTGATCAAAATCATCCATACGACTCAGAAATATTTGACCAGCATGTAAAGTTACTCTTGGAAAATTATTCATTTATAAAGAAAAAAATAATAGGATATTCCACTTTAAATAAACCAATTATTGAATTGCAAATTGGGAATGGGAAAACCATTAGTCATTTTAATGCATCTTTTCATGGTAATGAATGGATTACATCGGCTATTTTAATGTCATGTGTCAATCTTTATGCGGAGAACATTTTAAATAGAAATAAGTTTTTTATCGATTCATTCCAACACAATTGTTTATCCTTTGTTCCGATGGTAAATCCAGATGGAGTTGATTTGGTCATCCATGGTAGCAAAAAAGCAGGTAAATATGAAAATCAACTTAATATTATTAACAGAGGAAATGATGATTTTCAATTGTGGAAAGCGAATATTCGGGGGGTTGATTTAAACAAACAATTTCCTGCTAATTGGGATATTGAAGCAAAAAGAAAGCCAAAAATCCCCCACTTTCGTGATTATCCCGGAAAAATCCCCTTTTCTGAAACCGAATCAATCGCAATGAAACTGCTTGTTGAAGAAAATGATTTTACCCGAGTTCATGCATTACATACACAGGGAGAGGAAATATATTGGGGGTTTAATGATTTAGAGCCTTATGAAGCAAAATTGATTGCCGAACAATATGCTAATAAAACAAACTATAAGGCCGTGCAACATATTGATAATTATGCTGGATTTAAAGATTGGTTTATCCAAACATATCGTCGGCCTGGATTTACCATTGAATTAGGCAAAGGGACGAACCCTTTGCCAATGTCACAATTTAATTCAATGTTTATAAAAATGTGGGCGATTTTCATCCACAATCTAACTTATTGATAAAATTCATTTCATTGAAAATATGTCTTATAGTACCCCCCTACCCGATGACTATTATCAATAATAAAAATAAATTCGTCTGTCTCATTGACTACTTTATATTGTTTCCCAACTGTAAGCATTGAATTGACTTTAAATTTCTTTGCTACATTTTCGATACAAGTTACGTAACGATCTGATTTTGTTTGTTCCCAACTTTTATGAATCATTATTTTCTCCTTAATAGTTAACATAATATTGTTATGGTAAATTTACTCAAACAAATGTAAATATTGTTCATAGCCTGCTTCTTCCATATCTGCTTTTTTAATAAACTTTAATGCAGCGGAATTGATACAGTATCGTAGGCCACCAGCATCTTTTGGCCCATCTTCAAATACGTGTCCAAGATGTGAATCAGCCAACTTACTTCTTACTTCAGTACGAATCATACCATGGGAAGTATCTAGTTCTTCTTGCACATGCTGTTTAACGATTGGTTTTGTAAAGCTTGGCCACCCACAACCAGCATCATATTTATCTGTTGAGGAAAACAGGGCCTCACCGGATACTATATCGACGTAAATTCCTTCTTCCGTATGATCATTAAACTCGTTATTAAACGGTTGTTCAGTTCCATTTTCCTGTGTAACATGATACTGTAAAGGCGTTAATTGTTCCTTTAAAGTTGCTTTGTCATATGCTTCTTTCCAATTATCCTCGATGAACTGTGCTCTCCCAGAGCCTTTTTTGTAAGCTTTATAGTGAAATTGGTTTTTTTTATAGTAATATTGATGTTCTTCTTCTGCCCGGTAAAATATTTCGGTAGGACGTATTTCCGTCACGATAGGTTTTGAAAACTTTCCACTATTTTGAATGGCTAATTTCGAGTCCTCAGCAATTTGTTTTTGTTGTTCATTATGATAAAAGATAGCTGTTTGATATGACTGTCCACGATCATGAAATTGTCCTCCGGCATCTGTTGGATCTATTTGCTGCCAAAATAACATGACTAATTGTTCATAAGGGAAAATATTCGGATCGAATGTAATTTGTACTGCCTCAAGGTGACCTGTAGTATCAGAACATACTTGTTCATAGGTAGGATTTTCTACATGACCACCTGTATATCCTGACACGACATCTTCAATACCCGGTCTTTCATCAAAAGGTTCTACCATACACCAGAAACAACCACCGGCAAATGTAGCCTTTTCTAATTGTTTTGTCATTTTTTTACCTCCAATGATTACATCTAACTATTCGACTAATCATTTTAAATATGATATTTATATTATTATTTTAACAAACGAACTAAATCATACAAGGAAATATACTCGTTCCGAAAGTAAAAATCACCATACGAGTATACAGTATGATGATTTTATTACTTATTTTTTCTTTTTCTTCTTTTTTTCTGCTTCTTGTTGTTGATTCATCGCTCGCATCATTTGGGTAATTTTCTTTTGCGATGGTTTTTGGCCCATTTGCATCATTAATGTACGCAACATTTGTTCATTAATTGGTGGATTTTTTTGTAAATAACTCATCATGTATCTCCTTGCAATGAAAAATCCGAGTGCCAATCCAGCTGCTAATGAACCAAGTGCAATTAGGACAATCCAAATTGTCGACATAACATATTCCTCCTATAAAAGATAACAATTGCTTTTAAAAAGTTAACGATACTATTGTAATAAATTTTGCACATGATTGACAATATTTTCTACTGTAAATCCATATTCTTTGATAATTGTATCTCCTTTAGCTGATGCACCAAAAGTGTCTACACCAATAATGATGCCCTTATCCCCTACATATCGTTCCCAACCTAATGAAGCAGCCATTTCTATGGCGACTCGTTTTTTTACATGAACCGGAATGACTTGCTGTTTATAATCATCATCCTGTTGTTCAAATAAATCCCACGAAGGCATGCTTACTACTCGAACTTGTCTACTTTGGGCACTTAATAAATTGTGTACTTCTATCGCTAAACTGACCTCAGAACCACTTGCTAACAGGATAACTTCTGGTTCCCCATCACAATCTTGTAAAATATAGGCTCCTTTTCGAACACCATTACTTGCCAATTCATTTGTTCTGCTTAGAGTAGGCAAACCTTGTCTAGTTAACACTAAAGCTGTCGGTTGTGACGTTGATTCCAATGCTATCTTCCAGGCAACTCTAGTTTCATTTCCGTCAGCCGGGCGTAATACTGTAAGATGTGGCATTGCCCGTAATGAGGCTAGTTGTTCCACTGGTTCATGTGTTGGGCCGTCTTCACCAACGGCAATTGAATCATGAGTAAACACATATGTCACTGGTGCTTTCATGATGGCTGATAAACGGATGGCTGGTCTCATATAGTCACTGAAAACGAAAAACGTTCCCCCGTAAACCTTTAATCCACCATGTAGGGCCATACCATTTAATGCAGCTCCCATAGCAAACTCACGGACTCCAAACCAAATATTACGTCCGCTATAATGATCCTTCGAAAAGTCCTTTTCTTCTTTCATCATTGTGTTATTGGAGCTTGCTAAATCAGCACTCCCACCAAATAACATTGGAACAGATTTGGACAAGGCATTAATCATATCACTTGAAGCAACTCTAGTTGCTAATTTATCTTTACCAGCTTCATAAGTAGGTAAATGATTATCCCAGTTATCAGGAAGTTTATTTTTTATTGCTAACGTTAATTCATTTGCCAAATTAGGAAATTCTTTCTCATATCGTTTGAAAAGCTCATCCCACTTCTGATTAGCATCATTACCCTTTGTGACTATTTTTTCTGTAAAATGTTCATATACTTCATCACTTACGTAAAATGGTTCATGTGGCCAATTATAATACTCTTTTGTTAGCTTAGCTTCATCAATACCTAATGGTGCCCCATGACTTGCTGAAGAGGCAGATTTATTAGGCGATCCATAACCGATTACTGTTTTTACTTCAATCAATGTCGGTTGTGTTTTATTTTCCTTTGCTTGTTCTATTGCGTGAGAGATTTCCGTTAAATCATTACCATCACTAACATGTATTACTTGCCATCCGTAAGCGGAAAATCTTTGTTCAACATCATCTGAATATGATTGCTGTAGGTCACCATCTAGTGAAATATCATTAGAATCATATAAAACAATTAGTTTTCCTAATCCTAAGTGCCCTGCTAAAGATGCTGCCTCATGTGATATACCTTCCATGATGTCACCATCACCGACTAACGAATATGTATGATGATCAATGATTGGGAAATTTACCTTATTATATTTTGCCGCTAAATGGGCCTCAGCCATCGCCATACCTACAGCCATCGCCACACCTTGGCCCAATGGTCCCGTTGTTGCCTCAACGCCATCTGTGTCTAAAACCTCGGGATGACCTGGTGTTCTAGATTGCCACTGGCGGAAACTTTTTAAATCATCCATTGTTACATCATAGCCTGATAAATGTAATAAGCTATATAATAGCATTGATCCATGACCAGCAGATAAAATAAATCGATCACGATTAAACCAAGAGGAGTTTTTAGGGTTTTGGATCATAAACTTAGTATACAAAGCATAGGCCATCGGTGCAGCTCCCATTGGTAAACCGGGATGACCAGAATTAGCCTTTTCTATCGCATCGATGGATAGAGTACGAATTGTATTAATTGCTTGTTGTTCAATTGATGTAGACATAGTCTCTTCCTTTCAGTGTAAATTATTTTTGGTTTTTATATTTTTTATTTTCTTTGGCGTGACATCATTACCTTCAGGGTCAATGACTGTCACATGCTCTAATTGATTTTTAAAGGAACTCCGTATATTTTTTAAGTATTCTTGTCTTAACTGTTTCTGTTCCTTCTTTTCCTCATCAGTTAAATTCGATGATTTCGCTTTTTTAGCTAAAAAATTGATCCTCTTTAGTTTTTTATCTGATAACATGATTTTACACCTCTTATCTATTGTACTTAACTTTATCTTAATAGTAAAAAATAATACAAATTAGCTTAATTTTAACATGGATAATAGTAGCACACCATTTAGATTATTATTGACTGAAGAATTTCCTAATAGACTTTCAATGCGATAAAACAGAACCTATGTTTGACTTATAGTGTGTTTATGCTATCATATTAGTAAGAAAATATATAGGGTGGTGTTAATGTGAATAATCTATCAAAACGACAACAAATGATTTATGATTTTATTATAAGTGAAGTAGAGGTCAAAGGTTATCCCCCTTCGGTAAGAGAAATAGCTAAGGCAGTTGGACTTGCTTCAAGTTCAACAGTTCATGGACATTTATCAACGATAGAGAAAAAAGGCTACATAAAAAGAGATCCAACGAAACCAAGAGCGATTGAAATAATCGATAAGCAATTAGAACATGCATCAAAGGATACTGCACGTTATGCCCCTGTTATTGGGAAAGTAACAGCGGGAATTCCCATTACAGCGATTGAAAATATTGAGGAATATAATCCGGTACCAAGTTCAATGGCTAGTGCGAATGATAATTTATTTATTTTAGTCATAGAAGGCAACAGTATGGAGAATGTTGGTATCTTAAATGGAGATAAAGTAATTGTAAAACAACAACAAACGGCCGAAAATGGCGACATTGTCGTAGCGATGACTGAAGATGATGAAGCAACAGTAAAAAGATTTTTTAAAGAAAAAGACCATATTAAATTGCAACCAGAAAATGACTATATGAGTCCAATCATTTTAGATAATGTCACCATTTTAGGGAAAATTGTCGGATTATATCGTCATGTAAAGTAATATTCATTATTTAAATCCCGTACATAATATCGTCAATCGTACGGGACTTTTTAAATTTATAAAATATGTTGTTCCATTAAAGAATTAATCGTTTTAATTATTGCAATTTTCACATGGGCGTATGTAAGCCCTCCTTGCATAAAGGCAATATATGGTGGTTTAATCGGCCCATCAATCGATAGTTCAATACTAGAGCCTTGAATAAATGTCCCCGCTGCCATGATCACCTTTTCTTCATATCCCGGCATACTACTAGGGTATGGGGCAACATATGAATTGACGGGTGAATTTTTTTGAATCGTTTGGCAAAATGCAATCATTTTTTCTTCTGAATGGAATGTAATTGATTGAATAATATCTGTTCGTTTAGTATCAAATTTAGGTTTTGTTTCAATGCCTAGCTTGTCTAATAAACGAGCAGTGAAAATGGCTCCTTTTAACGCTTCGCCGACAACGTGTGGGGCTAAGAAAAACCCTTGATACATTTCTTGAAGCATATGTAAAGTCGCCCCGGCATCCTTACCTAGTCCTGGAGCAGTTAGCCTATTTGCGGCCCTCAGTACATGTGCTTTTTTACCAACGATATATCCGCCTGCTCTCACTAAACCTCCACCGGGATTTTTTATTAAGGAACCAGCCATAATATCGGCGCCAACATGAAGCGGTTCTTTCGTTTCAACAAATTCTCCATAACAATTATCGACAAAAATGATAATATCCTGATTGATTTCCTTAACGAAGGCAATCATTTCTTCAATTTCATTAATTGAAAATGATGGTCGATCCTCATATCCTTTAGAGCGTTGAATTCCAACCACTTTCGTTTTACTAGTCATTGCCTGACGAATACCTTCATAATTAATGCAATGTCCATCTTTTAAGGCGACATGTTGATATGAAATTAAATAATCTTTTAATGACCCGGTATTGGGATCTTTTCCTATGACCTCATCTAGCGTATCATATGGCGCACCAGTGATATACAGTAATTCATCATATGGTTGTAATAAGGCAAATAAAGTCGTTGCTATCGCATGGGTCCCAGACACAATTTGTGGTCTTACAAGGGCATCTTCTCCGCCAAAAACTTTTGCATAAATTGCTTCTAGACTATCACGACCTATATCATCATACCCATACCCATCAGTTGAACTAAAATGATGATCACCTATATGTTCTGACTGAAAAGCCTCTAACACTCTAGTTTGGTTAAACTCTACTCGTTCATTTACTTGTGAAAATATATCAGCACAATCTTTTTCTATTTCTTGTATAAAGGACTTCTCTAACATCCCCCTTACCGCTCCTTTAAGTATTTTTGTAATGGATGATTATGGGCAATATACCCTTCTAACATGTATTTATTTTCATCCTCCATAAATGCATCGTTGATTAAAATAGAATGTTTTCGTAATTGATACATTAAATCAATTTGTGTTGATTCAATGGAAATTTTATAATATTCCCATTGTTCTATTATCATTTTTTCAATCAATTGGAGTAACTTATTAATATCTTCATCATTATAGGCACTCATCACAATTGAAGGATGATTTGTTGGAATAAATGCATCATTCAACAAATCCTTTTTATTATATACAGTTAACATTGGAATGTTATTTGCATCTAGTTCTTCCAATATTTCATGGACAACTACCTCATGCTGGTTATAGTCATTATTTGAAGCATCAACGACATGGATAATAAAATCAGCCTCAGTTACTTCCTCAAGGGTAGATTTGAAGGAAGCAATTAATGAGGTCGGTAATTCTTGTAAAAATCCAACCGTATCAGAAAGTAAGCATTTAAATCCTGAAGGAAGCCGAACCGTTCTAGATAAAGGATCTAATGTTGCAAATAATAAATCCTCTTCTAAGGTGTTCTCATCAGATATTTGATTAAATAATGTTGATTTCCCAGCATTTGTATAGCCTACTATCGCTATTTGATAAACATAATTTTGCTTTCTACGTTTTCGATATTGGTCCCGTTGTTTAACAACCATTTTCATTCGTCGTTTAATATCCTCGATTCGGCGTCTAATATGTCTTTGATCCGTTTCTAATTTTGTTTCCCCTGGCCCTCTTGTACCTATTCCTCCACCAAGTCTTGATAAGACAAGCCCCATTCCGTGTAGTCTAGGTAACGTATATTCCAATTGAGCCAACTCTACCTGCAATTTTCCTTCTTTTGTTGTTGCACGTTGCGCAAAAATATCTAATATTAACTGACTTCTATCAATTACACGGATTTCAAACATGTCATTTAAATTCCTTAATTGGCTAGGAGAAAGTTCATTATTGGCTATTACAAGATCAATACTTTGTAATTCAATAGATTGTTTAATTTCTTGTAATTTTCCTTCCCCTACATATGTTACGGGGTGAATTTGTTCCCTTCTTTGTACAACTACTTCCTTTACATTTCCTCCAACCGTTCTACTTAAGGAATATATTTCATCTAACGTAGAATCAAAATGTTCATCTGTCACATATTTTGTTTTTACAGCAATGATTAAAATGTTTTCCATTGTCATAGGTGTTTCTTCCTTTAATTTATAGTGATAATGTTATATTTAGCATAACAAATAGGCACATTTATGAACAGAAATGTCCATTCCTATTAGTCAACTATCGACAATATCCTCTGAAGTTATTAGTTGTAAGTCTGTTATAGTAAGGTTTTCTTCTTCAAATAAACGAATTGCCTGTTTCCGAATTCCCTGTTCAATGATATTTCTAACATATCTTCCGTTAGAAAAGTTATGCATATTTTCCAGCCTATGATGATAGATTTTCCTATATAGTTTTTCTATGGCACAATTTGATAAAATATACTCGCGGTTTTCAGCCATTTGATGGGCAATTTTAATAAGGTCCTCTGTCGAATAATCTTGAAAATATAATTGGAAAGGAAAACGAGAGGCAATGCCTGGATTAAATGACATAAAATGATCCATTTCCTTTGGATATCCCGCTAAAATTAAAACAAGGTCTTGGGAGTGGTCTTCCATCTGTTTCACGATTGTATCAATGGCTTCTCTCCCAAAATCCTTGTGTCCACCCCGTGCTAGAGAATATGCTTCATCAATAAACAATACACCTCCAATTGCTTTTTCAAAGATTGCTTTCGTTTTTTGAGCTGTTTGGCCAATATATTCACCAACTAAATCTGCTCTTTCAACTTCAATAAATTGGCCCTGTGAAAGGATGTTTAGCCGATAGAGCAACTTAGCCAATTCCCTTGCAATAGACGTTTTACCTGTTCCAGGATTTCCTGTAAATATCATATGCAATACTTGTTTTGATTTCGAAAGACCCATTTCCGTTCTTTTTTCATTTATTTGTTTCATTGCGTATATTTCAGTAACAATATGTTTAATTTCTAAATCACCAATGTAGGAAGAAAAAATGGCTTCTATTTCTTGTAATAGCTTTAATGATTTTATTTGTCGCTGATTATTTAACGAATGGATAATTTTCGGTTGCTTATTAAAGCTAATATTTATTTTACCATTTTGTTGTCGAAGTACTCGAGCGTTCAAATCATCACCCCTCAATATTTTTAGTATACGCCACTAAAAATAAAATGTGATAATCGCCCAAAATTATGTGTACCTACATATAAATAACCATGAAAAACAGTAGGAATATATTATTACCTACTGTTTTCCTTAGGGAACTATTTTTTATTATTTGAGCAAATATTAAATTCTATACTAAGTTGTCATCATTCCTCATTATTAAGCGTAACATTTCTTGCTGGAGCAAATGTTGAAATGGCGTGTTTATATATGAGTTGTTGTTTACCTTCAGTTTCTAGTAAAACCGTAAAATTATCAAATGCCTTAATCACACCTCTAAGTTGAAAACCATTCGTTAAAAAAACAGTGACTGATTGTTTTTCTTTCCTTAGTTGATTTAAATAGTGATCTTGAATATTTGTTGTTTGTGCCATTGAAAAAGCCTCCTTATTTCTATCTATATTTGATACCACATCTATTCGTATAACCAATGTTTAATATTTACATGAATAGAGTGTAGCATTTGTTGATAAGTTTGATTGTCTAAATGATACCATTGCACATTCATCTTATTTTTAAACCATGTAAATTGTCTTTTTGCATAATTTCTAGTATGTTTTTTTAATCGATTAACACAATGTTCTAAAGATGCTTCTCCATTTAAATATGGAATGATTTCTTTATATCCAATTGCTTGCATTGATGGAATGTCTCTCCCATAAGTAGTTACTAACTGACGGACTTCCTCAACTAATCCTCTTTTTATCATTAAGTCAATTCGTTGATTGATTAGATTATATAGGATTTCACGTTTCTTTTCCAATCCAATCAATTTATAGTCATAGATTGTCGTTTGTTTTTGCATTTGATGAATTTCTGTCATCGTTTTTCCCGTTGACTTGTATATTTCTAACGCACGTATGACACGTCTAATATTATTGGGATGAATTTTTTTCGCTTGTTCTTTGTCTACTCTTTGTAATTCCTCATATAAAGGGGTAATTCCTTCTGTTTTATATATTTGTTCTAATTTGTGCGTTAATTCCTCGTTTCTTTTATGCTTAAAACGATAGTCATGTAATATCGCATCAATATATAAACCACTTCCACCTACTATAATCGGAATTTTACCTTTTTCACATATTCGTTTAATCGATGACCGTACTTTATGTTGAAATTGGGCGACTGAAAATGATTCATTGGGATGGATAATGTCAATCATATAATGTGGAATATTTGCCATTTCCCCTTGGGTAATTTTATCGGTTCCAATGTCCATTCCTTTATAGATTTGCATAGAATCGCCACTAATGATTTCACCATTAAATTGTTTGGCAATATCAATACTTATTTTTGTTTTACCTACAGCTGTTGGTCCTACAATAACGATTATTTTATTCTTCACCATTATTCCCCTTATTAACTCGTTCAAACATTTTTACAAATATTTTTATTTTGTCGTGATTTATTGGTGCTATGACATTATTCTCTTAAACATTTTCTCTATTTCATCATTAGAAAAATGTATGATCACTGGTCTCCCATGAGGGCAAGTGAAAGGATCTTCTGTCATACTAAGATCATCTAATAAGGTTTTCATTTCATTAGAATTTAAATAATGATTGGCCTTGATTGATCTTTTACATGACATTAAAATGGCAACTTCTTCTCTTATTTTTCCAATTTCAATTTTCCCTGTTTGAATAACTTGTTCAATAATGTCACGAATAACATCTTCCTCCAAACCTTGGGGAAACCAAGTTGGATATGATCTGACTGCATAAGTATTGTTGCCAAAAGGTTCTAAATATAAACCGATAGACTGCAGTTGTTCTTTATATTTATCAATATACAATACTTCCTGATTAGTAAATTCAAATGTTAAGGGAATAAACAGTTGTTGTATCTCTTTCGAAGGAGTCCCAAATGATTTTTTGTAAAATTCATATTTTATTCTTTCCTGGGCCGCATGTTGATCAACCATATAAAACCCTAGTTGATTTTGTGCCAAAATATACGTCCCTCGATATTGACCAATTGGGTGTAATTCTGGCATTCTAGTAAATTCGTCTACAGAATTATTCAAAGGTGTCTTTTCATGAAATGTTTGCAATTCATCCTGTACTTCATGTATTTCATTTGCTACCTTTGTAGGAGTTTTATTGCTTATGTGTGCTAATTTTTTATCGGAAATGTTAGCTATATTTGATCGATCATTTTGCAAATGATTAGAGTCATGTAAATCTTGATTGGATCGGTGACGATCATCGTTAATAAAGGTAAATTCCCGTTGTTCTTTGATTTCTTTTTTTTCACGTTTCATTGTAATTGCTGGAATGAGTGTTAATTCTTTTAATTTTTCCACCATCATGTTATCGATTACTTCAATGAGTTCCTTTTCTTTACTAAAGCGAATTTCTAATTTTGTCGGATGAACATTGACATCTACTAAAATTGGATCTAGATTGATGGCTAAAACTACGATTGGAAATCGGTGTCGTGGTAAAAGTGTTCCATACGAACGAACAATTGTATAATTTAATGCAATATTTTTAACATATCTCCCATTGACGATAATTGTTATAAAATTTCTATTTGCCCTTGTTATTTCTGGTTTTGCAATAAATCCTGCAATATGAAAATCATTTGTCGTTGCACTAACTTCTACCATATTTTTTGCAACATGTAATCCATAAATTTGTCTTATTACTTGTAACCTTTGACCATTTCCAGTTGATGAAAAAATAACACTTCCGTTATGGGTTACTTCAAATCGAATTGACGGATGGGCTAAAGCATAGCGATTAATTAAATCTGTAATATGACCTAGTTCCGTATGGATAGACTTCATATACTTTAATCTTGCCGGGGTATTATAAAACAATTGACTTACAGTAATATCAGTTCCCCTACGAGCATCACCTTTACTTTGATTAATCATTTTTCCTGCTTCTAATTCGATTACAGTACTTGCATCACTGCCTTGGGAGGTTTTCATTATTAATTTACTAACTGAAGCAATGCTGGCTAATGCCTCACCACGAAAGCCCAATGACCTAATATGAAATAAATCATTATCAAAGGTAATTTTACTCGTTGCATGTCGTAAAAAAGCTCTTTTACTGTCTTCTTTTGACATACCTTCACCATTATCAATGATCCTTATTTCATCAATACCGGCTTCTTTAAGATGAACAATAATATTCGTGCTATTTGCATCGATACTATTTTCAATTAATTCTTTTACAACAGAAGCGGGACGTTCAACTACTTCTCCAGCGGCTATTTTGTTTGCTAATGAAGCTGAGAGTACTTGTATGGTCAATTTTATCACCCCTTAACCGCAAATGGTAACCATCTATTGCTATTAATCATCTTCTATTTCCTTATGAAATTTGTGCAACATATTTAATGCTTCTATCGGTGTCATGTCATTAATGTTTAACTTCCTTAATTGCTTAATAATGTGTAGCATATCATCACTATTTTTATTGTTATCATTATTATCTAATATTTCATTTGGAAAAAATGATAATTGTTGTTGTTTTTCGTCTGTATCATTTTTATTTTCTAATTTTTTCAAAATGTTCGATGCCCTATCAATCAATTTATTTGGTAATTGGGCTAGCTTCGCGACCTGAATCCCATAACTTTTATTTACTCGTCCTTCTTCTACTTTGTGTAGGAAAACAACTTGATCATCATATTCTTCCGCACGGACATAAATATTTTTAACATTTTCTAATGTTTCCTCTAACTGTGTTAATTCATGATAATGGGTTGAAAACAATGTTTTCGCATGGATATGTTCATGAATGTATTCGACAATGGCTTGTGCTAATGCCATTCCATCATAAGTACTTGTGCCACGACCTATTTCATCAAGTAAAATTAAACTTTTATTTGTTGCATTAGTAAGGGCGTGATTCGCTTCTGTCATTTCTACCATGAATGTACTCTGGCCCCTTACAAGATCATCTGCCGCTCCGATTCTAGTAAATATATGATCAATAATCGATAATTTTGCCTCATCTGCTGGAACGAAACATCCGATTTGACCCATAATAATCGTTAATGCTAATTGTCGCATATATGTGCTTTTACCCGCCATATTTGGGCCAGTAATGATTAAGATATTTTTTTGTTCATCTAAATAAATATCATTAGGTACAAAACTTCCTTGTTCCATGACTTTTTCTATGACTGGATGGCGGCTATTCGTTATTTGAATAGTAGAGCTAGAAAAGGTAGGTCTTTGATATTTATTTTCTTCGCTAACCGTTGCGAATGATTGATAAACATCGATTTGACTTAAGGTTTTGGCGACTTGTTGAATGTTTCCGATTTGTTCTTTTAACTGGTCGCGAATCCCGATAAATAAATCATATTCTAGTGCGATACTTTCTTCTTCCGCTTTTAATATGAGTGCCTCTTTTTCTTTTAATTCAGGTGTAATAAATCGTTCAGCATTTGTTAACGTTTGTTTTCTTTCGTACCGATCTTCAGGTACTAAATGCTTATTTGCGTTTGTTACTTCAATGTAATACCCAAATATCCGATTAAAGCCAATTTTTAATGATTTAATTTTTGTTCGTTCTTTTTCTTCAGTTTCTAACGTGGCAATCCACTGTTTGCCGTTTCTTGAGGCGTCTCTGTATTTATCTAATTGTTCATTAAAGCCATCTTTAATAATATTGCCTTCTTTTATTGAAATTGGTGGATCATCAACAATACTTTTTTCTAATAATGCCACAATTTCTTCTGGGTAGATGAGTGAGTCATTTAGTTGTATCATGTCAGATGACGTAAAATGTTGTAAAATATACTTAATATTAGGAATGCTTGATAACGATTGTTTTAATTGTAGTAAATCCCTAGCATTAACATTGCCAAAAGAAATTCTTCCTACTAGTCTTTCTAAATCATAGACTGATTGTAACGCTTCCTTTAATGATTCCCGTTCCATGAAGTTTTCATATAATGATTCCACAATATGTAATCTTTTTTCAATGTTGCTTTTATGAAGTAATGGTCTTTCCAACCACTTTTTTAATGTCCTAGCCCCCATTGCAGTAACCGTCTTATCTAGCACCCAAAATAAAGAACCGAATTTTTCCTTTTTCATTATTGTTTCAGTCAATTCCAAATTACGTTTTGAATACATATCTAATGATAAATAATGGGTTAACTCGATTATTTCAGGTTTTTGTAAATGATGGATCGATCTCTTTTGTGTATTAATAACGTAATTTAGTAATCTACTAAATGCTTGCACAATTCTCTCATCTGTTAAATCATCATATAGGTGTCTAAATTCACCAATAAAACTTGCTTGATCTTCTTTTGAAATAACGATTTGAAGCTCGTCTTTGATTTGTTGTACATAGCTATTGTTTATACTCGTTGGAACGACAATTTCCTTTACCTTTTGTTTGCCTAATTCGTGAATAACAAGTTGGAAATCATCATCAATCGTAACAATCTGTGATTCCCCTGTAGATAGATCATGATATACAATGACGAAAAATTCATCTTTAAATACGGAAATACAAGCAATATAATTACTTTCGCTATCCTGTAGCATGGAAGATTCCATAACGGTTCCGGGAGTAATAAGTTGAACTACTTCTCTTTTGACGACTCCTTTAGCAGTTTTTGGGTCTTCTACTTGTTCACAAATAGCTACCTTATATCCTTTGTCGATTAATAGTTTAATATACCGTTCAGCGGAATGGTGTGGAACACCACACATTGGTATGGGATCCGCTTTATTTGCATCTCTTTTTGTTAATGTAATTTCTAATTCCCGGGCTGCTTTTACAGCATCATCAAAAAACATTTCATAAAAATCACCTAAACGAAAAAATAAAAAAGCATCTTGATATTCGGCCTTAATACGTAAATATTGTTGCATCATCGGTGTTTGCTTTGCCATAGATTTATTTCCTCCGACCTAATCTTTCCATATGAAATATTATAGCATAGATAAAAACATGACGGAAAAAAAACGTAAGTTTTCTTTATACAATCATGAAGAAAACGCTTATACTATAACATAAAGGTAAAGTGATGAAAATAGAGGTGTTTCAATCATGGAATTGTTGTTTTTAGGTACGGGTGCAGGCATGCCTTCTAAAGAACGAAATGTTTCCTCAATTGTATTAAATTTATTACAGGAAAATAATAGTTTATGGTTATTTGATTGTGGTGAAGCCACACAACATCAAATGCTATATACGAAATTAAAACCGAGAAAAGTGAATAAAATTTATATTACTCATTTACATGGTGACCATTTATTTGGATTAGCTGGTTTTTTAAGCAGCCGCTCGTTCCATGAAGGTATTAGTCCATTAACTGTTTATGGGCCTCCGGGAATAGAGCGATATATTCATACATCCTTAGAGGCTAGTAGTACACAGCTACGTTATGAACTCCGTATAAAAGAAATTGAAGAAGGGATTGTGTTTGAGGATGATCAATTTATCGTTACATGTTATGAACTAATTCATAATGTACAAAGTTTTGCATTTAAAGTTGTTCAAAAAGATTTACCAGGTAAATTACAGGTAGAAAAATTAAAAGCTTTAGGAATTGAACCAGGACCGATTTATCAACAAATAAAGGAACAAGAGCAAATACATTTGAAAAATGGTACGATAATAAAAAGAGACGAATTTATTGGCCCCCCTAAACAGGGGAAAAGCGTAGCGATATTTGGTGATACGATGTACTCACCTGGGCATATCGATTTTGCTAAACATTGTGATGTACTTATACATGAGGCAACATTTTCATCGGACATGACAGATTTAGCAGAAAAATACTTTCATAGTACAACGACACAAGCCGCAACAATCGCAGTTAAAGCGGAGGTAAAGCAGCTAATTTTAACCCATATTTCCTCTCGATATCAACAGGCAGATGAACGACTTTTATTACAAGAGGCTAGGCAAATTTTTCCCAAGACGGAAATCGCGAAGGATTTTTTTCACTTTAACATAAATAAAGGAGATGGATTAACGTGAAGGATTTATTACAAAAGCAAAAACAATTTTTTTATGAAGGTAATACTCGTTCCTATGAATTTCGACGTAAACAATTAGAAAAGTTGAACAGCATGTTTAAGCAGTTTGAAGCTGAAATGTATGAAGCACTAAAAAAAGATCTTAATAAATCAGAACATGAGGCATTGACTACGGAACTTGGAATATTGTTTAAAGAAGTCAGTTTTGCAATAAAACATTTGAAAGAATGGATGGAGGATGAGCCAGTCGATGCTCCCCTCACCCATAAAGGAACAAAAAATTATCTTATTTATGAGCCATATGGAAATATATTAGTTATTGCACCGTGGAATTATCCGATTCAATTAGCATTTGCTCCAGTCATTGGTGCAATTGCTGCAGGAAATACAGTTGTTTTAAAACCTTCCGAATTAGCCCCCCATACATCAGCTGTTATGAAGCGGATGGTGGAGGCAACATTTGCTCCGGAGTACTTTGCGGTTGTTGAAGGTGATAAAGAAGTTAGTGAGCAATTGTTAGAACAACGATTCGATTATATTTTCTTTACAGGAAGTACTGCAGTTGGAAGAATTATTATGCGAAAAGCAAGTGAGCATTTAATCCCTATTACTCTAGAACTTGGCGGAAAAAGTCCCGCTATCATTGATAAAGATTGCCATATAAAATATACTGCCAAACGACTAGTTTGGGGGAAACTAACAAATGCTGGTCAAACTTGTGTGGCCCCTGATTATGTTTACATTCATGAAGATGTAAAGGATAAACTATTAAAGGCCATGATTAAACAGATTAAATCGATGTATAGTAAGGATATTTTTAAAAATGATCAGTATGTTAAAATCATAAACGAAAATCATTTTCAAAGATTAACAAGGTTATTAGATAACGGTGATATTGTTTATGGAGGTCAATTTGATAAAACTACTTTAAAGATGGAACCAACTATCATTGAAAATGTATCATGGGATGATCCCGTCATGCAGGAAGAAATATTCGGTCCCATCTTACCTCTCTTTACCTTTAGTGACTTAAATGATGTCATTGATGTCGTTCGTTCTAATGAAAAGCCTTTGGCTTTATATTACTTTGGAAAAGATGAGAAACGAGAACAACAAGTGTTGAGAAATATTTCATTTGGTGGTGCTAGTGTAAACGATACGTTATACCATTTGGCTAATCCTTACTTACCTTTTGGTGGTGTAGGGTATAGCGGAAAAGGGGCTTACCATGGAAAGTATAGTTTTGAAACATTTTCTCATCGAAAAAGTGTTTTAATTCAAACGACAAAATTTGATTTTCCTGTACGGTATCCAGGTGGCACAGTCAATCATACATTAGCGAAAACATTATTGAAATAACTTTAGGAATCTACAGACCCGTGAACATTAAATTCTCGGGTTTGCAATTTTGATTAGTCGATTTAGTTAAATGGAGAAGGTTTAAGTTTACTAATTATGGCAGACATTTATTATTTTTTAAAATCATCCAGAAAGTCTTTTTGAAAACTTGTCCTTAGTAATTGATCGTCTTTTTGTTGGGTAGACTGTGTTAATGATGTAATAATGTTGTCACCATATTTATCCTTTAATTTGTTAATTGTTCGTTCCATTTGATACTTTTTTTCCTCTTGTTCGTAGGTGAAAAGTGTGAGTTGGTGTTTTATATGTTTATTTTCTGTAATATCTTGCATTGTCACACCTAACAAACGGACTGGATACCGCGACCAATGACTATCTAATAAATCAAATGCATGTAAAAAGATTTCACTTAGATCATTCGTATAGGTTGATAGTTTTTTACTTCTTGTTATCGTTTGTCGGTCTTTATATCGAATCATAATCTGAATGGTCAGCCCTTTTAATTCACGTCTTTGTAATCTTTCAGCCACTTTTTCAGATAATTTTGCTAGTACACTTTTTAATTCATTTATGTCTGACACATCTGTTTGAAGTGTTTGTGAATTCCCGATACTTTTAAAATCACTTACTGCATCAGGATCGACTATTCTTGGGTCAATACCATTTGCACGGTTTTTTAACCGTTCTCCATTAATGCCCAAAACAAGTGATAAATGATATGTATCTGCCTTAGCAATATCACCAATTGTGTTAATATTAATACTTTTAAGTTTCTCAGCTGTTTTATGACCAACTCCATACATTTTATCAATAGGTAATGGCCATAATTTTGTTGATAATTCCCTTTTACGTAAAACAGTTATTCCTAAAGGCTTTTTCATATCAGAGGCTGTTTTTGCCAAAAATTTGTTTGGACCAATACCAATACTGCAAGGAATACCTAGTTCCTTTAATATTTTTAATTGAATATTTTCTGCTAATTTTAAAGGGTTTTCATCGTAATCCGTCACATCAAGGTATCCCTCATCAATAGATACAGGTTCAACAAGTGCAGTAAATTGTAGCAATAATTTAAATATTTTAGCGGACATCTCCCGGTATCGATCAAAGTGGGGTCTTACGATGATTAGTTCGGGACAAAGTTTTTTTGCTTCCCAAATAGGCATCGTTGTTTTTACCCCTTTTGCCCTAGCCTCGTAACTACTTGTGACAATAACCCCCCTACGTTCTTCAGGATTTCCAGCAATTGCTACTGGTTTCCCCTTTAAACGTGGGTCAAAGGTCATTTCAACTGATGCATAAAAACTATTCATATCTACATGAAAAATAACTTTTGCACGATTTTTCATCGTTAGTTCGTCCTTTTTCTAAACCCAATTTTAATTCAGTTTTTTATATGTAATTGAACAATTTTTAAAATGAATGATGTTAGATCAACCATGTTTTCTATAGCAATTTTTTCATTTTTAGTATGGATGTTTTCATATCCAACTGCTAAGTTTGCTGTTGGAAAACCATGGCCATTGAATATATTTGCATCACTTCCCCCACCACTTTTTTCTAAAGAGGGATTAAGTCCACATTGTTCAGCAGCTTTTATTGCTAATGAAACAACGGTGTCAGTTTGTTTTAAATGGAATCCTGGATAGACCTCTGTTATATCGACTGAGGCTGTAGCCTTATAATTTTCAGCAATTTGATCAAACGTTTGTTTAATTTCATTTACTACTTCTGTCACTTTGTTTTTTTGGAGTGATCTGGCTTCTGCTAATACTTCAACATAGTCACAGACAATATTTGTTTCTTTACCACCTTTAAAATAGCCAATATTTGCTGTTGTTTCGTCATCAATTCGGCCTAATTTCATTTTTGCAATCGCCTTTGCAGCAACATTTATCGCTGACACACCTTTTTCAGGCGCTACCCCTGCATGGGCTGACTTACCATAAATTTCTGTAAATATTTTCATTTGGTATGGGGCTTGGACAACAATGTTCCCTACTTCCCCATCACTGTCAATGACATAACCATGTTTCGCTTTAATTAAAGTTGTATCAATTGCCTTTGCCCCAACTAAGCCAGATTCCTCCCCAACACTAACAATAAATTGAATATTACCGTGTTGGATGTTTTGTTCCCCTAAAATTAAAATTAGTTCAATCATAATAGCAATCGCAGCTTTATCATCCGCACCTAAAATGGTAGTTCCATCACTAGAAATATAGCCGTCTTTTATGACTGGTTTTATATTTTTTCCTGGGACAACTGTATCCATATGTGCCGAAAAGAAAATATCGTCACTATTATCATGATTGCCTTTTAACGTACAAATTATATTATTGGCACCAAATCCAGTTGTTTCTTTTGCGTCGTCTTCTTCTACTTGTAATCCTAAATCTGAAAATTTGTTTTTCAAATAGGATGCAATTTCTGCTTCTTGTTTTGTTTCAGAGTCGATGGTTACGAGTTCAATAAATTGGTTAATGAGTCGTTCTTTATTTATGATAGACAATGGAATTAACTCCTTTAGTTATAGTGGCATATTTCCGTGTTTTTTTGCTGGTCTTGTTTCTGATTTATTAGCCAGCATATCTAATGATTCAATTAATTTAACTCTAGTTTCTCGTGGGTCAATGACATCATCAACCATGCCAAGACTTGCGGCAACATAAGGGTTAGCAAATTTTTCCTTATACATTGAAATTTTTTCTTGCCTAGTCTCTTCCGGTGATTCACTATTAGCTATATCTTTCGAATAAACGATATTAGCTGCTCCTTCTGGTCCCATAACAGCTATTTCAGCATTTGGCCATGCAAATACTAAATCAGCACCAATTGACTTACTATTTAAGGCAACATAGGCACCACCAAATGCTTTCCTTATGATCACCGTTATTTTCGGTACGGTTGCCTCAGAATATGCATACA
>DAMCTP010000042.1:0-26502 GCA_032113595.1 Pseudogracilibacillus sp.
TTTATAAGTAATTAAGGACTTACAAATAATAGTTTAGAGGATTATAAAAAGGGTAGTATTAAGAAAATGAATATTTTTCTTCCGATTTACTACATAAATTTGAATAATTTGTTAACTTAATTAAGTTTTGCCAATGTTTAGGTTGAGTTGTTGAAAATCTTAGATAAAGATCCTATATTGCTAGCTAAAAATTAAAAACGACAGTCTTTTGCTTTCACAATAAAAAGGAATATGTTAAGGTAACAAGACAAGTGAAAGTTTTTAATAAAGGGGAAGTTATCAATGAGAAAATTTTTAATAATGATATTATCCTTGCTCTTGACTATGAGTGTTTTTGTCGCTTGCGGAAATAATGATAATAATGAGGCAGCAGAAAATAATGCGGCGGATATTGAATTACCTGAACCGGATTTAGACAGTATTCCTAATATTGTTGCGGAAGTAAATGGGGAAGAAATAACAAAAGAAGACTTTGAAGGAATTTATCAACAACAATTTCAACAACAATCATTGCAAGCACAAATGTCTGGAACAGAAATCGACGAGGAATCTATTAAATCACAAACTATTGAAGGATTGGTTGGACAAATTTTACTAACTCAAGAGGCGACAAGTAAATTTTCAGAAGTTAGTGAGGAAGAAATAGATAATGTGCTTGATAACTTATTGGCGCAATATGGTATTGAAACTAAGGAAGAAATGTTTGAACAGCTTGAAGAACAAGGAGTTAGTGAAACAGATTTTATGAGTGATATTGAAAAGCAGGCAAAGATTGAACGTTTTATAACAGAGGAAATCGGTGAAATTAACTTTTCGGAAGATGAAATAAAAGAAGCTTATGAAAATGTTAAGGCACAGCAGGCAGAAATGGAAGAAAGTGATGAGGAATTCCCTGATTATGATGAAGCAAAACCGATTTTGGAAGAGCAATTAAAAAGCCAAAAAGAATCAGAAAAACTCCAAGAAATCGTCAATAAGCTACGAGAAAAGGCCGATGTGACGATTCACATTTAAATTAATAATTTCCCCCGTCATTACGAAATGTATGTACGGGGTTTTTTATTTATTGCCTATTTTTAAATGTGTTATTTCGTGCCTTGAATATTATTTAATGTTTCATTTTCTTTTCGAAAGAAGCCAAAGATACCGACTGTTTGTATAATATTCGTGAATGCTGCTTCATCCACTTCTTTAATGATATTTTCCAAATCATATAATTCATATCGAGTAATGACAAGATATAATAAATTTTTCTCTTCTTTAGTATAGGCCCCTGTCGCTGGAACAATCGTTATCCCACGGACCAACGTTTTATGAATTGCCTGCTGTAATTCCTCTGCCTTATGTGTCACGATTAATACTGTAACTTTCTCATGTCGAGTGTGGATGGCATCAATGACTAAAGTAGTGACATAAAGTGTCAGCATCGTATATAAGGCATTTTCAGGTTCGTACAACAAACCAGCCAAAAGGATAATGATGGCATTTAGCGATAAAAAATAAACACCGATTGGCCGATCATGAAGTCGTGATAATACCATGGCAACGATATCCATGCCCCCTGTTGATGCCCCCCATTTTAAAGACAGTCCAACACCAATACCTCCAAGAACCCCACCTGCAACGGCATTTAACATAATATCATCCGAAAGTGTCATCACAGGTAAAAATTCCAAAAACAATGTAACAAACACAACGGAAAGCACACTATAAATCGTAAAACCCCTTCCAACCTTAAACCAACCTAAAATAAGAACAGGAATGTTAAAAAGGAAGATTAGTTTACCTGTACTTATTTTAATATGTAAAAAATCTTGAAACACACTAGAAACGAGCTGAGCCGCTCCGCTGAAACCACTTGCATATACATTAGCATTGATTAAAAAGAAATTTAGTGATAACGCTACTAATATCGAACTTAATATCACAATAGCGATTCTTTTTGCTTCAATAAAAAACATACTCTTTCTCCCCTTTAATACAAACTTAACTTAATTAAAAATATTTACTCATAAATAAAAAGGAACTAGTTAGCCTGTCCCCTTTATTGTTCACAATTTTATCATGATTATTTTCTATTCCCATCATACATCAATCAATCATCATGAGTAAAGATTTCATGGCGAAATGGATCATACCATTTACGATATAAAATTGGCCAAAAAATAATTGTATTTCTAAGATCCGATAGGAAGGGATTTTACTCCTTTAGTTATATAACCACAATTCAATTGATCTGGCCATTTTGCGATAAATAGCATTTTGTCCCCTTTAAAAATTTCTTGACCAGATCGTTTTCATAAAACCCAATCAGACATAGAATTAAAGTTAATTATTGTTGTATGATACGGAATTACTGTACAATTTGTTTATGAATGCTAATTTGTTACTTAAGAATGTGGGATGGACATATTGATGACATTTAAAAAATCTTCAAATAAACATCGGACAACCCGTCGATCGCTTGTCCTCGCATCACTCATTATTTCGATGTTTATGTCAGCCATCGAAGGAACAATTGTTGCTACAGCAATGCCTAGTATTGTTGGGGATCTTGGAGGGTTTTCATTATATAGTTGGGTATTTTCAGCCTTTTTATTAATGAATGCTGTAACGACGATGATTTTTGGTAAACTGTCAGACCTATTCGGGAGAAAGCCAATTTATATGATAGGTGTAATTGTATTTTTAATTGGTTCGATATTATGTGGTTTTTCTACCTCTATGGGAATGCTAATTGCCTTCCGTTTTATCCAAGGAATCGGGGCGGGGGCAGTACAACCGATTGCAATGACAATAGTTGGGGATATGTATACGGTTAAAGAGCGGGCCAAAATCCAAGGCTATTTATCAAGTGTTTGGGGGATTTCAGCTATTGTTGGGCCTTTAGCTGGTGGTCTCATCGTGAAGTTTTCCGACTGGGCGTGGATTTTTTGGATGAATATACCATTAGGAATATTAGGCATGATTGGTGTTGGAATGTTTTTACACGAAAAAATTGAAAAACAGAGGCCCATCATTGATTATTCGGGAACTGCACTATTTTTCGTTACAATTTCATCATTAATGATATTATTTATTGAAGGGGGAAGTAACTGGGACTGGCTTTCTACACCAACACTCGTTTTAATTTTATTGTTTGTAATTAGTATGATGACATTTTTATGGCGACAAACAAAAGCCCCGTCTCCAATGATGCCACTTCATTTGTGGAAGCATCGTCTCATTGCTTTCGCTAATATAGGAACATTTAGTTCTGGTGTGATTATGATTGGTTTATCGAGCTTTTTACCAACTTATGTTCAAGGCGTGATGGGCTATTCTGCTGTTATTGCCGGTTTCACGTTAACAATGATGTCTGTCGGTTGGCCTATTGCCTCTTCATTGACAGGTTACATATTTTTAAAAATTGGCTTTCGAAACACAGCGATTATTGGTGGATGTTTTTTGTTAATAGGGTCATTATTTTTCATTTTGATGGATCCTTCTAAAGGTCCAGTTCTTGCTGGTATCGGTTCATTTATTGTTGGGATTGGAATGGGCATGACATCAACAACATTTATTGTCTCGATCCAAAATCATGTCGATTGGCAAACGCGCGGCATTGCTACTGCTTCTAATATGTTTATGCGAATGGTTGGTAGTTCTCTTGGGGTTGCCTTGCTCGGTGGCATTTTAAATTCTCGCTTAAATCGTTATATAGAAAAACAAGGAATGGCATTTGATGAATCACCTTCAATCAATACAATCAATGAAATTCTTGATAGTGATATTCCCACTGAATTACCACCAAAAGCGGTAGCTTTATTAGGAGATGCCTTAGAATTTGCATTAAGTAGCGTATATTGGGGAGTATTTATTTTTGCTATTGTTACATTAATTTTAACAATATTGCTACCTAAATCTAGCAAGGAGTAGTTTAGTGATTTATTCAGCAAAACTTAAAATGCCGACAGCTTCTTAATTAAAGTGTCGGCATGCATTTACTTTATTGTATTATTTTTTCAGTCACAGATATTGTTCGTTTTGCTTGATGCTTCACCGCAGCTTCAACATCCTCAACCATGTTTCCTTCTTGATCAACAGAAACACTCGTACCATAAGGGTTTCCGCCGGCACCAAAAAGAACAGGGTCAGTATATCCCGGTGTCACAATGATTGCTCCCCAATGCATCATCACTGTATATAATGATAAAATAGTTGCTTCTTGACCTCCGTGGGGATTTTGAGCGGAAGTCATCGCACTAACTACTTTGTTAACGGTTTTTCCTGTTGCCCATAATCCACCTTGTGCATCGATAAATTGTTTCATTTGTGATGCCATCACACCAAATCTAGTTGGTACACTGAAAATAATAGCATCTGCCCATTCCAAATCATCTGATGAAACGACAGGAATATCTTTCGTCATTTCAACGGTTTTTTTCCAACCTTCATCACTATTAATAACCGCTTCAGGGGCTAATTCCTCCACCTTAAAAATTTTCGCCTCTGCTCCGGCTTCTTCTGCACCTTCTGCAGCCCATTTAGCCAATTGAAAATTTGTCCCACCTTTACTATAATAAACGACCGCTAATTTTACCTTTGACATATTGACATTCTCCTTCATATTAATTCTTATTATTATTTAAAATTCCTTTAATACTTATTTTTATACCATGCTTTTGCAGCAACAACTTCTTCCATTATTAATTGATGGGTCCCATTTGTCCAAAATAATTCAACATTTGCTTGTGCTTCTTTGAACATTTTCTCTAAATCTATCGCCTCCTTTGGTGGACACATTGGGTCATTTTTACCTGCTGCAATAAAAATTGACTTATTTTTTAAATTAGGTAATTCAATATCTCGTCTGGGAACCATCGGGTGGTGTAAAATAGCTCCATCTAATGAATTTTTATCATGAAATAATAAGCTCCCTGCGATATTGGCACCATTTGAATAACCAATAGCAACGATATTGTTTCTAGCAAATTGATATTTTTCCGCTGCTTCATCCAAAAATTCACTCAATTCTTGCGTGCGAAAAATTAAATCTTCTTTGTCAAACACCCCCTCGGCTAGACGTTTAAAAAAACGGGGCATACCATTTTCTACAATATTTCCTCGGACACTTAGCACTGAAGCAGTTGCATCAATTTGATTTGCTAAAGGAAGCAAGTCTTCCTCTGTACCTCCAGTGCCATGTAATAGTAATAATGTTGGCTTAGATAAATCAGTACCTTGATGATAAATATGTTGCAATTTCTTCCCTCCCCTGATAAAACTATAATGGCCTTTCTATTTCAAATATTTCTCCTAAATTTGCATAGTGATGACCAGCCAAACGACTAACAGGTGCTAACTTATTTGCATCAATTTTCCCACTGTTATAAATTTCCTCCTTAATATGATAGTGCACAATCCTTCCTATGACTAGATCGTTACTAGGATAATTATTATCCCCGAGTTGAATTACTTTTTCTAGCTCACATTCCATCCGTACTTTTGCTTGTTTAATGGCCGGTACTTTCACCTGCACGCTATCTACCAATGTAAAAGAGGTAAGATCAATTTCACTGTCATCTTCTTGTAATGTGGCAGCTGTTTTATTCATTTCATGTACGATTGTTTCATCAATAATATGAACAACAAATTGATTTGTATCAACTATATTTCTGGAGGTATCCTTCATTTTGCCATCACGTCTTCCAATTGATACACCCATTAACGGTGGATTGGATGACACGATGTTAAAATAACTAAATGGGGCTGCATTGACGATTCCTTTTTGAGAAATCGATGTGATGAATGCTATTGGTCTCGGAATAATACTTCCTATTAACATTTTATAGTTATCTTTTACTGTCATTTGTTTTGGGTCCATAGATATCATTCTTCATTCATCCTTCACCTTATTTTGTTACAACCCTTATGATAGTGCGGCAGCATACAACCCTAATTTCTTTAATAGATCAATCAATTGCTCTTTTTCTTCATTTGTTAATCCTGCTAAAATTTTCTGAATTGCTATTTGGTGTTCCGGAAAAATTGAATCCATTAATTTTCTCCCGGCTTCTGTAATTGATGCATAGGTGACACGACGGTCTTTAGGACAGGGGATTCTCTCTAGAAATTGTTTTTTTTCTAACTTATCAACGACATACGTAATGCTACTACTTGCAATTAACACCTTATCACCAATTTTTTGTATCGGTTGGTCACCTTTATGATAAATTAGTTCCAATACTGCAAATTCTGTTGGATTGAGACCAAAGGTTCTAATATTTTCTTCAACCCGTTTTTGAACGGCCTCTAAAGAACGACTTAAGACGATAAATAATTTTAAGGAAGTATCATTTTTTTTAGTCAATTGGCTATCTCCCATTATTCATTTTTTATTCTTTAACGAATTCTTTTGTACTTCTTACCGTATTAATTGGTCGAACGACACTTTCAATTTGCTCCCGTTTTGATTCTAAAAATGGTGGTAGAGCAAGTTTCTCTCCTAACGTTTCGTATGGTTCATCTTCCATAAACCCTGGGCCATCTGTCGCTACTTCAAACAAAATTTGGGGAGCAACCCGAGTATATAAAGATTCAAAATAAAATCGATTAACATGACCAGATGAAGCCAGACCAAAACTATCAAACCGTTCAATCCATTGATCTATTTCCGAACGATCAGTCACCCGAAATGCAGCATGATGTACTGTGCCATACCCTTGCCTTGCCTCGGGAAGTGTCGTGTTATGTTCAACGATGACCGATGCCCCATTACCACCTTCACCAACTTCAAATAAGTGATAAATTCCGTCATTTTTTGTTTCTTTAAACATAAGTACTTTTTCTAGCATTTCTTTAAAAAAGTCGAACTGGGAAATTCGAATCGTGATCGGCCCTAATCCTATAATCGCATGTTCTATCGGTATTGGTCCTTTTTGCCACGGGGTTCCACCTTTTACACCGTTATTTACTTCGTCTGAAATGATTTGATATTGCTGTTCGTCAAAATCGATAAACGGTATCATTTTTTTGCCAAATTGTACCTTAATCCCTTCATGTTCAACACCTAAACGATTGAACCGTTTCAGCCAATAATGTAATGAATTATCACTTGGTACACGAAATGCTGTAACGGCAATTTCATTGGTCCCATGCACTCCTTTTGGAATTCCGGGAAAATCAAAAAATGTCATGTCTGTCCCAGGTCCCCCAACATCATCGGCAAAAAACAAATGATATGTTTGGATATCATCTTGGTTGACCGTCTTTTTTACTAATCTCATCCCTAATACATGTGTAAAAAAATCATAATTTTTTTCTGCACTACTTGTAATTGCCGTCACATGGTGAATACCTTTAAATTCCATCGTTAACTCATTCTCCTTTTAATTACCTCAAATTTGTTTTCTTCAAAAATACATTCATGAAGAAATAATAATATCTCTATTTAGTATATCTCCAATTAGAGATATTATTCCAAAAAATAAACAACTTACGTTGCTATAATTTTCACTTTAACATTCAAATAATAAGGCGTCAATGTTAATGCCTCGAATTCGAGATAAATTTTGTTTTACCAATAGTACCAATTAAGTTTGTGAGAATGCTAATCCTAACTAGATAACTTGATGGCCTTCCAAATTAAAAATCTTATAATGTTATTAATGCCATCTGTTAATCAAATTAACATAGACCCTCTAATAGATCATCCCCTTTTCGGATTAATTAAATATTTTCCATTATGATGGCTCATCAATTGGCAATAAATGTTTTTCTATTTCCTTGCGTTGCCCTTCTAGAAATGGCGGAAGGCTCAGTCCCCCTCCTAATTCTTCTAATGAACTATCAACTAGAAATCCGGGGCCATCTGTTGCAATTTCGAATAATATACCGTTCGATTCACGGAAATAAAAACTTTTAAAATAGAACCGATCAATAATACCCGTAGATTGAAAACCACGTTGTTGCACTTTTTCCTCCCAAAAAATTAACTCTTTTTCATCCTTTGCACGAATAGCAATATGATGGATACTTCCACGTCCAGGTTTTTCTGTCTCCCCATCTAATTGTTTTACTAACATTTCACCAAATATTTCTCCATCCACTAATTGTAATATAATTTCATTTGCCCTTTCCGACATTATTTTATAGTGGAATAATTCAGTTAATGTCCGTTTTAGTTTTTCCACACGTCTTACAGTTATTTCAATTGTCCCAATGCCTTTAATTTGGTGTTCCTTTGGGACAGATGATTTTTCCCAATGTTTCCATAATGGTGGTTTTTCCTCACTTACCTGCAACACCATTTGTAAACCATCTTTATCTTCAAAATATAATGCTGGCCTATTTGCATAGGTTGTTATTTCCCCATGGCTAATCTCAAATTGCTCGAAACGTTTTTTCCAATACAGCAAACTTTCGAAGGATGGAACGACTAACCCAATCCGGGTTATCGCATTAGTTCCTATATGAGTTCTGCCGATTTGTGGCATTTCAAAAAATGTTAATTCTGTTCCAGGACTGCCTGTTTGATCTCCATAAAACAGATGATACATCGATGGATCATCCTGATTTACCGTTACCTTTACCCTTCGTAATCCCAGAACTGTTTGATAAAAATAATTAGTTGCTTTTGCACACTTTGTCATCATCGACATATGATGGTGACCTTGTATTTGATACATGGGGATTCTCCTTTTTCTAAGACATCATATAAATGATTCAAAAATTGATGGTCAATGCAATTTTATCCTTTATATGTTTCACTAATATCACTTTAGCAATCAAATTATAAATTCGCAATGCTATTGTCTCGAATTCGAGACAATGGTACAAAAAATACCCTATCATACTCTGTCCATGATAGGATATTTGAAAGATTATTTATTTTTTCTAAATAAATCTAAAAATCGTTGCCAGAAATTTTTTTCCTTTAGTGTTTCATCAATTTCCTCTTTACCTTCCGGTTTTTCAATTCGTTCTGTTTGTAACACAAATTGCACCACACCAATTTGTTTATTGTTATCAGATACAAATGATAGTGGTTCGAAATCTGAATAATCAAATGAGGCTAGTTGCTCATCAATTTCCGATTGCATTTTATTTGGTAAGTCCCTTGTTTCATGATGAAGTTCCTTAGAACCGTCATGAAGCTTTTTGCTCCCTTTATTAAGCTCCCCAGCCCCTTCCTTAACACCTTGAATGCCCTGGTCAATATCCTGATATGATTGGCTTAATTGATGGACACCATTTGTATACCCGACTAATCCATCATGAAATTCATCATATTGTGACGATAATTCCTTTAATCCTGCTAGTAATTCAGTAAGTTCACCTAATTGATCTAATTGTTGAAAACTTTGCTCAATATTATCGGCAATTAATTGTAATCCCTGTCCAACCTGATCATCTTCTGATTGATTGGCCATTTGGCGTAATTGTTCTGGTAATTGTTGCAATTCACCCATACTTGGTAACTCAATATCAGCATCTATTGCCTCGTTTATTTGTCCAAATGCACCTTGAATTTGTTGAGAACCTTTAACTAGATCACCTGATGACTGATCCAATTCTTGTATACCAGATAAGTATTTACCTGAACCAACTTTTAATTCGGATGTTCCTGAGTACAACTCAGCCGTCCCTTCACTTAAATCTCCAATACCTTGATTAATATCCCGGATTGCATCTGTTAACTTTTGCATATCATCCTTCATGCTACCAAACTCTGGATCATCAATAGCCACATTAGCGGGAACAGCTGAAATTTGGATTGGATCCATCTTGAACGATTCAACATCCGCAGAAACGACTAAATGTTCTTCCTCACCTGGCATTACATTAAACGATATGAGGCGATTCTTTCCTTCCTTAGCCTCTGTTCCTTTCGGTGAATGTACTTGTTGAAAAATTTCTGGATCTAATGTAACAGAAATCTGTAACAAGTAATATTCAAAAAATGTAGCATCAATTGTTTTATTAGCAGAAGTATTTATATGAATTTCTAACTCACCATTTTGTCCTGCTAATTGTTCAGGAGATATTTCTTCGCCATTTAACAAATAAGTAATTTCTATATCCCACGGTAATTCCCGTTGCTGTAATTCACCTTGATAGTAAAATTCATCAGCATCCGCATGGAATTGGATTTTTTGATCACCTAATTGTTCTATTGGCAATAAATTAGTCAAATTGCGAACATTCTTATATAACCCATAATCAATCATTTTCCCCTGTTTCGTCATATGAAATGTATTCACAACATACATTTCCTTTATCGTTCCGTTTGCTGTCAAATTACCGTAAATGACCTCATCTTTTTCATCATATGATCCGACCTTATCCCCATCTTTGGCACTAACAATTGTTGATGGAATAAAAGAAATTGATGCGAAAAATAATGCACTAATCACCATCACGGCTATCCATTTGTTTAAACGCATCCAGTCACTCTCCTTTATAAAAATTTGCTTTCCATGTTGTTTTTTCTATAAACCGATCAAATACGATAAGTAAGGCCGGTAATAATAAGACGACTAATAAAAATGCTAACAATGTTCCGCGACCGAGTAAAAGTCCGATTGCGGAAATAATTGGATCTGACGATGTCGCCCATAAAATAAACCCAACACTCGATAAAATCGAAGCAGAAACTCCGATAGAAAATGTTTTTTCATTAATCGTTTTGACAATTGCTGCAATAGCGGGTAGTTCTTTGCGATTGTTCGTATAATCCTCTGAAAACAAAATGGCATAATCTACAGTCGCCGCTAATTGAACAATACTGATGATTAAATAACCAATATATACGAGTGAATCTCCCGAAAAATATGGTATCGATAGATTGATCCATACAGAAGTTTGAATTGTTAATAGTAGTATGATTGGGAATGTTAAAGAACGAAATGTAACAAGTAGGACTAGTGCAATCGCCACAACCGTTAAAATGTTCACTAATCGATTATCTTTTTCTACTATTTGCTTCATATCGTATAGGGTAACTGCCTCACCTGTCATATAATACTCTTCATAATAGCTTCCTACCATTTCCCGCACCTCTTCAACAAAACGAAATGCAATTTCGCCTTCCTCATCCGTTGTCGTATGAATAATAATCCGACTATAATTATTCGAGAAAAAATTTTCCGTTATTTCCTCATCTAAAAACCCGGGTGGAATGGTAGCCCCAATAACATTTGTATACGAGGCAACACTTTTAACGTATTGCAGTGACTCTAAGTGACTAATTAACTCAACTTCTCTGGGTAGGTCGCCTTTTTCAACGAGTAACACCATCGGTGTATATTTTCCAAATGCTTCTTCAATTTGAACAACATCTATTCCTGCCCTCGTTTCTTCAGGAATTTCGCCCATCCCATAAAGAAAACCCGTATTATTTTGTGCTAAAAATGCTGGAACAATGACTAATGCAACGATGAACATGATTGGGAATCGTAATTTTACTAAATGTTTTCCAAAACGATATTTATTCGGAAACCATTGTTTATGATGGGTTTTATCAATATATTTGTAAAGCATTAACGTTAAAGCTGGCAAAAAGATCACGACACTTAGAAAACTTAACAAAATTCCTTTCACCAAATTTAGACCTAAGTCGGCTCCTAGCTCAAAGTTCATAAACGTTAATGCTAAAAACCCAAAAAATGTCGTCGATGCACTCGCAGCAATTGCTGGGAATGACCGTTTCATTGCCAGTGCCATCGCCTCTTTTGGGTCCGATATCTCTTTTCGATAATCATCAAAACTGTGTAATAAAAATATTGCATAATCAAGTGAAACAGCTAGTTGCAAAATGGGAGCGACAGCTTGTGAAATGAATGATATTTCCCCGATAAATATATTCGTTCCCAAATTTATGACAACTGAGATTCCAATCGCTGTTAAAAACAGTACTGGCTCCATCCACGACCGTGTCGATATTAACAGGATAAAAATAATAATTGGAATTAAAATTAATGCAGCATTTAATGTTTCTTTTCCAGTAGCCTTTTGTGAAATGGCTGTATCCAATGCATCCCCTGAAAGTGCATTTTCTTCCCCAATTAATTCATAAAGTGCATCTGTTGCCGCTACCTCTTGACCATCTTCAATATGCAATGTAAATAATGCATAATTGTCTTTGTAATAAGTTTCAACCATAGCTGAATCTGCAACTTCAATTGGTGTTCTAATATCAATGACATCGTCTAGCCACATGACATCTGAAATACCATCGATTGCTTCCATTTTTTGTTTCATGGCGATTGCTTCTTGGATATCGATATTTTCTATCATCACTCGGGCATTCGCTATTTTTTCTGTAAATTCACGATCCATGACATCGATTGCTTTTGTTGAAGGTGAGTCTTTCGGTAAAAAATCTGTCATACTATAATTTACTGGCACTCCGAACTGTACAATTGCACTGATAAGTGCAATCGCAACGAAAGTGATGACAATTGATTTTTTATATTTTAATGATTGGGTTAGTAAGTTAATTAATTTCACCTTCTTTTGTTGTAACAATGGGCACTATATTTTTTTCCAAACAAAAACATCCATTTCTTATTTTACGTTTCTTTCCTACAGTTTACAATACTTATAACGGTTGATTTATCACATTTTTTCGACAAATGTCCTAACGATATTCATTTTCCCCTAAATCAATGTGATTTTGCTGTCTCCAAAAATAACTAATGATAATACCGAACAGTAAAAAGATTGCTGCCGTATAAAATGGATAATCTAAATCAATATCAAACACAAATCCTCCTAGTACTGGTCCCATAACATTACCAATACTAGTAAACATCGAATTCATTCCACTAACAAATCCTTGTTCATTACTTGCGACTTTTGATAAATAGGACGTAAATGCTGGTCTCATTAAATCAAATCCGACAAAGACGAACATTGTTACAAGTAAAATATAGGCATACGTATGAACGATAGTAGCTAAAAAAACGAGAATAGCTGAAAATATTAAACAATACCTAATAAGGACAACCTCTCCTAATTTTTGCGCTAATTTATCAAAAAAGACAACCTGAGCTATCGCCCCAACAATACCTCCACCCGAAATAATAATCGCAATATCTTTCGGGGTAAATCCAAATTTATGGTCTACAAATAAGCTAAATAGGGAATCAAATGCTGCTAAACCAAACGATGAAATAAATATAATAATAAATGCAATCGTATATAATGGATTAAATATCCGTGCCAAACCTTTTCTCTTTTCTTTTACCATCCCTGCTTTATGTCGTTCAGGTTCTTTTAATAATAAAAATGAAATCAGTGCAGAAATTAGTGCAAAAAGTTCTGCAACAAAAAATGGTACCCGTGTACCAAATACTGCTAAAAACCCACCGATTCCGGGGCCAATTATAAAACCTGTGTTAATGGCTGCAGACATATATCCCATTGCTTTTGCCCGTGTTTCTATCGTTGTAATATCAGCGATGAAAGCCGTGACTGCTGGCATAATAAAAGCTGCACTAATCCCACCTAAAAAACGGGAAACAAATAACACTTTTACATCTTGACCCAAGCCAAATAATAGTTCAGAAAAGCTGAAAATAACTAATCCAATGACAATCATTTTCTTTCGACCAACTGTATCTACCCACTGACCTGCGATTGGAGAAACAAGTAGTTGCATCATTGCAAATGCAGCGACTAAATATCCAACCATCTGTCCTGTTAAATGCAATTCATTCATAATTGTCGGCAATACAGGAATGACGAGCCCAATCCCCATAAATGCAATAAACAAGTTTAACAATAATATTGATAGTGTCACATTATTTTTGGTCACCCGTTTCACCTACTTAACATTTGAAGTTTCGCTTTTTTCCAAAATAAAAAATCTACCAATATTGCAAACGACAATTTGGTACATTTATATTGATCAGTGACAAATACTTTTCATTTGTTTAAATACGTCTTTTTAATATGAAAAATTATTTTTCTATATCTCAATAATTATACTCTGAAAATATTTTTAAATAAAGTTGTTTGAACTTTTCTAAAAATTCCCTTATTATTTTATATAAGGAAAAGGAGATGATAATATGGCTGATTGGTTAACAAGTCTACAAACGGACACACCACAAGAGGGATTTGAACTTGCTTTAACGTTAGCGAGAAAAGGGGTAGCATATACGCAAACATCTGCCGAGGTAAGAGAAAAACTGCGTCCTACATATGCCGAGAATGCAGATAGCCTTACCTTTGCTTCTAACGTTGTCGCAGTCCATTTTCAAACAGTTGCAGCAGCTAATAATTACTGGAAATAATCTATCTGACTTAAATAAAAGTAGTTACCTATAATGGTGACTACTTTTTTTGTTCTTTTGAATCTTTTAGGGCGTTTCTATTTTATAATCCGAAATGCTATCCTTCTTTTACACATAATTTTTTGTTTATTAATAGTTTGATTGTTTTCCAAAATAATATAACAGTTAATGCAATAAGAGCAACTACCTGAATATTGAATATCCAATATACATACACTATTCCTGTTTCCATATAAATATACATCGTTGCATTGGTCATTGCTGCACTTGGAAAGAGATAAGCCCACCATGAAACGAAGAATGGAATCGTAAAAAATCGCCTTATTTGATACACAAATAATAGGCCAATATAAAATGCGGCGCCATAGACAATATAGACAAATACGTCTATTTCCCCTCCTAACTTCAAATAAGATACGACACCAATACCGGGGGGAGCTAACAAAATAAATAATGTTGGTGTCAGTGGCGGTGGCAATGCCGGTTGGAAAAATAATCGATTAATAAATATCGTTAAATAAACGATTGTAAACACGACACCAATGCTGAAAAATATCCAATTAATGATCTGGTCTACATGAAAAACACCAGCAAGTGGAACAACAATGTTACCAACAATTGGAATAAACCATGTTGGATTAAATTGAGCTAATTGGAATTCTTTCCCCCATATTAATTTCGATAAAATTGCCAATGTTAACCAAACCTGAAGTAATGCACCTAACAGCCATAAGCCAAAGGAGAGCCATTCATTTACATCAAAATAAAGCAATGCTAACAATAATAGACTGATAGAAATCGCACCAAAAAAATTCATTTTTACCGGGTGATTAAAATCTGCTTTGATACTTTCCCAAAATCGTATCATCCGATAGACAATAATGGCACCATTAATAATAAACATCACTGTCGCCAACAGCATCATTACCGTTGAAAACAGCTGATTCCATCCTTGTATTTGCTCCACTAAACGTAAGGAAATTGCTACTCCTGACACTCCCATTACACTTGAAAACAATGCTATTGGGAAATACTGTATTCCCCTTTGTTGTTCCATTTTTTCTCTAATTCCCCTTTTAGTTTGTATCTCTTTCAAATAACATATCTCATCATGAAAAAGTGATTACTCATTCATAATGAATCATACAAAACCTAATCCCTTGTGTCATCTTATTTGCTTCATTTAGGTTGGAGGTTCATTAATTCGTCATTTTTTCTATCCACTTTTGAACCTTTCATGATTCAAATCGCAAGTTTAGATAAACTGTTTATCAACCACTTCCTTTCCTGTATAATATAACAAGGAGTAAGCGAGTTTTTTTATAAAGGAGAGATACCATGTTTCAAACAACAGTATACAGTGGTAATCGAGAAAAGGATTATGAATTAGTTATTCAGCAATTAAACTCATTACTAGAAGGGGAAAAAAATCATATTGCTAATTTAGCGAATACAGCTGCACTTTTACAGCAGTTTTTACACGATATAAATTGGGTCGGTTTTTATCTGTGGGATGAAACGGATCATGAACTTATTTTAGGGCCATTTCAAGGGTTACCTGCCTGCATTCGCATTCCTTTTGGTAAAGGGGTTTGTGGCACTGCTGCTAAACAATTAGTGACACAACTTGTCCCTGACGTCAATCAATTCCCGGGGCATATCGCCTGTGACAGTGCGAGTCGTTCGGAAATCGTCATTCCATTAGTCGTTCATGACCAATTATATGGGGTGCTTGATATCGATAGCCCTTCCCTCAACCGTTTTGATGAGGTGGATCAACAATATTTAGAGAAACTTTGCCAAGTATTAGTCCACCATCTCCGTTGAATTTCTATGGATAAAACATAATAAGAAGCAGGTGAACAAGTAGTGAAATGTTGTATACTTGGCCTGCTTTTTTATTGTATAAGCACTATCACTATTTGACGATTTAATTTAATACCTCTACATTGATAATATCCCCTAATAAAATTTGTTTCCCATGCTCATTTAAAAGCATAATGTAGCCACGCCATTGATCCACTTTTTGTAATTTTCCATTTGTTTTTTTAAACATTCCATTCTCATAATAAGTCATTTCAATTGTTGCATCTTCTTCGAGTGCATATTTTAGCTTCTGATCAATTTCTATCATTTGTTGCTCATCCAATACTGGCTTCACTTTATATTCTAAAAATACTTCTTTTAACATGTCTACATGCTCTGGCAACATTAAGGATACCCATTTCTTTGTCCCACGATCTTGTACTTGCATGAAAACCACTCCTTTTTTGTTTAGACCCTGTTTTGATAAAAAACATTCGCGTTCTTTTAGCTTGGCTTCAGCTAATCCTAGCCCAGCCCCTGGTGTACCGTTCTCAACCGATCCACAGGAGGTCTGTATTTTTCATCAATTAGACTTATCTTTGCAACATTAAACTATCACAGAGCCTGTGCTTTAATAAACCTTATATGAACGTGTGTTCTTATTATAGTATAACCAACAACATAAAACAAGAACAAACATTCTGCCTTTTAATTGATTTTCTGAAAAATACATATATAATAAAACATACGTTCCGTTTTTCGAGGTGATGATAATGGATTATTCTGTTTATCCTAGAAATGATGTGCTATGTATTGATATGCGCTCTTTTTACGCTAGTGTAGAAGCTGTTAAGCTTGGTTTAGATCCGATGACCGCATTGTTGGCTGTGGTAGGAGATGTGTCACGTCCTGGGAGTATTGTATTAGCAGCATCACCCGCCCTTAAAAAGAAATACGGCATCAACAATGTAAGTCGTTTTTTCGAATTACCAAAGGACCCCGAGCTACACATCGTCCAAGCAAATATGGCTGACTATTTACATGTATCTGTTCAAATTGTAAAATTAATGAATCAATTTGCACCAAAAGAGGCAATCCACCCCTACTCCATCGATGAAGTTTGGATAACTGTCAATGGGTTGGAAAAATTATTTGGTAATCGATGGGAAATAGCTTATCACATAAAGCAAGCCATCTTACATTACTTTGGTATTACGAGTGCCATCGGCATTGGTGATAATAAATTTTTAGCAAAAGTAGTGATGGATTTACATGCAAAAAAATCAACAACAGATATTGCTGAATGCACTTATGAAGATGTTCCAGATAAATTATGGCCCGCACCAGTAGAAAAAATATGGGGAATTGGCAGTCGCCTTGAGAAACGACTAGAACGATTGGGTATTATCACACTTGGGCAAATTGCTCAATATCCATTGGTAAATTTAAAAAAACATTTTGGTGTTATGGGAGAACAACTGTATTGGCATGCATGGGGAATTGATTTAAGCCCTGTTTTCGGTGATTTTACAAAAACGGAACACGATAGTTTTGGACATGGAATTTCATTGCTACGGGATTATACAGAAGAAGATACACATGTTTGTATATTGGAACTATGCGAGGAAGTATGTCGCCGTGCACGGACAGCAAAACAAGTAGGACGAACAATCCACCTTGGTATCGGTTATTCACAAGAAACTGGTGGTGGCTTTAGTCGCTCTCGCTCCATTGATACACCGACAAATATTACGATGGAAATGTACCATGTTTGTCTCTTTATTTTCAATCAATTTTACGATGGCTATAGCCTTATTAGACGTGTCTATGTCACATTAACTAATTTGATGGCTGATGAAGAAACACAGCTTGAGTTTTTTATAAAAAGGCCCCAACAAAAAGACTTAGGTTATGTCATGGATGCAATTCGTGAACGGCATGGAGCAACTTCTATTTTGCGTGCGTCAAGCTACACAGATGCTGGTATTACAATAGATAGAAGTAAAAAAATCGGGGGACATTGGGCATGAATTAACGTGGAAAAATATCGTTACCCTTTCCATCTACCATCATGGGACATATCAATCCTCCAAGTAAATAAGGGATACTCGTCTATTTCTCAGGGGGCTAAGGGTGTCAGCACATTTGAAAACACGAATTTTACATTTCTCAGAGGAGCTAAGCACGCTAGCACACTTGAAAACACGATTTTTACGATTCTCGAAGGAGCTAAGCATGCTAGCACATTTGAAGGTATCCACCGGATTAGGTATCTCTTCCCTTTAAAAACGATGACATTATTCTAACGTACCCGTATATTTCTCTGGTAATACCTCATCAGCAATCTTATATTTCTTCACTATTTAAAATGAATTAAGAAATAGCGCTTCTTTCCCCGACGAATAATGAGAAACGTATCATCAAGGCAGTCGGCCCCTGTCACAACGTGTTGAACATCCTGTTGACGATCACCATTTAAGTAAATTGCCCCATTCGTAATATCCTCTCGTGCTTGACGTTTCGATGGAGAAATTTTTGCGATGACAAGTAAATCAACTAGTGACACATCGTCTTTTTTCATCTCAAATGATGGAACATCTTTAAATCCTAGTTCAATTTCAGCCGTTGTTAACGATTTAATATTTCCACTAAATAATGCCTCGGAAATATTTATTGCTTGACGGAGAGCAGTTTCACCATGGACTTCTACCATCATTTCCTCTGCTAGACGCTTTTGCGCTTCACGGGCTCCAGGGTTTTCATCTACCTGTTGTTGTAAAGCATTTATTTCCTCTTCCTTTAAAAAAGTAAAATAATTTAAAAATTTCATGACATCACGGTCATCTGTATTATACCAAAATTGATAAAATTCATATGGGCTTGTTTTATCAGGATCTAACCAGATTGCTCCGCCCGCTGTTTTACCAAATTTTGTCCCATCTGCTTTCGTAATTAATGGCACCGTTAAACCGAACGCTTTTGTCGTTTCATCACCTTGTTTGCGACGAATAAATTCAAGCCCCGCCGTAATATTCCCCCATTGATCACTCCCACCAATTTGCAATGTACAGTTTTCCTCATTGTACAAATTAAAAAAGTCAAATGATTGTAAAAGCATATAACTAAATTCTGTAAAAGAAATACCTTGTTCAATCCGTGAAGAAACGGAATCTTTCGCTAACATATAATTAATCGTAAAATGTTTACCAGTATCCCTTAAAAACTCGATTAATGAAAGTGACCCTAACCAATCATGATTATTACGGGCTATTGCTGCATTACTGCCATTTTCAAAATCAAGTAATTTTGCTAATTGCTGTTGAATCTTCACAGCATATGATTGAACAACATTAGCCTCATTCAAGGAACGTTCGCTTGTGCGACCACTTGGATCACCAATCATCCCTGTTCCTCCACCTATTAAAGCAATAGGCCGATGCCCTGCTTTTTGAAATCGTTTTAGCATCATAATGGGCAGTAAATGACCGATATGCAAACTGTCTGCCGTCGGATCAAACCCACAATATAATGTCACTTGATTTTCTGATAAATGTTTAGTTAACCCTTCATCATCTGTCGTCTGTTGAATTAAACCTCGGTTTTGTAAATCTTGTAAAATATCCACTTATTTCACCCTCCAAAACTTTTCATTATAATAGGCTATGTTAAAACTTATTGTTGACAAAAAAATACTCACATTTACCGGGTTTGGCTTCAGCAGGGAATCCCGCTGCACCGGATTTAACCATAAATTAAAAAAACTCCTCCCTAAAAGGGACGAGATAATGGCTCGCGGTACCACCCTTGTTATAATAAAAAAATCAATTATTTATTACCACTCAACGTTGATAACGGTGCCTACACCGTCTTATCTACACATCAGTAAATATAAGATTGCTCCAAACTGTAATTCGTGCGCACATATATGCTAACTTCCACCATCCGTTAGCTCTCTGAAATAGGGATTTGCAACACTACTTCGGCCCTTCCTCACAATATAATTATTACTTTATTATTATATACTGTCAAGTCATTAAAAATCAATTTTTCGAAGAAATCTATTTTATGAACTAGAAAAAGCCCTTCTGGCTTCAGTTGTTAAGGGGTCAATAGACTAAATATGACTAAATTTTTCATTCCTAGAACCTCTCCTATGAAAAGTCAGTTAATCATTCTACACACAGAAATAGACAAAAATTACGTTGTTTATGATATAATAGATAGCTAGGTTTAGGAGGTTAGCCAATGGACATAAAATCGTTTTTTGAAAAAGCAAAAGAAAAAACATTAACTATTTGGAATAAAGGAATCATCCAAAAAACATCACGAATAACCTATGATGTCTCCGCCAATTTATTATTATTTTTCATTGTCATTATCGGCATGGTATTTTTATTTGCTGGTGGGGCTGGTGCGGGTTATTTTGCTTCCCTTGTGAAGGACGAACCAGTACGTAGTTATGAAAGTATGCAAAAAGATATTTATAATTATGAAGAAACATCAAAATTATACTTTGCGGACAATAAATATATTGGTGATATTCGTTCTGACTTACATCGAGAGGAAATAGACTTAGGCGATGTTTCAGAAAATGTTATTAAGGCAGTTATTGCAACTGAGGATCAGTTATTTTACGAACACAACGGTATCGTACCTAAAGCAATTGTACGTGCCTTATATCAAGATGTAACAAATTCAGGGGCACAAACTGGTGGGAGTACATTAACCCAACAATTAATTAAAAATCAAATCTTAACGAACGAGGTTTCCTTCGAAAGAAAAGCGAAGGAAATATTATTGGCAATGCGTTTAGAGAACTTCTTTGAAAAAGATGAGATTTTAGAAGCCTATTTAAATATTATTCCTTATGGCAGGTCCTCTTCTGGACGTAATATTGCTGGTATACAAACAGCTGCCCAAGGGATTTTTGGTGTCGATGCATCAGAATTAAATATCCCACAGGCTGCTTATTTATCCGGTTTACCACAAAACCCATATGCTTATACACCATTTTTAAGTTCTGGTGAGATTAAAAAAGAGGAAGCATTACAGTTAGGCTTTAGTCGAATGGAAACTGTGTTAAAACGAATGTACCAAAATGAATTTATTTCAGAAGCTGAATATAATGATGCTTTACGTTACGACATTGTTGGTGATTTTATCGAAACAAAAAATACACCAATGGAAAAGTACCCAGCCATTGTCTTTGAGTTAGAAAAACGAGCAAAAGATATTATCATTGAAGTGCTCGCCAATGAAGATGGTTATATTATGGATGATTTAGATGAAAATGAAACATTATTAGAACAATATGAAATTTTAGCGGACCGTGCTCTACGGATGAATGGTTACAACATCCATTCAACAATTGATAAAAAAATGTATGATGAGATGCAAAAAGTTGTGGAAAATTATGAGTATTTTGGACCTAACAAAACCGTTTCTCAAGAAGATGATGGTGAAACGGTTCAGGTAGAGGAAAAAGAAGAAAATGGTGTCGTTTTAATTGAGAATAAGACTGGGAGAATTTTAAGTTTTTCTCCTGGCCGTGACTTTACGATAGATAATCAATATAACTATGCCACACAAGCAAGACGTTCCCCTGGTAGTACATTTAAACCGTTAACAACCTATGCACCAGGAATAGACATGGGATTTATTCAGCCAGGTTCAGTTGTCGCCGATATTCCAACAGCATTTGGTGACTATAAGCCTAGCAACTATTCCTCCACATCATATTATGGACTAGTTTCTATAAGGGAGGCATTAGCCCAGTCTTATAATGTCGCTGCTGTAAGGACATATGTTGAGCTCTTAAATAAAGGTATTGATTTTAACTATATGTTAAATATGGGGTTTCAAAAATTGTCAAAGGAAGAGTTAGAATACTACTCCCTTCCATTAGGAGGGGTCGATTATGGGGTTTCCGTGGAGGAAAATACAAATGCCTTTGCTACTTTCAGTAATGAAGGTAAGTTTATTCAGTCATACATGATTGAAAAAATAACGACAAACGATGGTGAAGTAATCTATGAACATGAGGTAGAACCAGTAGATATTTTCACACCCCAAACATCCTATTTAACATTAGATATGTTGCGTGATGTGATTCGTTCGGGAACAGCAGCTTACATTCCCTCGCAACTAAATAACAGAAGCGTTGATTGGGCCGGGAAAACCGGAACCTCACAATTTCATCATGATGGTTGGTTTATAGGGACAAATCCAAACGTAACAATGGGGTCCTGGATTGGCTATGATACTAGAAGTTCCATTGACTGTAAAGGATGTAGTTTAACATATCATCAACGAAACATGAAATTATGGGGACAGATTATTAATAAAATGGCGGAAATCAATCCTGAATTAATTACTCCATCTGAAAGATTCAAACGACCGGATGGACTTGTAAGTAGAAGTTATTGTGCTGTTTCGGGATTGTTACCGAGTAAAGTTTGTAAAGAAGCAGGACTTATTGAATCAGATTTATTTAATATAAAATTTGTGCCAACAGAAGAAGATGATAGTTTAATCGGGGGAGATATGCCACTCGTCATGGTAGATGGAGAGTCGATGGTCGCCGGCCCTGATACACCAGTAGAATTTACAATAGAAGGTGAAGAAGGCGGTATTGCATTTAACCCAGACTTTATTAAACGGATGGGGTATGACAAACTTGATGATTTATCACAGCTATTCCCGCGGAAAAACCGTGAACTATGGGAGAAAATTAGTTTCGATGGTGTTTCACTGAAAAAAGATGAAGATGAAAAGGATGCGAAGAAAAAGGCTGGTAAACCTTCTAAACCAAATAACCTAAAGCTAGATGATTCATTATTAAAATGGAGTCATAAAAAGGGAGAAATGATTGTCGGCTATCGAATTTATTACGCTCCTAAATCAGGGGGAACGTTCCAATTGTTAGATCACACAATCGAGCCATCTTATAAATTACCTGAAGCAGAGGGGGTTTATCATATTAGAGCAGTAAACTATTATGGAGAAGAATCAGACCCATCACAAACGGTAACCGTAGAAATAGAAGTTGAAGAGCCCGAGGACCCGAGTGACCCAAATAATAATGATAATCCGCCTTCAAATGGGCAACCTAACAACCAAAATGGCGATGATGATAAAGGCGATAACAATGGACATCATCATAACAATAACAATAACAACAATAATGATAACAATTAACAATGAGCTAATATCCCATCCCAAATAAAACACAATTTATTAAGACGTTGGAGAAAAAAATCACTCTACCCAATTTAATGGTTAGAGTGAAAGAGAATTCACCAACGTCTTTTTTATTGGTGCTGTTATCATATACCGTGTTGAAATAATAAAATTTTATAGTGGGGACTTGTTAAATGCCACGCCATTGAGGAATTATAAGGCAGGTGGGGGAAATAGCATTAAAAAAATCAAAAAATCTATTTAACTAGTTTTCCTGACTTCTTGGTACATCATATTCAGATAATATAACAATTTCTACCCGCCTGTTTTTTCTTCTATTTTCAGTGGTATCATTCGGAGCAATAGGGCGGGTTTCACCATATCCGGCAATTAAAAAACGTTCCTCAGGAATATCGTGCTCATTAATAAAATAACGAACTACACTGCCAGCCCTTGCACCCGATAACTCCCAATTAGAAGGATAGCGAAATGATGACATCGGTTTTGTATCTGTATGCCCTTCGATTCTAACTGTATTCGGCAATGATTTAATTAATTCACTTACTTTTATTAAAAATGGTTCCCCAGATGCTAAAATAGTTGCTTCTCCAGAATTAAATAAAATATTATCTTGAAATACTAATACAACACCTTCCTCAGCTCGTGAAAATTCAACGACATCAAACAAATTTTCTTCCGTAAGAAATTGTTGCACATCTGTATATAATTGTTGAATAGTAGCCTCCTTAAGATCTATAGTTTTTTCTTGTTCTAAATCATCCAACTCATCTAGTAAATCTTTCATACCTCCGCTAATATCCATCCTATCATTCATATCTGTAAAAAAAGGTTCATCAGAGGGAACAGAAGATGGTATAAAGTCCAATACTGCACGACTTTGGAAAGATTCTGTAATTGAATGGAATTTACGTAAGTCAATTTGTGACATAGAAAAAAGTAGGATAAAAAACACTAAAATTAGTGTCACCATATCTGAATAGGTAACCATCCATCTCGGTGCACCTTTATTTTTTTGTCCTTTTTGTCTACGCCTCATTTACTTGTTCCTCTTCCATCGACATTGATTTAGATTTCAAAGATATTTTATTTTCACCATATAAAAAGGCACTTAATTTTTCCTCTAGTATGTAACGACTTTGGCCCGCTTGAACTCCCGTAATACCTTCAATAATAATTTGTTTGATAAATACTTCTTCTTCAGTTCGATTTTCAAGTTTACTTGCCATCGGTAAAAAGACCAAATTAGCTAATACAGTACCATACAAGGTTGTTAATAAGGCTACAGCCATATTAGGACCAAGACTTGCTGGATCATCCAAATTACTTAACATAAGAATTAAACCGACAAGTGTCCCAATCATTCCCCAAGCTGGCGCATATTCACCAGCCTTTTCGATAATAACCCTGCCTTTATAATGTCTTTCCTCCATCGCAACAATCTCCGCATTCATAATATCAGTAATTGCTTCAGATTCTACACCATCGATTGCAAGCATTAAACCTTTTTTAATAAATGGATCCTCAATACTTGAAACTTCATTTTCTAAGGATAATAGCCCCTCTTTTCTAGCATTTGTTGCTAGATTGATAAAATAATCAATTAATTCAGGTAAATTTCGATTGTTTTTCCGAAATGCCTCTTTCATCACGACTGTAAATAGTTTAATTTGTTCCCTTTTAAAGTTGATTAATAATGACCCAACTAGTCCACCAATCACGATAAAAATAGAAGCAATATCAATAAAATTGATAAACCCTTCTTTACCACCACTTGATAAAATGGCTATCATGATCATAATAAATCCCACCGTAATTCCGATTGGTGTCAAAATATCTCTTTTTCTCATCTGCATAACCTCACAGTTTGCTATCATGTAGTTTTATTTCCATAAGTAGTTTATCAATAATAGATAAATTTTCTTTTATATTAATAAAATATCATAGAATATATGATATTTAAGTAATACCGTATTCAGTTGAAATTATTTTTTTCAAAATTGAAACAATGTAGGCTGAAACTTCAATCAGTGGGAACCACCCCACTGATTATTAGAAAATAACGATTGTTTACTAGATAATCAACCTAGATGATAGTCGACAATATAGATTAACATTATTTCGTAGAGTCTCTTTCGAGTAATCGGTGGGGTAAAACTACCGTCGTTTCATCTACTTCCTCTTTATTCATGAATTTAGTTAATAAACGCATCGCAACAGCACCAATATCGTACATTGGTTGTACAACAGTAGATAAAGTTGGTCGTACCATCATTGCAATCCTTGTATTATTAAAACCGAACACTTCCATATCGTCGGGTACATGTAAACCACCATCTTGAGCACCATGAATGACACCGACCGCCATTTCATCTGTCGTAACAAATACCGAGCCCGGTGCATCTGACCGACTTAACAACTGTTGAGCAGCAACAATCCCACCATTATAAGTACAATCGTGGTATAAAATAAGCGATTCATCAACTTCAATTGATGCATCTTTTAAAGCTTGTATATATCCTTCAAATTTAAGACCATTCGATTGAATATGCTCTCCACTTGTAATCAGTGCAGGCTGCATATCATATTTTGCAATAAAATGATTTGTTACTTCATATGCCGCCTTATAATAATCAATATTAACGGAAGGTAGCTTATTCGAACTATCATTTGTTGCTGCTAAAACAACAGGCGCGTTTGCAGTCGAAAATTGATGGATATGTTCTTCCGTAATTTCGCCACCCATAAATACGATACCATCAACTTGCTTTTCCAACATCGTGTTAATTAAATGAATTTCTTTATCTTTTTTCTGATCGGAATTACTTAATATTATGTTATATTTATACATCGTTGCAATATCTTCAATACCTCTTGCTAATTCAGAGAAAAAAATACTCGATATATCTGGTATAATTGCCCCGACTGTTGTCGTTTTTTTACTCGCTAACCCCCTTGCTACTGCATTAGGTCGGTAACCTAAACGTTCAATTGTAGCAAGTACTTTTTTACGTGTTGTTGGTTTTACATTTGGATTTCCATTCACAACTCTAGAAACCGTTGCCATTGAGACATTCGCTTCTCTGGCTACATCATAAATTGTTATACTCATCGTCATCCTCCTTCAACCTGTCTTAAATACAATCATACTCTAGCTACAAAAAAAATACAAAAAATATACAGCTATAAACTGTATAATAGCTGTATACTTGAGCAT
>DAMCTP010000043.1:0-314 GCA_032113595.1 Pseudogracilibacillus sp.
AAATGATAAAACTGTGATTTCAAGTGTGCTAGGGCGTCTAGCTCCTCTGAAAAATAAAAAATCGTGATTTCAAGTGTGCTAGGGCGTCTAGCTCCTCTGAAAAATGGGAAAAGCGTGATTTCAAGTGTGCTAGGGCGTCTAGCTCCTCTGAAAAACGAAAAAATTGTGATTTCAAGTGTGCCAGGGCGTCTAGCTCCTCTGAAAAATGATAAAACTGTGATTTCAAGTGTGCTAGGGCGTCTAGCTCCTCTGAAAAATGAAAAAACCGTGATTTCAAGTGTGCTAGGACGCCTAGCTCCTCTGAAAAATGGGAA
>DAMCTP010000043.1:414-26225 GCA_032113595.1 Pseudogracilibacillus sp.
TCTGAAAAATAAAAAAACCGTGATTTCAAGTGTGCTAGGACGCCTAGCTCCTCTGAAAAATGGGAAAACCATGATTTCAAGTGTGCTAGGGCATCTAGCTCCTCTGAAAAATAAAAAAACCGTGATTTCAAGTGTGCTAGGACGCCTAGCTCCTCTGTAAAATAAAAAAAACCGTGATTTCAAGTGTGCTAGGACGCCTAGCTCCTCTGTAAAATAAAAAAAACCGTGATTTCAGATGGGTAAGCGCATAAAAGTGAATTTACCCAAATTTAACGGGGCACCGCACGTCCACCAAATGCGGATTCGGAATAGAAAGAATCAAAAACAATTACATTGTTTTTACCACAACACTTTTTGTATTTCTTTCCACTCCCACAAGGACATGGGTCATTCCTTTTTGGTTTACCCATACAATTTGACCTCCTCACTAACATTACATTCATTATGCAGATTTGACAGCAATAGTAAAAGTACAAGGCAAAGAAGATACCCCTTGCATGCTTTAACGCACAATTATGTAAAAGCTATCAGAGATAAATCTAGCAACTTTTCGGGTATGCCAAGTATGCAAAGATAAAAAGAAAAACTAACAACGCATATTTAGACATACTTACATCTTCACTTATTAGCTAACTTACACATTAATAAGGTCCTGAAATTGTATCGATATAAGTACAACCATGAATAGTTTCCCCCACATGACAATAGACAAAACAAAGGTGCTATCGCGCTTAATCACGTCCCAAGTTAAGATTAATGGGCGTATCTTGCTTCTTTCATTGTCCCGCTACAATAAGATATATTGGCAGATATTTATCTAGACTAGCTATTGCTGAATATCGTATTGCTGCCTACGATGGAAAGACGGTATCACTATATAATACATCCCTTAATCTTTCTCATCTTTTCTACTTCTCAAATAATATAATTAAATTTTACCATAAAAGTTATCCACAACTAACAAATTCTATAGTTTCCTAGACAATAAATAAGAAGTGGCATTGGCCACTTCTCTCATCATATCTTCTGAAAATAAAACCATTCATTCTGCACTTTCCATATAGGTTAAGGTAACTTTTAAATTTGCATTTCTTTCACGGATTCTGTCGAGTAAATCTTTATCGTTCGTGTCATTTTTATTCCTTATAGCATAAGTGTATAAAATCATCGTTCCTAAATTTGTCGTTTCCACTTGTCTTAATTGATGTGATTCTGTAAATTCGCTAAAAATCCCAGTCAACAAGTCTTCGTGGTTTAAATTTTCTGGTACAGTTACCTTTAAAATTTGTGTATCCTTCCCTTTTCCATAATTTAAGTAGCTCAATAAGTAGAAAATAACACTTCCAAAAACAGTTAAGATAATAGCTAGATCAAATTTGAATAATCCACAGGTCATCCCAACACATAGCCCAAAGAAAATATAGGCGATATCCTTGGCATTAGTGACCGCACTTCGGAATCGGATCAGGGAAAAAATCGCGAATAAACCGAATGCAACGCCTGAGTTACCACTAATGACATTCATAACGACGGACACGATGACACTCATCATGATAATAGTATGGACAAATGTTTGTGAGTATCGTTCGCCCGAAAATGTCCATTGATACACCTTCGTAATGACTAAACTTAATACTAACGCCATGACCATTGCTAAAAAAGTCTTCCCAATTGTCACGTCATTGACAACCTCGTTCACTGTAAAAATGTCCCCAAAAATATCCATCTTACATGCCTCCTACTTTTTGCACTTGCTCACTATTTATTCCTGTCTGTAATTCATCCCCATTTAACATTTCCATACTCGTGCAAAACTTCGATGCTCCCCGTTGTTCACACTTCAACTCTTGTAAAATTCGTGCCAGCCATAATGGCACACTATCATTCACTTTTACTTCTAACACATATAAATTCGTATGGATAAAAAACATCCCTTCTGGACCATTTTCGAGCAACAAATCTTTATTTCGGCATCGTAAATGATAATCAAATGTAATCCGCAATTCATCATCATCTATCCCGTGCAATGCATGCCGGTCATAACTGACAATCATTTCTGGATTCAATTGATATAACTGACGAAAATAGTGAATTTCACGCAACACTTGTTCATTCGATGTGTCAAATTTTCCTAAAGGTTGATCATAGGCTTCAGCTAAATATCTTTTCGCTTCTTTCAAAGGTAACAACATTCTTCGTTTATTTACGACCTTTTTATGCTTCTGTTTTACTTCAAAAAAAGCAGTGCCATCTTGGTCTGTTTTATCATAAACTCTTAATCGAAGTTTTTGGCGGTATTTTAGTTTATTTTTCGTTTCATAGTAAATTTTTTTATCGGGGCTGTCAAAATATAGTGATGTCACTGTATATTTTCCCCCCACCCCATTTTTGTCTGGTCTCATTTTCGGTTTCAATCGATGAACAAGTTCACGGTATTGTTGTTTTGTTATTAAATATTTTTGTTCTTTTCTAGTAAAAATTTCAATTGCCATCGCCTGTCTCCTCCATTTCTAGTAAACTATTTCCTAGATTAATGACAAAATTTTGCATAAAAAAATCATTCCCTTACTCTTTTGTTCCTACGAGCTTAATAACATCTTACCGCTCCCGTATGAAAACATTGGAATAAGAGAATGAGATTATAATGAGAAATCACTTAACTTTTTTTAATCATCCCATTCGATACTAATAACTTCTCCTGTAATGGCATGGATTTGAATTTCCGCTTCCATGTCATCTTTCGTTTCAATTTCTATAAAATAATAGAGCTGACCATTTTTAGTTTCCAAATCAACATCATCCACTTCACCAGAAACTGTATTTAAAGCAATTTGCACCGCTTCAGCAGTCGATATATTTTTTGGCTTGGCTTTAGATGACTTGTCTCCCGAACTACTATTATTTTTTTGCTTCGCTTTATTTTTTGAATCATTAGTTGGTTGTTGCTTGTTACTTTTGTCCGCACCCGGGTCAGTGCCTTTGTCATTAGGAGAGGCTTGTAAGTCTTTTTCTATTTGCTTGATGATTTCTCCCGTCTCTCCATGTAACGTAAGTCTAAGTTCCCGCTGATCATTTTTCACAACTGCTTCATAGACTAATTCATTATTTAATTGCTGCCTTTTCACTTCTTCAACCGTACCGATATTTTTCTTTTCAATCATCTGCTTTATTTCCGCTTCGGATAGTTCCTTCTTAGGGGTTACTGCCTTCGTGCGAACGGCATTTAACACTTCCCCGGACTCACTAGCTATTTTAATTTGATATTCACCAGTATCCAATTTCAGCGTAATATCATATATACCATTCTCCAATTTGGTATCAGTGACTTCCCCATCAAACCGGTCCTTAGCCACTTGTTCTGCTTCTTCTATTGTTAATGCTTCACTTTTAATCGGGGCTAAGAAAATTTGCCAACTAATAAAAGCTAGAAAAAGGACTAACACGCCACCGATAATAATTCGTACAATGTTTTTCATTCACTTCACTCCAATTTCATTCATTTAATTACTGTCAGTATATATCACGATTATGAGAATTTAATTAGAATTCGTTAATGAATAGATGAGTTTTACTGTAGTTCCTTTTTCTTCTTCACTACTTAATTCAATTTCAATGTTCATAATTTCAGCCAGTTCCTTCGCTAAAGAAAGACCCAACCCGAACCCACCAGTTTTTCGTGTTCTCGCCTTATCGACCCGATAAAACCTTTCAAAAACTTTGTCTAAATCTGCTGCCGGAATCCCAATACCATCATCGGAAATTGTTAGCCAGCCTTTTTCATCATTCATACTTCCGACCTCAAGTCGCACTTTTCCCTCACTATATTTACAAGCATTTTCGATAAAAATATACAGCAATTGTTTGAACTTTTGCCGGTCGACGAAAATGTGAAGATTTTTTTGAATGAGCAATTCAATATCACATTGAAATGCTGAATGGAAATAACGAATAATTTCATTTAATAACTCCATGATTGAAATGGATTCCATCTTCATTTTCCAATGAGCATCACTTTTCGTTAATAAAAGTAATTGTTGCGTCAACTCCCGCATCCGAATCGCCTCTGAATGGATTGCCCCAATCGACTCCTTAAACAACTCCGCATCATCCAATCCCCTACGCTGTAACAAATCACTATATGACTCAATGACAGTAAGTGGTGTTTTTAATTCATGAGAAGCATTCATAATAAACTGCTCCTGATTCTCATGATTTTTCTCCAACTGCTCAATCATTGCATTAAACGTCTCACCCATTTGATACAATTCATCATTAGAACGTTTTTCAAGGGTAAGCTTTTTATACTTCCCACTTTTCTGGATTTCCCCCATCGTCCGAATCATCGACAATATCGGCCTAGAAATAATATTACTTAAAATTTGTGAAGATAAAAATGCGAGTAACGTTGCCACCACCGTCACAAACGTCAAAATAAGTTTCAACGTATTTAAAATTGATATGGTCCCCTCTAAACTTTCCACCATCTGTAAGTTCCCAATGTCCCCTTCTTTCGTAATAATAGGAACAGAGACAAAAACATAGGAAGACCCATCAATTTTGATGATCTCATTCCTCTCTTCACTATAAAATTTCGTCGCCATATCTCTTACATGTTGCATAGTAGGATCAGTTATCGTCGTCATCGTATTTCCATTAGCATCGACCGTTTTAAACATCCCATTGACAGGTAAATAAGCACGTAACAAATCCTGAATTTTCACTGTATCATCGGCCTCATTAATCCCTTTCACCGTCTTCATTATTTCCGCATTTGACCTGTCAATCTCTTGATCCAGCATCATTCGACTGAAAGAGAAGAATATCATAAAATGAATTAAAATCAGCAATAAAATAAACATGCCCACCGTATAAACATTAATTTTTGCCTTAAGTTTCATTTCTCCTCCTTCAGCACGTAGCCGACCCCTCTAACAGTATGAATCAATTGATTGTCGTACGGCTTATCCATTTTATTTCGCAAATACCGAATGTACACATCCACCACATTCGTATCACCAAAATAATCATATCCCCAAACGGCATTAAGCAGCTGCTCCCGATTCAAAACAATCCGTGCATTTTTCAAAAAATACACAAGCAAATCAAACTCCCGTGGCGTTAACTCTATTAAATCGTCCCCACGATAAACTTCCCGCGTCCCTTCACTCACCTTCAAATCCACAAACTGATGCCAATCCACATTAGATGTAGTAGAAGCATCCGTTTTCACCGAGTAATTAGAACGTAAAGCAGCCCGAATCCTCGCCAGTAACTCCTCTATTTGAAACGGTTTCGTCACATAATCATTCGCACCAAGATCCAACCCAGCCACCTTGTCCTCAATCGAGTCTTTCGCCGTCAACAAAATAACCGGAATATTCGGATTTTTAGAACGAACTCTACGCAAAACTTCAATCCCACTCAACCCCGGAATCATAATATCCAACAAAATCAAATCCCATGACTCCTCTTGGAATTTCATAAAAGCCTCGGCACCATCATGCACCTTAACTGTCTCATAATTCTCATAAGTCAACTCAAGCTCAAGCAAGCGAGCAATCTTCTCCTCATCCTCAACAATTAAAATCCTCGGCCTATTCTCCAATATCATTCCCTCAATTTCATTCGTTTTTATCATTTTAACATGCTTTACGACAGATATGTAAAAATGGAGAAACAGATGATGAGCTGTTTTTAATGGATATTGCCAATTTGTGAGGAAACACTGATTAGCGGAACATGATGTGGCCTGATTTGCGGGAAGACACTGTTTTGAGGAACATGATGTTAACTGCTTGGGCTGATTTGAGGGAAGACACTGTTTTGAGGAACATAATGTTAACTGCAGTGGCCTTTCTTACAAGAAAGAAAGGAAATGCCCCGTTTATGTGTGGTGGATTCAGTTTATGTGCGGTCCGACAACGGTTATGTGTGGTGGCTTCAGTTTATGAGCGGTGACCTCCGTTTATGTACAATAAAACAACGTTTAAGTGCGATAAATTAGAACCCTTTCCACCAAAGTTCAATTTTTTCCAATTTCAATCCATTTTAACTTTACTTTACCAGTCATCTTCACCTAATTTTAACCTTCACCATTTATAATGATTATTAAGCCATCCCATTATTAGGATGGATGAAGTTGATAATATTTTTTACAATTTAGGTTCTAACGGAAAAATAGTCATAGAACCACAATACAGCAAAAAACACTATACATGAAAAAGTCTGACCCTTTGATCAGACAAGTATCCCGTTCCAGCAAAGGATCTTTCTAAAAAACTCCTTTAAATTATACTAAACTGTATTAGCAAACTCCAAATGCAATACAGTTTCTTTTTTTGCTTGAATAAAGGCTTATATCTTAATCCGCTCCAAAAAAACTTCGGAATGATTGAACAGTTGCAGCACGATTTACAGCACCAATGGAGGTAGTTATTGGAAGTCCTTTTGGGCATACTTGTACACAGTTTTGGGAATTTCCACATCCTTGAAGTCCGCCTTTTTCCATAAAGGCTTCAATTCGTTCTTCCTTGTTCATTTCTCCTGTTGGATGAACATTTTTCAACCGAATTTGTGAAAAAACGAAAGGGCCGAGAAAATCATTTTTATCATTGACATTTGGACAGGCCTCTTGGCAAACACCGCAAGTGAAACATTTTGATAGTTCATAAGCCATTAACCGTGTTTTTTCAGCCATTCGTGGTCCGGGTCCAATGTCATATGTGCCATCAATAGGAATCCATGCTTTTATTTTCTTTAATGTATCAAACATCACTCCCCGATCAATGATAAGATCCCTAACAACTGGAAAAGTCCTCATGGGTTGTAATCTAATAGGATGACTAATTTTATCAACAAGTGTTGCACATGCTTGACGAGCAGTACCATTAATCACCATGGAACATACACCACATATTTCTTCCAGGCAACTCATTTCCCACTGAACAGGTGTAGTTTTTTCCCCGTTTTTATTAATAGGTTTTTTTCGAATTAACATTAGGGCAGAAATGATATTCATATTGGGACGGTATGGAACGAAAAATTCCTCCTCATATGGCTTTGAATCCGGATTGTCCTGCCTTTCAATAATTAAATGTATTTTTTTCACATTTTCCCTCCTCATCCATTACGATATACTAACCAATCACCTTCCCGAAAAATGGGAATACCATTATTTTATTAAATCTTTCTTGCTAATCCATTTATTTAGCCGACTAATTATTTGGAAAATTTTATCCATACCATTTTTAATTACAAAAATGATTTGTTCAAAAAGATATCCATTTAACAAATAGGCTCCTAGTAATATTCTTGTCCTTGTCCATGATTGTTATTCCTTTAGAAAATTTGAACAGGCAAACGCCTTGGGGAAGTTTATACCCAGGCAAAACTAAAGGTTACCAAGGTTCAAACAAAGTCTTTGAACGCATTCAATTACTTTTTCAGAGATAGAAATCGGGAATAAAGAGGTCTGACCTTAATGTACTAATGCCTTATCCGGATTTTACTTTTTCTTCACAGGCAGCCAAACCTCACTATATGCGTAATCCTTTTTACGCTGATCCATTTTAGTAAAAGAAAAATGCGGAGCATTGATAACTTCATAATCGGAGGAGGGGAGCCATTCCGCATAGGTCTTTGCCATTGTCTCCTGTAATGTTGATGGAAACGGCCCTTCATTGGGAAAGATTGCCCAAGTACAAGCTGCTACACGTATTTTTTCCAAGCAATCACTTACCTCCTCTTTAGTCGTTAATACACCAATTAAATGAGTTAAATCCCCATCTTCCTTTAAAAAGTGAGCATCAGCCTCATAAGAAGCATTAACAATTTCATACGGTTCCATGTTTTGCAAGGCATGCATTTCGTTCTTTTGTTCATCTGTGATGCTTTCCGCCAGCTTGACAATCTCGTTATTGACCCCTTCAAATTGCATTGGTACTCGTTTGCTGACACCAACTAAATTAAAAGCTGGTTTTTCCTCAATTCTAAACTCCATAGCAGTTCCTCCTTGAACAGTGATAACAAATGATAATTTGGGTAATGATTTACTTAATCCTTTCTTTATTGCCTCGGAAGGTAAAAAGCCACTCCACTTTTTAAATGCTCTCGTAAAACCATCGACTGATTGATAACCATATTTAAAAGCAACGTCTGTGACACTTTCTCCATTTAGCAAATCTTTATTTGCTTCTGACAACTTTCTACTTCTTACATACTCATTCAGTGTCATCCCTGATAGATAAAAAAATACTTTTCTAAAGTGATAGTCGGAAACCCCGGCATATTCGGAAATTCTCCCAAGCGACAAGTCATCCGTTAAATGATCCTCAATAAAGTCAATCACTTGATTTAATTCTTTTAACAATAGCCACCCTCCTCTCATGAATTCATCTTAACAAAAGAATATTAATCTTACTCGACATTTTCATCATTAAAATGATCGTATAACGACTTTTAAATGATGGATGATTTTTTTATAACACAATAAAACGTGCAAGCATTTCCTAAAAATAAAACCACAATCCCTAAAATTAAAAAAATAAACCACCCATTTCTTCTGGATGGTCATTTTATAAAATTACTTTCGGATAAGTTTTTTGTCAACCATTTGATAGGTGACATCAGCAACATGATTCATAAACGTTTGATCGTGTGTTACAAAAAGAATCGTACCTTCGTAAACCTGTATGAACCGTTCCAATGCTTCGATAGCATGGAGGTCCAAGAAATTAGTCGGTTCGTCCAACAATAAAATGTTGTACCTCCCTAAAAAAAGTCGACATAGTTGTAAGCGAACGGCTTCACCACCACTTAATGAGTTTATTTTTTTTCGTATATCTGTACCGACAAACCGCATGGAATGTAATACACTTCGTATAAAACCCTCATTGTAATCAGAGGAACTTTTTATGAATTGTAACACTGTTTCATCCCCCGTAAATTGATAACTCATTTGTTTAAAATAACCAAATTTAGCTTTAGGTGAAATGATTAGCCCCGGCGCTTTATTCACAATGTGATGGAGCAACGTACTTTTTCCACTACCGTTGCTTCCTGTGATGGCAATTTTTTTACCAAGTGGCAACTGAAAACTCGCCTTATCCAACAATATTTTGTCCCCTATATGAAGAGTCAATTGATCAGCCACGATTGGAAATTTATTATGCAATGCTAATGCCTTTGACTGGGGGAAAACGAACGGACTCTCTTCTTTTACAGGGTCAATTTCTTCAAGTCTTTCCATTCGCTGCTCTATTGCTTTGGCAGCACGTTGTACAGCTTTTTGACTTGTTTCTTTTGATTTTGTTTCAAACATTCGATTTGCTTTTGCCCGTGAATCTCTTTTTGACATACTGCCAGCCTGGGCAATTTTTTTCGCCTTCTGCATTTTTTCTTCAGCAGCTTTTTCAAGTCTACCCTTTTCCTGTAAAAACAGTTCATAGGCTTGACTTTGTTGTTCCCGTTCTAATTGTTTTTGTTTCACGTATTCATCGTAATTTCCCGAATAAACTTGTACCTCGCCATCTTCTATTTCCCAAATTGTAGTGACGAGTTCATTCAGAACTGTACGATCATGACTAATGATGATAAGTGCACCATAATAATAACGTAATTCATCAAGTAAAAAAGCAATAGCCTCTTGATCCAAATGTGTTGTCGGTTCATCAATGAGTAAAGCCTCGTAATAATGTGTAAATAATTGTGCGAGCTTCTTTCTTGTTTGCTCCCCACCACTTAATTGCTCATCATCAACTGGAACATGCAATTTTCCAAGTAATGCCGGATCTGCTTCAGTTTCTTGTGGGGCTTCTACTTGCGCAAAATAGCCACATTCTACATGTGCATTGACCTTTCCTTTTGTTGGTTGAATCATACCAGCAAGTAACTTTAATAACGTACTTTTCCCGGCACCGTTTTTCCCCACGATGCCAATTCGATCAAATTGATGAACGGCTAAACGATCAATGTTTAATAGTTCTTTATCTAAAAAAGTTACTTCTACATCAACTAATTCAAAACAAATTTGTTCCATTTTATTCCCTCCATCTAATAGACAATCTGCCTGAAATTTAGAGTAAAGGGAACAATCTATCCTCTTCAATGTTAGCACGCTAAAAACGTTTCTTCCTAAAAAGGAACCTAGCCACCTTTTGGTGCATATTTTACCTATAAATCTAAAAGGTTTTATTTTAAAAACAAAAAAAGGCAGAATCATCCGCCTTCCCCATGTTACATAATTTAAGATTATTAAAAAAGGACAGACTTATCCCATTACCCCGTACACAAACAGAGTCTTTGAACGTATTCAATTACTTGTTCAAAGATAGGAATCGAAGTCTCATCGCATGTGTCATTTTTTAATAATCCTCCTTAATAATTTAAACTACATTATTATTGTAGTATGTCGTTTTTAAAAAGTCAAAATGTATATATTTTTCCCGAAATTAATGATACGCAGTAGACGTACTAATGGGGTCTGACCCCAACACTTCCTGTGATACCATATTAGTGTGTGTTGGAAACGATATTTATAAGAAGTAATGCCAAATTGTCGTGCGAAATTTATTATGGTGAAAAAATAAGCCCATCATCAGTTAAGATAATGGACTTGATTTCAACGTACACTTTTTCGTCGAAAACTATTAATATTATTTTATAAGAAGTTAATATTTAATATCTGCATAATCATCGTAATTTACATCTTGTGGGATTGCATTCTTAACCATCAGATCATGTAGTGTAGACACCTTTATTGAAACATCTAAATCCAACAATTCCTCCCCATCGTAATCTGCTCTAATGTAGGGGACATTTCGAACAACATATGCACAATCTTCAATCTTCCATTGAATATCCTTTTTTAACGATATTGGTTCAGGTGATTCATTTTTCAATTTTAGAACCTCCGTGTTTGTGGTAGGCATTTGTTTTCATCCCTTCTACAACTGATTCTAGACGTGTAAGTAAAATTTTATACCCTTTTACGTATATATTCAAGAAATTTTACTTATATTATTTATTCTTGTTACTTCTCTCTACTAATCTTCTTTTGAATTCTTCCATTCGCCTAACTAAATCATCATCGTAATCAAGTCTTGTAGTCATTGTTGATGGAGATGCATTCTTGTGCGTAACTGTAACAGATAATATTTTACGCTTACCATCAACCCATTTAAAACTTATCGGAAGTTTATAGTATTTTGGGTCACCCCTCTTAGTTAAGGTATAAGCCAAGGAACTATATCCTTTGAACTGTGCTTTTAAAACCTTGTCTGCTTCAACAATCCTTTGTATTATGTCTATTATAATATCACCTTTATTAGAACCTATTCTTTCAAGGATTCTTTTTTGGGAATGAAGGGTAACAAGAACTTTCCCCTGGCTTCTTAAGTCATCAATACTTCTTCCATATACAACTCGGTCCTTAGAAATTAATATTCGTTGTTTTTGAGTAGCCGTCAAATATGAGATATCAATTCCTTTTGTCTCATTTCGGAAGTGCCACTTAGTATTCTGAGATGCTATTTCAAGTATTTCATTAATTTGTTTATCCTCAAGTGTAAGAATATCGAAAAACTCCATCACTTCTAAATCTGAAAATGTAATAGAAAACCTTTTTGCCAACCCCATCACACGTCCTTTAAAATCCAATACGAATAAACCATAAAATAATTTTCCCACTGTTATCTTTACTAGGTCTTTGATAAATGCCAATTAGTTACTACTTATTTTGTCTGAGCTCCAGGAAGTATGATAAACAAATGGTTTCCTATAAATTGTATACCAGTTAAAGCATAGGCAATTACTTCACATTTGTCAAGTACATATGTTCGTATAAAATGTGACTAAATATTCAATTTAAAGCACAAAAAAACGCCTAAAGTTTATTTTCTTGACGATTAAAAACGAGAAACCTCTATTTTATTAATTAAGCTCACTATAACATGATTATTTTTGAATGGTTTACACGTTATATTTGTATTGTTACCAACTAAAGAAGTAGGTTTATTATGCCATAATGAAGTACCACTATCAAAAATAGGACTTGCTCCTATAAATTGTAATGTTTCAGCGTTTCTAATTACCCCAAAATTGTTTTGGTGTCTATCTTCATTAACAATGAGAAAATCTAGTACAATCATTTTATCCAGGAAATCCCTAACATTAGGGATTTCTAATTCATCACAACAATCTATATAATGTTGATAAATTGATATATGATTTTGTTTTTTCCTTGTACGCATTACATACCATGCACTAATTAGTTCCGTTTCAGGAGTAATAAAATCCTCACAAACACTATATGGGTAATCCCCTTGATTCATTAATGAATAGGGTACATGCGGTATATTTAATCGTTCACAAATTTCGGTTGTAAATACTTCATTATATGGTTCTTGTTGAGTCGCTCCACTTCCACTTTTTATTAGGACACGTTTATCCTCAATGATTTTCCACTTTTTTCTTAACCAACCATCCGAAGTATTGTCTGGGGATATTAAATTAACATTCTTTTCATCATACTCCATATCAAAAAGGAGGTTTCCGACATCTTCTGAAAAAACATGTTGAAAAAAGTTAATATCATCCCATTTTAAATTAGAATTTTTAGGACAAATCCAATATTGATCAGATAAACTAAGTCCATAAGATTTATCAAGAAGTGTTTTAGTTGTTCTAATATTTAAAGTTTCAAGTAAATTTTCAACACCTTGTCTGCTAGCAGGAATAGATCTTGCTTTCACCATTCATTAAGATGACCACGATCTATTTGATTTTCTATCACTTGTACTCCTAATGGTACATGCTCTTTGGCAAATACTTCACCAATACTTGATATAGATGAAGTTTGATCATCAAGTTTAATTTCGACAACTGCTTTATTTTTGTGCATTAAAATATAATTCACATTAAACACCCACTTAAATAATTTTCAACATTATGCACTTTTATTTAATCTTTTGACATCTTAATATTTATTTTGTAAATGATATTTATTATACCTATAATTTATTTATCATACAACAACATTGTATTTTTAACATATAGACAAATTTCTTTAAAATAAAAAAAGCATCTTCATAGAGAAAAAAATGCTTTAGGATTTACCTCTTAGAAAGAGTCTATATTCTATGTACCAAATTATAAAATTCATACGATGAAATCTATTTTGTGGCGTTTTTGGTGGGGATCTATATCAAATCATCCCTTTTTTATACTCTTTACAACAAACCAAAAACCTGTCAAATCAACGAAAACACTCAAATAAGGTTATACCTTTATTCCCATTCAATCGTACATATCATAACATGGAGTGTTGTCACAACAGCCTCTGCAAGGGCTTCGTTCTAGGTGGGATTTACTCCGCATCTCCCCACATGGTAGATTTCATAGTATTCGTAATACTTTGATTACCAATAAAATCAAACTGTTTTTCACTAGCTGTTTCTATCTTCACATTACCTGTCATTACCTCTGCGATTGACTCATCCAAACCCGACCACATATGAGAATAATGTCTCAATGTCATCTCAGGCAATGAATGATCCTTTCTTTTTGAAAGAATAAGTACAGAAACATTAAACTCATTAATTAAGTAACTTGCATGTGAATGTCTTAACCCCTTAGCAGATATAGGAATAACACCTGCTAATTTTGCTTAACGATTCATTATATTGGCAATTAACGATTTCGTCACGGGTCAACCGTCATAACTAATAATGAAATCAACCTTAGCAAACTGTCCTTGCCTTTTCTTCCAAGCCTTCAAAATCTGAATTGTATCATCATCCAAAGTAAGAACCCTTCTACCCATCTCCTAAAATAATGTGATCGAGTATTTCAATTCCTACGACTTTTCCTTCTTCTATAAGCTTTCTCGTCACATGAATATCTTCCTGACTCGGCTCAGGATCTTATCAAGAGTAAGATAGTTGAAACGCTATCAAATCAATAGATCCACTTAGAACAGATGTCTTTTAAGTGTTGTTTTGTTATCCTTCAAAGTAGGATTTTTCAAGAAAAAAGCTGAAAGATACGTGCAGGTAAACAATCAGCTTTTTATAATCATTATAATTTTTATAGCGAGAACAACCGTTTCAATTACAGTTTGTAAACATAAAACTATAACAAGTTCTCCCTATAAATTATATCTCAAGTGTAACAGCATCTAAGGAATTTAACTTCTCTAAAACCTCAGTTTTAATTTTATCAAAATATTCATTGTTTTTAATAATCTCATTTTGAACTAAAAGATCTGGATTTCCATCCTTATCTATTGGAATAATTATTTCTACGTCTTTTATTATACTGACTGTGACCCGCTTGTTTTGTTCTCCTATCGCATGGCTTTTCAATATAGAAGATAAATATCTGTATAAATACTCAAGCTTTATTCTATTTTTATATTTATTGTCTAAAACTAGAGCTCCACAGTGGGTTGTCATACTAAATTTTCCTTCTCTCATAAAAACCGTTCCTGCATAGACACCATCAGTAGTCCAAGTCAAACATTTTACATCATGATCAAATGTGTTAATTTTACCTATTTCACCTTCATCAATGGTCTGTGACGAGTAAACAGGATAATTTCCTCTATTTTCATTAATGTATTTTCTTGTGTACTTTCCTTTCCCTTTTTTAACTTTAAATAAATCATTAACTGTATAAATTTTAAAGTTCTTTGGAGTTTCCGTAAGAATATTTAACTCTTCTATATAATCTATGTATCCTTTAGTTCTTTCATTCAACTCATCTTCCAATATTTTGTTTCTTGATACAGCATTTTGTGCTTCCAAGTCGAATAAATTAACGTCACTTTTATTTAAAGGAAAAGTAATTTCAACATCTTTGACCATTGTTGGATATAGTTTTGTGAATTCATCTTTTCCTTTATCGCCTTTTCTTCCTTTAGATAGTTCTCTAAAAATAGGTTCAAGAATAAACTTCACATAGTCTATATCAATTTCATGTTTAAACTGTTCCTTCGGTATAAGTACTGCTCTATCACCATTTACCGAAAACTTCCCATTTATCACCTTAATGTATCCAGCAAAACCATTTGTTGCCCATGTTAAGTATTTACCATCATAATCATAACTATCTATTTTAGTTAAATATGTTGCATTTGAAGCTGAATAAACTGGATACTTACCCTTATTTTTATCACCATATTTTTTTGTATATTTCGAATGTCCTCTCTCGATATGGAATAAATCACTTATTTTATAGGTTTTATACCTCTTTTTTTTTTCATCCTCAGATTCATAGGTAAATAAGGATTGATATTCTTTTATTTCATCTGCTATATCACCTATAAAATTACCAAAATCTAGTACACTCATTGTTTCCACTTCTTCAATTATGCCTAATTCAACTTTTTCTTGTTCAGTCCATTGCTTTTCGATTATCCAATCTTTTTCATAATTATCTTTAAATACATCAATGTCAATAACCTTACATCTAGAATCATTAGACACAAATGTATTCTTCGAACCTTTAAATTGATTAAATAAATCCACTGCAACTTCTAGTTGATTTTCCCCAGTTTCAAATCTATTAATATCAAGCGTTTCACCAATATCATTTACTAAATAAGTGAAAACAGGATGCTCTTGTCTTTCCGTTTTCTTATACTTTTTTGTTAATACTAAGATATACGTCTTCTTGTTTGTGGTAAAAAAGGTCTTTAAAGGTAAGGAAATTAAAGCATCGACATAACAGGATTCTAATACAAACCTTCTTAAATTAGAGTCGTTTTGCCTATTCAGCAATCCATCAGGAATAACAACAAATGCTTTGCCATTAGGTTTTAAGGCTCTTATTATCCATTCTAAAAACAATCCCTCAATTCCTAAACCATTGGCTTTATAATATGATTCTAATTCCAAATCCTTTCTAATTTCATCTTTTAAATTACTACTCCCACTTGTTACATAAGGTGGGTTGGTTAGAATTAAGTCATATCTATTCTTAACTGGATCTCGTAGTGTACCCAATATTGAATTCGTTTTTAAAATAAACGTTTCATTGAATAATTCAGAAACCTCAGTTGTCAAATGAGGATTGTCTTTAATTAATTCCGAAAAATATATCAGCATGTTTGCTTTTGCTAATATAATAGTTTTTTGTTCCTCACTATCAAACCCTTTATCAAAGCCATGTAATGTAATTTTTGGTGCTACCTTATCATTTTTTATTTCGTAAAACTGCTCAATCCTATCAGAAATAGCCTCCAATAAAAACTTACCTACACCACACGCTGGATCACATATTTTCATACCTTCATTAATTTCGGACATATTCACCATGGGTTTTATAACCTTCATTGGAGTGAAAAATTGCCCCCAGTTCTTTTTACTTATACTCTCTTTTAAAAAGCTTTCAAATAATTTACTTTTAAAATCATTATCTATGTTTTCTAATCTACCATAATCCTTAAATCTAAACAATATTTTTTTAAACACACCACTATATCCTTCAATCGCTTTATTATCTTTACTTACGAAAATTGTACCGTTAATAATAGTCGTCTTATCAATAATGTTTTCTGGGAATAAATCTTTAATCTTAGTTCGTATACTTCTTGCATAAAAATCAAGAACTTCCTCATCCGAATTACCATCATACATCTTAATAAGTGAGTCGAAATTATGATATCCCTTTAAGACATCTAAATCACTCAAATATTTAAAAATAAAAAGTTCTACAAAAGTATAAAGACAGTTTTCTGGGGTCGCCCCACTCACAGACCATATATCCTGCCAAATTTGTTTAGCTAACGGTGTAGGATCTTGTAATTTTGATGAGATTAATTTTGAATTTCTTTCATTAATGGAATTATTACATTTCACCAATAAATCTATAAGATTCGAATCATCAATATCGAAATTAAAAATTAGTTTATCACCGTTTTCATAAAGCAATTTTTCTCCAGTTATACCATTTATCCAAATAGTTTCGATAGTATCTGTCACAATTGCAATTTTTGCTTTTAATACTTGAGAAACTTCCAATGCTTGATTAATAGCTTCCTTCTTTTTCGCTTCAGTATTAAATTCTGAGGGAGTTTTATTTTCTATTACTGCAAAAGTTAATTTGTTTTTATCCACTATTATTCCATCTGGCTTTCTATTTTCTATACCTTTATACGTTATATTCCTTATAATATTATTTTGTTTTAATGCCCTAATTGTAGTTGCACCTATATTATAATACTTCCAATTCCCTATAATAAAAGGTTTATTTAAAAGATCTCGTTGTAATAATTCTTCACTCATTCTTTTCACCCTTTAAATTATTAAAATAACTTAAATTTCGTTTACGAGGAACAATCTCTTGTAAATTTCTAATGCCATTTTTACTGATTTCTTTTTCAATTAAATATCTTACAGAATCAGAAAAATTACTTTGCGTTTCCGCAAATTTCTTTAAATCAAATTCACAATCTTTACTTAATCTGATTGAATATCTTTTACACATGAAAACTCTCCTTACTAGAGAAATTTAAATCATCTATATAAAGCTTATCAAAAAGAGGACAGTATGTCAACGGCATACAATTCTCTTTTGTTTTTCATTTTAATAAAATTATTTCAGTAAATTCAAAACTAAATAGAAATTTTAAATTAATTCTTGAAAAATCATACTTCTTTATTATTTCCCTATATGTTCCTCTGTCTTTAGGCTCTTTTCCTTCTGTCAAAGTAAACCATACGGATTCAAATATTAATAAATTTTCAAAATCAAAACTTACAATTCCATAAACTTCTTACAAACCAAAATTACCTGCTTTATATACTTTTAAAAAATCTAAATATAGTTCACTAAAATTCACCTCCGACAAAATCGGCAAAATCCCCATGCATTTCTATCATTTCTTTCGCTTCCTCATAAGAGTAAATGCTCATATTACCGTGCAAACTCACTAACCTTACCCACATCTTTCTCCACAGAATCCTTAACACCAGACTTTTCCTCACCTAAACCTAAACCCTCACTCGATTTATGATTTTTTTCAATCAGTTCATCCAGACCATATTCATCCAACCTTACCAAATCATCGAAATACATATTCTTAACATACTCTAGCATTTCTTCCTTACCCTCAAACTGAATAACTTCCTCTTCATCAATCACATCACCATAAACATGTTTAACAATTTTATTTTCATTTCTATAAAGATTTTCATTTATATCTAACTCACTATTATCCCCAAGTGTTGTATATGCAAGCGGATGCTTCCCACTTGACCTTTCTTTCCTTAAACCTTCCCTTACAACATCCTCATCGTTTTCATATTCATTAACAGAGAAACTTACCAACCCATCTTCCAACTCTTTCTCAAGGATTAAATCCTTTTCAATCTTTTCAATGAATCCAACAGATGTATCCTTCACTTCCTTTAACAACTTTTCTCAATCTCCTAGTTCCCTCCCTTTCATTCAATTCGCTAAATATTGCAAGGAATAATCACTCGTGTCAATTCCAAAATACTAACTGTAGAGTAAGCAACCATTTCAGCTTGAAATTACTTCTCAGCATCAGATAATCCTAAATGATTTTCATGGTTAGAATGATACAACTTCGCATGTGCCAACTCATGAATCATTGTTTTAATATTTTGTAACTCGCCATTTCTAGGATTAAGTCCAATGTGCCCATTATTTTCAGCCCCTACCGAATGATAATATGCTCCTTTTGCTGATCCTAGTTCATGAAATAGATCACCAACAGAAACATCCATATCACTTGCAATGGCACTTAATGAGTTCATAACCGTTTCATACCTGTCAAAATCTCCTTCCATCCACTTGTTAGGAAATATATTAGGCAAGTCTTCTGCTTTCGCATTTGTCTGACTTACATCAAACACATGTCCTAAACGGAAATACAACTTCCCCCTGTCCTGCTCCAAATCTCCACTCTTAATTTTCTCTTTCCGCAACTCGTTAGCAAAACGCAAACTCTTCCACTTACCATGTTCATCCTTGAACTTAGGTACTGTTTTATTCGGAACAAGAATTTTAATTCCTCTCCCACCCTTATTGATTGAAAAACCTTTATCCTTCCAACTTTTAAAACTTCCAACCGCTTTCGCTCCACTAAATTGTGATTGGATCAAACTTGTATTTCTAGATGAATACTGATAAAACCTCGACATATAGAACAAATACTCTTTAATTTGTTCAGGTGAGGTAAAATGTCCTTCAATTGCCCTATCCATTTCTTCTACAACTTGATTAACCCCTTCTCTTCCCAACCCTTCCTCTTATACTTCCTATTCATTTCCATCACTCCTTTTTACTGGAAACACATCTAAAATTTCTTTTGTATAAACGAACGTTGGTAAAAACAACTTCTTCACCTACTTCTTCCGCATGTAAAAGATATTCACTTTCATCAATAACACGACCTATCAAAGGATCACTTCACTTGGATAAAAAAAGACAACAAAAAACACGCCTCCTATATGGAAACGTGTTTTTTCTATCAAACATTATTTTTGTCATAGCAACTGTACAATAATTTCGGGCGGGATAAACAACAAGTACCCTTTTCAAAAACCATTAAAACAAAGCATTTAAAGCTGTTTTAGGCGGGATAAAAAGCGGACAACCTTATCAAAATACATTTATTCAAGTGATTTCAAATCACATCAAAGCCCATCAAATCAACATAAACCACCCTAATCAAGTATAGCAATTACTCCCATTCTATCGTTCCTGGGGGCTTGCTCGTGATATCATAAACAACTCGATTCACCTGTGGAACCTCTCCAACGATTCGTTGGGAAATTTTTTCTAACACATCCCAAGGAATTCTAGCCCAATCAGATGTCATACCGTCAACGGAATGTACTGCTCGAATACCTATCGTATGGTCGTAGGAACGACTGTCATCACGGACACCGACACTACGAATATTCGGTAATATCGCAAAATACTGCCAAATCGAACGGTCCAAACCTGCCACCCGAATTTCCTCTCGCAAAATCGCATCGGCTTCACGGACGATTTCTAATTTTTCTTTTGTCACTTCACCTAAGACACGAATTCCCAAACCAGGGCCCGGAAAAGGTTGTCGCCAAACGATTGTATCAGGCAGCCCTAAGGCTGTTCCAACAGCCCGTACTTCATCTTTAAATAACATGCGAATGGGTTCAATTAATGCCAAATTCATTTCTTCCGGTAATCCACCAACATTATGATGAGATTTCACTAGCTTTCCCGTTCCCATCCCACTTTCAATGACATCACTATATAATGTTCCTTGGGCTAAAAAGGAAACATCGGTTAACCTACTTGCTTCGTCATCAAATACATGAATGAATTCATTACCGATAATTTTTCGTTTCTTTTCAGGATCACTTACACCACTAAGCTTCGTTAAAAATTGTTCAGATGCATCTACTTGTATAATATTCATATGAAAATCGTTCGCTAAGAGTTGCATCACTTCCGACGCTTCATTTTTTCTTAACAACCCATGGTCAACAAAAATACATGTTAGTTGATCTCCAATTGCTCGATGAATTAATGCGGCGGTAATTGAAGAATCCACTCCACCACTTAAGGCACATAATACTTTTTTGTTTCCAACCTTTTCACGAATGCGCTTTATTTCATTGTCAATAAATGTTGCTTCATTCCAATCCCCACGACATTGGGAAATCACAAATAAAAAGTTTTTTAATAATGTTGTGCCATCTTCTGTTGCTTCCACTTCAGGATGAAATTGAACCCCATAAACTCTTTTTTCCTTATTTTCAATGGCAACAACATTATCTTGTAAGGACTTGGCAGTTGCTTCAAATCCATCCGGAACAGAATCGATGACTTGATTTAAATTCATCCAAACTTGGGAATTGCTCGGTATTCCATTCATTAATGAGGATTGTTCTACTGTTATGTGCTGTTGTTGGTGGATTTCCCCTTTCTGGGATGTTGTCGTACCTTGAAACAGTTGAATGATGTGTTGCATCCCAGTTCCAATCCCTAACATTGGAATACCTAGTGCAACTATTTTTTTATTGAATTGAAATTCAGATAAGTCATCTCCCTGGCTTCCTGCTAAAATAATCGCCTTAGGAGATAATTTTTTTATTTCATCCACCGTAATTGTCTGAGGTTTCAATTCGCTGTAAACTCCTAACTGTCTTACTTTTCTTGTTAGTTGTTGATTGTATGGTCCGCCAAAATCAATAATGAGAACAACTTCTCTTTCACTCATGTTAAAACTCCCCTTCATATGTAACAAACAATTCCACATATATTTCTCTTAATTGACACTCCATGAATCACGAATGGTGATTATACATGGATAAGATAATTCATTTTTTTAAAAAACTTCCCTTTTTGATTTATTGGCTAATAGAGTACCTAACATCTGTTTCTGAATTGTTTGCGTAGGTTCCCTCGTTTGTAAAACCTAACTTCTCTGCAACCCTAATTGATCCCCTATTATGTTTATTAATATCTGCAACTATTTCTTGTAGGTCAAGATGTTCCAACGCATATTGTAAAATTACCTTTGCCGCTTCTGTCGCATAACCTTTCCCCCAAGATTTACGATTTAAACGCCAGCCCATTTCTATTTCAGGCCCTACCCCATCAATCGGGATTAACATAATCCAACCTACAAATTCATTGCTTTTTGTTTCAATGGTCCAATACCCCATGCCCTTCGGATATTTAGCTTCCATTCTATCTTTTATGAATTGGATATGCTTTTCCTTACTAGCCAACGGACCATCTACTAATTCCTTTATGACAGGAATAAATTTCACCACTTCATCGTCACGGTCCATGTCAAGGCAGTATTCCAAATCATTCAATGTTCGTTCCCGTAAGATTAGTCTATCCGTTTCAAAGGACTCTAACATATTTGTCTTCTCCCTACAAAAAATTACAGATACTTTCACAATTTATTTTATCATAATTTTGTAATTTCCTGTTAATGTATACATCTTTAACAGCGCCAACAGTGTCTTTCATAATTACAACCAAATTTATTGGCCACCCATTTCATCGTAACAATCATAAATAAAATCTAACGCTCACAAGTGGTAGTGACCACTCATAAACCGAATCCAACGCTCATAAATCGAATCTACCGATCATAAACGGTAGTGACCGCACTTAAACTGAATCTGACGGTCATAAACCGTAGTGACCGCACATAAACTGAATCCGGCGCTCATAAACCGTAGTGACCGCACATAAACTGAATCTGACTCTCATAAACCGTAGTGACCGCACATAAACGAAATCTAACGCTCATAAACGGTAGTGACCGCCCATAAATAAAATCTAACGCTCATAAACGGTAGTGACCGCTCATAAACTGAATCCAACGCTCATAAACGGTCATGACTGCTCATAAACAAAATTTAATGTTTTCTCCTAAATTAGATGACACACTTTATACTTTATTCATATAAAAAAGCTTATCAATTTTCCAATCAATAAGCATCATTTTTTCCTTAACCTTCCCTAAAAACTTATAACGAAATATCGGTTAATAGCGTCACATTCGGATGGGTTTGTAAAATAGAAGCGGGAACCGCTTCTGTCACCTCGCCATAGACGACTTTTCGCAAAATTTCTGCCTTATGTTCCCCTTGAACGAGAAATAAAATTTCCTTTGCATCCATAATTGTGCCAATCCCCATTGAAATAGCAAATTTCGGTACTAAATTCATATCATTGTTAAAAAACCGTGCATTAGCCCGTAAGGTGGATTCATCTAATTGCACAATATGGGTGCGGGATTGAACTGATGTTCCCGGTTCATTAAATGCAATGTGACCATTTAACCCAATACCGAGAAGTTGCAAATCAATTGGCCCTTCTTCTTTGATTAATTTTTCAAAAATTTCACATTCCTTTTCACCGTTTTTAGGTGTTCCCGTAGGAATGTGTACATTCTTTTCGTTGATATCTATATGATGTAACAGATGTTCATTCATAAAATACGTATAACTATTAGGGTCAGTTGGATCAATTCCAACATATTCATCCAAATTAAATGTAATTACATCACGAAATGATACTTTGCCATCTATATACGCTTTCACTAAATTTTCATAAGTTTTCATCGGTGTTGAACCCGTTGCTAAACCAAGCTTCAAAGTTGGTTGTTGATTAATTTTTTCAATAATAATTTCGGCTGCTTTTGCACTTAGTGCCTCATTATCCTCAAATGTTAAGACCTTCATTTTCCGCCCCCATATAAGCAAAAATTCCTTTACATAGTGTAAATTTAATATTAAGATTATCATCCACTATTAATAAGTCAGCATCTTTATTAATAGCTATACTTCCCTTTCGATCAAATACCCCTATCTGTTTCGCTGGATTAACAGATGCCATCTGAATAATATCTCTTATTGAAACACCTGGTAGACTAAGCATATTTTTCACGGCCACATCCATTCTTAACACGCTGCCAGCAATCGTATGATCCTTTAAAACAGCACGTTCTTGATTGACTAGCACTTCTTGACCACCTAAATCATAAATACCTGAAGGTAAATACTTTGCCCGTATCGCATCAGTGACTAACATTAATCGCTTACTACCTAATAAATGATATAATAACTCTACCATTTCAGGGGCTACATGAATGAAATCGACAATTAATTCGGCCTTTAGGTTTTCCAAGTAAAAAGCTGCTCCTACGGCTCCAATATCTCGATGATGAATGCCATTCATTGCATTACAAATGTGCGTTAGTTGTTGAACACCAAGATTTACCGCTTCTTTCATTTCCTCAAAATTAGTATCCGTATGCCCAGCCGAAACAACGATTCCCTCATTAATGATATTCGTGATAAAATCTGACATACCTTCACGTTCTGGTGCGAGGGTGATTGTTTTAATTTTTCCATGAGAAATCTCTTGCCATTTGTTAAATAATGCATAATTTGGTGGCCTAATATAAGTCTCGTTTTGAGCGCCTTTTTTTTTGTGATTAATGAAAGGTCCTTCTAAATGAATTCCTAAAATTTCAGCATTTCCAGGTTTTGATTCATATAATGCTAGATTTGACAGTGTCTTTTCTATTGCCTCATTTGATTGTGTTACCGTCGTTGCTAAGAAACTAGTAGTGCCTTCGACAGGTAAAATACTAGCGATTGTATCGATTGCATCCTTAGTTGCATCCATCACATCAGCACCATTTGCCCCATGAATATGTGTATCGATAAATCCCGGAATAAGTTGATATCCTGTACCATCAATTACTTCCATCGCTGATGTCATCTGATTCACTTTTGCATTCTTTTCAATTTTTTTAATGCGTCCATTTTCAATGATTACCGTGCCATCTTCAATGATGTCATCTTCTGTATAAATGTTAATATGTTCAATCATTAATGGATTTTCCATGTAAAAATCCTTTCATTAAAAGGTTTTTTTAACATCCATCATGTCACAGAAATCAAATCATTTAAACTAAAACTAAGGAATACATCTATTTTACATGAATTAACCTTATCCTGCCAAATGAAACATGATGTGTATCAACTATATTTTTTATCGAATTAACTTTGACATATGTAAACTTGCTGCCCCTAACAAACTGGCTTGATTTCCAAGTGTTGCCATTTGTAACTCTACTCCACGAAAACATTGGAAGATGGATTCACTCATTAATGTTTTAATCCTCTCGACAATGGCTGTTTGTTCCATTACCCCACCACCAAGTACAATCGCTTGTGGATTGAAAATATGAATGAGAGAAGCAAGTCCCACAACTATCTCATTTATCCATTGGTGAACTAGATTAATGACAGCATCTTCACCCGCATGATATTTATCAAATATGATCCTACCATTAATAAAAGTTTCATCGAGTTTCTTTGCACTTGCTACTAATGCACTTGTTGACGCATATTGTTCATAACAGCCAAGCTGACCACAGCCACATTTTTTACCAAATGCATGTGTCACCATATGCCCAAATTCACCTGCAAACCCATCCTGACCTACATAAAGTGAGGATTGGTCGACAATTGCCCCCCCAATCCCTGTCCCATAGGCAACATATAAAAAGTTGTTCAATGCTTTTCCTTTGCCAAATCTTTGTTCACCTAAAGCTGCTGCATTAACATCATTTTCAATAGCAACGGGAACTTGAAAGTAGTCTTCTAAAGGTTGTCTAATTTGAAGATTTTTTGTTCGTGGAATATTAGCTGCCTCTTCAGCATACATACCACGCTTTCGATCAATTTGTCCAAGTGTACTAATGCCAATAGCAGTAAACGATTCAAATTTCGATATTTCCTCGATAAGTTTTTGAAGGACATAGGGACCACCCTTTTCACTTTCTGTAGGGTAGTCTCTAAAATGGTGAATTTCACCAGATTCCCCTACTAAACCAAGCTTGATTGCTGTTCCGCCAATATCGACACCTACTATACTCATTGAATCACCCTTGTACGAAATTTAAATGATTACTAACAACAGTTACATACAGTATACTCACAATTACCTTCGTTGTATAATTTCACTTGTTACGTTATGATATCATTACAATAATCACATCAATCTCTTAAAAAGATTCAAGGAGGAACGTAATGAATATAGAAAACCTTACACTTGAACAAAAAGTTGGCCAACTTTTCCTACTAGATTACAAAAATATACAAGCAACTGGTGATTTAATTAATTTAATTACGACATTCCATATTAGTGGAATAACTCTATCAATCAATCATTCTGAACGACCTAAAAAAATTCATCACTTCACAAACACGATACAAAAATATACAAATAAACAAACACCTCTTTTTATCGCAGTTGCT
>DAMCTP010000044.1:0-11717 GCA_032113595.1 Pseudogracilibacillus sp.
GTTTTTAAGAAATTAATGGGCTGAAATGGAGGCCTAAATATTACTATACGAGGGGGCTTTAACATGACAGAGAAAATTAATGTTTCAAAATTATGTGTTGCCAAGGTGCCTTTTTTTAATCATCTTTCTGATGATGAAATGTTTAAAGTAGCGGGCAAAAGTAACCATCGCCATTTTAAAAAGGGGGACACCATTTTTAGTGATGGTGATCCATTAGATTATTTATATATCGTTCATCAAGGAAGGGTAAAAATTTATCAACTTTTTGAATCAGGGAAGGAACAGTTGTTGCGGGTGGTCGAACCTGGGGAATTTATGGGAGAATTGGCTCTCTTCACGACAAATACACTCGATAGCTATGCCGAGGCATTGGAGAAAACCGAAATTTGCATGATCCACCGTAGCGATATGCAATCACTATTGAATGAACACCCAACTATTGCCATAAAAATTTTAGAACAATTTAGTAATCGGTTGGATCAAACGGAAAGGTTAGTCGGAGAATTGAGTGCAAAAGATGTGGAGGCAAGAATTGCAAGCTATTTGTTGGAACTAAGTAATAAGAGTGATTCAGCAAATATTGTATTACCAATGAGTAAAAAGGATCTTGCCTCTTATTTAGGAACAACCCAAGAAACGGTGAGCCGAAGATTTTCGAGTTTCCAAATGAATGGTTGGATTGAGCAAAAAGGCCATCGTGATATTAAAATTATTGATAAGGAAGCACTTGAATCATTGCCACAATGATGTGCTTTTTTTATTCGAGAGGTTCAGGATAATTAGTACTTGCCCGGCTGAAAATGCCTATAATGCGATCTTCAAAGGTATATTTGGCTCTTGCTCATCTGAATTTTGCTTTTTTTTCTGTTTTTCGGACAGGCATCCGGCACTTGCTCCGATGAAAATACCGAAAATTCGAATTTCAAATGAACAACGACAACCTACTCAGCCTAAAATGCAAATAATAATATAATTTTCAAAGGTGCATCATTGTTGCATCGCTCTTAAATGCGGATACTTCGCACTTAAACGTTATTTGCCGCTCTTAAACTGATTTGAACGCACATAAGCCTGATTCATCGCACATAAAAGTAGTTTATCGCTCTTAAATTGAATTGAACGCTCATAAATGATAGTCCATCACACTGTCCTTATACCGTTTTTTCGCTCTTAAAACTTACATAAATTAATTCATGCACACATATAAAAACAATCAGCCCCTTCTACAAAAAGGACTGATTATTTCACTTTTTAGCTTTCTACTCATATCGTAATGACTCTATCGGGTCGAGTCTTGATGCTTTGTTTGCTGGTAATAGTCCGAAGACTATTCCAATTAACATCGAAAACAATATTCCGCCGATGATGACTGGCAATGATACTAATGGTGGCCAGCCTGCGAAATGGGATACGATAAAGGCGACTCCTGTTCCAATTCCCATGCCGATTAATCCACCAATTAAGGTTAAGGTCATTGATTCTATTAAAAATTGGAATAGAATTTGTCCTCTTGTTGCGCCTAGTGACATGCGAATACCGATTTCACGGGTTCTTTCAGTGACTGATACGAGCATGATGTTCATGACTCCGATACCACCTACTAGGAGCGAGACTCCTGCGATACTGCTAATTATTATTGTCATGATGCGGGTAATTTGACCAATTCCTTGGGCGATTTCTTCCATATTAATAATTTGGTAGGCATCTTCATAGCCATATTTATGATTTAATAGTTCAGCTGCTTTTTCTCCAGCAGTTTGGACTTCGTCTGGTCCAATGGCTTTAATTGCTACTCCTGTAATGGAGTAACTTGCGAATACGGCTTGCCATGTTTTTAATGGTAAATAAATCGTATTAGAACCGAAGCTAAAAATACTTTCATCACTTTTAATGACGCCAACAATTTCAACTGGCTGATTTTTTATATAGATTACCTTACCTAATAGTTCGTCATCATCTTCTTCTAACAAGTCTTCTGCAATGTTGTCAGATACAATCGCTACTCGATCTCCACTTAAAAAATCGGCTGCCACTAAATTTCTTCCAGTCTCAATATCTAATCCTTCCACATCAAGATATGATTGATTAATTCCCATAATCATACCGTCGGTATTATTTTGTCGGTAGGATATTTTTGCCGAATCAGAGCTCGTCGCAACAACACTTTCCACTTCTTTTATTGTTTCCAAATCGGTAATATCATCTTGTATAAAGGCATCTTCATATAAAATATTTGGGTTTGCCTCAATTTCTTCATCAGAAGGCATATAAAAAAGTTCTATCGTATTCGCACTTCCTGTAAATTGGGACTTTAACACTGCCTCCCCACCTTGACCAATGGCGACGACCGCAATGACTGAACCGACACCGATAATAATCCCGAGCATCGTTAACATTGAACGTAACATATGTGCACGGAGAGAGGCGAATGCCATTTTAATATTTTCTATCACACTCACTTTTCTCTCACCTCGTTTGGCGTTTGTTCATCGGCATTATTGATGACACCATTGTCATTGTTATCATCAATGGACTTTTCAGGCCCACTTGCATGATCATCTACTAATCTAGCTAATGTGCCTGCGGAAACGACAGATTCAGCTGAAGTTAACATGCCATCCCTAACGAAAATGGTTCGTCCAGCATAACTAGCAATTTCCGCTTCATGTGTGACAACGATTACTGTCGTTCCATCCTGCTGATTTAACATCGTAAACATATCCATTATTTGCTTACCTGTTTCCGAATCTAATGCTCCTGTTGGTTCATCCGCTAAAATGATGTCTGGGTTGTTAACAATTGCTCGAGCAATCGCCACCCGTTGCTTCTGTCCACCAGATAATGCATTTGGTAAATGGTCAAGTCGATCGGCTAAATCTACTTTTTTCAATGCTTCAAGGGCTCTTTCTGACCGTTCTTTTTTACCAACCCCGGCATAAATCATTGGTAATTCGACATTTTGTAAAGCATTTAATCGGGGCAAAAGTTGAAATTGCTGAAAAACGAAGCCAATGGATTTATTCCGTACCTCTGCCAATTCTTTTTCATTATAGTGTGACACAAGTTTTTCCCGTAAAAAATACTTACCCACGGATGGCTTATCCAAGCAACCGATAATATTCATTAATGTTGATTTCCCAGAGCCAGAAGGTCCCATGATTGCAACAAATTCGCCATGATTGATGTGCAAATTAATATCGTGAAGGACAACTAAATTTTCCCCGGCAACGGGATAACGCTTAGCGACATCTGTTAACTTAATCATTGTAATGTCACTTCCACTCCATCTACAATTTCATCTGACGGATCCAAGATGACTTTGTCACCGGGACCAATCCCTTCTTTTATTTCCATTAAATCATTACTGACAATTCCTATTTTCACCTCGACCCTTTTAGCCTTGTTATCTTCAACAATGTAGACAAAGTTTTCTTTATCTTCTTGTTTTACGGCTGTTAGTGGAATTGCATCAACTTCTTCTTCTCTAATCACAATATCCATCACCATACTAAACCCAGGCTTTACATCAATTTTATCCGTCACTTTCACTTGTATAGGATAAAGCACACTTCCATTATCATCCATACTAGCCCCAGAACCATCTTCCGGTAAATCACTAATAAAACTTACCTCCCCTTGCCACTCTTCATCTGCCACTGCTTCTGAGGTAAGCCAAACATTTTGACCAGTAGCAATTTTTAATGTATCAAATTGTGATACTGATCCTTTCACGACCATATTATCTAAAGAACCGATATGGATAATCGACTGTTCATTCATTTGCCCTTGAGAATTTGGGTGTTCATTGACAGATAATACAGTCCCGTCAAACTCCGCATAAATGATTAATTCTTCTACATCTTTCTCTAGCGATTCTTTTTGTATATTCGCTCGCTTCAACTCAATATTTTGCATTTGTTGTTGTAACTTAATCTCATCATGTTCTTCCTGAAGAAATTCATTTTCTTTATCTTTAGCTAGCTCTTTATCAATTTTGTCATGTTTCTTTTTAATGGAAGCAATTTCAAGATACAACGAATCCATTTGAAGTTCGATTTGCTCTTGCTCTAGTGCTAACTGTTTATTTTCATACCGAAGAAGTTGATCTCCTTTCTTGATTTTATCTCCTTCTTTTACAAAAATTTCAGCAATTTCCCCTTTTTCCTGTTCACGATAAACGAACTGTTCATCATGTATTTTTAATGTCCCTGGTGTCATGACAGTTTCTTCAACAATTTCCTTTTTAAGCTCCGTTGTTTCAACAACAATGCTAGTTCCGTGGGTACTTTTCCAAATATTAATCCCAACAATAATTACAATTAAAAGTGCGACCCCTATAGCTATCCAAATCTTTTTCATTTTCTACCACCTATCTAAACTAATCGTTATTTCATTACATCATCATACACACCTTTTAAAATTGTAACAAAGTTTAGACAAGTTTTCTATGAAATTTCCAAACTAATTTTCCCCAGTACTCATTGTTTCATATAAATGCTTAAAAAAGGATTCATCCATTCCTTCACCTTTAACGCTATACACTTTATGGTCAATCATCACTTCACTACCATAAGGAATGATATAGCTAGTATTATTTTTTTCACGAAAATAAATCATTCTTGTCTTTAATGGCATATAGGAAGTTTCATCATTTACTAACCGTTTATAATGTCGGGATGCAAAATAATCGATGGTTTCGTTAATGACCTCTGGATCTTCTGAACTGACATAAGTTCCTTCGAAATCACTCATTTCAATTTCAACAATATTGTCTGTTTTGACCTGTAATGTCTCCCCAAAATCCATGACACGATATTCTCCTCGTTGATGACTTAACATCAACAGCTGCACTAAACTGACAATAAGTAATAATAATAACAAGTAATTACGATCCATCGAAGTCACCACCTTTAAATCTTCTTATACTAAATCTTACCTTGATACCATTTTCTAATTTTAGGGAAAAAATTCATTGATGTACATCAACTCTATTGTTTATTGTTAGTTTAACCTATTTGGCAAATTTTTTTAAAAATTGCCTTCTGAATTAAAATAGCCATCATAAACATTATGGCTAGATCAATAAAGGATCATTCTTTCAATCTATTTAATGCTAAAATAGCATCGTTGTTATGCCTTTTTTAGATAATGGGGAATATCACTTACATAATTTCATATAGATGTTACTATATTACTAGGGGTGATAAAACTGGATATATTCATGTCGATTTTTGAACTTTTGCCATTAATTATTTTTTATGGTGCTATTATTCTAATTATTTATATTTACATTAAGGATAAATTCCAAAACCAACATTCAATTTTAAAAACACATCCAGTGCTAGGAAGATTACGTTATATTTTTGAAATGATTGGTCCAGAATTTAGACAATATTGGTTTTTGAACGATAAGGAAGGAAGACCAATTGATCGTGATACACAAGAAACGATTGCGAAAGCTGGGAAATACGCCAATACCGTAATGGGCTTTGGCTCTAAAAGAGATTTTTCTAAAACAGGTTTTTATTTAACGAATTCAATGTTCCCTTTAAATACTGATGAATTAAGTGTGGATAATAACAATTTAATTCATACATTCCAATATCAAATTGTCAATGAAACGATTGCGAAACGGAAAGAAAAACGTAATCTTGTAAAATTGAAACCGTGGTATTTAACGAAAGAAAATGAAATTGTCATTGGAAAAACGCGTAAAAATCCATTTCATGTGAAAGGATTAATTGGCGTATCTGCCATGAGTTATGGGGCACTTTCTAAAAGTGCCGTGAAAACTTTGTCGCAAGGTGTTGCAATCAGTGGTGGTAGTTACATGAATACGGGCGAAGGTGGCATTTCACCTTACCATTTATCGAAAATTTTCCAAGTTGTCAATCCAAAAGAAGAATATGTCGACAATTTTTCCGAAGAAATTGTCGATTACGTTAAAAGATACCCAAATTGTTCTAATTTTGATTTAGAGGAACGTTTTGGTAAAGGAATTAACTCCCATTTAAATAGTTTAATTGAAGATGGTACGTTGGAAGAAAAGCATGCAGATTTAATCTTCCAAGTTGGTTCAGGTCTATTTGGTGCTAGAAAAGACGGTGTATATTGTGAGGAAACTTTTCTGTCAAATGCACTAAAACCCGAGGTCAAGGCAATTGAAATTAAACTTGCCCAAGGTGCAAAAGTTCGTGGGGGCAAATTACCTAAAGAAAAAATCACCGAAGAAATTGCTACCATTCGTGGTGTAGAGATGGGGAAAGATGTTGAAAGCCCTAACCGATTTCCGCTTTTTTCTAATATGGAAGAATTATTTAAATTAATTACCCATTGGCAGGAAATCACCGGTAAACCAATTGGCATAAAAGTTGTTGCAGGTGACGGTAGCTCCTTTGAAGAATTAGCCAATTATATGCAAAATACCGGTGATGGACCAGACTTCATTTCTATTGATGGTGCCGAAGGAGGTACCGGTGCAACATATCAGGAAATGGCAGACAGCTTGGGACTTCCTATCAACTCTGGAATCCATATTTTAAATAAAACGTTACACGATTATGGTGTCCGTGATCGGGTTAAAATTATTGCATCTGGGATGTTATCAACTTCAGATAGGATGGCAGTTGCTTTGGCACTTGGTGCTGATTTAATTTATGTCGCCCGTGCTGCGATGAATACTGTTGGTTGTATTAATGCAGCTAGATGCCATACGAATTTATGTCCCGTTGGAATTACATCACACTTACCACACTTAGAAGCTGGCATTGTTGTTTCTGAAAAACGTTATCGAACAGCCAACTATTTAAGAACGATGCGTGAAGGCTTGTACATGTTAGGGGCATCATGTGGTATCGATACGCCAACGAAATTTAATGCAAATCATATAACGATTAGAGAAGCAAATAATGAAGTGAAAAAATTAGAAAAATTAATTGCCACAGGGGATAGCCAAGCAACAACAGAAATAAATGTTGACTTGGAAAGTGAAGTTGCCGAGAAACAAAAAGCGATTAGTAGCTAAGGGATTTAATAATTGAGAAGGATTTGCCTCGATAGCAAATCCTTTTTGTTTGCCCAAACTAGTCATTCGTCAAAAGGTAATGCAAAGTTTTGTTTCTTTTTATTTTTACTAAGTAATAAATGACTTCTTAGTGTCATATCCTCCGAATGGGAATAATCTTGTAAGTACTCATTGAGATCACTCTTTGTTTTTATCCCCTCTGCTTTTAATTCTTCCAGTAGTCTTGCAACATACTCTTCATTTAGTTCAAAGCCATCGACCTTTATTTTACTCATCATTACTTTCCTTTCTTGGTTTCTTCGCCTCATGATAAAATCTTTCATTACCTTCAGCCAAAAGATGTGCTGTTCTTTCCCAGTTAGCAGTACTTAATTTGCTCATTTCATCCTTCGTTAACATATGGGTATATCCATATGGGATCACTTTTCCATGGATACCAATTCGTATGGCATTTTCTGCCTCTTCAAAGGAAAGTTCTCTAAATGTTGCCCCAGGAACTGCATTCTCAAAAAAACGCTTTGCTTCATTTGATTTAAAGACAAGCAAAATCCTTTTTTGTAAAAAATGATCCGCTTGTCGTAAATAAAACTGTAATTCTTCCATTGTTCACACCTCTGCACGTATTATAATAAAAATTAATCAATGCGTGAATTTTTCTTTAACTTTTAAATGTATTTTTGTGGTCAATTTTCTACATTTAAACAGCCATACCTCATCATCAATCATAACAAAGAATTTATTAATTATACCTGCTCAATGATAAATCAATGCATTGATAAGCACTTGAAGATTTCAAGAAAAGTCTTGCCTGGTGATTAAGATGAAGTCCATCAAATGACCGGGTTAAGCAATCGTCTTGATAAGATGATTAAGACGAAATCCATCAAATGACCGGGTCTGATGTGAGGTACGATCTACACCGACTTCACCATTTTCCGCTACAAGATAATCATCTACAAATAACGCATAGGCACTGTATTGAAATGGTACCAAAATAGCTAACGTCTCTCCGATTAATTCCTGGGGGATTTTTACCTTTGTTTGATAGGTTCCATATGTATTGACATCCCCTGTAGTTACTTCAAATGAATCGGGAATGGTCACCATTTTGTTACCTTCCCTTAAGGCATTTGTTTCACTAGATAACAATAACTGCTTTTCATAAAAAACCCAATTCCCATCTATTTTTTCATAAAAGTTACTTTCATCATCAAGGTAGCTAAAATCTATTAATTCTTCGGAAACGATATTTTCGGCCATTGATTTTACTTCAGTATTGAAAAGAATGACTGAAACCATGATGACAATGATTAGAAAGATCTTTCTTCGATGTCGAGCCAATTCATTCACTCCAAACTCACTTGAACAATTAAACTACCATTGGGGAATTTATCCATACCAAATCTATTATTCAATAGTCCATACTTAAAATATAAAAATAGCATGGTATATGCCAATACTATAGCATACATACCACGCTTTTATGAACACATTAAATTTCAAAATTTCGTTTATAAAATTTTCCCTAAAAACGACTTGAGTCGCTCACTTTTTGGATTGTCAAAAAGTTCCTCTGGTTTACCTTCCTCTACAATAATACCCTCATCGATGAATAAAACGCGATCACTTACTTCTCTCGCAAAACCCATCTCATGAGTAACAACGACCATCGTCATTCCTTCTTGTGCCAGATCTTTCATAACAGCCAATACTTCGCCAACAAGTTCTGGGTCAAGAGCTGAAGTTGGTTCATCAAAAAGCATCACTTTCGGATTCATTGCCAAGGCACGGGAGATGGCTACCCGTTGCTTTTGTCCCCCGGATAAACTACTTGGATAAGCATGTACCTTATCAGCTAACCCAACTTTTTCTAACAGTGATTTAGCAATTTCTTCCGCTTCATCACGGGGCATTTTTTTCACTTTCATCGGTCCTAAAATAATATTTTCCAAGACAGATTTATGTGGAAATAAATTAAAGTGCTGAAACACCATTCCAACTTGGCTTCTTAATTCATTAATATTTGTTTTTGGATCTGTTAAATCGACCCCGTCAATAGAAATATTCCCCGACGTTATTTCCTCTAGCAAATTGATACATCTTAAAAAGGTACTTTTCCCTGAACCAGACACCCCAATCACACAAACGACTTCTTTTTCCTTCACTTCAGTCGTTATTCCTTTTAATACTTCATTTTCACCAAACGATTTATGTAAGTCATTCACATCAATCATTATACATCTAACCTCCGTTCAACACGTCGCAATATTAACATCGATGGTATCGTAATTGCCATATAGAAAATTGCAACCATTATATATGGTTCAAAATAGACAAATGTGGAAGATGCATAATATTTACCTTGGTATAATAACTCATTAACAGCAATCGCTGAAAATAGTGACGTATCTTTCAAACTTATAATGAACTGGTTACCTAAAGGTGGTATCATTTGTTTAAAGGCTTGTGGCCACACGATATACCTCATCGTCTGACCCGAGGTTAAACCTATTGAACGTCCTGCCTCTGTTTGACCTTTATCGATTGATTGAATGCCACCCCGGACAATTTCAGCTATGTAAGCACCAGCATTTAATGCAATCGCAATAATGGATGCAGTCATTTTGTCTAAATTTATACCAAATAAGTCGGCTAACCCAAAATAAATGAACAATATTTGTACAAGTATAGGAGTCCCTCTAATTACTTCAACATAAACTGTCGTTAGCCAAAAAATAAACCTATTTTCAGATAGGCGTCCAATCCCTGTAAATACACCAATAACAAAACCTATAGCTACCCCGACTAGCGTAATGATAAACGTTAATTGAACACCTTTCCATAAATAGGGGAGTACCCCTATTAAATGATCCATACCTGATTCACCCCAAATCTCCCTATTAAGATAGAAAAGCGTGACACGATCATCACGCTTTTCTAGACAAACAACTCAATTTTTCAATGGCTTTTATGTTCCTTCAGGACGCTCTCCAAACCATTTTTCATAAATATCATCATATGTGCCATTTTCTTTTAATGTTGTTAAAGCATCATCGATAAGGTCACGAATTTCAGATCCTTTCGGGAATCCGATACCGTAATCCTCCCCAGTTAACTTTTCACCTACTGTTTTCAACTTACCGCCAGCTTCTTTTTCTGAATAATACAGAACATTCGGCAAATCATATAGTACCGCATCTGCTCTACCAGTTAAAACTGTTTGGTATGCTTCAACAATTTCTGGGAATGCTTCCGGAGTTGCATCAGTATTTTCTTGTAAATACTCTTCACTTGTTGATCCAACACGTGTAGCAACCACTTTACCATCGACATCATCAATTGATTGAATCTCATCCATGTTTTCTTCTGTGACAGCTAAGATTAAACCTGCTTCATAATATGGTTGAGTAAAATCAATACTCTCGGCACGCTCTTCAGTAATTGTCATACCGGCAATTCCGATATCAAACTTACCTGACCCTAGACCAGCAACAATTCCTGAAAATTCAAGTGTCTCAATTTCAATTTCAATGCCAGCTTCTTCAGCAAGAGCCTTAATTAAATCAACATCAAAACCTACAAGTTCACCCGTTTCTTCATCTAGGTACTCAAACGGTACGTAGGCATTATCTGTTGCCACTGAATAAACTTTACCTTCTTCAGCTCCGCTATTATTTTCTGCTGCATCGGAATTATCAGCATTTTCTGCATTGTTAGCGTTATCATCATTGTTAGCATTACTATCATTGCCATTATCTGAAGTCCCGCCACATGCTGCTACAAATACTAATAGAGCTCCAAGCAACAAAGCCAAAAACCACTTCTTATTCATACTTTACCTTTACCCCCTAAAAGTAATTTAAATATTTTACTTAGATAGAGTATAACATAAAGAAAAAATAAATAAACAGGAACTCCTAAATAGTTCGGTATTCTAATAATTCGAGAAATTTTTAAATCCCTGTAACCCTGTCGAGGGCAACCCTTTGGCAATGTTTATGTTTTTACAAATTTTTTTGGGGTTTTGTTGAAACATCAATAAATTTTTGCAATAACAGGAGTAATAAGATAAACTAATCGCAGTCATATATTTAAAGGAGAGATGCATGATGATCGTTAAATCATTAGATGATATTATTGGAACAGAAGATGAAACATCTGGAGAAACTTGGATTAGTAGACGTTTTGTCATGAAAAAGGATAATGTAGGCTTTAGTCTAAATGATACCATCATTAAGGCTGGAACAGAAAGCTACTTCTGGTATAAAAATCATATCGAGGCCGTATATTGTATCGAAGGTGAAGGAGAAGTTGAAACGATTGACAATGGTAAAGTATATCCACTGAAGCCTGGTACAATGTATTTATTGAATGGCCATGAAAAACACTATTTGCGTGCAAAAACACAAATGAGAATGGTCTGTGTCTTTAACCCAGCGTTAGTCGGGACGGAAACACATGATGAGGATGGAGTATATCCTTTATTAGAAGATTAATTAAATAAATTTATGAGAATCGAAAACGCTTGGTAATGTCTCCCAAGCGTTTTTGGGCTTTCTATTCCGTGTCCGCATTTGGTGGACGTGCGATTCCCCGTTAAATTTGGGTAAATTCATCTTTTGCGGATCGTGATCACTTGAAATCATGATTTTTTAGTTTTTTAGAAGAGCTAGACGCCCTAGCACACTTGAAA
>DAMCTP010000044.1:11817-25988 GCA_032113595.1 Pseudogracilibacillus sp.
TCACGGTTTTCTCGTTTTTCAGAGGGGCTAGACGCCCCAGCACACTTGAAATCACAGTTTTCCCGTTTTTCAGAGGAGCTAGACAACCCAGCACACTTGAAATTACGGTTTTCTCATTTTTCAGAGGAGCTAGACACCCCAGCACACTTGAAATCACGGTTTTCTCGTTTTTCAGAGGGGCTAGACGCCCCAGCACACTTGAAATCACGGTTTTTTCATTTTTCAGAGGAGCTAGACGCCCTAGCACATCTGAAATCACGGCTCTTGCACATCTGAAATCACGGCTTTTTCATTTTTCAGAGGAGCTAGACGTCCCAGCACATTTGAAATCACGGTTTTCTCGTTTTTCAGAGGAGCTAGCCGTCCTAGCACACTTGAAATCACGGTTTTCTCATTTTTCAGAGGAGCAAACGGCTCTTGCACATCTGAAATCACGATTTTTTCATTTTTCAGAGGAGCAAACGGCTCTTGCACATCTGAAATCACAGTTTTATCATTTTTCAAAGGAGCTAGACACCCTAGCACACTTGAAATCACAGTTTTCCCATTTTTCAGAGGAGCTAGACGCCCTAGCACACTTGAAATCACGGCTTTTTCATTTTTCAGAGGAGCAAACGGCCCTTGCAAATTAAGTGTCACGTTTTTTGCCTTTTTCAAATTAGGATTCAGGTGTATTTACTATATTATTCGCGGGAATTGTTAATCTTCCGAATATTTCCGAAAAATACGGTTCTTCTATTTCAGCATCCGTTAATGCCTTTTTCATACAATCTAGCCATGCATCCCGTCGTGAGGGCGTAATTTCAAAAGGCGCGTGACGATATGGCAACATCGGTCTGCCAATTTCTTGCATATATAAATTAGGACCGCCGAAAAATTGAGTTAAAAATAAACGTTGTTTCCTAGCAGACTCTGTTAAATCTTCCGGGAATATTGGTAATAGTGTTTCATTCACGCCTATATGTTTATATAAAGATTCTACGATTCGATCGACTGCAGGTTGACCACCGATCCCTTCGTAAATCGTTATTAATTTACCCATGTGTTTTCACCTTCTCTTTATTTTTACACCCCTATCATAACAATTTTTACACACGAATCGTAACAATTTGTTTTATTTCAGGCTAACTACCGAATAATTTTTCAACGGTGATAGGGCTGGATGCTCATTTCAAATTCGCGTTATCGGCTTTTTCAACGGAGCAAGTTGTACTTTACATACATATTTTCATAAAAAAATAAGCAGCTAAGACGAACCAACTACCGTCTTAACTGCACATTAGCAATTTATTTGTTTAAATATCATCAATACGATTTTTAATAATCTTCAAAATAATAGATTTCTATTTATAATAACGTAAAAACAGATTTACTTGCTCTTCACCCTGGTTGATATCCACTCTTAATCCGGTTTCATTCCCAAAATCTATTTGCAAATAAGCACTACTACCACTAATATTGACGTCTTCTTTAGTAAATTGATCACCATGCGCCTCAATATACGCATCATGAACTTGATCCCATGTTGCTCCTGGCACTTCGAAATATCCATCTGACTCATGGTCATTATTTTTCACGTCAGTTAATACAGCACACTCGGGAATATAAAATTCACCATTGACATGTTTGGTAAAGAAAGAATGATCTTCCGTGCTAGTACAAAAACCGCTTGATGAAGCCGACATACTCCCATCATTGGATGAATCTGATTGACCGGAGCCATCACTATTCTCATTTCCATTTGCATTTTCCCCATTGTCATTCGTCATGTCGAAATCATCGTTGTTATTTTCATCCATGCTAACGTTATTATCATCACCATTACCAGCATCATCACTGGTAACAAATTCAACACCGTCTGTCGTGATTTCTAACACACTATCCCCAATCGGAATCGAGATACACCCAGCCAGAACAAATACCATGAAAGCCATACTTAGCCCTAAAAAAAGCTTTTTCTTCATTTGATAACCTCCTGTTTTGACAAAAAATTTATGCCAACATTTTTGTATTACAAAATTAAGTTGATAGAGTAATGAGGATCTTTTAAAAAATACTCAGACACTTAATATAATATTCAAAGAATTTGCCGAATCACTTCCTTCCTTATAGCATACCTTACTTTTTACTATAATTGATGAAGGTTAAATCTAGGTAAACATTTAAAAATTTTTTTGATCCTTCATTAAAAAACTGTTTCCATTTAGCCCCCCGGATAATAGTACGTGATATGGAATTCGACGTAGTCTCCTATTTGATGTTGGATTTCAATTCTTGTTTCCCTACCATTTGAGAGTACACCTTCTAGATCAGCCCACTCCCACTCGGCTTCATCATCAATTTCATCCTTTGTTAATTCTCCTTCTTGTTCTAAATAGGCCATATATTCATATGTCACCGCTTCCCAATTTGCTCCCTGATGTATTTCAAATTGGCCTACAACACGATCATCATAAGGATGAACATCGAACACTTCCGCACATGCTGGAATCCAATAATCATAATTAACGTACACTAGGAACTCATTATGGTCCATCGGCTCATCACATACCCCAAGTCCCGGGCCACCTTGACCCATCATTTCGGCATCTTCTGCATTTGAATCCCCATTGTTATTGAAGTTTTCCGATTCATCATTGTTAGTGTCATGATCCATTTCATGATTACTAATTAGATCAAAATCATCATTTTTCTGCGGTTCCGCATCATCATTTTCGTCCAGGTCGACATGAAATTCAATACCATCTTGTGAAATTTCCAGTTCGCCATCTCCAACCGGTATCTTTATGCATCCTGCCAACACAAACAGAAGTAAAGCAAGGCTAAAACCTAATAGAAACTTCCTAGTCAATGAAAATCCTCCTTGTTAAATTTTCAAACTTTCTTTCCTGAATTTATACAAAAAAATTACAAAACCTTCATTTAGGGACCTATTCTTTCGTCAATACCATTAACATTTTACACTTGTTTTTCAGCGTAGTCTCCTGCAACTGGTAGCTTAATCCATTCATTTTTATACGCCTTATACATCAAAAATACCCATAACGCAAAATAAAATGGCGATAAAATTAATCCAATAATCCAACCGATGAATGGAATGAGTGACAAAATAATCCCTAGAATAAATAAGAACGCAAATGCCACAATCGATTGATAGGCATGAAATCTAACAAACTTATTATCCTTTTCTATCAATAAAAAAATTACTCCCGTAACAAAACCAAATAAATAACATAAGAGTCCGGCAATATTTTGTGTCAAACCCGTTGAAGTTGTTGTCGTACTACCTTCATTACTTTTTTCAACCAAATTTTCTCTCGGCTTTTCATCTTCTTTAAACACAGTTTGTTTTGGTTTATCTTTATCTGAATCCATAAATCCCGCCTCCCATTTTACTTTATTCATACATTATAAATGCCAAAGGTTAAATCTATGTTAATTTTTCAAAAATATTTCACATGAATGATGATTTTTCCCTGAAATAACCAAATCAGGGCACAATTTGTTTTTCTTTGTAATAAAATCAAGGTATATTTAAAAGTAGGAAGTTGAAGGCATGAAGTTCGTATTCTTTGTAGAAAAGTACAATTAGAAAAGATGATCATGACGTAGAACTTTTATTGACTTAGTCATTATACGGAAAAAATAATTCATTTAAGGTGGGATGAAACATGAAGAAATATTTACTTATTCTATCAAGTTTGTTAATGATTCTTGTGATTTTTTCCAGTTGTAGTGGAAAAGATGAAGATTTACTGGCATCTAAATATGATACATTGAATAATTTAGAAGGCATATCAATGACTATTAATGAAACAACAATTTCACCTAAAGGATTAACGGTTATTTTTGAAAACAACTCTGATAAAGACTTCACTTATGGTGACTTTTTTGTTTTGGAGGCAAAAATTGATGGCAAATGGTATGAAGTAGCCGATCTACTTGGTGGAGAATATGGATTTAATGATATAGGTTATGAATTGCCCCCACATACATCTAATGAATGGGAAGTTGATTGGGAATGGCTTTATGGCAACCTTGATCAAGGTACTTATCGAATAATAAAAGATATTTTAGATACAAGGGAACCGGGTGATTATGATAAATATTTCCTTGCTGCCGAGTTTACGATTGATGAGTGAATTTACCTATCGGATTTCCCAACCATTTAAGCTAGTTTTTTATTTCTAAAACTTTAAATTATCACATTTATATATAATTGTGATAAAATAATTATAATTATTACCTAATAATAATTATAATCTATAATAAAAGGATGCTGACGATGCATAAAGATTATTCAAAACAATCACAAAAAACCAACCAAAATAACACAACATTTTGGCAAAAAACTTTTCAACATCGTGAATTAATTGCTGCAATCACGAGTGGCGTGATTATTTTAACGACGTGGTCACTCACTGCTTATTTACCCCATTCCGTCTGGATTACCCTCCATATTATTGCTTTTTTAATTGGAGGCTATGCCGAAGGTAAGGAGGGCATTCTCGATACAATTGAAAACAAGAAATTAAATGTTGAACTACTTATGATCATTGCCGCTATTGGCTCAGCTGCGATTGGGTATTGGACCGAAGGAGCCATTTTAATTTTTATCTTTGCCTTTGCTGGGGCACTAGAAACGTACACATTAAATAAGAGTAATGCCGAAATTTCGACGCTCTTAGAGCTTCAACCCGAAGAAGCACGAAAAGTCATTGATGGAAAAGAAATCTTTGTTCCAGTTGATGAATTAGAAATTGGTGACCTCATTTATGTTTACGCAGGGGAAAGAATCCCAGCAGATGGAAAAATTCAAGTCGGGATGACTTCGATTGATGAAAGTGCTATTACTGGTGAATCCGTGCCTGTTGAAAAGGAAGTCGCGGATGAAGTTTTTGCCAGTACAGTTGCTTTAGATGGAACGATTACTGTCACTATTACAAAACTCGCCCATGAAACCATTTTTCAAAAAATTATCGATATGGTGCAAACCGCTAAAGACGAAAAACCACCGACACAACTCTTCATAGAAAAATTTGAGGGACTTTATGTCAATATTGTGTTAATAACTGTTGCTATTATGATGTTTTTACCCTATTTACTTTTTGGATGGACTTTGACAGAAAGTATTTATCGGGCGATGATTTTGTTAGTTGTCGCCTCACCTTGCGCCCTTGTTGCCTCCATCATGCCGGCAACATTATCAGCCATTTCAAAAAGTGCGAGAAACGGTGTGTTATTTAAAGGTGGCATCCACGCTGAAAAAATGAGCCATATAAACATGATTGCCTTTGATAAAACTGGAACATTGACTCACGGGACACCAGTTGTCACAGATGCGTTAATCCATCCGGATTATGATGCTGACAAAATTCATATCGCTGCAGGGGCGATTGAAAGTGAATCATTACATTCTGTGGCTGTCGCCATTCGAAAATATACATTAGCACAATTGGGACTCGAACAATTTCCGAGCCAAGTGACTAACATGCAAACTGTCAGTGGTAAGGGAGTTATGGGTGTCGTTAATGAAGCAACATGGAAAATTGGGAAGAAAAATTTTGCTACTGATGGAAGTGACACCGTATCATTTTTTGAAAATCAAGATGTGGTCTTCGCAGAAGAAGGTAAAACAATTGTTTATGTCGGTTATGAAAACAAAATCGTCGCTATTTATGCGTTAAAGGATACCGTGAGACCGGAAGCAAAACAGATGATTACAGATTTACATGAAGAAAAGATTAAAACGATGATGTTAACAGGAGATATTGAATTAACTGCAAAAGCAGTCGCCAAGGAAATAGGGATTGATCAATATTTTGCCGAATGCTTACCGGATGAGAAAGTAACCAAAATTAAACGAGCACAAAGTGAGTTCGGACAGGTCGGAATGGTTGGTGATGGCATCAATGATGCCCCCGCGTTCGCCACGGCCGATATTGGCATATCGATGGGAGAAGGGACGGATGTCGCATTGGAAACAGCTGATGTCGTCTTAATGAAAAATAACTTAACAAAAATAAACGATTCCATTAAAGTGTCCAGAAAAATGAACCGAATTATTAAACAAAATATCTTTTTCTCATTATCCGTTATTGCCTTGTTAATCATTTCAAACTTTTTTCAAGCCATCGATTTACCATTAGGTGTCATCGGCCATGAAGGAAGTACGATACTTGTCATATTGAATGGATTAAGGTTGTTGCGGTGAAAACATGAAACAATGCCTATATTTAAAAAGCCTAGATTAAATCTGGGCTTTTTGCATAGGTTTTTATTGAAGTGGTTTATTTAACCTCCATATTCTCCGCCATCAACTCCGCTTGTTTGACGACTGTTTCCACTGCCATCTTTTGCAAATCGGGTGGATAGCCATATTGTTTTAATAGCCGCCTCACGGTAATACGCATTTTGGCCCGAGCAGATTCCCGAAGATTCCAATCAATGCTCATATTTTCTTTAATCGATTTTGTTAATTCATGGGCAATCGCCCGCAAAATCTCGTCACCTAACACTTCTTCAGCTGTTTCATGTGTTGCCAGTGCATCATAAAACGCGACCTCTTCCTTAATCATGCCTGTCTCTTCACCGGCTCTATATGACTTATTCATTTCTCTCGCAATGTCGATTAATTCTTCAATGACTTTTGATGTTTCAATCGCTCGTTTGTTATATTGGTTCACTGCTTTTTCTAACATCTCAGAAAATTTACGCGACTTCACTAAATTTTCCCGTTGGATTGCTTTTATTTTTCCTTGTAACAATCGATTTAGGAGCTCCACTGCCAAGTTTTTTTGTGGCAAGGCCCGTACATCTTCTAAAAATTGATCCGACAAAATCGATATATCAGGATTTTCTAATCCGAGTGAATCATACACATCGACCACTTCATCGGAAATAATCGATTTTGAGATTAGTTGATTTAGTTGTTCATCAATTTGAGCCGTCGTTTTCTTGTTACTTCCTGATGGGATTAACTTCATCATCCCAGACTTCACTGCTTTGAAAAATCCAATCTCGGCATTTAACTCTTGTGCCTCCGCCTCTGTCGCACATAATGCAAATGCCTTTGCTAATTCTGTCACCGTTTTTAGGAAATGCTTTTTATCATCTTCTCCCAACCCGATGACAAAATCCATCGTTTCGGTGATGGCTTGCATTCTTTCTGTTTGTTTTTCTGATAAAAATTTTACATAATTATGTTGGTAAAGCATATCTTGAATGATTTCATATTTTTCCAACATAATATCGACGGCTTTTGACGTATCGATCCCAGTATTACTACGGTCTGATTCTGTATATTGTTTTAATGCCTCTTTTAGGCTTTCAGCAATGCCAATATAATCGACAATTAATCCGCCAGGTTTATCTTGAAATACCCGGTTCACCCTAGCAATCGCCTGCATCAGGTTATGCCCACGCATCGGTTTATCAACATACATCGTATGTAATGAAGGAACATCAAAGCCTGTTAGCCACATATCACGGACGATGACTAATTTTAGTTCATCATTATTATCTTTCATCCGTCGGGCGATAAAATCTCGACGTTTTTTATTGCCGACATGTTTTTGCCAATGTACTGGATCACTTGATGCCCCAGTCATGACAATTTTAATGGCCCCTTTATCATCATCATCATGATGCCACTCGGGTCGTAAGCGAGTAATTGCTTCATATAAACCAACGGCAATACGTCGGCTCATGACAACGATCATTGCTTTTCCAAAAATAGCCTTTTGTTTTGCCTCATAATGTACGACAATATCTTCTGCTAGTCGCTCCACCCGACTTTCAGCTCCCGCTAATGCTTCTAAACGGGACCATTTCGATTTTAACCGTTCTTGATCTGACTGTTCCTGGTATTCGGTTATTTCTTCATATTCATCATCAACATTTAATCCTTCAGGTAAATTTAACGGAATAATTCTACTTTCATAATAAATTCTAACCGTTGATTCGTCTTCTACTGATTGGGTCATATCATATATATCAATATAATTTCCGAAAACAGCTGGTGTGTTTTTATCTGCCAATTCTACAGGTGTGCCGGTAAATCCAATAAAAGAGGCATTCGGTAATGTATCACGCATATATTTTGCATAACCATATTTTGTCGCCACATTGCCTTTATCCTTTGAAAGTTCGGCTTGAAATCCATATTGTGTTCGGTGGGCTTCATCCGCGATAACGATGACATTTTTTCTCGTCGTTAAGGCTTCCATATGACTTGCTCCTTCTTCAGGGGCAAACTTTTGCATCGTTGTAAATACTATTCCGCCAGCTTCTACCCGTAAAAGCTCTTTCAATTCCTTTCTACTTTCCGCTTGTTTAGGAGTTTGCCTTAGCAAGTCACTTGAGATAGAAAAAGTATTGTACAATTGATCATCTAAATCATTTCGATCGGTTAAAACGACGACAGTCGGATTATTCATTTCCAACACTAATTTTCCCGTAAAAAAGACCATCGATAAACTTTTCCCAGAACCTTGGGTATGCCAAATAACCCCGATTTTCCGGTCCCCTTTATCGGAGGCTGCTCGTTTTGCTTGTTCGACCGCTTTATTGACGGCATAATATTGGTGATAAGCAGCAACAATTTTATATGTATGTTCTCCGTCTGATTGAAAGACGACAAAATGACGTAATATATCAAGTAAAACACCGTGTTGGAACATGCCTCTTAACAAAATTTCCAGTTGCGGGGTCGATGTCGGTGCAATCGTTTCCCCATCAGTCGTTCGCCACATCATAAAACGCTCTTCATTGGCTGTAAGAGAACCAGCCCTCGCGTTGATTCCATCACTTACGACAAGAAAAGCGTTGTAGTTAAAAAGTGAAGGGATTTTTGATTTATATGTTTGTAGCTGATGAAAAGCTTCAGTAATTCCCGCTGTTTCATCGGTAGAATTTTTTAACTCAATCACGACAAGTGGTAAACCGTTGACAAAGACAACGACATCAGGGCGTTTATTATGCTGCCCTTCAATCACTGTCAATTGATTCACAGCTAAAAATTGATTGTTCTCAGGATTGGTAAAATCGAATAACCATAACTTTTCCACTGCATTTCTACCGTCAGCTGTTCGGTATTCTACATCAATCCCGTCTGTGACATACTTTTGAAAATTGCGATTGTTAATGATAAGATTCGGTGACTGAATCATCGTGACTAACTGGATGGCACGTTCAATCGAGCTAGTAGAAGCATGTGGATTGATTTTCCGTAATGCCTCTTCCAAGCGATTGTGTAGCACCACTTCGGCATAGCTATTTCTTTCCGGATATTCCCCATCTTCAGCAATATCGGGACCATGTAATGTTTCATATCCCAAATCACTTAACCATTCGAGTGTTGCCGTTTCAAGATCATCCTCAAGAAATTGGTACATCTTCAGTCACCTCTTTCGTATCTGGTAATTCAATCTCTCCAGATAAAAGTTTCGGAAGGAGAGAGTCTCGAAGATTGGCAAGATTGTTCATTTGCTCTCTTAAACATAAAATTTTATTATACATTCCTTCTACAATTGTCTGAAATTCTAAGATTTTCCTCTCATAATAAGGGAATTCATAATTCATTGCTGTTTCCGGTCTTACCCGTTGTCTACTGTTAGTTGAACCAGTTGCATTATTTACTAAAAAATTATTAAAGCTATTTGACGATATCAAACTATAAATAAAGGCCTTATTGTCGTTCTTCTGTGTATCCAAAACAACATATTCACTTGAACAAACATTAATATAATTATCTATTATGTTTGGCAACCAGGTTCTTGGTGTATTTGGATTCATCCTAGAAAACATTAATGAGTATTTGTCTATTAAATATTTATTACTCTTAATAGATTTACTATTCTCTATTATTGGATACACCATAGAATCATATGCTGGAAAACTAAAGTGTGCTACATCAATCTTTTTTTCTTTAACGGGATTAAATGTTTTCTTAGAATGATTGGCGACCTCATTTAACTTAACAATTTCCCATCCTTCTGGCATCATTCCCAATTCACTTTCCACCATTTTTCCACCGTTTGATTTGTATGGTTTTCCATTTTCATCTGGATACTCAAAATCAACAAACCAACGTTTGAAAAGAGTTTGGGAAAGTTCTTTTAAATTGGAAATGATATTCGTATTAAGATCTATTTTATTATCAAGACTTTCAAGAAAAGCTGTAATTTTTTGTTGTTCCTGTTCATATACAGGGATTTTCACTTTAAAATTTTTTACCGTCTCTGTTTTTAAATTATTAAACACTGTACCAGTTGCATTACTAACTAATTTTCTTCTTTCATTTACTAAAAGATAGTATAAATATTCCTTTGAAATATCTTTAAAATCCCTTAATAGAAGCCAACCATCATGAATGCATGCATCAATTTCCATTATTTTTGGAAGTCCTGGCGTTGCGCTATTTGATAATATTAAATCCCCTTTAAAAACAGGACGACTTTTATTTTTACCCTCTTCTTTTATAAATTCTTTTGTTTTAAATATATAACGTGAATTATCAGAAGTTGCATCAGCTATTTTAACCCATGGAATGCCTTCTTCAACAACATAATCTTTTATTGGTCTTGGTGATGCACCCCTTTGAATTGAACACAATTCTTCTAACTTAACTTCCTTAAACCTCATACCCAATCCCTCCCAATGCTTCGCGGATTTGAGCTTCGAGTTTTTTTGATTCTTTAAATTGTTCAGCTAGTTCGCTTGTCAGTCTTTCCATTTTTTCATCAAAGGGTTCGCCATCATCTTCAACTTCCTCTAATCCGACATAGCGACCTGGTGTGAGGATATAATCATGTTCACGAATTTCTTCTATGGCAGCAGCTTTACAAAATCCAGCAATATTTTCATATTTCCCATCGTTCGTCCCTCGCCAAGCATGATACGTATCAGACACTTTACTAATATCTTGATTGGCAAGTTCTTTTAATGTACGGGTAGACATATACCCTAAATTACGGGCATCAATGAACAAAATTTCTCCGTCACGTTCTCGTTTACCATTTTTCGCTTTATTTTTTGTCACAAACCATAAACAAACGGGAATTTGCGTTGAATAAAACAATTGTCCCGGCAATGTAACAATACATTCTACTAAATCTTCTTCGATCAATTTTTTTCGAATCTCAAATTCAGCAGTTGTATTTGTCGACATCGAACCGTTTGCTAAGACAAATCCAGCCGTTCCTGTTGGGGCTAATTTTGAAACCATATGTTGTATCCATGCATAGTTTGCATTGCCATTCGGTGGGACGCCGTATTTCCAACGAACATCATCTTGTAATCTTTCTCCACCCCAATCACTAATATTAAATGGTGGATTGGCAAGGATGTAGTCGGCTTTTAACCGTTTATGTAAATCATTGTGGAATGTGTCCGCATGGTGTTCTCCTAAATTAGCATCGATACCACGAATCGCTAGATTCATTTTTGCTAGTTTCCACGTTGTCGGATTTGATTCTTGTCCGTAAATCGCAATATCTCCTAGTTTCCCTTGATGTTCTTCGACAAATTTTTCACTTTGAACGAACATTCCCCCCGAACCACAACACGGGTCATAGACTCGCCCCCGATATGGTTCAATCATTTCCACAAGTAGTTTAACAACCGACATGGGGGTGTAAAATTCACCACCACTTTTTCCTTCTGCAGCAGCAAATTTTCCTAGAAAATATTCGTATACTCTACCTAAAGTATCCTTCGCACGACTTTCTTTGTCACCGACCCGGAAAGAAAACATATCAATCGTTTCTCCAAGTCTTGTTTTATCTAAATCTGGACGTGCATAGTTTTTCGGTAAGACTCCTCTTAATGATTCGTTTTCTTTTTCGATAGCAATCATTGCTTCATCAATGATTTGACCAATCTCTGGTTTTTTCGCATTTTCCTTTATGTATGTCCAACGGGCTTCTTTCGGAACCCAAAAAATATTTTCTGCTAAATATTCATCTTTATCTTCTGGATCTGCCCATTGTTCTTTTTCTAATTCTGCGTACATTTCTTCGAAGGAATCAGATACATATTTCAAAAACAACAAACCTAATACGACATGTTTATATTCAGAAGCATCCATACTTCCCCGCAATTTATCAGCCATTGCCCATAATTTTTCTTCAAAACCTAAATTGGCAGTTGCCATCATCAAACAACCCCTTGAAAAATCTATTATTTTAATAGTTTTTGTTCACTACTTTGTCCCTATCATATCAATATTTTCATAGACTGTCATGAACTAATGATCCTCTAATTCAAAGTCACGTCACCTAAAATTTTAATCTTTACCTTTATCCCGGAGTTCAATAGATCTACTTGTAGTGTAATTAGAAATTACTTGTATATCTGACCCTAATGTCCACTATATCCTACCCAATACAAAGCAATATAAGGTGAAAGGGTTGTAAATTAAAAATAAGGACATACCTCGTCATTTAATGTAGTGGGGTTCTTTTTTCACTTTTTCTAAAAAAACAATAAAATTCACTCTTTTTACCTAAATTTTACCTAAACTTTACCTAGATTTGACTTAGATTTGACCTAGATTTGACATAATAGTAATAAGTTATAGGTATAATTTCATAAAAAATCATAAATTTAGGAAGAAAGGGAGTAGTTTTTGTGATAGGAAAAGGTAGAGGAAATAGAATTGCTAGACTGAACATTCGCAAGGAAGGAATATTGAAAAGGAATATTCTTTTTCTCTTTAGTTTAGTTTTACTACTTGGTCCATTTGGTATAATAAGTTTTGCAGATCCTGGTGATACTGGAGAGTCCATCGCGTACATTCCAGATGATAATTTAATAAAGGCAATTAATGATGAACTTGGTGAAAGTGAATCATATGAACCAACATTATATGATTTAAAAAGCATAACAGAACTTGATGCTTACGATTATGGTATTAAGGATCTAACAGGATTAGAACACGCAATAAATTTAGAGCATTATTTAGATCTCGGTGACAACGAGATTAACGATATTTCAGCATTAGAAAGTTTAACAGAGTTAAAAGTTTTATTCCTCGATGAAAACTATTTAAAGGATATTTCAACATTAAAAAATTTAACAAAATTAAATTTTTTATCTCTTTATTATAATCAAATTAGTGATATTTCAGCATTGAGAAATTTTACGGACTTAGAATATTTAATTCTTAGTTATAATGACATTAGTGATATTTCAGCATTAGCAAGTATGACAAATTTAATTGATTTAGATCTTACTAGTAATCAAATTAGTAAAATACCAAATCTAGAAAAATTAACGAACTTAAGAACATTGGAACTTGTAAATAATAAGATCAGTGATATTTCCGGATTAGAAAATCTAACAGATTTAAGAAGCCTATATCTTTATGGTAATCAAATTAGTGATCTATCACCGTTAAAAGATTTATCTATGTTAAATTATAACTATCAGATTTTTGGCGTTCAAGATATTAAGCTTCCCGAAATTGAGGTTTTAAGGACCTCCTCTACATTAGAAATTGAGAATCCAATTATTTATCATGATGGAACTATTTTGGACGATGTTATTACTGTTGATGATGGTTCATATGATTCAAGTAGTCAAAAAATTAAATGGGAAGGATTAACAGGAACAGAAATTAAAAGGACCTTTTCATTTGATGCTGAGGAGAAAAATGGTTTTTCTGGAACGGTCATACAACCAATTAAATGGATTGATCCTAAAGTGACCTTGCCATTAAACACAAAAAAGAAGGTTTATGCAGGACAAGCTGTTACAATTGATGGGAAAGGCACCCAAATCACGTTCCCTAATGACTTACCTTCAGGTACATTTGTGACGATTACAGATGTTAGTGGAGAAGGTTTTGTCACAAATACAGAAGGAATAGACAGTGCTGGGGATGTGCTGAACTTTGAATTTGAATTACCAAATGGCCAAAGCTTTACAGGAAATTCCGAATTGACAATGACTTACGGTAATGGCTTTGCCACGGCCATAGACATTTATTATTACAACGAATCGGATAAAAAATGGGTAGCACAAAATGGCACCAAGAATACGGGCAACAATACAATCACAATCAATCCTAGTCATTTTTCCACGTTTGGTGTTTTTGCACTAAAAGAAGATGATGAATTAGGGATTACTGAATAATTAAAAACCTTTGATTCTATTATATTTGTTCCCGT
>DAMCTP010000045.1:0-23708 GCA_032113595.1 Pseudogracilibacillus sp.
AAGGCAACTTGCTCCGATGAAAATGCTGATAATGCGTTTTTCAAATGAGCAAAGGCAACTTGCTTGCTCCGATGAAAATGCTAATAATACGTTTTTCAAATGAGCAAAGGCAACTTGCTCCGATGAAAATGCTGATAATGCGTTTTTCAAATGAGCAAAGGGAACTTGCTCCGATGAAAATGCTGATAATGTGTTTTTCAAATGAGCAAAGGCAATTTGCTCCGATGAAAATGCTAATAATGTGTTTTTCAAATGAGCAAAGGCGAGATTTTTAGTAAGTGTATATAAAAATTTAAGTTAATTATTTAAAAATATACATAAATAAAACATTTCAGTAAAAAATAGAATAGAAAAGTGTCGCTAATATTAGTTAAAGGGGCGGAAAAAAGATGCAACGTGTAATGAAATTGATAATTTTTATAGGCCTGCTTTATTTAACAACGATATCGTTTTCTGAAGGTCACATAGATGCAGCGGAAAAAAATAAAAAGGAGGCTTTTTCTTTACCCAAAAATGTGATGTCAATTTCGAAATCTAATACTTTCCCTAATACAACAGAAGATTTGGAAATCATTGAACCAAATGATGAAACGAAGGATTTGTTAAATAGTATCGAAATGGCAATTGAAAATCCAGAATTAATTCAATTAATGAATGATACAACAATTAAGCCAACCCCGTTTGCTATCGGGTATCGTGCTAATATTTATCTGGGTAGATGGCCACTCCATTATCGTTCCGAAAGTACAACGGTCAATTGGGATTACCAACATATAAACAAAAGTGAAATTAATAATTTTGGTGGTAAAGAGGTCCAAGAGGCTCGCTATATTCAACAGAAAAAGGCATCAGTTCGTGGGGCGTTAACGAATAAAATTTCACAACCCGAAACAATTAAAAAGTTAATCCTGCATCATTCAAAGGAAAAAACAAAATTACCACTTTCATTTACGGCGGTTGTTGGGGAAAACACAAAGTTAGACAACTATTATCATGTTCCAGTGAAGAAGATTGGACACTTAAATGCCTACATGCCGGCAATAAATGAAAAGGGTAAAATTGTCTTTGGGGAGGTCTATATTCAACTAAAAGGGTCTAAAAAAGAACTTGAAATTAAAAATGTGACAAAGCAAAGCATTGGTGCCTGGATACCAATTCAAGATCACGTTTCGCTTGATTTTCAATTAAAGTAACAATTTTTCAAATATTAGGGAGAGGGAAAAGGTCGTTACATAATTTTATTTATGGAAAATGATAACGATAAAATTGTATATTCGAGTCACTTACATCGATTTGATAAGATATAATGAGATGTAAAGTGGCTCGTTTTATTTTTAAATTAATATTTTTACAAAAGTTTGAACCTTTTTAAGAATTGAGCAGTCTTATTTGTAGAGAGGTGAGAAGATGAAGGTGACTCGATTAGTAAAAAAAGCACAAAAAGGGAATAAAAAGGCATTGTTGAAATTGATTACTGAACAACAATCTGATTATTATCGGCTAGCCTATTCCTATGTATTGAATGAACATGATGCAAAAGATGCTATGTCAGAAATGGTTGTCACTTTATACAATAAAATTAGCTATTTAAAAAACTCATCATCTTTTTATTCATGGAGTAAGACGATTTTGGTGAATCATTGTAAAGATTTATTAAGGGATCGGAATAAGGTGATTCCAATTGAAAATGCTGCGAATGAAGCCATGAAACATAGTGATGAAATTGACGAAACGTTAAAAATGGAAATGGAATCATTGCTAACAGATTTAAATGATGTGCATAAAGAAGCAATTATTTTAAAATATGTTCACGATTATACGTATGAAATGGTAGCGGAAATAATGGAGGTTTCTGTCGGGACAGCTAAATCGAGGGTGTTTTATGCGCTTAAAAAATTGCGAGACAGTGAAAGGAGAATAGAAAATGAGTGAAATAGATAAAAGAATCAATCATATTAAACATCAATTACAACAGGTTTACGTGCCCGATGATTTAGTGGAACAGATGGAAGTCAAACTGGAAAAAACCCCGACAAGAAAAAACCGTTTTAAACAAATTGCCCAATATATTAGCGTTTTCGTTGCAGTAATTTTAATCTCACTCATAGCATATAATCATCAAAGTCTTGCCTATTACGGTAAAAAGATACTTGGATTTGATCATATTTACGGCACAGTTGGGATATTAAATGATGAAGAAAAAGGGCAAGTAATAGAAGAAACAATCGAATTAGAAAAAGGTTTATTTTTCACTGTTAATGGAATTATGACAGACCCTAATCAACTTGTGTTATTTTATACCTTTTCGGCTCCAGATGGTTTAGATCAATTTGATACTAGCAAATATAATTTGGGAGCCATTTCGGGTTTTAACACGAGAGCAACAGCTAGTTCCGGAATATCAAGAATCAATGATTTAGGGACAGAACAAAGAGGGATTTATCATTATAGTGCTGTACATCCAATGGCAAAAAAACTAAAACTGGTTATATGGAATTTTGAAACGGATGATTTTAAAGAATTGACCTTTCCACATGACCCGAATAAAGCGATGCAAGCAAGTTTGGATGTCCCAATCAATGAGTCGATTCCGCTAGGTATCGGTACATTAACGATTGAAACAGTAACAGCCTCACCAACGATGACACTTGTGAAAGGGAGTATTAAAGGGATTGAAAATTCAAATGTTAATGTAAGTGGATCGCTGTTTGGGATTAAATTATTAGCCAATGGACATACAGTCGGTAGAAGTGGTGCGAGAACTACCCATGAGGAGGGAACTGGTATTGTTGATTTTGAAATTGACTTTAATGCATTACCAGAAGAGGTAGAGGAATTGAAAATATTTGTCGAGAAATTTTCCGGATATGATGAGGTAAATGACACATTATCAATAAATGAAGATGATAAAACTAATCCAATCGATTTTCATGGTGAGGAAATTAAAGTCACTGATATAACGGTTAGTAATCAAAAAATGCACATGACAGTCATTTCTGATGAAAATGTATTGTTAGATGGATTAAGTATCGAAATAAATGGTCAGACAATTGAAGGAGAGTTGATTGAGGATCTATACGGTTTTCAAAGGGAACTCAAACGTATTTATCAATTTGATACAGACGAAATACCCAGTGAAATCAATGTCAAAGGTATGTATTATGTAAAGGATTATGATAAAGAAATTGAAATCCCCGTGAAATAACCTAGAAAAACGACGTCATCATATCATGGTATTAAGGACATGGTGACGTCGTTCATTCATTATTAAATAATGTGTAGTTGTTTTGGAAAGGAACTTAATACTTCTACCTTTCCATCCCCATTGATAAAAACGGTATCTTCGATTCGAATACCTAATTCATTCGGTATATAAATTCCCGGTTCAATTGTAAATACTAACCCATTAGATGCCACGGTATCATTATTGCCATGCACACTTGGCTCCTCATGAATTTCTATTCCTAAACCATGGCCGACGCGGTTGTTGTAGTATTCACCATATCCAGCATCATCAATGACATCCCGGGCAGCAATGTCAAAAGTTCTTAATGGAACGCCAGCCTTGACTGCTTGTATACCTGCTTCATTTGATTTCAAAACAATATCATATAGTTCCTTCTGACGATCTGACACACTATTTATAGCAAATGTACGTGTAATATCAGAACAATAACCATCCTTTATGACTCCAAAATCAATCAATAAAAGGTCACCATCAGCAATTTTAGTGTTACCAGGAATCCCGTGAGGGAGGGCGGCGTTTTTTCCAGTTAATACAATCGTTGAAAAGGAAGGACCATCAGCACCGAACTTTCGCATTAAAAATTCCAATTCGGCCACAAGTTCCACTTCAGTCATTCCTACTTTTACTTTTTTAATCCCTTCTGCTAGCACTTTTTCAATGATGTCTAAAGCATTTTTTAGTGCGACAATTTCTTCACTTGATTTATGTACACGTAATTCATTGATAAATGGTTGAATATCATTGAATTCGAGCGAAGGGAAATAGTTTTTTAGGTTAGTGTATTGTAAATAACTTAACTGTTTCCCTTCTATACCTAATAAACCATCTAATATACCAACATGTTCACGCACAATGTCGAAAGGGACCTCATTATCAGAAATAGGAATAATCGTTGTTAAATCAGAATCCAAAGCCGCAGCTTCTTTGTCAAGTGCAGGGACGAAAAAATATTCCTTATTGTTAACAACATCGAAAATAATTGCTAAAAATCGCTCATGTGGGTCCGTATTAAAACCACTTAAATAGAAAACATTTGCGGGATTAGACACCATCGCATATGAAAAATTGTTTTGTTGCAAATATGTAGTAAGCCTTTTTCTATAAGCTGCATAAATTGTCATTTTGTTTAACCTCCTGAAAATTAATCTCCATAGCCATACTATACCATGATTCATGACAATAATATTAGTAAAAGGGTGTGAACTCATTAATGGTTAATAGAATTTGTAAAGTATTGTATAATGACATTAGTCAATTAAATAAAGAAAGAGGCGAGTAAAGTGGCAAATATTTTATATAAACGGGAAAATGGGGTCTCTTATGTAACATTTAATCGTCCCAATAATTTTAATGCAGTTGACGTCGACACATTAAAGGAAATGTTAACTGTTATTAAGAAAATAGAAAAAAATGATGACATGATTGTCGTCATCAATGGGGAAGGTAGGGCATTTAGTGCTGGTGGTGATATCACAATGATGGGGCAAAAAGGGCAAGAAGAATTTTATGATGAATTAATGGACGTCATTTCTGAGATCACGATAACGCTTTATTCACTACCAAAAATTGTCGTTGCAGCAGTACACGGATCAGCCGCCGGACTCGGATTAAGTTTTGCCCTCAATTCCGATTATATTATTGCCCAAAAAGATGCTCGATTTGGGATGTTGTTTGCCGGAATCGGTTTAGTGCCAGATGGCGGGGGACACTTCTTTTTACAGGAAAGGATGGGAACACATCAAGCAAAACAGTTTATTTGGGGGCTTAAACAGGTGAAAGGTGAAGAAGCGGTAACAATGGGATTAGCCGACATATTAGTAGACGATATAAAGGATGGAACGGCACAATTGGTGGAAAAATTAAAAGTATCACCTTTAAAAGCTATTTTAGCCTCAAAATCTATCTATCATGAACAAAGAAAGGCAGATTTAAAAGATATTCTAGCAGCGGAAAAGGCAAACCAATTAAAAATGATGCACACAGAAGATCATAAAGAAGGTATAACAGCATTTATGGAAAAAAGAAAAGCAATGTTTCAAGGGAAATAATTGTTTTAAATGTATTTAAAATATCTTTGTATTCAAGAAACTTCAATTTTCTATTCTATAAAGTACTTCATATAATTTTAGGCGAAAACAAAAAAAGGGAAGGATAAAATCGCATGTGATTTTACCCTTCGATAATAATAAATATCTCTTTTACACAAAATAGAACCCCTGATTAAATGGTAATCAGGGGCTTATTACTACATATTTAATCTCTTGGAATTCCATCCAGCCATTCGTCAACCATGTCTGGGTTATTGTCGATGAAGTCCTTAACAACGTCGGCTACATCCTGCTCATCAACGTATACTTTCGGCATCATTTCATCGAGCATTTCGTAAGTTTCAACATACTGTTCTAGTACTTTATATGCTCTTGGTGCGTCTTGTTCAAGGTCCTTACGGGCTACAGTGTAAATTTGATCACCTTCACCACCGTAAATTTCTTTTGGATCTTCAAGCATCTTTAAGTCCATGTCACCGAAAGCCCAGTGTGGTTTCCACAAAGGAACGATGATTGGTTCTTCATTTGCCATTGCAGTTTGTAATTCAGTGAGCATGGCTGCTTCGGAACTAGTTGTTAACGTCCACTGATCCAATCCATACTCTTCTAGTGCTTCCTCAGTATTTTGCATAATTCCAGCACCAGGGTCAATACCAATGATTTCCCAATTAACTGCTTCACCAAATTCCTCGTTGGTTAAATCTTCCATTGAGTTAATATCTTCAACATATGATGGAACAGTCAAAGCCAATGGTGCCTTATCAAGCACTTCATTTACCTTAACGATATCACCTTCATATTCCTCCCAATATGATGCGTGTGTGGCTGGAAGCCATGCAGATGTATGAAAGTCGGCAGAACCATCAGCAACACTGGAGTACATTGGACCTGCTTCTACCTGTGACGTTTCAACATTATATCCAACCATTTCAAGTAGTTGTGCTAACATCTCTGTACTAATTGATTCTCTTGCCCATGCAACATATGGAATAGTTAGGTCTTGTTGACCAATTTCTAAGTCACCATCACCATTATCTCCCGCTGCTTCGTTATTATTATTTGCTTCTTCATTATTATTATCTGCTGGTTCATTGTTACCATCATTTCCACCACATGCTACTAGTGCGATAGATAGGATAAGTAACAAGGCCAAACTTATAAAACGAAAATTCTTAAACATATTAACAACATTCCTCCTAAATTTTTTAAAAATATCGGTCAACTTTCTGACCGTCTATAAGATATATTATAAAATAATACACTTACACTTTTTGTTTATTGCTTGCACCTTGCGTAATGCGGTCAAGAACCATTGCTAAAATGACAAGCGCTAAACCTGCTTCAAAACCCATGCCAATTTTAACTTGAGTTACAGCACGATAAACGTCTTCCCCAAGTCCTGGTGCTCCTACAAGTGAAGCAATAACTACCATAGATAAAGAAAGCATGATCGTCTGATTAACCCCCGCCATGATTTGTGGCATAGCAAGTGGTAACTGGACTTTCCCTAGTCTTTGGGCCGTAGTAGAACCGAATGCATTTGAAGCTTCAATAAGTTCCTCATCTACTTGGCGAATACCAAGGTTTGTTAACCTTACTGTAGGTGGCATGGAAAAGATGATGGTTGCTACAATCCCGGGTGTCATTCCTATACCGAAAAAAACTATCGATGGTATTAAATAGACAAATGCAGGCATGGTCTGCATAAAATCAAGTATTGGTGTAACAATCGATTGCACGGATCTTTTCTGTGACATCCAAATACCTATTGGGATACCAATAATCGTTGCAATTAAAACAGATATCAGAACGAGCGATACTGTTTGAATTGTTTCATGCCAGTAATCAAGATTGTTAATTAAACCAAGACCGATTAATGTGAAGAGACCTAATTTCCAATCTACCATCCACCAAGCAAGTAATGCAACCAAAATGATTAATAGGAGTGGTGGTGGAAGTTCCATTAACCAAATAAATTTCCCAGTCAAAAAGGTGATACTATCTGTAATAACACCAAAAACAACTGAGAAGGTTTGTTTCAACAAATCCACAAATGTTACTACCCAATCACCTAATGGTATCTTTGGAAAAAGTCTCTCAAGGTTATCCATCTGTTACTTCCCCCCCATTTCCGTTAATGACTTCATCTTTACCTGCGAGAGCAGCAATAACTGATCCCCTAACAACAATGCCCACCAATCTCTCCTCATCATCAACAACAGAAAGTGGCGCATTATCGCTAGACATCGCCTCGAACATATCTGTTAGTAGTGTATCTGGATGTGCTGTTGGAATACCACGGGTGATGACTTCTTCCAAACCCTTTTTTTCCCTGGAGGCTTCTGAGGCTTGGTCTGCAGTGACGTAGCCTAGTAGTTTTCGTTGTTTGTCTACAACATAGACAGTGGAGATACCATTATCCTTCATTATCTTTAACGCAACTTGGGGACCTCTATCAACTACTACGTTTTCCGGACGCTTCATTATGTGAGCCGCTGTTAATACCTTGGCAAGATTAACATCCTCAACAAAACGTTTCACATAATCATTAGCGGGATTCATGAGGATTTCTTCAGCTGTACCAATTTGAGCAATAGTACCATCTCTCATGATGGCAATTCGATCACCTAACCGAAGTGCCTCATCTAAATCATGGGTAATAAAAATAACAGTTTTTTTCATTTTGGATTGTAAAACAATTAATTCATCTTGCATATCTTTACGAATTAAAGGATCAAGTGCACTAAAGGCTTCATCCATTAATAAAATGTCCGGATCATTTGCTAATGCCCGCGCCAATCCGACACGTTGCTGCATCCCACCGGAAAGTTCATTCGGATATTTATCCAAATAACCCCCAAGACCAACCAATTCCAACGATTCACGGGCCTTTCTTTCCCGTTCCTGTTTGTCAATCCCCTGAATTTCTAAACCAAATTCAGTATTTTTTAAAATTGTTTTATGGGGAAGTAACGCAAAGTTTTGAAAAACCATACTCATTTTTTTACGTCGTAATTTGCGAAGTTCCTCTTTATTCATTTTTGCAACATTTTGATCATCTAGCCATACACTCCCAGATGTTGGTTCAATTAACCGATTAAGCAAACGGACTAATGTAGACTTTCCACTTCCAGATAGCCCCATGATAACAAAAACTTCGCCCGGATTAACCTCAAATGTCGCTTGATTTACACCAACCGTCATCCCAGTCTGTTCAAGAATTTCATCTTTTGTCTTGTTTTTTTCAAGAAGGCTGACTGCATGTCTCGGGCGTCTGCCGAAAATTTTTGTTAATTTATCTACCTTAATTTTACTCAACATTTCACCCCTTTATTTTAGAAAGTAGATCTAGTATGTACGTGGTATGTATCTTTGCTCTTGCCACTTTTCTCATGAAGTTCAAGCCTTCACATATCAAACTATTAATCCTATTTATAAAACTAAATAATTAATAGTGTTTTACCCTAATACTATAAAGGTTATTACATACATATTACAAACTCTAAATACCATGGTTTTTACGATATATTTTCCGGCTAATTATCTTGTGTGAAGTTTTATAGGGTATAACGTACATTTGCGCCAATTTCCTTCAATATCCTACCAAAGTACTTATTTTTGAATAAAGAAATCCTTTATATTATGTTACAAACACGTAACAAATATGTAATGAACATGCATTATTCTGATTCTATATGTGTGTTATTGATACTGTTCATTGTAAGAAGGATAAAACGTAAAAGGCAAAATTAATTAAATCATAATGTGTGTCGAGGATTTATCATCGTGGTACTATTGAAGCAATTTTTTAATGTTGTCAAGATGATGAAATGAAAAATACATATAGGAGGTAATTTCCACTTCCATCAAGAATTGAAGGTAGGTTATTTAAGAATATAACTTCTCATTGAATGAAGGTTTTGATCATTATTCTATACATTGTAAATGATAATAGGGAACTGCTGACCTGTTTGAATGCCCTTCTCGCCGTTTTTCTCATGTAGAAGGGCACTCGGAAGGTGTTTGAATGCCCTTCTCGTCAGGTTTTTCATGTAGAAGGGCACTCGGTAGGTGTTTGAATGCCCTTTTCGATGTTATTTCATGTAGAAGGGCACTCGGGAGGTGTTTGAATGCCTTCTCTGCTGTTTTTTCATGTAGAAGGGCACTCGGGAGATATTTTAAATACCCTGAATTTTTGTACATTATTATTCAGTCAAAAGTGTACATGCTTATCATGACATTTATCATACATTAGATTATTACTTTTACACATAATAAAAGAAAAAAGGTGATGAATATGTGTCAAGGTAAAAATTTTTATTTGGTGATTGCCGTTATGATGGTGTTATTATTATTGAATCCAGTCACTATATTGGCTTATGGTTGGGGGTATAAAAAGGGCAAAGATGAACAAGCCCCACAATTTGGCATTTATAGTGAGATGCTAAATAAGACTAATGCTATTTACTTGGATAATTCTGGGGAAAAGATTATCTATTTAACCTTTGATAATGGGTATGAACAAGGCTACACTGCAGATGTTTTAAATATTTTAAAAAAATACGGTGTGAACGCAACTTTTTTTGTGACGGGACATTATGCGAAAAGTGAACCTAATTTATTGAAGAGAATGGTGGATGAAGGGCATATTATCGGAAATCACTCATACCATCATCCGGATTTTACAAGGATGACAAAAGATGAAATGAAAAAGGAACTTGATTCATTAGAGTCAGTTGTTGCCGAGCATACATCGCAAAAGAAAACGATTTATTTACGTCCCCCACGGGGAACTTTCAGCGAACAAACAATCAAATGGGCAGAGGAATTAGGTTATGTGCATGTTTTTTGGTCACTAGCATTTAAAGACTGGGAGGTTAAACATCAAAAGGGAGCTGACTATGCTTTTGATCAAATTACTTCACAAATCCACCCGGGAGCGATTATCTTGTTACATACGGTTTCAGAAGATAATGCTGGGGCTCTTGAAAAAGTGATTCTCCATTTAAAAGATGAAGGGTATGAATTCGGGAATTTAGATGATTTAATGATGAAACAATTGTTGCCAGAGTCGTTTATATACTGATGGGATTGTAAGTAAAAGGAGTTTTTCCTACAGAAAACCTAACGCCGGAACCGCCATCCCTGTAGTTTGTCAAACAGAACCCTAATTCGGGAGATGTTTTGGTAATGGTGGGTTGGAACATATCATTTAATGGTCTATATTAAGTGGTATGTTTTTTATTAATTTTTTTAAGAAATTGAAGTTTTATACTTGAAAGTCAAAGAAGGTCAGTGTATAATAAAAATCAAAGGTCAAATATAGTCAAAGTCAAAGTAATATTTAAATAAACAATTAATTTAAAGGAGGATGTTGTCAATATGAAATGTCAACAATGTGGAGTAAATAATGCCAATGTAGCCATGTCAATGCAGGTCAACAATGAAAAAATGCAAATACAATTATGCAACGATTGTTTCCAAAAAATTCAAGGGCAAATTTCTGATCCAAGTAATTTTTCACAAGGTGATATGTTTTCACACCCATTTTTCCAGGGGAATACTGGTGGGCAAGGACAAAGCACCACAAGAACTAGACAGCAATCCGCTGGCAAAGTTGGCGGGTTATTAGATGAATTAGGGACGAATGTAACGGATAATGCCCGAAATGGCCAGATTGATCCGGTAATTGGACGACATCAGGAAGTGAAAAGGGTCATTGAAACCTTAAACAGACGTAATAAAAACAATCCTGTGTTAATTGGTGAGCCTGGTGTTGGTAAGACTGCAATCGCCGAAGGCTTAGCATTGAAAATAGTCGAGGGTGATGTGCCATCGAAATTAATTAATAAGGAAGTATATGTATTAGATGTCGCATCATTAGTTGCTAATACGGGAATTCGTGGACAATTTGAAGAAAGAATGAAGCAATTAATTAAGGAATTAAAAAACCGTAAGGATGCTATTTTATTTATTGATGAAATCCATTTACTTGTTGGGGCGGGTACAGCGGAGAGTTCGCAAATGGATGCTGGAAATATTTTAAAACCTGCATTAGCCCGTGGTGAACTACAGGTAATCGGTGCAACAACGACAAAAGAATACCGTCAAATTGAAAAAGATGCAGCACTTGAAAGACGTTTCCAACCTATTATCGTGAAGGAACCAACAGTGGAAGAAACAATTCAAATTTTACAAGGATTGAAAAATCGTTATGAAGATTTTCACGGAGTTACCTATTCTGATGATGTTATCAATGCATTTGTTTCACTGTCGGATCGTTATATTCAGGATCGTTTTTTACCGGACAAAGCCATTGATTTAATGGATGAGGTTGGATCTAGATTGAATTTGGCGAATAGTGATCAGGATGCTGAATCAATTGAAGGTCAAATTGAAAAAATTGTTAAGGAAAAAGAACGTGCAGCAGAGCAAGAGGATTATGAAACAGCTGCAAATTTACGATACCAAGAATTACAATTACAAAAACAATTGGACAAGGCGAAAGAAAAAGTAAAAGAACAAGTTACTACAGAAGTATCTGTTCATGATGTTGAAGAAATTGTAGAAGAGAAGACTGGGATACCTGTGACAAAATTACAGGAAGACGAACAAAATAAATTGAGGAATTTTGCTGATCATATGAGAACCAAAATAATTGGTCAGGATAAGGCCGTTGATCATATCGCAAAAGCAATTCGTCGTAGCAGAGCGGGATTGAAGTCAAAATATCGTCCAATTGGATCCTTCTTGTTTGTTGGTCCAACTGGTGTTGGGAAAACAGAACTATCGAAGGTTCTTGCGGAAGAACTATTTGGCGATCGCGATGCCCTTATTCGTTTAGACATGAGTGAGTATATGGAAAGACATACTGTGTCTAAAATTATTGGATCACCTCCGGGGTATGTTGGCCATGAAGAAGCGGGACAACTAACTGAAAAGGTCCGACGTAAACCATATTCGATTATTTTGTTAGATGAAATTGAAAAAGCTCATCCTGATGTACAAAATATGTTCCTACAAATTATGGAAGACGGTCATTTAACAGACTCCCATGGTAGAACAGTCAGTTTTAAAGATACTGTCATTATTATGACAAGCAATGCTGGTTCAGGTGTAAAACAAATTAATGTTGGATTTGAAAAAGATAATGAGGCCATTTCAACATTGGAAAATCTGGGAGACTTTTTCAAGCCAGAGTTTCTAAACCGGTTTGATGCGATTGTTCGTTTTAATGAACTAACGGAAGAAAATTTACTTGAAATTGTGGATCTGATGTTAACAGATTTGGAAAAAACAATTGAAGATAATAAAATTACTATTTCTATAACAGAAGATGCAAAAAAACAATTAGTCAAACTTGGGTATGACACTAGATTTGGGGCAAGACCTTTACGAAGGGTCATTCAGGAAAAAATTGAAAATCAATTAACAGATTTAATTTTAGAAGATAATGCAATTGACAATGTCCAAGTTACTGTAGCCAATGATGAGATAGTTGTTGAAAAGGTTTAGGTTAACCGTATAGACGTAAAAATAACGCCTAAAGAAGGATATCCCCAGGAGATAGTCTCTAGTAAGCTATCTTCTGGGGTATTTTTTAGTTAAATGAATAAACGGGGAAATTGCCGTTACTAATATTAACCAGTAGATTGATTTCCTTATCAATTTTTAATAATAAGGCCGAGCAGGGAGGCAAACTGAACTGCTTGAAATGATGATACTTTACAACCTTTCAAATGCTCAATTGAAACATTTAATGTATTAAATTCACAAGAACTTAAATCCACCCCATTTAGTGGGGTTTCCTCAAAACTTATCCCATTAATGTTGCAAGAGTGAAAATTGACTTTTTTGAATTTACATTCATACAAGTCTGCCCCTTTTAATGAGCTGTTTTTAAAAATAGCCTTCTCAATCTTTGAGTTGCCAATCATCGCCATGTCCAAAACTGATTCTTCAAACTTAACATTACCAATATACGATTCAGTCAAGTTACTTCCGAGAAGTTTACAGTTAAAAAATTCGACACGATTTATAGATGCCCTTCTTAAATTCGTGTTGGATAGATCACAATTTTCAAATCGCACATCAGTTATGTCCGCCCTACCAAAATCTGTATTCATGAACTGACAGTTCTTAACCACTGTATTGTAAAGTCGTAGTCGACCAAGCTCTTCATTAACAAATTTTGACCCTGAAATGATACTCATCTCAAATTCAGGGTATTCTTCGTAAAATATTTCGCTGAAATCTCTTTCTGTTAGAAGAGCAGGTATTTTGGGTACATCAATTTTCATGACTATACCTTCTTTCATCATTGTATTTAGATAACTTACATTTTAAATTATATCATACGCATGGAAGGCTCATTAAATAAATGCAATTTCATTGAAACATATGAATTTTTCCTTTCATATTTAGTATGATATTATTTCCGCTTTTTGCGTTTCAACAAAAATTTCTGCAATTTTCTAAACGATTTCTACGCTGTTTTTAAATAAGTTGATTTTAAGAAAATGACTGTCAAGATAATCGTTAAGCTCGTAATGAAAGTGATTTCCTGAAGAAAATACCGAGTCAAGTTAGACTTTATCACAAAGGGAATTAGTCAAAATATATTTCGTTTAACAGTTTTTGTACATTTGGATAATCATTATATCGTGTTCTCCTCCTAAGATTAAACATTTAATGTCTAAATGATGTGACACTTTTACATAATAGTAATAAAACTTGGGAAATATTGTATTTGTGACCCAACTGCACCATTATTTTATAGAATAATATATATTTACAGATTATTACACTTATGATATCATAATAGTATAATATAGATATAATATGAGGTGATGAGGATGAGGGAAAAAGATGCATTATATATGAACGGATATCTTGGGGTAATCATTATTGCCATATTATTAGCGGGAACAGTATACAGTGTCTTCTATCAACAATGGATTTTAGGCATAATCTGTGTCATTATTGCTGTTTTATTGGCAACAGGGATTACATTAGTACAGCCAAATCAATCAATTGTCGTCATGTTCTTTGGGAAATATATTGGAAGTATTCGTAAGGAAGGGTTGATTTTGACTGTCCCATTAACCGTTCGAAAAACTATTTCTTTACGGGTAAGGAACTTTAACAGTAATCGTTTAAAGGTGAATGATGTTAATGGTAATCCGATTGAAATTGCCGCCGTTATTGTATTTAAAGTAGTTGATTCCGCAAAAGCTGTTTTTGATGTAGACAGGTATGAGCAATTTGTTGAAATACAAAGTGAAACAGCTTTACGGGCTGTTGCAACAAAGTATCCCTATGATATTTATGATGATACGCAAATGTCTCTACGCGGAAATGCAGAGGAAATATCCAATGAATTAACGAAAGAAGTACAGGAACGTTTGCAAGTTGCTGGTGTGGAAGTAATTGAAGCAAGACTGACACATTTAGCCTATTCCACTGAAATTGCCCAAGCGATGTTACAACGTCAACAAGCAAGTGCGATTATTGCGGCCCGAAGATTAATTGTTGAAGGGGCTGTTGGCATGGTTCAAGATGCTGTTGAAAGAATTGAAAAAGAAGGAATTGTCCAATTAGATGATGAACGACGAGTGGCGATGATTAATAATTTACTCGTATCGATTGTAGCTGATAATGCTGCACAACCAGTCATAAATACTGGATCATTATATCAATAGAGCATGTTGAAAGTTGAGGATGATCATGAAGGAAGAGAAAAAGCGATTTTTATTAAGGATCGATCCTAAATTACACGACATATTACAACGATGGTCTAAAGACGAATTCCGCAGTTTGAATAGTCATATTGAATTTTTATTACGTGAAGCAACAAAGAAGGCCGGACGTTTACCTAGAAATTTAGACAAAAAAATAGGAGAATAAACCAAAGTTCTGCTGTAAATGCTTTGTACATTAATGTAACCGGGTTCGGTCTCAGAGTACAAAAATGTAATTGGGGAGTTAAATCGTATAAGATTTGGCTCTTCGATTTTTATTGTTATATCACTATTTTTATTTGTTTTTTGTATAAATCGGTATGCTATGTGAACTACGAATTAGCATATGACATAAAATATTGTCATTGCGATGCATAGGCTGATATCACTTTTAAATTAGGTCCACCTATTGAATTTTGTATAAGGTAAATTATAAGGAAAATTAATGCAGGAAACAATTTATAAAAAAATAAATCTATGATAATTTAAAATATGGATAGAATTCCCCAACAAACGGGAAAAACAAAGTTTTTCAAAAGAGAGCGCCAAGGAAGTTTATTTTGTCAGTTCATAATGAGGAACAAATTTATGAATTACGGGTGAAGGCTTGAAATGGGGACCTATCCATATTGGATAAGGTAACGTCTACTGATCGCATAGTTCATCAAGGAGAACAGATGAGAAATCATCGAATCATAAAGGGAGCGGAAGCCTTAAAGGGAATCATTAGGGATGCTAGCGCATTTTTTGATGATGTTAGGATGAATATTGAAGTAAGTCAATTCGTAGATAGTCTGTTTATATCTGTGCTCTGGAAGTTTATGGGGCCTATAAGGGAAACATACCGGATGCCAAGGCAGAAACGGGAAAAATAATGGGCTTTAGCGGTATGGAAATTTTGCAAATCAATGAGGGAAAAAAGGTTATTGGGTGTCATCCGATGGCGTACACTTAATGGAACAACTAGGGGTATTTTAATTTACTCTCACCTTCTTATATTTCAGAAAAGGGTGCGATAGTTTAGTGATAATTATTCATGCCTTATTGTTTAATAAATATATTTTCATTTTTGTAAAAGTTCATTAATTTCCAACCATCTATTATCTGCCAAAAAATTTCCCGTGTTTTTTTCCATATCTAGTATTAAATTTACCCAAAAATTATTAGATATACTCTTATCACCATATTGTTCGTGAACCCCTAAATTATCAAAGACTATTTTTTCACCATCATTTGTAACGCCTGGGACATTCCTTTTTAATGATGTCACCCATAATGAATTTAATTTTTCCAGGTAAATAATTTTTTCTTCCATATCTTCATCTAGCACTAATATCACTTCATCCATATTATCTCCATCAATTGTTGTTTCCCCATTCATTTCGGCATAGAAATAAGCAATATCCGCCACCTGACTAGCCGTTTCATTTTGAAATTCATTGCTCTTTGTTCTTTCAAAGTTCCTGGCTAAAAACCCATACTCTTGGGTGAATTTTTGAATAGTATAGGCATTGTATTTAAGTCTTTCAGCCTCATATCTTGTTATGTTTCCTTTATTTAAAATATCTTTATATAACTCATTACTTTCAATGATATCCCTCACTAGATTGCCAGTATCATTATTTAGTTCTATCGAAATATACTCTTCATACATTCTTTTTTCCTGATATAGTTTATATCCATAAAAAACTAAGATAATTGCAAGTATTACGGCTAATAATTTAATGTATCTTTTTATGATATCTCACCCCTGATGCCACACCTGATATAAATAATGATATGCAAAATAAATATTACGCTAAGTATTAATTATTAACCCTCAAATTAGTCTTCTTTCTCTCTTTAAATTGGCCCATTTCATATAAAAACTAATTTATACTGTGAATTTACTTAACCACAGTGTATCATACTTTTTCGTGTTTTGTATAAAATTTTCTCGGATACTTAAGTCCTTAATAGTAACTTTGTTGTTTTGATGATGAGATACGCTTCTGGGGCAAAAAAGGAGCTAAAAACCGGCTTCTTATTGCTTGGTAAATTCAATGTTAATAGTGATGTGAACCTGAATAAAAATATCCTGATAATAATGTTATTTTACGTTTTGTACTTGAAAACCGTATCCATTAACATTAATGTCTTGGGCATTTTTTATTGTCAAATTTTATCATCTAAAAAGAAATTTTTATAAATTTAAAGTAAACTGTTGACAAGATACTTAATTAGTTATATGGTTAGTTATACAAGTAACTAACCTGTTGAAAAAGAGGTGAAGCAATGGCTAATCAGCTGGACGATAATCGCCCAATTTATATTCAGATAAAAGAAATTATTGAGGACTCCATTTTGAATGGAACAATTAAAATTGGAGACCGCGTTCCCTCAACAAATGAGTTAGCGGCATTTTATAAAATTAATCCTGCGACAGCTAGACAAGGAATGAACGAGCTTGTCCAAGAACGAATTTTACAAAAACAAAGGGGTGTTGGCATGTTTGTGACAGAGAATGGGAAAAAGATGTTAATTAAGAATCGTCAACAACAATTTTTTGATCGATATATCGTTCCACTGAGAGCTGAAGCGGAAAAATTACAAATGTCTCAACAACAATTAATAGAGATGATTGAAAGGGGAAAATCTGATAATGAAAATTGAAGTAAATGAATTAACGAAGAAGTTTAATAAAAAAGTGGCTTTAAGTAAGGTGACCTTCTGTTTAGAAGAACCGAAAATATATGGATTATTAGGAAGGAATGGTGCCGGTAAAACGACATTCATGGACATTTTAGCGGGGCACCAATTAGCGACAAATGGGGAAATAAAAATTAATGGAGTTGATCCATTTGATCGTCGTGAGATACTTAAGCATATTTGTCTTATTAAGGAAGCAGATAATTTTCATAAAGATTTTACAGTAAGACAGGTGTTACGGACCTATGCATTATTTTATCCAAATTGGGATAATCAATTAGCTGAAAGATTAATTAAAGAATATTATTTACCGAAGAACAGACGGGTAAAAAAACTATCAAAAGGAATGATTTCAACGCTAGGGGTCATCGTGGGATTAGCAAGTAAAGCTGCGATTACTATTTTCGATGAGCCATATATTGGGATGGATGCTGCAGCAAGAAGAAAGTTTTATGATACTTTGATGGAAGAATATGAAATAGAACCAAGAACAGTTGTTTTTTCAACCCATTTAATTGATGAAGTAAGTTTATTGTTTGAAGAAATTGTTATATTGCAAGAAGGTGAAGTGATTTTACATGAAGAGGCAGAGACATTACGAGAAAATACGTATGCAATAACCGGTGAAATAAAGCAAGTCGAAGACTATGTTCAAAACAAGAAAGTGATTAAGAGAAAACAGCTGGCAAATATGATGACAGCCTATATTTATGGGAGTAAAAAGGACACTATTCAAACAGAATTACAGGTTGATGGTGTTCCCATTCAAGACTTAATGATTTATTTAACTGAAAAGGAAGGTGTATCATGATGAGTCATCAATTAAAGGGTACTTTATACTATTTGTATGCAAATGTACGTTTTCCACTTACCGTTTTTTGGGTTATTATTAGTAGCGTACTAGCATTGTCAATCATCTCATCGTATTTAATGAGTGAAGGGACGATTTCGTTTCAATTATCTTTTTCTCTTTATATTTTTAGTGCGATTATCGGAACGTGGACTGTTAAAAGTGCCATCCCTTATGCACTGAAGTTAGGTAGTACGAGAAAGAATTTATATGTAAGTCTTGGTATTTACTTTTTAGGCTTTGCTATTGTAAACAGTTTGTTGGCCAACCTATTAAATAGTTTAGTGAGCACTATTTTTGGAGTAGAATCCTTGGGTGGTATGGGAGAAATAACAACAGCAAATGGAACAGAAACTTTCACATTTTTTCATATTGCACAGTTTATAGAAGGTAATTCTTGGTTTACTTATATGATGATTGATATTGTCATTTGTTTTTTCTTATTAATCGTAGCCTATATTATCGGATTATTTTTTTATAAGTATGGGTTGATTGGTGGCTTTGGACTTCTTGGGCTTGCTATGTTCACCTTGATATTTACAGCTGCAAAAGGATGGTTGGTAGACTTTTTTATCACTATTTTTTCTGATTTCAGTATCGGTTTCTTTTATCAATTATTCGTCGTTGCCCTAATTATTTATCTTGTTACCTTTATCCTAATTAGAAGAATAACAATTTAAATCGTAAATCCCGTGACTCTGTAACGGAGTTACGGGATTTTTGATGAAGTTTTACATATTAGGTGTGATTAAAGTGAATTTTGATTCTTTATCTACCTAGATTCTAGCGGGGGTACTTCCACCGTTTGAGTATTTTTTCTTTTCCGTCAAAAGTCCATTGCTGGACGATCCACCGTTTGAATTTTTCGTCTATCCAATCAAAAGTTTAATGCTGGATGAACCGTTTGATTTTTGACTTATGTTGCATGTAATCTCTAACGGAAGCCCCTAGAAGTGGGGTCATTTGTATTTATTTTACCAATTCCTTCTTTTTAAACAGAAAGACAGACATACATAGCAAAAACACTATTAGTCCACCGATAATACTAGAGGTAAGTATTAATGCCTTTGTAATAGTTCCAGTTGCTGTCATTTCCATAATGTGATAGGAAAGTTGATTTGGAAACCAAGTAAACCGATGGCCAATACCAGTATTAATAGCTGCCATCACTACAATGATGATCATTGTGCCAGCAACAACTAGTCCCGGTACACGGAAAATTGTATTAAAAAATATAGATAGTGTAACGATTAATGTAAACCATAAGCTGTAAAATAGAATAATTTTAATCACAACCGTAAATTCGACAGAACCATATAATAAATTGGTATAATACCAGGCAATTAACATTCCGATTAACAATGAAATGTTAGCTATTAATACGTAGGCAATCCATTTTGATGTGACATAATTTAGATATTTAACAGGTTTAACAAGAATAATTTCAGAAATTCCACTATGTCTTTCACCGGCAATTGACCCCATTGAGATTAGTACGATGACGATGACACCGAACATACTTAATTGCTCAAGACTTAATAATATCGCCTCATTGGGTGTTAATTCAGGAATTTCCATTATTGCTCCTTCAGGTACTCCACCAACTGTATCAAGGATTTCTGGTAAAAAATAATAAGTGACAAGATCCATGGAACAAATGACCATCATCACAATCGGTACCCAAATCCATTTTTTATTTCGCCAATTTTCCATTATTTCTTTTTTAAATAAAGTCATCCATTGCTTCATGATTGCACCACCTTCATAAACATATCTTCCAGTGAAGCACGATTAACGACAAAACTTGTAAGTGGCCAATTGTTTTTCATTGTCATATTCAAAATTTCTTTACGAGCATCATCAATATTTAATACTGACATATGAATCATTTCTCTCTTTATATCGACATTTTTCACTGTTGGCAATTGCCCAAGTTGCTCTTTATATTCCTCTAAATTATTATCAAAACTTAATTCAATTGCTGTTGTTTGGTATTTCCTTCGAAGTTGGTTCATCGATCCTGATTCCACGATGACCCCTTTATGTAGTAACAACAATTCATCACTTATCTCATCAGCATCTGTTAAAATGTGAGTCGAAAATAAAATCGTCATATCTTGTTTCAATTCTTCCATTAAAGTTAACACTTCACGCCTACCGATTGGATCTAAGGCAGATACTGGCTCATCTAAAATGAGTAACTTTGGTTGATGAATAATGGCTTGGGCAATTCCTAATCGTTGTTTCATTCCACCGGAATATGCACCAATCCTTTTATTTTTCGCATCAAAAATGCCAACCCTTTTCAATAGGTCATCAGCTCTTTTACTGGCCGCTTTTTTATTAATATTCGTTAGTTGAGCACAATAAACGAGATATTCTTTTCCAGTCATCCAAGAATGGAAAACCGGATGCTGTGGTAAATAACCAATCGATGAACGGAAATCTGCATTAGCATATTTATAATGAAATTCCCCGGAGGTTTGTTTCATTAAACCAGTTAAAATTCTTAATGTTGTCGTTTTTCCAGCACCATTAGGGCCAATTAATGCAATACATTTTCCAGATTGTAATGAAAAGGAAATCTTTTGCAAAACCTCTTGATTGCCAAATTTCTTCTGAAGTTTACTTACATTTAACACTGCATCCATTTAGTCATTCTTCCTTCCAACAATAAAATAAATGATAGGACCAATTAAGTTAACAAATATAATGATGATGGCCCAAAGCCACTTCGGTCCATTTGTGCGCTCAATTTTGATTAAGTCAACTAATGCAACAATAACTAACAACAGTTGAATGATAAGTAGTGGGGCGATTAATCCCCAAGGTATTGCTTCGAATACTTCCATTGTAGTTTCCCTCCTATACTAAAAATAGTGTTAAAAACGGCAACACAAGGATGATAATAAGAATTATCCAAACAATTGGTCTAGCAAAATTAACTGTCCACCCAACACCAAAACGTTTTTCTACAAATAATGATGGATCATTTTTATTCACATAAAACTGTCCGAGTTTCCAAAATTGGTCATCATCTAATTGATTCAAATGACTCTTTTCTTCATTACCAATTTTTACTCGACTTCCTCCTTGACCCGTTGTGATTGATATGACGATGGCTCCAATTAGGATAATGGCAATAACAATTAACAAAACAATGTCTTGATAGATTAATAATTGTTGGAATATCATGGCTATTTGCATAAAAGTAAACATAGCTGTCATCAATATTGAAGTGATAATCGTAAATAGGGACCATCTTCTTCTAAAAATGATATTTTGCTGTTTAGATATATTTGGTTTTTGGGTACTCACTTGTTGTTTAGCATGAGCAATAGAATAATTGACAGCTGCCATGATCCCAATCAAAAACAATTGCGTAAGGGGTAAAAATATTAAAACTCCCGGTGATTTTTCATTGTAAGTTACCTTTCCAGTGAAACTTGTATGGGTGGGAACCTCATTGGGAATCTTATCATACAAAGTAAAAGATAAAATAATGGTAACTACCATGATACAAATAGGTATGAGAAACCAGCCACTTGAATAGATGATTTTTTCTGAACGGAATGAAGTATCCACAACTAACGTAGAAGTTTTATTTTCCTGCCATTTTTCTTCAGACTTAATTTTTTTCATTTTTAAATGGAAAGGAATATAAATGACAAATCCTAATATGATATAGGCCAGAACTGCCACAGTATAAAAAGTAATTTCAAGTAACTCATTGTTTTGAAAGGCAATTATCACCATTAAGATCGCAAATACTAAACCGATAACAACCATTATGAAAGTATATTTTCTCCGCATCGCCTGAAATGTTGGTCGATGATACATATCTTCTAAAATTGTCACCCCAAAATTCTCTGTCTTTCTTGTTAAAAAAGGAATAAATGACAGGATGAATATAGCTGGTATAAATGTAATTAAAAAAGTTAAACTCATCGTACTCATGGTGATTCCTCCTGTAGCCCATCATAAATGTTATCTATTAGACTGAAAAATTGCTTCTTATTAATTCCTCGACACAATGAATCAGCAATTTGTGGACGTAATTTTTCCGTTAGTTGAAGGATAAATGCATCATCTGCCTTCACTACTCCTTCTGGGTTAACGACAACTCCCCGTTGCCGATGAATTAATAAATATCCTTCTTGCTTTAATTGTTGATATGCTTTGTTAACAGTGTGTAAGTTAATCCCAATATCGCTGGCAAGTGATCTAACTGAAGGAAGCCTTTCACCAGGTGAAAGTTGCTTTTTAGCAATGCCGATAACAATTTCATTTTTTAATTGCTCATATATTGGAATTTCCGATTCGAAATCTAATTGAATAAACATACGTATCATCCTTATTATAACTGTTATATATATAGTATAACAAGAATTAAAAAAATACAATAAAAAACACATTAAAAAACCTACATGATTAATGTAGGTAAGCAATCATTACTTATTGATGTTGTTATCAGATTGTTTTTTCTTGTTGGTTAATTAAAAATGATAAAGTTTCGTGAATGAATTTTTGTTGCTTTAATGGTAAGGATTTTAAACGAAGAATTTCTTCTTTCAATTGGGGATGTGTCATGACGTATTCGATGAATTCAATTAAGACTTTGTCATAAGCCTCGGAGTCCAGTTGATAAATTCTTTTAAAATCTCGTAAGATGTCATCTTTATAAGAATGTCTTCCAATAAGCTGATCAATCGTTACTTTAAAAAAATCACTCAATTTAATGAGAGATTCGATGTCAGGTAGGGATGTATTGTTTTCCCATTTTGCTATTGTAGAGCGAGAATGGTTTATTTGTTTTGATAATTGTTCCTGAGTTAGTCCATTTTGCTCACGAAAAAGTTTAATATGATAACCAATTTGATGCAATTCCATAAGATCACTCACATGTACTGAATTTTAATATATTTAGCTTATCACTGTTCTCTATCGGATAAAATATAATATTGTTCTTATAAATCACATATGGTAAAATGTACCTAAATAGAACAGAATGGTGTGGGTGGACGATGATGATTGCTTGTTTAATATTTAATTGTACAAATTATCCTATCAAAATAATTAAATTAATTAGGGATTACTGAATAATTAAAAACCTTTGATTCTATTATATTTGTTCC
>DAMCTP010000046.1:0-197 GCA_032113595.1 Pseudogracilibacillus sp.
CAGCGCTGATGGTAGTTGAGACTTTGTCTCTGCAAGAGTAGGACGACGCCAGGCACATAATTAAATATCTTATCGCGGGGTGGAGCAGTCTGGCAGCTCGTTGGGCTCATAACCCAAAGGTCGTAGGTTCAAATCCTACCCCCGCAACCAAATAATGTGAGCAGAGCGAACATGAGTAGTGCCGTAGGTGCAACCAA
>DAMCTP010000046.1:297-23328 GCA_032113595.1 Pseudogracilibacillus sp.
ATAATGTGAACGAAGTGAACATATGTAGTGCCGTAGGTGCAACCAAATAATGTGAACGAAGTGAACATATGTAGTGCCGTAGGTGCAACCAAATAATGTGAGCAGAGCGAACATAAGTAGTACCGTAGGTGCAACCAAATAATGTGAACATGATTGTGCTAAAAGTAGATAATATGTTACATCATTTATTAATATAACAGTTAAATATTTTGGTCCGGTAGTTCAGTTGGTTAGAATGCCAGCCTGTCACGCTGGAGGTCGCGGGTTCGAGTCCCGTCCGGATCGCCATATTATCACATGTGAATGACATGTGTTTTTTCTTTGTTTTCACATATGGATAAATAATTTTAAACATATATAAAAGTGATAATTCTTCATTGATTAATTACATAACTTCACTTATAATTTAAATATATTTTAAAATTCCAAAAAATAGCATACCTTAATATTTTTGAATTTTAAAATAAGGGGTCGAATTATAAATGAAGAAAATTTCGTTGGGTATTGTAATGACACTGTTAGTTGTCATGTTAGCTGGGTGTATTTCTATACCTATTGGTAATGGAAATTCTATCAAACTATCTAAAGACGGTTTTGAAGTGAAAAATAAAGAGGGAGAAACTACTAAAATAAATGTAGATGAAGATGAAGGTAGTTTTTCTATGACAGGTACTGATAAAGATGGAAATGAAATGGAATATAGTCAAAAATCTGGTCAAGAAATCCCAGAGGACTTTCCGAAGGATATTCCAATTCCGGGTGATGCAACAATCACAGGAGGGGTTAGTACCAAAGTAGATGGTTCACATGGAATGAATGTCGCCTATATTGTTGAAGGCGATGACGATGTTTCGAAGTACTTAAAAATGTATGTAGATTATGCGGAAGGTGCCGGATATGATGCTGTTAGTGAGTCAAATTATGGAGATGGTGGTCAATTTAGTGCATCAAGGGATGAAATAGAAACGATTAGTTTGATGGTTGCCAGGTCCGATGAGGGAATTGAAGTTTTATTAAGCTATACCATTCATAGTGAAGAGGAATAGGTAAAATGGGGCTTTTCAGTTAAGGAAGCCCCTATTTTTAAAATGAAAATTTTCTCAAAAGAATTAAATTTCTAAACGACCAAATTAAATGATCATTAATGTGAAAATTTGGATTTAAAGTCAACTAAGTATGATCAAAATTTAATACTGAAAAGAGGCAATATGATGTCCGATGTAAAAGTAAGCGTCTTGATGGTGTTTTTAATAATTATGTTGACGGGTTGTGTATCTATTCCCATCGGTAATAATGTGTTAGAGATTTCCACGGATGGTATTTCCTTTAATTCGTCAGACGGAAATAGTGAAGAGTTCACAGATAGAGAAGATAATGCTGAAATTACTGGATTCTCATTAGGTGGTCAACTTCCTGAAGATTTCCCCGAAGACATTTATTTTCCGGAAGATGCTCAAATCATCAATGTTTTCGAGATAGAAGATGATAGCCAAAAAGCCATGTCAGTAATGTATGAGGTGGGAGGCGACCGGCAAACTGAATTATTAGATATTTATCGGGAATATGTTCTAGATAATGATTTGGAAATTTTCATTGACGGTCTTGATCCTGACGGTGTAGGTCAACAAATATCTGCCATGATTATAGATGGACCAAGTTTTATGGCTAATGTGAAAATAGAAGAGGGTAATTCTTTCGTCGAAGTAAAATATATTAAACGGTGGTAAAATAATATCAAATCCAAATACTATATTCCTTAAGTTACATTCATTCTATGTGTGCTTAAGGAGTTTTTTTGTAAACATATGATAAAATGGTAATAATGATAAAAGAATAATTTTAATTTCCGATGGGAAAATTTATTCATTGAATTGGCATGTAAAAGGTGAGAAAATAACTTTGATAACTGTTATTGAAGGTTGATGGTGATGGATGAATTTCAATTGATAAATAAAATTAAACAAAATACCTATCATCAGTCAAACATTCAAAAAGGTATAGGCGATGATGCAGCCGTATTTGACCAACCAAATGATAGTGTTGTAACCGCGGTGGATCTGTTTGTTGAAAATATACATTTCACACGGGAGACGTTGTCTCCTTGGCAAATTGGCTATAAAGCACTAACTGCAAATCTCAGTGATATAGCCGCCATGGGAGCAACACCTTCTTATTATTTAGTCGCGATTGTCATTCCAAATTCTTGGACATCAAGTGAGATAGCTGACATTTTTTCCGGAATGAAGTCGCTAGCACAAAAATACAGTATCGATCTAATTGGTGGAGATACGGTCTCGGGAGAACGGTTCACGTTATCAATTACGATTATTGGTCATGTAAAAAACGAAAGAGCGCGTTATCGTCATCTTGCTAAAGATAATGACATCGTATTTGTTACAGGAACCTTAGGTAATTCACAGGCCGGATTATATTTGCCCCAAAATAAAAATTTACGCCATTTGGATAAAGGGGACTATTTTATAAAACAGCTTCAAGAGCCGACACCAAGAGTCAACTTTTCCAGGGCCTTATCCCTTATTCCGAGAATGGCCCTTAATGATATAAGTGATGGAATTGCTAATGAAGCAGCGGAAATTGCTGAAGCTTCTAAAGTTTCCATTCATTTGTTTGAACAAAGTATTCCCACTAACGATGCATTAAAACAATTTTCAATCAAGCAAAGTTTTAAATGGGTATATTTCGGTGGAGAGGATTATGAATTAATCGGTACTGTTTCTAAGGAATATTGGTCTAAAGTGGTTGAAATTGCTGAAAAAACAAATACCCCAATAAAGAAAGTAGGATTTGTTAAGGAAAATAAAGCCGGAAAGGTACTACTTTATCAGAGCAGGCAACATCGTCCGATGATTTTAAACAAGCAAGGATTTACACATTTGAGATAAATTAATTGTTACATAGGTGGTGTGTCGAAACTGTATACGTACATGTCTAAGTCTGAGAAGGAAACGAAGGAAATTGCCTCCTTTATCGCTACACAATTAAAAAAGGGTGACATCGTGACCCTAGAGGGCGATTTGGGAGTAGGCAAAACTACATTTACGAAAGGCTTTGCCAAAGGCTTAGCAATTACTCGAAATGTGACAAGTCCTACATTTACCATGATGAAGCAATACAAAGGAACATTACCGTTATATCATATCGACGCCTATCGATTGGAAAACGAGGCTGAAGACATCGGTTTTGAAGAATTAATTGGTGGGGATGGGATTGCAATCATTGAATGGGCCCAATTTATTGAAGATTTTCTCCCTAATAAGAGATTAAACATCGTGATCACCATGATCGAGTTGAATAAAAGAGAATTGGCTTTTCAACCAATTGGAAAATATTATGAGAATATTATGGTCAAAATTAAAGAATATATTGAACATAAAATGTGTGAGAGGTAATATAAAATGAATGTACTTGCTATAGATACTGCAACAGAAACATTGTCCGTTGCGTTATCGCAAGCTAATAAAGTAAGTGAAAAGATGGCCATCGTAACTAAAAATGATCATGCCAGTCATTTAATGCCAACAATTGTTAAAGTAATGGAACGGGCCAGTGTAGACCCGGACGAATTAGATGAAATCATCATTGGCCATGGACCAGGCTCATATACAGGCACAAGAATTGGTGTAACAACAGCAAAGACAATGGCCTGGGCACTCGATATTCCAATTTACTCCACGTCTAGCTTAAAAGCAACTTCTTTATCTGCTTTGGGTCAAGAACAAGAAAAAGTGATCTGTTCTTTTTTTGATGCAAGAAGAGATGCTGTTTATACTGGGTTATATGTAAATGAAGATCAACAACTTACTAATAAAATAGCTGATTGTCACATGCACGTAAATGAATGGTTAGATAAACTTGAATTGATTGAAGGGAAAATTTGTTTCGTAAGTCCTCATTTATCAACATATGAGGCCATTATTTCAAATCAATTAGGAGATAAGGCTGTTTTTCTTCCTGTTAAAAATAAAAAAACAATCGCGGAAAACTTGCTAGTTTTACATGAACATCATCAAAATAATAGAAAAAATGTTCATACTGTCATACCTAATTATATTCGGAAAACAGAGGCTGAGATGAAGCTTGAAAAATAAAGGATGGGGAACACCGTGGCTGAAGCTAAAATTAGAAAAATGTATATAGAGGATGTACCTGCTGTTTACCAAGTAGAAAAGGCTTCATTTACAAGTCCATGGACGGAAGAAACGTATGAACATGAAATGAAACACAATGATTATGCCCATTATTTTGTCGTTGAAATTGAGGGGGAAATAGTTGGCTATATTGGCTTGTGGCTTGTTTTAGATGATGCACAGGTAACAAATATCGCTATTTTGCCGCAATATCGTGGTTATAAAATAGGGGAAAAATTGTTTGGTTTTGCATTACAATACATCCTTCAACAAGGGGCTAATCGATTATCATTAGAAGTCCGGGTATCTAATGTGGCAGCACAAAATTTGTATCGGAAATTTGGCCTTGTTCACGGGGGGATTAGAAAAAACTATTATCCAGATAATGGAGAGGATGCACTAGTAATGTGGGTGAATTTACAATGAAACATGACCATATCATTTTGGGAATTGAAACAAGCTGTGATGAAACGGCTGTGGCAATCGTAAAAAATGGGAGAGAAATTTTATCAAATGCAGTCGCATCTCAAATTGATATTCATCAGGTATTTGGTGGGGTTGTGCCCGAAGTAGCCTCGCGAAAGCATGTTGAACAAATTACGATTATCCTAGAAACAGCAATGGAACAAGCAAAAGTTACCTGGGGGGATATTGATGCAATAGCCGTTACTGAAGGACCGGGATTAGTAGGTGCTTTACTAATTGGAGTAACTGCGGCAAAAGCGCTCGCTTTTACAAAAAATAAACCGCTTATTGCTGTCAATCATATTGCCGGCCATATTTTCGCAAATCGGATAGAACAAGAATTTGAATTTCCTCTATTAGCATTGGTTGTATCTGGTGGGCATACAGAACTAATAGTAATGCAAGATGATGATCATTATGAACTGATTGGTGAAACTTTAGACGATGCCGCTGGAGAAGCATATGATAAAGTAGCGCGTATGATTGAGCTCCCCTATCCTGGAGGACCCCATATCGATCAATTGGCCCAAAAAGGCAAAGCAACAATTGATTTTCCCCGTGCATGGTTAGAAGAAGGTTCGTTTCATTTTAGTTTCAGTGGATTAAAGTCGGCTGTGAATAACTATGTGCATAACTCCAGACAACGGGGTGAAAAGGTTGATATTTCAACTGTTGCCGCTAGTTTTCAAGCAAGTGTCATCGAGGTTTTAACTGAAAAAACTTATGAGGCAGCGAAAAGGTACCAAGTAAAACAGTTAATTGTTGCTGGTGGTGTAGCAGCAAATAAAGGACTGCGTGTCTCCTTAAATAAACGCTTTGAATTAACGAATATCCCTGTATTTATACCACCTATCGAACTTTGTACAGATAATGCCGCAATGATTGCTGCTGCAGCAAGTATTAAATACGAAAAGCAACAATTTTCATCGATGGATTTAAATGCCAATCCCTCATTGACATTAGTGTAATTTTAATCAGGTAAATCTTTTGAAACATCCTTCACGTTATTAATGTGTGGATAACTTTGTGGATAACTATACAACTAGCTCTTTGATACGTAGGGTCATAGCGAATGTTATGAAAAAACGTTATAATAAATGTTTAGGGATTGTGTTTAACAACTATCCTTTGAAAGCAAATAAATGAATTTTGGTGATGAAACAAATGGCAAAAAATCAATCCCATTATATCCAATTAGATTTAATCATAATACTTATATTTTTCATGTGCATTAGTATTTTAGCAATCTATAATGCCCAACAACTCGGGCAATATCCTGGGCAAAATTTTGTGTTAAAACAAATTTTATTTTATGGTATAGCTATTTCCTTTTTAGCCGCAATACAGTTTATTGATTTGGAGCAATTGTATAAAACAAGCATTTATATTTATATATTAGGAGCATTTTTTGTCATTGCCTTACATTTCAGTCCTGAATCAATTGCTGAGCCAGTGAACAATGCAAAAAGCTGGTTCAATAATAAAATACCATTTGTCTCGATTCAACCATCAGAATTTACTAAAATTACTCTGATTATTTTTCTGGCAGCGTTAATTGTGAAGCATAAAGGAAAATTCGAAACATCCACGGTATGGAGCGATTTATGGCTCATATTAAAAATAATTATCATTACTATTATTCCAGTAGCCTTTATTCTTCAGCAACCAGACTTAGGAAGTTCATTAGTATTTTTATTTATTGCTGGGGTATTAATTATTTTATCAGGTGTCGATTGGAAAATTTTAGCTACGTTAATTTTAGGGGGAATAACGGCTATAGCCCTCACTTTACTGTTGGTCATCAATTTTCCCGATGTATCAAAAGAAGTATTAGGTATTAAACCATATCAAATTAACAGAATATTAACTTGGTTTGATCCAACACAACAAGATCCAAATGATCGCTACCATATTGATTTGTCCTTATTGACGGTTGGTTCTGGTCAATTAGTAGGAAAAGGAATGAATCATGCTGAGGTAAGTCTTCCTGAGGCCCATACAGACTTTATATTTTCAATTATTGGTGAAAGTTTTGGCTTTATAGGTGGCGCAGTAGTTATCTTCCTGTTTTTCTTATTATTATACAGGCTCGTTACATTAGGGATGAAAGTATACCCCTTTAGCCCATTCGGATCCTATATATGTTTTGGTTTTATGAGTTTAGTCCTTATTCATACATTTCAAAATATCGGCATGACAATCGGCATTATGCCAATTACAGGTATTCCGTTGCTTTTTATTAGTTACGGTGGTAGTACAATATTATCGACCATTATTGGATATGCACTTGTCTATAGGATTTCTATTGAATATTCTCGACAACAGGATTTCTTGTTTAAATAAAAGCGTGATTAGTAGATGTGTCTAAAAAAGTTATTGCAATAAATATTAAAAAATTCCCTCCATGAAGTTGAATATCATTCATGGAGGGCTTCCCATTTTTCAAACAAAATATCTAAGGAGTTTTTCACGTTTTCCATTTCCTCGGTTAGTTCAGTGATTTTCTTATAGTCTTTCATAATTGCTTCATTATTTAAGGCATTTTCACAATGGGAAAGCTCGGCTTCTAACCATTCAATCTCATCTTCGATTTGTTTAATATTTCGTTCTCTTTTTCTTAACTCCCGATCACGTATTTTCTGTTCAGCAAATGACAGTTGATGGTCGGTGGCCTCAGTGTTGATATTATCAATAGTGACGCCTTTACTTACTTCTAATTTTTCCCTTTCGGATTGTTCGGTTTTTTTATCAATATAATAATCAAAATCCCCTAAATATTCCGTCAGCCCATCTCCATGTAACTCAATGACCTTATCAGCAATTTTGTTGATAAAATAACGGTCATGGGAAATAAATAAAATAGTTCCCGGATAGTCAATTAATGCCGCCTCAAGAATTTCTTTACTAACAATATCTAAGTGGTTTGTTGGCTCATCTAACAATAAAAAATTAGATTTTAAAATCATTAGTTTCGCTAAAGCTATTCGTGCTTTTTCACCGCCACTTAATGTGTGTATTTTTTTCAGCACATCATCCCCAGAAAATAAAAAGTTGCCTAAGATTGTTCGGATGGTTTGTTCATTTTCGTTAGGAAACTGATTCCACACCTCTTCTAAAATACTGCTATTTTCATCCAAGTAATGTTGTTCCTGATCATAGTAACCAATGTCCACATTTGTGCCAATAGTAATTCCGCTTTGCCTCTGTAAAATTGCCTTTAATAACGTCGTTTTACCAATACCATTTTTCCCGACTAATGCGATTCGGTCGCCTTTATATACATTAAATGAAATGTTCGAAAATAATGCATGATTTTTTTCTGGAAAGGTGACAGAAAGATTTTTCACGGCTACTACGTCGTTACCACTCGTTTTAGAAATTTGAAATGAAAATGAGGCGCTCGCCTCATCACCCATTGGCCTTTCAAATCGTTCGATTTTCTCTAATTGTTTTCGTCTGCTTTGGGCTCGTTTCGTTGTTGAAGCCCTAGCAATATTCCGTTGAATAAAATCTTCCATCCGCTTTATTTCTTGTTGTTGCTTCGTAAATAGTTTCAACTCCTGTTGATAATTTGCTGCTTTTTCATGCAAATAATGGGAATAAGATCCACCATATTTTTTCCCTTGAGTATGGCTTATCTCATAAACAGTCGTCGCTAATTTATCTAAAAAATAACGATCGTGTGAGACGATAACGAGGGCACCTTCGTAATTTTTCAAATAAGTTTCCAACCATGTCATTGTTTCAATATCTAAGTGATTTGTAGGTTCGTCCAAAATCAAAATATTAGGACGTTGTAACAGTAGTTTTCCCAATGCAAGTCGTGTTTTTTGTCCACCACTTAGTTCTTTTACATTACGAGAAAATTCATTTTCTTTAAAGCCTAATCCTCCCAGTACCCCTCTTATATCACTTTCATAGCGATACCCACCACGATTCTCAAAATCCTCTTGCCTCTTCCCAAAAGAGGAAATTAACCACTCATCGACAACCCCTTGTTGAGCGTTGATTTCAATCTCTTGCGCTAATTTTTCCAAGGCAATTTTCTCTTCATTTAGATGGGAAAAAACGGAATTCAAAGCATCCCATATTGTTTCTTCACCAGACAAAGCCTTTGTTTGTGCCAAATAACCAATTGATATATTTTTTGCTTGAAAAACTTCTCCCTCATCATAGTGTATTTCCCCAGTCATGATTTTTAATAAAGTTGATTTTCCAACTCCATTTCTACCAACAATGGCAATTCGATCATCATGTTTAATTTCAACATCTATATTTTGGAACAAATTCACACCGGAAAAAGACTTACAAATATTTTTTAATTGCATATAAATCATCTCATTCACTCCGTTCATAATGATTGTACCTATTTCATTACCATCTAGCAAATAGATAAAGAAGTTCGTTCATCTTTAATAAATTATGGTAAAATAAAAGGCGAAAGAACAAAGGGGTGGATAACAAATGGATGATTTTACACACTTTAACAAACAAGGTAGAGCGAAAATGGTAGATATAACGAATAAGGATATTACTAGTAGAACAGCTGTAGCTAAATCAAGTGTGATAGTAAATGAAGCAATTTATAAAAAAATAACTTCTAACGCAATGGAAAAAGGCGATGTATTAGCTGTCGCACAGGTGGCAGGCATTATGGCAGCAAAAAAAACCTCAGAATGGATTCCTATGTGCCATCCGTTATCGTTAAGTGGAGTCGATATCCATTTTGATTGGGAAAAAAATAGTGAAAAATATATTTTGCATGTTACGACAACAGTAAAAACGAAAGGATCAACTGGGGTAGAAATGGAAGCATTAACCGCCTCATCAGCGACATGCCTAACAATTTATGATATGTGCAAGGCAATTGATAAAGGAATCATTATCGGTGAAACTTACCTAATGTCTAAAACTGGTGGGAAATCAGGGGATTTTCATCAGCAGAAAGAATCATAAAAGGAAAGGATTGTATCCATTGGAAAATAAAATACCACAAGCATCGGCCCGGCGTTTGCCATTATATTATCGATTTCTAACCCATTTACATAATGAAGGGAAAAAGCGAGTTTCCTCAAAAGAATTAAGTAATGCCGTAAAAGTGGATCCCGCTACAATTCGGAGAGATTTTTCCTATTTTGGAGCCTTAGGAAAAAAAGGCTATGGGTATAATGTGGATTATTTGCTGGCATTTTTTAAGCAAACGTTAGAACAAGACGAGATTACAGAAGTAGCATTAATCGGTGTGGGCAATTTAGGAACTGCCCTATTAAATTATAATTTTATTAGAAGCAATAATACTAAAATTGTCATGGCATTTGATCGTTCACAGAACAAATCAGGGACTAAAATAGGTGGAGTGCCTATTTATCATATCGATCACTTACAAAAGAAAATTGCTGGTATTGATGTTGTCATTTTAACCATTCCCGCATCTGAAGCACAGGACATGGCGAATAAATTAGTGGAATATGGTGTGAAAGGATTAATTAACTTTACCCCGGCACGTTTAACAATTCCAGAACATGTTCGGATTCATCATATCGATTTATCCGTTGAAATCCAGTCATTCGTCTATTTTTTAAAACATTATCCACTATAAAAGTCATTTTTAAATAATAGGACACGATAATAAAGTGATTATTTAGGGAAAAAGAGAATTTCAATAATTAAATCGTGATAAAAGTGAAAAAATAGGTTGAAATATTGATAAAAATGGGATAAAATCAATCATACTAGGTTAAATGTCCTATATATTATGAAATAATTATCATAAAATCAGAATATCAATTTAAGTTTTTTTACTATATTAGGCAAATGATGAACATATTCATGTGAAACATTGCCATATCAAATCATTTTATCAATACATAGAGAAGGAAGAATCGATATGGAAAGTAAAATAGGAATCCCATTTGATAAAATATTAATGGACACTGTGATGGATATGGTATTTGTCGTAAAAGTTGAAAAAAACCGCCAATTCCGATACGCGTTTATCAATCAGTCAATGATTGACCAAACAGGATTAAAAAAGGATGCGCTTTATCAACCGGTGGAAGACTTTTTAGAAAAGGATATTGCAAAAAAAATAACAAAACGATTTCGTATGGTGATCAAGGAAAAGAGAAGTCTAATATTTCAAGATCGTTACATGCTCAAAAGGGGCGACATCAAATATTCGAAAACGAGGATTACCCCATTTTTTGATCAAGGAAAAAATTGTACTTATATCGCATCCGTTAGCTTGGATATAACAGAAGAAATACTTAACGAGCGAAAATTTGAAGATAGTGACTATCATTTTCAATTACTTGCTGAAAATATTCAGGACCTTATTACATTGATTGACCGAAGAGGCATTATTATTTACACATCTCCTTCATATAATACTGTTTTAGGCCACGATCATGAGGAATATCAAGGCAAACATTATTTGTATAAAGTGTATGAACAAGATTGGTCCCATGTCGATGAAATTTTTAATGAAGCGTTAAGAAATGGTGATAAATTTACGGTGAGATTTCGTCAGTATAATAGTGCTGATGAATTAAAATGGTCAGAATCACATGGAACCCCAGTATTTGATCACCAAAACCAATTAAAACATATTGTTGTTGTTACTCGTGATATTAGTATACAAATGGCATATGAAAAGGAATTGCAACATTATGCTAACCATGATTCACATACGGGAGTTCCAAATAGACGGTATTTTCAACAATATTTACAGCAAACGTTGCAAGAATTAAAAGAGAAAAAAACAAAAGTGACGGTCATTATCTTCGATATTGATAACTTTAAACAAATTAATGATCAGTATGGCCACGATGTAGGCGATGATGTCATACTTGAATTTAGTAAAAGAATCAAGCAATGTATTGGAATGAATGGTATTGTTGCAAGGTTTGGTGGGGATGAATTTGTTGCCGTATTACCAGATATAATGGAATCAAGCTCTATTTATGAGTTAGTTAAAAAGATTAGGAATAGAATTAATTCTTCTTGGAAAATCAATCATCATATATTGAAAGTAACGACTAGTATTGGGATAGCCATAACATCTGACAAAAACGATACACCTTTAACGATGATTAAAAAAGCTGACATGGCATTATATGACGCAAAAAATGCTGGTAAAAATACCTATAAAATAGCAAGGTGAAGGGAAGAAAAGTATTTTCTATAGGTTTGCATTCTACACCTTTTTCGGGCGTTTTTTTATTTTACATGAGAAATTATCGTAAAAGTTGATGTACATCAATTCATGTCTCAATGAAACAAGCGATAATATAGATGAAAATTAATTATAAGGGTGGGATTGACAATGTATATAATGACAGCCATTACTCCAATTTACGGGGAATATATTACGCATTTTCCATATATTTTTATCATAGCATTGTTGACGATTGCAGCTTTAGTGATGTTAAAATCTCCTATGTTACTAATGGTTCAAATAGGGTTGACAATAGTAGCGATGTTAATAGAACAAATGAACCTGTCTATTTTATCAATCATTGGTGCTGCTATTCAAGTTGGATTTACTTTATTTATTCTGTATAAAATGAAGAAAGCAGCCGAGTATAATTACCAGCTAATTTTAGAGAAAACCCATGAAGTTCATAGAGATATAACGAGACATGATTATACCGGAACCCGTAAGAGCTTTTAAAAAGGGGGCTGTAAAGAGAAAGCATACGGCCAACGGATGCCGCACTTGTGTCCAAAGTCATGAAAGTGAATATTTATCATAGGCCTACAATAATAAAAAAAGCATGCAAATTACTTTTATTGTCATAAAGCATGCTTTTTTGTATGTTAAAAATTCACTTTTCATCTTTATCCTGTTTAAAAAACTTTCTAAACAAATGTCGGATTCCAATACCAATATCAATAGAGGCGATGATAATAAATATAATAGGTAACATGTCATTATCAAAATTTTGTTCATGATAAATTGCCGCCATAAAAAATAACACACCAACAATAATATAAGTAATACCTAACATTACAATAAGCCACCACCTAAAATATTAATGACCAAATAAAATAAATGACAATTGCTGACGTAGTCGCTCAATTTCCTCCGGGTCAAACAATAATTGACCAATGACAGCATATGAATTTAACGCCATATGGACAAACATCGGGACAATAATCCGCTTTGTTTTCACATATAAAAAGGCAAAAACAAATCCCATCGTAATATATACGAGAAGATGAGAAAAATCAAAATGGAGAATAGCAAAAATAACAGACGATATTAATGCAGCCCAGAAAAAGTTTATTTTTTTATGAAGGGAGGCAAAAATAACTTTACGAAATACCAGTTCCTCTAAAATAGGGCCAACGACAGCTGGGATAATAATAAATAGAGTGTTCATTCTCGCTAATTCAACGATGATATCTGTGTTTTCAGATCCAAGTTCAATTTTAAATATGGAAATCTCAACTAATGAAGCAATCACTTGAGCGAATAAAGCCATCCAAAAACCGATAAACATCCATAATAAAATTCGATTCAGGGAACTTTGGCTACTCTTTTTTTCCAATTGAAAATCCCGACGCATGAACATAACGATGATGATTGCACCAATAGTAAAACTAATGATATACCAATAAATAGATGCCTCAATAATATCGATTTTAAACATGATATGTATTAACGGGGCAAAAATTAAGGTTGATAATTGTACCAATATATAGGTGAGTAAAACAAACCAATAACGTTTGGGAAGCATGTGAAAACTCCTTTTAATTCCGGCAATAATATTATCATACCATACTACCAACTATATGTAAGTTTTGAAAAATTTTATTTATAATTTTTTTGGTACACGGTAATTTCTGTTGAATTAAGGTAGAACATTTTTATTTTTGAAAAATGCTTCGTTGGATATTATGATGAATGAACTATATAATGAAGATAAAGGATTTAATCCTGATTATTTTTAGGGTTGAAAGGAGTAATAAGCGTGAGTAAAAAGATGAATGTGGAAAGCTTTAATTTAGACCATACAAAAGTGAAGGCTCCATTTATCCGATTAGCAGGAACGAGTTCCGGGAAAAATGGCGATGAAATTTATAAATACGACCTTCGTTTCACCCAACCAAATAAAGAACATATGGACATGCCATCCATTCACTCCTTAGAACATATGATGGCAGAGTTTAGCCGAAATCATTCCGATAAAATTGTCGATATTAGCCCGATGGGATGCCAAACGGGATTTTATTTGTCTGTCATTAATCATGATGATTATGATGACATCACGAATTTAGTAGAAAAGACTTTACAAGATGTGTTAAATGCCAAAGAAGTTCCTGCTTGTAATGAAGTCCAATGTGGCTGGGCAGCTAGTCATAGTTTGGAAGGTGCACAGGAGCTAGCGAAAAAAATGTTAGATAAAAAGTCGGTTTGGCATGAAGTTTTTTAACTGTATGATTAATCAAAAGATAACCTGAAACATAGTGGTGGGATAGATTATCATCCATTGTTATCAGGTTATTTATTTTTTTAAGGAGCAATTTCTTGCAATTTCTTCCGTAATTATTTATCATAATAATTGGCATTAGCACTCATAACGAAAGAGTGCTAATAAAGAAAAATATTGATGGAGAATAGGGAGGTATTAGTACATGATTAAGCCATTAGGAGATCGTGTCGTCATTAAACTTGTGGAGCAGGAGGAGAAAACAGCAAGTGGTATCGTTTTACCAGATTCTGCGAAGGAGAAACCACAAGAAGGAAAAGTAATTGCGGTTGGTTCTGGTTCGATTGTTGATGGAAAGAAAGTAGCATTAGAAGTGAAAGAACATGACCACGTTATTTTTTCTAAATTTGCAGGTACAGAGGTAAAATATCAAGAGAAAGAATATTTAATTTTGCGTGAAAGTGATATTTTAGCGGTTGTACAATAATGCAAAAACAATATAAATAATGAATTTTTTAAAAAAAGTTTTTATATCCTTAAGGAGGTACATTAAAGTATGGCGAAAGAAATTAAATTTAACGAAGAGGCACGTAAATCGTTACTTAACGGTGTCGATACATTAGCGAATGCTGTAAAAGTAACATTAGGACCAAAAGGACGTAACGTTGTCTTGGACAAACAATTCGGTTCACCTCTGATTACAAATGATGGGGTTACGATTGCCAAGGAAATTGAATTAGAAGATGCTTTTGAAAATATGGGTGCTCAACTTGTTTCCGAAGTAGCATCAAAAACGAACGACGTTGCTGGTGACGGAACAACAACTGCAACAGTTTTAGCACAAGCAATGATTCGCGAAGGATTAAAAAACGTCACTGCTGGGGCAAATCCTGTAGGCATTCGTCGTGGGATTGAAAAAGCCGTTCAAACTGCTATTGAAGGCCTAAAAGCTAACTCAAAAGCGATTGGTGATAAAGAATCTATTGCACAAGTTGCTGCTATTTCATCAGGAGATGAAGAAGTAGGACAACTTATTGCCGAAGCAATGGAACGTGTTGGTAATGATGGCGTCATTACGATCGAGGAATCAAAAGGTTTTGCAACAGAATTAGAAGTAGTTGAAGGAATGGAATTCGATCGTGGTTATGCTTCACCATATATGGTCACTGACCAAGATAAAATGGAAGCAGTATTAGAAGATCCATACATTTTAATTACTGATAAGAAAATTTCCAACATTCAAGAAGTGTTGCCAGTACTTGAAGCAGTTGTTCAAGAAGGGAAGCCAATCCTAATTATTGCCGAAGATGTGGAAGGGGAAGCTCTTGCAACATTAGTCTTGAACAAATTACGTGGTACATTTAATGCTGTTGCTGTCAAAGCACCTGGATTTGGTGACCGTCGTAAAGCAATGCTCGAAGATATTGCTATTTTAACTGGTGGAGAAGTGATCACAGAAGATTTAGCATTAGATCTTAAAACTACTGAAATTACCCAATTAGGTCGTGCAGCGAAAGTAGTTGTTTCTAAGGAGAACACAACAATTGTGGAAGGTGCTGGAAGTCCTGATGCTATTGCTGCAAGAGTAAATCAAATTCGTAATGAAGCGGAAGAATCTACGTCAGAATTTGATACAGAGAAACTACAAGAACGTCTTGCTAAATTAGCTGGTGGAGTTGCTGTTGTTAAAGTCGGGGCTGCCACAGAAACTGAATTAAAGGAACGCAAACTTCGTATGGAAGATGCCCTGAACTCTACACGTGCAGCTGTAGAAGAAGGTATCGTATCTGGTGGAGGTACAGCATTAATTAATGTGTACAACCAAGTAAGAGACTTAGATTTAGAAGAAGATGAGGCAACAGGAGCAAATATTGTCCTTCGTGCATTAGAAGAACCAGTACGTCAAATTGCTGAAAATGCTGGACTAGAAGGTTCAATTGTCGTTGAACGTCTCAAAGGCGAAGCAGTTGGTATTGGTTTTGACGCAGCAAAAGGTGAGTGGGTCAACATGGTCGATGCTGGAATCGTCGATCCAACAAAGGTTACTCGTTCCGCTTTACAACATGCAGCATCAGTAGCTTCAATGTTCTTAACAACCGAGGCTGTTGTCGCTAACAAGCCAGAAGAAAGCGCCGGTGGCGGAATGCCTGATATGGGCGGTATGGGTGGCATGGGCGGAATGCCAGGAATGATGTAAGTAAAAGCGGTGAATTTTAAGAAGAGTATATATCGTAAATTAGGTCTATTGAGAAGTCCTTCTTCTCGTTATTCTTAACGGAATAATGGGAGAAGGATTTTTTTGTTATTACGATTTACAATTCAAGATTACATCGTAGAAAGAGAATTAAACAATTCATCGGAAGCTAGCAACCATAGGCAAATAACAGGAAACGTTATTGATTACTGTTTAAAACACGATGTAACTAATGTTGAGGATATAACAACGAAATTAATAAAGAAATATTTTAGCGAATGTTAAGAGCGAGGGAACCCCGGCAGGAAAGATTAATACGCGGTTACTACGAATACGGCATTTTTAAATTATTGTAAGGAAGAAAAAATAATCAAAGATAATCTGGCGTTAAAGATTAAACAATTAAAGCAAGATGTAAAGGTTGACATATGTCAATTAAATCTTCAATGGTGTATTGAGTGCCAAGATTAGAATGGAAAACAAGTTCTTTTCCCGGTCTTTGTATAAGAGAAGCAATGTTTAATGCATTAATCACTAAATCTGTTGTGGAAATGGGAATTTATAGGTTACCAATTACAAATTGACAATGTTTTATTTAACGATTGATAATACGTTAGCATATCTAGAGTTTTGCATAATATTTATACTGGATAATGGTCTTTAAAGTCAATGATTTTAGCGTCATCTATTTTTTGGAGAATATGGCCATAGACTTTTTTAAAACTTCTTTCTCCTGCTTAAGTTAAAACATTTGTTAATGAAAGTTCAATTTTCAGGGATATTAATTGATGGTCTATTATTTCATGTGGTAATTTTTAATTTTTCATGTGGGAATAGTGAATACCTAAATCCTGGGTATTTAAAATAAATGCCATACAATATTAATTTTAAAAATAGCTGTCCACTTTAGTACCACTTAAAAAAAATTAAAATAATTTGACAACAGTGTAATTTTAATTATAATTAAAGTAATACTTAAATTTTCTGTGATTATTTTAAGCAGATCTAAAACTTCTTAATAGTTGTAATATTGCATATATGCTTTGTGATTGATTGAATGATGGCGTATTCAAAAAAATGTGATAAAGTGAAAACTTCTATAAATTATCGCAATGCAATCATTTAAATATACAAATTATATTGTGGATATGCAGTTGATCTGTTACAGAGTAATCGATTTTATGTCAAAAAAATGAAAGGTAGGAAAACATGAATTTTACAAAGTCACAGGATCTTTACACAAGAGCAGCCAAAGTAGTTCCTTCTGGAGTGCACTCGAATGCAAGAATTCGTTCCCCGCATCCTTTGTATTATGAAAAAGCAAAAGGTGCTCAAGTATGGGATGTAGATGGTAATGAATATTTAGATTGTGTCATGGGTTTTGGTTCAATTATTTTAGGGCACGGTAATGAAAAAGTTTCTGAAAATGTTCAGAAGGCTCTAAAGAATGGCATAACTTTAGGTTTTGAAACAGAATTATCTGTAAAAGTGGCAGAGCAAATATGTGATTTTATGGGTGGTGGGATCAGACTTAGATTTACGAATACAGGAACTGAAGCATCTTTACACACCTTAAGGGTTTCCCGTGCTATTACGGGCAAAGAGAAAATAGCGAAAGTCGAAGGTTCATATCACGGATGGAGCGATGCAGTTAGTGTAAGTATATGGCCAGATTTAAGTAAGGTAGGGGAGATAGATTCACCGAAATCAGTCCCTGGAACAAAAGGCTTATTACGAAATGCAGTCGATAACACTGTTGTCATTCCATTTAACGATATACAGAACTCAGTTAGAATAATAGAAGAAAATAAAGACGAATTGGCTGCAGTAATTTTAGAGCCAGCATTAATAGATATAGGTTATGTTCCACCAACGAGAGAATACCTAGAATCACTTAGGAAAGTAACAGATAAACACGGAATTATCTTAATATTTGATGAATTGCTTACTGGATTTAGATTATCTCTTGGTGGTGCACAAAGCTTTTATGATGTGAAGCCAGATTTAATCATGCTAGGAAAAGCAATAAGTAATGGATTTCCGTTAGCGGTGCTCGCTGGAAAGCCAGAAATTATGAAGGAATTTGGTGGAGGTGGTTCAACTAATTTTAATGGAACATATAATGGGCACGCTATCTCCCTCGCGGCTGCTGAGGCTACATTGCAAATTCTTAAAACTGAAAATGTAATTGAACAATTGAATAAACATACAGTTCAATTACAGAAGTCGTTTGATGAAAGTGCTAAAAAATATGGTGTAGATGCATTTTTAGCAGGTAAGGCAGGTCACTTCCATCCATATTTTACAAAAGAGGAAATATATGATTATCGTTCGGCTGCAACAACAAATGCGAAAAATTATAATATATTTATCAATAGTCTAATTTCCCAAGGCGTTGTTGTATCTGGAAATCCATTACATCACCATGCGATTTCAATGTCACACAGTGATGAGCAGATAAAGGATTTAGGAAATAAATTTGATGTAGCGCTAAGAGAGATTGGAGAAAAGTCTAATTAGATATATTTAGTAAAAACTAATGAAATAACAAATAATTTAGGCGTTCGAATAAATGGTCTGGAGTATCAACACTAGACTGGAGAAATTTTTAAAGGCATTTCAATTTGTATTTAGTAGGTTGTTAAATAAATAAGTGATCTATTTTTCCGAACATTGTTAAACCAATTAACATAATTAAAAGTTCAAGGTCAAGTACTTGTTGATTAGGAAAGTGGGTTTCGTTGATAAATTTTGCCTCGATTGTTTTAAACATTGCTTCTCTCAGAGGCGGAATTATCTTAGTAAGGGCTCTTTTCACTAAAGGATCGTTTAAACCGAAAAGCATTTAGAGCGTGATACTATCCATTCGAGTTTTTCAAGTTCTATTTTTGTTTTTCTTTGACCATAGATTCTTTTTGGAGGTTGTAGGACTTGCACACTGCTTATACAGGGTTATTTTTGAATATTGTTAAGGTTCATAGCTACCTTTAAAATGTCATTTTCCATTTCTAGTCTTTGGTTTTCTTTACAAAACTCCAATATCTCCTTCTGTTCGGGTTTTGATTGTCCTTTTCTTCAAATGGCCAGAATGATTCTACTGACGAGAGAACCCAATTACCAAATGTAGAAGGTGTAGGAATAGGAAGCGTATTTTTTGATAATTTTAGCCCTAGGTTTTCCTAGATCATGAAGTTGGACTAATTTTTTTTTAGTCATCGCTGATTCTCATAAGAAGTATTTGAATCAACTCCATGTGACCTTAACGGATTTGTCCGAAAAGGAATAACCTATCCAGTCAGAATACTATTTATTAACTGTCAAATAATCGTCTAATCTTATTTTCTCAATAAGAAAGAAAAGAGGTGAAATTTTTAAAAATGAATAAAGCCAGTACAATATATCATGATTCGAAATACGATGTAAGCGTTGAAAATATTGTTAAGAAGTTCAATAATATGGTTGCTGTAAAAAATGTTTCATTCCAAGTTGAAAAAGGTCAGTTTTTTTCCTTGTTAGGACCTAGTGGCTGCGGAAAATCTACAACACTAAGAGCGCTAGCTGGTTTTGTACAACCGGATAAGGGTGAAATTTTTATAAAAGGAAAGTTAATGAATCATATAGCGGCAAACCGTCGTCCAACAAACATGGTATTTCAAAGACTTGCTCTCTTTCCGCATCTTACTGTTTCAGAAAATATAGGATTCGGTTTAAAAATAAAAAAACTAAAAAAAGATGAAATAACTAAGGAAATATCCGATGCTTTAGAATTAATTCAATTGAGTGATTACGGTAATAGAAGAATCGATGAATTGAGTGGTGGGCAACAACAGCGTGTGGCTATTGCAAGAGCATTAGTAAATGAACCGGATGTACTTTTGTTAGATGAGCCACTTGGGGCACTTGATTTACAGTTAAGACTTCAAATGCAAGTCGAACTTAAAAGGATACAAGAGACAGTTGGTACAACATTTATATATGTAACTCATGATCAAAGTGAGGCACTAACAATGTCGGATAAAATAGCAATCATGAATCAGGGTGAAATTATGCAAGTGAGCTCTCCGAAAGAAATTTATGAAGTTCCTGAAAATAGTTTCGTCGCAAATTTTATAGGAGACACAAATTTGCTTCAAGGCAAAGTAACATACGTAAATGGAGACGTAGCTAAAGTTCGTACTGCCACTGGTGTTGAAATAACAGGTGTTTCAAGAAAAGAAGTGAAAGTTGGTGAGACAGTTGATGTTAGTATTCGTTTAGAACATACTTTATTAGATGAAAATGGGTCAAATGCGGACAACGTATTTAATGGAACAGTAGAAGAGATTATTTACCAAGGGTCTTATACCGAATATAGAGTAAGTATAACCGGACACGATTCAGCACAAGAAATTAGCTCCCGAATTATGAATGGGTATAGTGGAAAAAGACTAAACTTAAATGACAAAGTGAAAATTTCTTGGTATAAGGATAAAACAATAGTTTTAAGGAAAAATGGAGGTAATTAAGCAATGGAGGAATTAAAAGTTGGAACCGCGGTAGCAGAAAAAGGGAAAACAGTATTTGGTCAATTAAAAGTTGCAGAGTTGTCGGATAGTTCACCCGTAAACATCCCAGTAATAATAGTTCAGGGAAAAACAGAAGGTCCTACATTATTGCTTACATCGACGATTCACGGTCCCGAAATTACTGGTACAGAAGTAATAAGAAAGATTTGCAGAGAAATTGTAAGTCCTGACGAGTTAAAGGGGACAATTATTGCGTTACCAATTTGTAACCCGTTTGCTTATCGTGAATCTAGTTGGACGACACCAGAAGATGGGATGAATCTAAATCGTTCGTTTCCCGGACAAAAAAATAGGTGGTTATCCGAATCAATAGCTAGGGATATTTTCGATCATGCTGTACTGAAGTCAGATTATATAGTCGATTTCCATTGTATGTGTGACCCGACTATTCTTCATTCAGCGGTTAAAGGTGGAATTACTGATGAGTCGTGGGAAACATCCCAAAAGTTGGCAAAGGCATTTGGTTTACCAAGTATTGAGTTGAGAGAAACGAATATGGATCACCGTTCTGGAACGATGATATCGGCTGCTGAGAGAAAAGGAATATACGGAATTACTGTAGAGTTAAGGGTATGGAGACGAATTGATAAGGAGTCTGTCAAAGTTGGCGTAAGAGGGACTTTGAATGTCATGCGTACTTTGGGAATGATAGATGGGTCTATTGAATCACATCCTAACTTGCCATCAATCCCTTCTCCATTAAAATGGCTGGAGTTCTTTGCAGACAGAGGGGGAATTGTTCATTTTATGAAGGACCCAGGGGAAATGGTTCAAAAAGATGAAGTTTTTATAGAAATTAGAAATCCTTTCGGTGATTTAGTACAAGAATTCAGAAGTTCAGAAGAAGCGGTAGTCATTGGATATCCATTGTTTGGAAATCAGGCTGTAGGCACGGGAGAAATGTTAGCGTTTTTAGGAGCGCCAATTAAATAAAAGGTATATAGGGGGAAAGTTCATGAAGAAAAATTTTCGAGTATTCACCTTTTTGTTGTTAGTAACGGTAGTTGTCCTCGCGGCATGTGGTGGTTCAGGATCAAGTGAAAAAGAAGAAATTGATTTAACATTGTTTGTTTTTGCTGCACCTGGACATAAGGATGTCCCCAGAGAAGTAGTTGAGAATTATATGAAGGATAATCCACATGTAAATATTCAAATTATAGAGTCTAGTAATGCAGATACTTATCCCAAAATGGTTGCAGCTCGTCAAGCTACACCTGATGATCCATATATTGATATTGCATTTTTAAACGAAAAGACTTTTAATAGTGGAATTGTAGATGATATGTGGGAACCATTGAACGCTGATAATATACCTAATCTTAAAAATATTCCTGATCAATTTATAGCAGAAGATAATAAAGGAATTGCGTATGCATTTGGTGCATGGGGTTTAATTTATAACGAAGATAATGTTACGGAACCACCAACGAGCTATGCAGATCTTTGGTCTAACCCGGTATATAAAGGTAAGGTAGCATTGTGGGATTATCAATTTGAAATGTTAGCAATAGCAGCTAAGTTAAATGGTGGAAGTGAATCAGATATCGACCCTGGTTTTGAGGTCTGGTCAGAAAATATCGATCAAATTCATTCGTTTTTTACATCTAATGAACAGTTGAAGAATCTTCTCACATCTGGTGAGGCAGACATTACCTATTTCGATTTTCAACAAACGAAAGTATGGCAAGATGAGGGTGCAAACATAGGAATATCTATACCTGAGGAAGGTGTGATTTCTGTACCACTTTATGTATCCGCAACAAAGGGTATTCCAAGCAAAAAGAAAGAGATTGCCGAGGAATTAATTAATCTATTTATCGAAGAGGAAGCAATCTCTCAATATGCAGAACAAACATTTTATGTTCCAACTAACTTAAATGCTCCAATACCTGATTCACTTAAAGATTTACCGGCATTTGATACCGAAGTAATCGAAAATGCAATTATGTTGGATACGTTAAAAATGGCAGAATTTAATGATGAATGGTCGAATCGATGGGATCGTGAAATAAAGAGCAAATTACAATAAATAAATTCATCAAGGGGCACTTTCTTTGCTCCTTGGTGAATCATAATCAATTGATGAATATTCTAGGCTAGTCAAGTTGTTTATTCATCTGAAAACGATTAAAAGTTCCTCCATATATTGCTTTTAGTTGAAATAATTATATGATAATATACTTTTTTTATAATATACATATTTTACCATAAAGTCTCAATCCAAA
>DAMCTP010000047.1:0-22479 GCA_032113595.1 Pseudogracilibacillus sp.
TGAAATGATTTACAATGTATATTCTCATTCCTTCAAAGAATTAGAGGATAAAGCAGTAGTTGCATTCAGTGAGAGTCTGGCAAGTGGGGCTAAAATTGGGGCTAATTGATTTTAAACAGTCTGTAAACGTTGATATATAAGGCTTTTAAATGCTGTAGAACACTACTCTCGTTAAGTGAACAACTTAATTAATATTAGTCCCATAATCCTTATGCTATAAGGGTTATGGTTTCTGTTTTGGAGTATTGAACCCCCCGGCATAGCCGGGGGGTTTTCAGTACATTAGGCTCTGTTAAAGTTTGTTGTTGATAACAATAATCTTGCTTGGCTTCAAATCCAAGAAGGCATCCATCCTCAAAACAACAAAGTCACTATTAAAGACTTGATTATTCAGGGAAATCTTATACAAAACACAGAAACATATGATACACTAAGATTAAGTAAATTCACCGTATAAAATATATTTTATACGGTGATACGAACGGGTCATATTAATATGAAAGGAATTAGGGGTGATTAGATGAATAAGTATCTTCTTCATTGGCGACTATTAGTATTAGCTATTATGACATCTCTTCTTTTGACTGAAACAATAAGCTCAGAAGCCTTTTTAGTAATGATGGTTGGAATTATTCTCTTCGTGGTTATACCCGAGAGTGCAAATGCATTAATGAACAAATATCGAAAAGAAAGTCCATAATTGGGCGCAATTGTTGCATAAGGAAACCTATACAACCATAGGAACTCCCAGTAATTGGGAGTTCCTGCCTTTTTGTAAATAAACAATTTTGAACTTTTACAGGGCCATACATTAAAGAGAAAACTTTTTAGGAATCAATTTATACAATGAATAATCTATGATAATAATATTGATAGGATTCTTCAACAAACTAGCTAGATTGTTGTAATAATTTAAATTTTTTAAAAGTATAAGGGGCTGTTTATTTATGGGGAATACGCTTAATCAATCTGTAGAATTACAGTGGTATAAACAAGAATTTTTTAAACAACTAAGGAATTTTGAATTGCCTGAAGAGAAAGCACAATTTACAGCATTTCCAGTTGATTTATTGGAAGGGTTAGTAGATGGGCAATATCCAATTGTAATACTAAATAAAAATGAACCAGTTGGTTTTTCTTGCTACACTCAACCAACAGAGTAAAGGAATATTCCGATAACCCTCATGCCTTGTTATTAACTGCATTATCAATAAACTATTTGCAACAAGGTAAGGGGTTTGCAACAAAAGGAATGAATCTGCTTAAAAGCTTTATTAATCAGGAACTGCCACAATACGATGAGATTGTATTGGCAGTTAATCATAAAAACATTCCAGCTCAAAAACTTTATGAAAAAGTTGGTTACCGTGATACCGGTAGAAGGAAAATAGGTAAACTAGGCGAACAATTGATTTTTAGCACCTCCGTTTAGAGGTATCAACAATCAGGCGCGATTATGTGATAAGAAAACCAAAAAAGGAACTTGTCTAAAGGGGTCTGTTTGCTTGTTAATTTAATTGTAATTGTGGTGTGAATCCAATTAAAAATATCCCGATAATAAGGGCTGATATTTCTAATTCTATTTAACCTTTTGTACTTAAAAACCGAACCTGTTAGCATAAAGACTATGGGCTTTTTATTTTTATCGTCCTTTTCAAGCTGGGTGTGACAAATTTCAGGCAATTTTTTATATGGAGTACAGCGGTAGGTTTTAGTTATTTATCATTTTCAGTACTTTGTCTAGGTTTTGTATTTTTGCGGCATTAAAATAACTTGCAAATGGACAACCAATATCCTGCACCCGATTTACTACGTTTTCAATTGTAAATTGATCCGGAACAAGCCCATTTTTTACCTCATTCCAATAAAGGGGAACGGCAACTGTGGCATCCCTTGTTTTCCTTGGTGAATATGGGGCAATGATTGTTTTATCCTTTCCATGCTGAACATAATCAATGTATAATCGTCCTTCTCTATTTTTCTTTAATCGCTCAGTTGTAAACAAATGTGTATAAGCATTTTCTACCGTCCATGCAATCGCCTGTGTAAAAAGGGCTGTTGCATTGTAAGTTATGCTACCCTCTTCAATCGGAATATGGATTTGTAGACCTTTATTTCCGGAAGTCTTAACAAAAGAAATTAAATTCAATTCATCTAATAAAGGTTTCAATATTTGGGCGGCTTTAATCGCTAAATCAAAACTATCTCTGTCAGGTGGGTCTAAATCAAAGACAATTTCATTTGGGTAATTACTTCCTATCGTTTGAAAAGGCACATGGAATTCAACTGCCCCATGATTTGCAAACCAAATGAGTACCTCTAATTTACTGCAAATTATTAGTTGATCATTATCTATTTTTACAGAATCAATAAATTCGGGTGCATAATTTGGTAAGTTCTTTTGAAAGAAACTTTCATGTCGAACCCCATCTGGCGCACGGATCACTGTTAATGCCTTTTCCTTTAAAAAGGGTAGCATATAAGGAGAAATTTCCCGCATATAAGTAAGCATGTCTCCTTTCGTTAATCTATTGTCTGGCCAAAAAACTTTTTCTATATTAGTGAATTCGATTTTGGGCGGAATCATTGCCATATCAAGCTTTAGTTGTTGTAATGTACAATCAGTAGGCTTTACGGTAGGCAACAGTTCTCTAAATGCTGGTTCACGCAATTCATCCTTGTATAAATCCAACGTATTTATAGATGCACAAATTGCTGGTAGAAGCGTATAGCCGTTCCCCTGTTTGTTTCCTTCTGATAAAAAAATTTGTTTTAAAGTTTTTATTGACTCATCATTTAGTCCATGTTTACATTTTCCAATTGTTTTAATCATTTTCCCATCATAAACACTAACTGTAAAATACCCGTTTTCCGTATCCAAATGGGTTAGGAAACCTTTTATTGTCCGCCAATTTTTAATTTTGAACCAATCACGATGTTTTTTCCCTTCATAGTAAAGGCTGTTTTTCCTTTTTACAATCATCCCTTCGGCTTTAAAATCAAAAATGATTTGCCACAGTTTATCGAAATTTTCATATGTATCAACTAAATAGATTCTTAAATTCAATTTAGCTTTTCTAAACACATCATTTAGTAACCTCTTACGAACTTGAATGTTATCTTGATAAAGGTCTTCTCCATTTAGTTGCAACAAATCAAATGCCATAAATGTTGCAGGTCTTATTTCCAATGCTTTTTTAATTGACTCTTTACTTTTCATTCTTCCGCGTTTTTGTATTAAAGAAAAATTCGCCCCGAAATGATGATTCAAAACAACTAATTCACCATCAAATTTTAATGGTAAAAAATTAGTAATAAGCGGTTGTTTTGCTTGACAATAGTCAATGACTTCCGGAAAGTAATCGGTTAAGTCTTTATTGTTTTTACTTATAAGTCTGATATTTGTTTTTTCCCAATGTAAAACACAGCGAAAACCATCATATTTCACTTCATACAACCAATCCTGGCCATGTGGGATAGCATCAATTGCTATTGGTTTCATCACATTCATGGGAAAACCTCCTTCTTATAAGATGGCATAATTATAAAAAAATAAACCATTGACAGCATAAAAGTAGTCGTTAACGATAAACTAAGCACAAAAGGAGGACGAACAATGCATACAATGTGGAAAGGAACAATTAGTTTTGGTCTTGTCAATATTCCGGTAAAAATGCATGCTGCAACTGAAAATAAAGACGTAAAACTAAGACAACTACATAAGGAGTGTCAAACACCGATTAAATACGAAAAAGTATGTCCTGTATGTGATCGAGAAGTTAAAACCGAGGAGATTGTTAAAGCATATGAATATGCAAAAAATAAATTTGTGTTGTTAGATGAAGAAGAATTAGAAGCATTAAGAAAAGAACAAACAGACAAAGCAGTTGAAATAATTGATTTTGTAAAGTTAGCGGACATTGACCCTATTTACTTCGAAAAAAGCTACTATTTATCACCTAATGAAGGTGGCAATAAAGCCTACGGTTTATTGCGGAATGCATTAAAGGACACTAAGAAAATAGGAGTAGCCAAGATGATGATTCGTTCAAAAGAACAACTAGCAGTTATTCGCGTTTATGCTAATACTTTAGTCGTTGAAACTATTCATTATCCAGATGAAGTACGGGATGTAAAAGAGGTCCCGAATGTACCTACCAAAGTAGAATCGGTAAAAAAAGAACTTGATACCGCTAAGATGCTCATCGAACAATTAACGACTAAATTTGATCCGGAAAAATACAAAGATGATTATCGAACCGCATTGCTCGAATTAATAGAAGAAAAGAAAAACAAAAAGCAAACAACAACTGTTACAACAGAGGGAAAACCAGGACCCGATTATGAGTCGAACTTAATGGACGCTCTCCAAGCATCTCTAGATCGAGCAAAAAAGGAAGGCCCTAAATCAAATTCTAAAGGGAAAACAACTCCAATGAAAAAGGTTACTAAATAAATATAAAATTGTATTGAAGATTACTCATAAAAGACTACCTATAATGGTGGTCTTTACTATTCATCCAGCCTTTCATTCAGAGTATTATTGCATTTAATAGGACGACACTCGTTTGATTTTTCTATTTTCTCCATTTCTAAATGAGAGAGATGACTTCCCTCATTTGATTTTCCCATTTTCACCATTTCTAAATGAGAGAGACGACTTCCCTCATTTGATTTTCCCGCTTTCACCATTTCTAAATGAGAGAGATGACTTCCCTCATTTAATTTTCCCATTTTCGCTATTTCTAAATGAGAGAGATGACTTCCCTCATTTAATTTCCCCATTTTTACATTTTTCAGAGGAGCTAGACACGCTAGCACACTTGAAATCACGGTTTTTTCTTTTTTCAGAGGAGCTAGACGCCCTAGCACACTTGAAATCATGGTTTTTTCTTTTTTCAGAGGAGCTAGACGCCCTAGCACACTTGAAATCACGGTTTTTTCATTTTTCAAAGGAGCTAGACGTCCCAGCACACTTGAAATCACAGTTTTCCCATTTTTCAAAGGAGCTAGACACCCCTGCACATTTGAAATCACGATTTTTTCATTTTTCGGAGGAGCTAGACATCCCAGCACACTTGAAATGACAGTTTTCTCATTTTTCAGAGGAGCTATACAAGCTCCTTCACTGAAAAAAACAGTAATCTCCCCCTTAATCCTTAAAATCCATGTTAATTAAATCTCGTTTATCTATGATAAAAAAATGTATGTTATAATATTGTCTACCAATCTCTAATTATTACTTATACAATCGTTTTAAACAGGCAAGCATTATTCGACGTTGATTTGTAAAATTAATAAAGATAAGAGTTTACCAACAATAGATAAGAAGGAAATGATTCAATAAATTTCACAAACGCTTAATACTCCAAATCCAATAATCGACTGGGAATACAGTGGCATGTTTGACCCAATATGGGACATTGCCACCATATTTCTCTCATTTAATATGACATTAGCCGAAAAGATGTTAATCTTAAGACACTACTTACAACGTAAACCAACCAATGAGGAAATTCAATGGATATTGCTTCATAAGATTTTCCGGGATTAATTTGGACCTAGTGGATTTATTTTAAAGATGCTAAAGGAAGCAGTTATTTAATAAAAAGAATCAATCGTATTGTTGAAAGAACACATAAAAGTATTCAGCATGATGATAATAACATGTTGTTGTCGTTTAAAAGGAGGAAGAGATCATCGTTATTAGTGTAAAAGATGCGCTTCAATTGCCAATTATGAAACAAACCAATTTAATTGCTGGAGAGCAAGGTATTGACAAACAAATAAAATGGGTAACTGTCGTTGAAGTAATTGAAGATATTGAAAGATTACAAGACGGTGAATTTTTAATCACGACTGGCTTTAATTTGTTAGAAGACCGAGAAAGATTAGATATCTTTCATAATTTATTACGTTCCCGCCCAGTGTCAGCCGTTGCCATTTATACGAGCTTTTACATGGAAAAAATTCCAGGGAGTTTTATCCAATTAGCGAACGAAAACGCCCTACCACTCATAGAAATCCCACTCGATATAAACTTTTCTGAAATAACAAAGGAACTACTACAATATATTGTCAATCAACAGACAAAACTGTTAGAACAAGCCGAACAAGTCCACCGGGAACTGATGGCCTTAATTTTAAATGATCGGAGTTTATCAGAAATAACTGGTAGACTATCAGAACTAACAAATTCTAACATCTATATATTCAATGAATTTTACGGCATCATTTTTAGCAATCAGGAAACTAAAAATAAATCCCAATCTATTTTTATAGAACAAAAAGGTAACATTGATATGAAACCAAAACTTATTTATAGCCTAGAAAAGAAATCGATTGAATATCTTGAAATAGAAAATACTTTATTTACCATTTATCCGATTATTGCAAAACAATCTTGTTTTGGATGGATTGTAATGGAAAAATCAAAAAATAAACAAAATGAATTAGATGAAATAGCAATCGAACGAGCAACCTCTATTTACGCCATGGAATTTATAAAAAAACAAGCGATTGAAGAGACAAAACTTCGGGTACAAAATAATTTATTAGATGATATTTTTACTATAAAATATTCTAACCCTCAGTTCATTATTGACCAAGGAGCTAAATTTAATTATGATTTCACATTATCCCAAAGTGTCTTTCACTTAACCTTTTCTCCCTATGAACAAACGGACATGCAATTACTAGACCGTTTATATCAATTTATAGAACATTTCTTCATTCAAAAAAAACGTCAACATATGATTCAAATGAGACTTCAATCCATTATTTTACTAACGAATATCATTGATGATCAAGACGATGATGATGAACACATGATACAATTAGCTCAAGAATTAAATCGCCAATGGGACTACTATTCACCAAATAATTCACTAGTGATAGGAATTGGCCATACTTACGATAATATTAGCCAGCTGGGAAAGAGTGCCCAAGAGTCCCAGTATGCTAACCAATTAAGGGATTTGGTTGATCCGACAAAACAGATTATTCATTTTAAAGACTTGGGCATGTATCAATTTTTACTTAAAATGCATCGAAATAAAATTGATTTAACTACAATTTATGGAGAAACACTTGGTGACTTACTTTCCGAAACGGGACGTGATATCGATTTAGTTGAAACGATTGACACTTATTTCAGACAAAATCAAAGCATTAAATTCACAGCGGAAAAATTATATATTCATCGGCACACTCTTCGTTATCGACTTAACCAAATTGAAAAAAGAACTGGTCTCCACTTAAAATTAACGGATGATGCTTTCAAATTAAATTTTTGTTTAATGGCATATAAACTAGATACTGTTTTAAAGCAAAATTAAATCGAAATAGAGACAAGGGAGTAAGGCTTGGAATTTCCAGCATGTGAAAAGGCTAGAAAGTATCCATATAATTGGAATGCTATCTAGCCTTTTTTATTTTTCAAGACAAATGACTAGAGGACCTTACTTAAAAATTCTTTCGTTCTTTCCTCTTTTGCATTGTCAAAAATTTCATCAGGAGTGCCAACTTCCACAATATGCCCCTGATCTAAATAGGCAACAACGTCTGCCACTTCTTTTGCAAAACCCATTTCATGTGTCACAACTACCATTGTCATTCCTTCTTGGGCTAGCCCCTTCATAACGGCTAGAACTTCCCCAACTAATTCCGGATCAAGTCCCGAGGTAGGTTCATCGAATAACATTATTTTGGGTTTCATTGCTAATGCACGGGCAATCGCTACCCTCTGTTTTTGTCCACCCGATAAAGTCCTTGGATAAACATTAGCTTTATCTCCTAAGCCGACTTTATCCAACAATTCCTGCCCTATTTTTACCGCATCTGCCTTTGCCATTTTCTTCACATAAATTGGGGCTTCGATAATATTTTCTATTACTGTTTTATGCGGAAATAAATTAAAATGTTGAAAAACCATTCCTGTACGCATACGGACTTTATTTAAATCATCCTTATGTGGATCAATTTTTTTTCCTTCTAAATAAATAGAACCTTTTTCATTAATTTCTAAAAAATTAATACATCTTAATAAGGTGCTTTTCCCAGATCCACTTGCACCAATAAGGACAACCACTTGACTTTCCTTTACCTGAAGGTCAACACCTTTTAGAACATGTAAAGAACCAAAATTTTTATGTAATTGTTTTACATCAATAAACAGTTCTTTGTCACCCATTACGTTGCCCCCCTTTCACTTTTTGATAAATATCGTTCTATTCTATTGACAATAATTGATAGCACTAAAACTAAAAGTAAATAATAAATACCGACGATAATATATGATTCCATGGCTAACCCTGTTGCAGATTGTATCCGTTGAGCACGATTAAATAAATCCTGAAATCCGATAAAAGCAACGAGTGATGAATCTTTAAGGGCAATGATAAATTGATTTCCGAGAGGCGGAATTGCTCTCCTGAGAGCCTGTGGTAAAACAATTCTTCTCATTGTTAAAGGATAGGACATCCCTAAACTTCTTGCTGCCTCTGATTGACCACGATCAATTGACTGAATTGACCCACGGAAAATCTCAGCAATATAGGCACCATTATGAACACCTAAAGCAATACCACCAGAGAGAAAACGACCTAAATCAACAAAGTGGACAAGTCCAAAATATAAAATAAATATTTGTACAACTAACGGGGTACCACGAATTAATGTAATGTAGATATCTGCAACATAATTTAACACTTTAAGTTTGTTTACCTTTAAAAACGCAAAAAATAGTCCAATGACCATTCCAATGACTAAACCTAATACAGTAATTTCAACTGTCGCAATGACTGCATCCTTGTATCCAGGCATTGTTTTTATAAAAAGTTCCCAAAATGTCACTCAATTCCCTCCTATTCTATAGATAGAATGGCGAGTAATGTTTGCCATACTATGAAATAGTGAGTGCGCACTGGGAGGAGTGCGCACACTATTTTGCTTTTATTCTAAAATATTTTCACCAAACCATTTATTACTTAATTCAGCATATGTGCCATTTTCAATAAGTACATCTAAGGCACGATTAATTTCATTTAATAATTGATCATTCCCTTTACGAACAGCTGCACCAATCTCTTCTATCAAAATTAAATCTCCGACCGCTTTAATATCCAAATTATTTTCATCCATTTGTACAAGCCCGACAATTTTATCCGTAAGTACCATATTCAAACGATCAGTACCTGCTGCTAAGTCTTGCAAGGCAATTGTATCTGACTGATAAGTATTTAATTGGTCCTCAGAAATATATTCCAAAACAGTGTCCTCATACACGCTGTCGGAAACAACACCGACTTGTTTACCATCTAAATCATCCCAAGTCAAAATATCTTCATTATCTTTATGCACATAGAAGATTGGACCAGAACGATAATATGGCTGTGAAAAATCGACTACCTCCGCTCTTTCATCCGTAATTGTTAAACTCCCCATAATGACATCAATTCGATCAGTATTAACTTCCTCTAATAAAGCACCGAAATCTTGCGTAAAAACAGGTTCTGGTTCTAATCCCATCTCTTCAGCAATCGCGATTCCGAGGTCTACTTCAAAGCCAGTTTGATTCCCATCTAGATCCTCATAGTTAAATGGTTTATATAAACCACTAGAACCGAACATTAGCACACCATCTTTAATCGTTTCCACGCTAGAAGACTCATCATTTTCTACATTATTATCCGTATTTTCATTATTAGCATTATTATTTGCAGCATCATTGGAATCATTTGCATTGTTGTTCGTTTGATCAGCCCCACCACAAGCAACTAATATACCGATAGACAAGATAGCAATCAACATCATCAACAAATAATTACGTTTCATTTTAACTCCCCTTTTTATTAATTATATTTTAAATAACTTTATATGGACTGGATGACCTTTACTCGTATTTTTTAATTCACCCCCTTTTCATTTTTAAGTCACCTCACACCAATCAACAACCGTTCCAGCAATAATTTTGGCAACTTCGATTATTTTCTTCACTTCTATTTTTTCATTTGGATAATGGGCTAATTCTGTTATTCCCGGTCCAAATACAACGGTAGGAGTATTGGCAACTTGTGTTAACAACCCCCCATCAGTACCCCATGGTGAGGCAACTATTTCCGCCTCCTGATGCATGATTTTGGTAAAATTCCTTTGCAATACATTCATTAAGGGATGATCAAGATCAATTTCACCGGGGACCCATCTCGCACCAAACCATTCAATTTGTACTGGATGTTTCTGAAACCATTCATCCTTTTCCCCAAGCTGTTGAATCCACTGTTCCATTTCCTCCTGGGCATGTTCCAATGTCTCGCCTGGTTCAATCCCAATTCTTCCTTCCAAAATAACGACGTCGGGCACAGACGATGGCCATTCTCCACCTTTTATTGATCCAATATTAATAGGTATTGGCACTGGAATTTCATCATAAAGAGGATCATCAATTCGATCATTTCTAATTTGCTCCAATTGTTTTACATGTTGGTTTACGACAAATGCCTTGTCAATTGCACTCACCCCTAAATAGGGCGTTCCACCATGGGCTGTTTTCCCTGTGACAATTAGCCTAAACCATTTTGACCCCTGTTGCTTCGGAAATATTTTCATATGTGTAGGTTCAGGAATAATCGCTGCATCTGCCTTGTAGCCTTGCAAAATCGCATCAAGTGTTCCCGCTCCCCCGCTTTCTTCCTCTACGACACTTTGAAAAATAACATCTCCTTTCAATGATATATTTAATGACTTTATCGCTTCAATAGCCATAAGTAGCGCAATATTGCCACCTTTCATATCTGTTGAGCCTCGACCATATATATGCCCTGCTTCATTTTTTCCGCTGAATGGTACATCTGTCCACTGTTCCCAATCGCCTTCAGGAACAACATCAACATGCCCATTTAAAATGATAGATTTCCCCCTATCTGTACCTTTCAGTACACCGATGACATTAGGACTACCTTCAAAAGTTGAACGATTAGAGTAGAAGAATTCATGCTCTTTAAGTCGTTCCCCTTTTAAATCCCAAGCGTCGACTTTTAATCCCATATTAGATAATTGTTGGGCGATATATTTTTGTACATCCTGCTCATTTCCTTGTTTACTATCTAACTGCACCATCTTTTGAAGTCGCTCAATATTTCGATTGGCATTTTTATCAATAAATTCATTTAATTTAGATTTTAAATTCATTTTTTCTCTCCTTAATCCCAAAGATTTAAAGATTAGTTGATTATGTAACAATGAAATTAACTTACTAGTACCCTTAAATTCAACATCAAATACTGTTTTAGTAATCGCTTACAAATTACATTTATTTTGTTTTAAAAATTTATGTTTGTACTTTTTTAAAAATTTGTGCGGACTTTAATTTCAATGTAGATGATCTGATATTTTCAGTGGTGCTGCTGTATGTTGAATTACTTCTTCAACAGTATGTTCATTCATCGTTTCAATTAAGTGTAATCCTTGTTTGGTTACTTTTATTACGGCCATGTCAGTTACGATCAAATCGACGCATGTCTTTGCTGTTAGTGGTAATTGACATTGTTCTACGATTTTGGCATTCCCATATTTATCTACATGGTTCATTAATACAATGACTTTTTTTGCCTTTTGCGCTAATTCAATTGCTCCGCCAATTCCTGATACAATTTTATTAGGAACAATCCAATTGGCCAAATCACCATATTGACTCACCTCAAACGCACCCAAAATTGTTACATCTAACAGACCACGACGAATGATGCCAAATGCATAAGTACTGTCAAAATATGATGCACCGGGAATAACAGTAATTGGCAGGCCACCGGCATTACAAATATTTTCGTCCTCTTCCCCTTTTTCTGGGGCTGGTCCTGTACCTAATATTCCGTTTTCGGCGTGAAACATGACCTGTACATCTTGGGGAATATGGTTCGCAACTAATGTTGGCATTCCAATTCCGAGATTGACGACCATGCCATCTTTAATTTCCTTAGCCGCTCGCATTGCGATTAAATCACGTACACTTACTGCCAAACCCATTTCCAATCGACTCCTTCACTTTGAACGATATAATCTACAAATGCCCCTGGAGTGACAATTTCTTCGGGATCTAGTTCTCCTATTGGCACAATTTCATCCGCCTCAACAATCGTTACATCACCCGCCATGGCAACTAAAGGATTTGTATTTCGGGCACTTTTATCAAAAATTAAATTACCATACTCATCGGCTTTTTTTGCATAGACGATGGATACTGAAGCGGTTAGTGGTGTTTCCAGTAAAAATGTTTTACCATTTACCTCAACCCTTTGTTTGTTTTCTGCTACAATGCTATCGACCCCAATGTCAACTAAAAATCCTCCAAGGCCTACTCCCCCAGCCCTCAGTCTTTCAACAAAAGTACCCTGAGGGGAAAATTCAATGTCAAGTGTCCCGGCTGACATTTGTTTTCCCGCATTAGGATTAGAACCTATATGTGAGGCAATCAATTTTTTCGCCCTTTTCGCTGTAATTAATTGACCAATTCCAACATCAGGGAAACCGACATCGTTGCCAATTAATATTAAATCCGTTGTACCATTGTCAAGCAACGCCCTAATAAGCGTGGGTGGGTTTCCTATCCCACCAAAACCACCATACATTAATGTTGATCCATTTTTTATATGTTGTACTGCTTTTTTTACGGTAGTAACCTTATTCATGAAGAAATCTCCTTTGCCACTTGCTCCTCTACTTCTAGCAAACTTTTGAAAAATATCTCAATCAATTGATCAATCTCGGCTTGCACTATCGTTAAAGGCGGAGCAATAATAACTGCATTACTATGAAGACCTTTTTCACCCGAATTTGCCGGGTAAATAATTAAACCATTTTTAAAATTTTGCTCAATGATTTTACCAACAATTTCCATATGCTTTGGAAAGGATTTTTTAGTTATTTTATCTGTTACAAATTCAATCCCTATAAACAATCCTTTACCACGAACATCACCAATTATTTTACTTTGTTGTGCTAACTCGATTAACTTATCCTTCAAATATTTACCAATAATAGCACTATGTTGGATAAGATCATTTTCTTCTATATATTCTAAAACGGCTAATGCTGTCGCTGCCGATTGAGGATTAGCACTTAGCGTGTGGCCACTCATTATTTGCTGGGAGCCCTTTAATATTGGCCCCATCACTTCTTCACTAATAATTGCTGCTGCTATCGGGGTATAACCCCCACTCATTCCTTTTCCCGTCGTCATTATGTCTGGAATGACGCCAAAATGCTCCATCGCAAACATTTTTCCGGTTCTTCCAATTCCCGTCATCACTTCATCTGCAATAAACAAAATATCATATTGTTCACAAACTGCTTTTATTTTTTTAAAATAGTCTTTCGACGGAGTTAATGCCCCACCTGCTGCACCAATAATTGGTTCGGCGATAAATGCAGCAATCTGATCACTACCAATTCGTAAAATTTCCTTTTCAAGCTCATCAGCATAAACATCATCACATTGTTCTATCGTTTTCCCATCACCATCCCGATAATAATAAGGAGCGGAAATGGAAGGGTATTTTTCTAATAATGGTTCAAATAAGGCTCTTCTCCCTACATGACCAGACATCCCCAAAGCTCCAATAGTGATGCCGTGATAACTCATCCAACGGGAAATAATTTTATTTTTAGTTGGTATTCCTTTTTCCTGCCAATACTGTATGGCAATTTTAAATGCCGTCTCAGTTGCTTCTGAACCACTATTGACAAAAAAGGACCAATTTAAATTACCAGGAGTGATTTCACTAATTTTTTTTGCCAATCTCTCAGCAGGTACTGATGAAAATTGTGTCCGATAAACAAATGAAATTTTATTGGCTTGGTCATTCATTGCTTTTATTATTTCTGTGACACCATGGCTAATACTTGCTGTTACGGCTCCGGAAGAACCATCAATATACTTTTTTCCTTTACTATCATATATATAAATACCTTCACCATGAGTTGCAATTGGATATGCTCGGTTTAATAATGGCTTGATTAAGTATGATTCCTCCATTGTCTTCCCCCTTGATAATGCTTCGATAGTCGTAAAGAAAGCGTTTGCAAATTTACCGTTACATTGATTATATCGATTATCAAGCTCGATAACTATTCGACAAGAATATAAAAAATAGGCACTATTTTTATACATGATGTACAATTTTTCGAGATAAGTAGAAATACATTAAAGTCGCTATTCAATAAATTTTTATCTATTTATGCGATAATGGCATTAATACCTCCATTTTAAATGTGGAAAATTATCTATTAACCTATCTTTATCGTATTAAACTACTTGCAACTCAAGGCAATCATCCATATAGTCAAAGTAACAATTATTTTAAGAAATGAGGGAACATATAATGAACAACGGACATCACTCTCCTGTTAAAAGACAAACAAGATTAGAAACAAATAAACTAAGGTCAACCGTCGACTATACGCAATTTGAATTTGAAACAACTGAAGAGGTACCAATTTTACAAAATGTCATTGGACAAGAACGAGGTACAAAAGTAATGCGTTTCGGATTGAATGTCAATAAAATAGGCTACAATTTATATGTTGCTGGTATTTCTGGAACAGGAAAAACCTCATTTACACAATCAATTGTGAATGAATTTGCCAAAAAAGAAGTGACATTATATGACTGGTGTTACGTCTATAATTTTGAAGATGGCTCAAAACCAAAAGTCCTACAGTTACCTTTGGGAATCGGTAAGAGCTTAAAAGAAGACGCGGAGCAGTTGATTGAAAATTTGAAAGTAGACATTCCAAGAGCCTTTAATGAAGAAAGCTATCAAAAAGAAAAAGCAGCGATTATACGGGAATTAAAGGAACAAAGTAGTCGTGTCATGGAGGAACTAAATCATGTAGCAAAAGAACACGGCTTTGTCATAAGACAATCTGGTTCTGGTATTTTAACTGTACCTATAATCGATGGTGAACCAATTACAGAAGAACAGTACCGAAAACTTGACGAAGAGAAATTAAAAGACATTAATCAAAAATCGAACGTTGTACAGGAAAAAATGGTCGATTATCAAAATCGTTTACGTAAACTAGAAAAAGAAGCGAAACAAACCTTGGAAAACGTCGATCAGAAAGTTGCCCTTGCTGCCATTGGTTTTCACATGTTTGATTTAATTAATAAATATCAAGACTGTAAGGATGTTGTTGATTATTTTAAAACCGTTCAAAATGATATTTTAAAAAATATTAATGAGTTTTTACAAAACGACCAAGAACAAGATCAAAATCCTTTAGCCATGATGATGCCAAAAAAATCAAAAGAAAATGTATATACGAAATATGTCGTAAATTTATTAGTCGATAATAGTGAAACAGAAGGAGCCCCAGTTGTTACTGCTGACAATCCCAATTTTTATAATTTAATTGGTAAAGTAGAATACGAGAGCCGCATGGGGGTCATGAGTACTAATTTTACTAAAATAAAGCCCGGATATTTACACCGTGCCAATGGTGGTTACATTATCATTCAAGCAAAAGATATTTTTTCCAGGGCACATGCATGGGAGGGATTAAAACAAGCCCTGTTAAATCAAAGGCTGACGATTGAAAATATTGCCGAACAATCCGGATTGATGGCAACGACGTCAATTAGTCCAGATCCAATTCCACTAGATATTAAAGTAATTATTATCGGTAATCTACAACTATATCAATTGCTTTATCAACATGAAGAAGATTTTAGGAAATTATTTAAAGTAAAAGCCGATTTCGATATCGAAATGAATGCCAATCTCGAAAACATGACACGGCTTGCTAGCTTTATTCATACCCATTGTAATAAATATCATTTACTTCATTTTGATCGGACAGCAGTCGCAAAAATAGTTGAATATAGTAAACGATTAGCTGGACATCAAGATAAGTTATCAACTCGATTTAATGAACAAGTAGACATTATTTATGAAGCTGATACTTGGGCTAAAATGGAAAATGATGATATCCTGACCGAGAAACATATTATGAAAGCCATTTTAGAAAAAGAATATCGAAACAACCTATATGAGGAAAAATTACAAGAAAGTATTGAAGATGGGTCGATTCTCATTGATACGGAAGGTGGAATTGTTGGGCAAGTCAATGGACTTGCAGTTTATAATTTAGGTCAATATAGTTTTGGTAAACCATCGAGGATCACAGCCACAACATTCATTGGAAAAGACGGGATTATTAATATTGAACGAGAAAGTAAAATGAGTGGTAAAATTCATAATAAAGGGGTTTATATTTTAGCGGGATATTTAGGGCAACAATTTGCTCAAGATCATCCTCTATCATTGACAGCCCATCTAGCATTTGAACAATCATATGGTGGGGTTGATGGGGATAGTGCCTCTAGTACAGAGTTATATGCCATATTATCAAGTTTAGCGGGAGTGCCAATCGACCAAGGTTTTGCCGTTACGGGATCAGTTAACCAGAAAGGTGAAATCCAACCAATTGGTGGGGCAAATGAAAAAATTGAAGGGTTTTTTAACGTTTGTCAGCAACGAGGCTTGACCGGCACACAAGGTGTGTTAATTCCTCATCAAAATGTGCAACATTTAATGTTACGGGATGAGGTTGTTAAAGCCGTAGAAGAAAATCAATTCCATATTTATGCGATTAAAACAATTCAAGAGGGCATTGAAATCTTAACAGGTATTGAAGCAGGTCAGAAGGATGAAAAGGGTCATTATCCCGAGGATTCTATCTATGGAATGGTTGCAAAAACGCTAAAAACAATGAGTAAAAAACATCATTTATTAATGGAAAAAAATGATTAATTATATTTGAATCCGAAGCTAGTTAACTGACTTAAAGATAACTAGCTTTGGTTTTTAAAATATAGAAGATGTGGTACATATCCAAATAGTGTATCACCTTCAGGTAACTAAGAATGATGGGGTTATTTATATGATGAAAAAGGGATTAGCAATTTCATTACAAATAGGAATGTTAGGGTATATTATCACCCACTTTTTAACCTCTTTTTATCATATCTCCTTTTTCGAACAACTTTTACCATATTTCGGGTTAATTTTATTCATCTTTTCAGTGCCATATGTTTCAATTAGAAAATTTAAATTACCGTTAACACTCTTAATTGCTGCGATTATTATTCTCACCGTCACTAATGAATCGATTTTCAACGGAATATTAGATGGCTTGCTAGTCATGAGGGAGTTAGTTGGATTTTTAGCGTTTATCCCTTTAATTAGTTGGGTATTACGCGAGGAATCATATATTGAAGATATTATTAGTGTATTTTACAAATTAGTCAATACGAGTCGTAAATTTTACTTCGGAATCGTCGGATTCACCCAAGTTATTGCTTACTTTTTATTATTTGCTTCTATTCCCATGATGTATCAATTTGTAAACGTCATTTTGAAAGACCAAAAAACAATAGTGTGGGAGCAGTTTAAGGGGACTGCATTGTTACGGGGTTTTTCCATGGCCTCTTTATGGGTCATTAGTATTCCAAGTTTTATATTTGCAACAGAAATATTAGGAGCAACATTATCGAAGACTATATTACAGGGGGCTACAATTGCTTTAATTGGGACTACGATTGCGACTATATTTTCTATGATTCAAGAAAGAAAATCCGATGTTCCATTAACACCTGTCTTACAAAAAAATATCGAGAATATTTTAGTACATGCCTCTAATGAAAAATTACGAAAAAGAAATGTGATTGAATTTGCAATTTTATTTTTCTCTTTATTTGGCACTATCTTTTTAATCCATGGATTTTTTAACTTGCGATTAATGCTAACTATTCCAATGACAATTGTCGTTTGGATTGTTACATTTTACATCGTAAAGGGAAGAATGAATAAGTTTGCGTTTATTATGAAGGAATACGTTCAAAAAGAAATGCTTCATCAAGCCTATTCAATGAGCATTATGCTCTCTGTCGGAGTTTTAATTTTTGCATTAAGGAAGACTCCATTTGCAACTGTCGTTATTGATGGACTACACTATTTACAAAATCATCTTCCATTCATTAATCCATTATTTTTGTTACCTTTTATTATTATTTTATTCGGCTTTTTTGGAATGGGACCTTTAACTGTAATGGTATTAGTCGCCGGGATCTTAGGTGATTTGGCCCTTCCCTACCCACCGGAACTACTTGTTTTATCCATCACATCAGGAAGTGCCATTTCAATTTTACTGTCACCATTTATTATGCCTGTCATCGTCTTAAGTGAAGAAAACAAATTAAGTTTGTTTACGAATGGGATAAAATTCAACTGGAAATTTGCTCTTGTATTTTATGTGATCGTGCAGTTGTATATTCAAACTGCTGTCCATCTTACTTAAGATTGGAATTTATCCAATTCTGTTTTTCCAATTCCAATTAAATATTTTAAAATGAAAAAACAGAATAAACCTATATCAATTTTTTCGCAATGTAAGAACATTTATTTCTGAAGGGTTGAAAAGCCTGAATTTCAAAAATGGAATGGCATCACTCGCCCCCAGACCAGCACTTACATATTGTTTTGTGTCATTGTATTCCCCGAGTCCTTTGACACGATTTTGTGGTGGGAAGAAGCTATTTGGTTCATACCAGGGATCGGGAATAAAGATTGCACCGATAAATGGTAGACGGAATTGCCCACCATGATAATGGCCAGCAATTATTAAATCAAAATCCCGCCATACTGTATGAGGATCTGAGTGAATAAATTCCACTCTTGCATCTGGTACAGGAAAATGGTTTAATGCAATGATGACATTTTGATTATCGAAAATTTTTGATTCCATCATATTATTCCATAATTTTTGTTGATACCCTTTATATCGTTCATTTGTCGGATGAAGTGCTTGAAACGAACCATTAGTCTTGCCAATATGTTCAGGATTTTTAATGATGCCCATTTCAAAATCTACAAAATAAATGATTGCACCATCCTTCCTAAGTGTTGTGAAGGATTCTAAAAAAGTGGCACCCCTTTTTTCTATTCCTTTCACAAAATTACTTTTTTCAAAATTAGGATGATAAATATAACTGGCTGGATCAGCATTTCCCGGGACAACTAACACATTTTCATTATTATCAAGACCGTCTAATATAGAATAAAACGGAGCATAATTTGTGCTATTTCGATTATTCAACATATCACCTGTAAAAACAATGACATCATATCCGAGTGAATTAATTTTATTTAATAGTCGTTTTTGATTTTTTCCAAACCTTTTTTTATGCAAATCAGAAATCTGCACAATTTGAAAACCTTCTAATTGAGGTGGTAAATCATCAATAAAAATATCCTCTTCCACAACGATAATACGGAAGTTATCCCAAATAGTGTAAATAATTAATATGATAAGTACTATTAATATACTACTTAAAAAGAGTCTTAATCCTTCCATATAAAAACCGCCTGCCATTTTAATTTAAGAAATTGCCACCTTAATAATCCTATTATATCCTCATTTCTTGGAAACCCCCCACCAAACTAAAAAATGACTTCCTTGAAATCACCCTGCTTTTTCCTTTAAAAAATGTTATGTTTTTATTTAATAGGATTTTTTCACTTTTTACCTAATTTGTACTTGGGAATAGAAATTAAATAAAATAAAATTATACACCCAAGGCATATAAGAACCTAATAAATTTTTAAAAAATACAATGTTAATTCCAATGACAAACCCCGATATAAGAGTCAAAAAGATTATTATTTTATCAATACTTTCTTAGATAATTGCGTTTCCTAATATTTTTACCATTATTTCTTTATTTGGATAATCGGATTTTTCAAATTGTTTTATAACCTTATTAACATCATAATTAACCCTAGCGATTGAAATATCACAGTTACCTTCGTTTATTTCAATGACTGCATACGATGCTTTATTCAAACCATCAAATGGCAATCCAACACTTCCTGTGTTTACCACGCATTTCCCATTTATAAATCTAACAAACGGCCTATGGATATGCCCATAAATAAATATGTCTGCATCATTGGTTATAAGTTTTTCATAAACTTTTTCATCACTTTCATCTGGTTGAACAACGTTGAATAAACTAGCAGGTGTTGCATGGAATGCATGAATTTTAATTGAATCAAATTTTAACGTTAATTCTTCCGGTAAATTTTTAAGATATTCCACACTTTTATCATCCAATTTTGAAACAGACCAATCATGTTCTTTACTCATCATTGGACGAACATCTTCAGGTACTTCTCCTTCCTTGATGCCCCGGACAATCCATTCATCAGCATTTCCTTTTATGACATTAGTATTTAATGACCTTACCACATCGAGTGAACGTTTTGGCTCTAGCCCCCTATAGCAAATGTCGCCAAGTACGATAATTTGGTCAATAACTCTTTTCTTTATATCCACAAGTACTGCATCTAACGCAATTGCATTACCATGAATATCTGAAATAAAGGCAAGTTTCATTCTATAAGCCTCCTAAACTAATACCCTGCTGTTAAATTATCAGTGCCTAAATAGCAAGATACAAACAACTGTAATAAAAACCCACTTACTTACCACCATAAAATCCACTGTTTTTTTATGTTTAAACCTAAAAGATTTTTGTTGTACTATATCCAACCATGCTTATAATTCTATCAACAGTAAGTTAAAGATCTTCAAATGTTATTATTTTGCCTTCCTCAAAATGTTTCTTTATTACTATATTTACAAACGAGTCAATAGTTTCGTGGGACCCATTAGCAATTACCTAATATAGTTTATAACCAAGCAATTGTTTCATAACAATATATAAAAATATTTATCATATTTTTACTTTTCTAAATAATTTTCTGCCATTCAATTTATTCAGAAATAATAAATTTGTTTACTTTGTAATCATTATTTCATTCGTATAATCATTACTATCAATAAAATCAACATTACGACCATAAGAAATTTCTAAACCCTTATTTCCTAATGTAGATGCCCCCGACTTTTTTATAATTACCTTGATTTAATTATTTCTTTTTAAATATTCGTCACAAATTCAGCCACTTTTGTCTCTTAAACTAACGTAAATAGTATAGGTTCAAAATAAGTAAAAATATGAACCTAAATTGAATCAATATATATTGATAATAGTATTGATAATAGTTATTCAAAATTATATATCAGTAACATAATGCTTATTTCAAACATTGATTAGCATCACCATTAATAGGCATTTTTATATACATACAACTAAGATGTCTTTTATTCATATGCTCTTAATTCTTCGAAATATTGAAATCGTTTTATCCATGTGTTGATTTCCGTGAGGTTTTTCCTTGGGTCCTTTTCATTTTCCTTCAATATAAGGGTTATTAATTCAATGTAAAACATATGTCGATACACTTCAAATTGCTTAGGAATCGATTTATAATAGCTATTTTTATCTTTAAAAACCTTATGTAAATTATTGTAAAATAATAGAATACTTTCTTCTAATTCATCATTCAGATGAGCTAATCCCTCATAGTTAACTTTGTCAAAATGTGTTTTATTTGCGATTAACATAAAAATTGAAAAATAAATATCAAAATAAAAACTACGATTTCCAATAGTATCCCAGTCAATGACACTAATTTCATTTCTTTCAATTAGAATATTACCTTCCCATAAGTCTCCGTGTGAAAGAACTAAAGTAATTTTATTTTGTATATCAAAATTATTTTTAAACATTTTCATTGAATAGTCAATGAATCTTTTTATATTATTTAGATTATCTATTTCATATTTATTATATAATTTGTTTTTACTATCAATTAACAAATATATTAATTTGATCTCATCGAAATAATATTTATAAAAGTTTACATATTTGGGTTCTGTTGTTGATATTATTTCACCTATTATTGGGGTGATTCTTATAATATACCTATTTAAATGTATCAATTCATATGAATAAACTTTCTTATTTTTATACTCTTCTACTAGAAACCTTTCTTTCACATTCCACTTTATTAATCTTGGTGCTAAAATACAAGTTTCAGCTTTTTTTAGGTTATTAATTTTTTTCTTCATACTAGTTTCAGAAAAATAGTATGGAAAAGTTGTGGTAACCAATTTTTTCTTAAAATCAAATACTTTATATTCACCTTGGCGTAACTCTATTAAACAATTTCCATAATAATTAGAGCTTATGATGGGTAATCTGCTTTCCTTGTCATACTGTTTCTTTGTATTATAAAATTTATGGGTAAACTGTAGAATACGCACAAACCTTAAAAGAAATACAGGTATCCTTCTTCTAGATAATCTATTAAATTCTTCAAATGATTTTGCCTTAAAAAACAATAAAATAAATAGGCTTATTATATTTTGTTCTAAATTAACAAAAATATTTCCAACAAGAATGTATGTATATTTCTGTTTATTCGCTCTCATATTTATCAACCAACTGTATTATTAATATATTGATTTTGTTTTAATAACCTTATCAAAATTTAAGATTATATGCTTTCAAAT